>NZ_SMDQ01000034.1 GCF_012911975.1 Nodosilinea sp. P-1105 | reverse complement strand
TCCTTGAGTTGCACCATACACCTGCTCTGTCAGAACAGTGCAAATATACTGAAATTCTGTTTATCCGAACAGTATTGAGGGTTGAAGCTAAAAGCATCCAGTACGGCACCGGCAAAACCAAGCTGTGTGCGGAAATTTGCTTTAACCGAAGCCAGCAGCGACCCGTTTTATTTTTATGGCTACCGCTGCCAACGGACTGGAGCAGCTCAAATAAACCTGCGAGGGTAGGTCGATTGCGGCTTTGGCTTAATGAGGGAACGTTGACGCATGTTGGTCATGTACCTGATGGGTTAGGAAAGATGCGCTTGCAAGAAGAATGGGACACTCTTCCTAAAAGGAAGTGGCCAAGGCAATCCTTGCTTCATAACCTCAGCCATCGCTCTAACACCCCTGTACAGGTAAAAAACTATTCTCAGCGGCTTTTAGGTATCGAAAACAGTAACGATTATCTGGAAGCTTGGGTATTGTTTGCTCTCCAGAAGTGGCTAGAGAAGCTATGAGCGTTAGGCCCGCTTGAGTTCAGCGTAGGAGCCCAGGCCAGCATTAGCCAATCCCTAGTCCTGGTAAAGACGACAGCGGCTAAAGTCAATCGGTGGCCCGGTAGAGCAGTCCACCAGACTGCGGCCAGCCTCCAGGGCCTCCTGGCTGGTGGGGTGGGTTTCGCCATCGGTTAGGGCAGCTAGTTCAGGAGTGATTACCCAGCAGCAAAAGCCGGTGGAACGGTGGTGGGTGACAGCCACAATCCAGTCAGGGAAGGCGATAATTTCGGTTACAGTCTGCATGGCCACAGTGGCCCCCCTTGGGGTGGGAGGATCACTCTCAGTTATCCCCAGTGGGCTAGATGACTACCTATTACGTATCAATAAAGACTATGGCGAGCTTTAGTCTTTTAACCTACAATCCCGAGTAACTATTTCACTACCGCTATGAGTAAACACGAACGACTCCTGGAGTTTCTTCAGGGGCAGTTGGCATTATCCGCCAAATCCATTGAGTTGGGCCTACGACAGTCCAAGGATGCCCCCAACCTGCTGCCGATGGTGCTTTACCAATATGGGTTGGTCACGACTCATCAGCTGGGGCAGATTTTTGACTGGCTAGAAACCGCCTGAGCCTTGGAGACATTGGCTTTAGCGCTGCTCCAGACTGATCAATTGCGCCCTGGACACCTCAGCAAACCATGACACCGACCCATTGACGGGTCAAGACAAAACGGTAACAATAACTACAGATACGAAAAACGTTCATCTCTCTACAAAGAGACGGAAGTAAGGGAAACCCCCTGAAGGAACGCGCCTCTGTTACTCTTCAAAGCGAGGCGACATTATGACTCTCAAGTATCGTGGAATCAGCTACGAAGCAGCTACTCCTGAAGTGCATGTTTCAGAAGAAGTGATTGGACGCTATCGGGGCGCTTTTGTGGTGCGCCACGTTTGTACGGATGAACATCCTGAAGCTCACATTGATGGTCTGAAGTATCGCGGTGCTGCTGTTCTTTAGACCGCTGACTGTTCCCCTGTATAAGTGAGAAGATAATGTATGTGTGACCCCTTTCCTGATCGGAGAGGGGTCTTCTTGTTGAGTTGAATATTTTCTGAAATGCCCTATGCTTCTAGCCATAGACTTCTAAGAGATGATGACCAAAGTTGCACATATTGAGCCATATTGTGTTTATTGTTAGTCTTAATAAATACTTTCATGGCTGATATTTTTATTTCCTATTCCCGTAAGGACAAAGCGTTTGTTCAGACCCTCCATCAGTCTCTGACCCAAAGCCAATACGATACCTGGGTGGATTGGGAAGATATCCCGCCTACTTCTGCCTGGTGGAGGGAAATTGAATCGGGCATTGAGGCAGCCCACACCTGCATTTTTGTGATCAGCCCGGACTCTGTGTCCTCTGAGGTTTGCCGCCGGGAAATTGACCATGCCGTCCAATGTCGAAAACGACTTGTGCCCATCGTATGCAGAGATGGCTTCGATGCCGGGCAGGTGCATCCGGCCCTGGCGCAGCTGAACTGGCTTTTTTCCCGGCCTGTAGATGACTTTGATTCCGTCCTTCAAACCCTAATAGACACCCTAAATACTGATCTGGAACAAGCCCGTACCCATGCCCGCCTACTGGTGCGATCGCTGGAATGGGAGCAGCACAGCCGTAACGCCAGCTTCCTACTACGAGGCAAGGATCTAGCGTTTGCTGAACAGTGGTTACTACAAGCCAGCACGGGTACCCCTCCCCAACCAACGGATCATCATGGAGAGTACATTGTTGCCAGTCGTCGTTCCGCCCGTTACCGCCAACGAGTGCTAGTGGGTACCCTATCGACCCTGCTGCTGGTAGCCTTGGGGTCGGCAGGCGTTGCCCTGCAACAGCGGAACCTAGCCGTTCAGCGCCAGCAGGAAGCAGAGGCAAATCTAGAAGCTGCCTGTCGCAATATCTTTGGCATGCTGGATGGGTTTGAGGCCATGGAGGCTAACGGCATCGCCTTTACCACCCCCGATGGTCAGAGTGTGCCCGTGGGTATCATTTTCGGCGGAGAGTTCGTCCGCACCGCCCATAACACCTTTAACCATGAGTGTTATGAGGTGAACCAGACCTACGGCTGGACCCTTGATAGCCAGCCTTAGCTAAATCCTGACCTGTGATTACCAAGGTTAATAAGCTGCATCATGTCACGGTATCTCAGTCAGCCATACAGGAGCCCCCAGCGATGCAATTTTTCTCCTCGGGTGCCTCTAGTTCTGATGTTGACGTGATTGTTGAACAGTCACAGCGACTTCGCAACCTCACCCGTAGAGGTAATACCTGTGGTGCAAGTCCATTAAATAACCCCCAGTGCCGGGGCACCAGGGGCGGTTTAGTTATAGGGAGTTCGCTATAGATAAGTTGAAGGAGCGGCTATCGCCATCCTTAGAATGCCTTAGACCTGGGGATTGGGGTAGCCGTTTTGTGCCAAGTTCACCAGAAGTTGGGCCAGACCTGCCCATGGACAACGTTTGGGTAAATGGTGACCGCCATCACTTACCACTGAACGCTTTGCCCTGAGAGATTTTCAGTGCTGTCGCTGGCAGGGTGTTCTAAATGTGACCAGGCCCCTGTCCAGCTGTTGCGCTGAGCGCTGTTGTAGCGACATAATCGTGCCTAAGTAGAATTTCACTTTTGCCCCTGGCTCTGGCTGGGGGCCTTTAGTTGGCGATAAAAAAATCCCCACTGTGGCTACTCAAGGCGCAGTGGGGGGATGCATTATGTCTAGTCGCTCTAGGTTGCCCAGTTTGGCTGGGGTATGCGCTTGGCCAGTGCCAGGTTGTTGTGGTTTATCTCCCCCAGAACACTGATGCTGGCTTATTGCATGAGGGCCATGATCTGATCCTCAAAGTCAGCTTCTGCTGCTGCTGGTGAAGGCAGTACACTCTCTGCGCAGTAGTCCCCTGCCTCCCAGCTCCACCCATAGCCAGGGATCTCGTAGATCTGAAGTTGCTGTCTTAGCAGGTCAATGTTGCTTTGTCGCTCCATTACTAGAAAGGCGATCTGGGCCTCAAAGTCAGCTTCTGCCGCTTCTGGTGTGGGGTGTCCATCCTCAGAGCAGTAGTCCCCTGTCTCCCAATGCCACTGCTCATCCGGTAGTTTGTAGACTTGAAGCCTTTGTCTAAGGGTATCAATGTCTTTGGGCTTCATAGATGGGGATAACGGTGGCCATAGAAACGAGGGGCGCAGCTCATAATATTGGATATTGGCTTGCGAGCAGCGACAATAAGCTCAGCTAACGCTGTCCTCGATGCATAGGTCCAGGCCTACTGCTAATACCGTACCAGTCTTGCAACCATGCCTGCATTTGCCAGATTTCCTGACGCTGGGTACTGGCAATGTTCTGAGCGAAAGGTTGAACTTCTGCATGTTCAACTAGACCGTGATTCACTAGACGTTGCGACATCATTACGGCACCCATATGATGCATAATCATGTCTTCTAGAAATGCCTGATCCAGGTCATCTCCTTCCAGCTGGCTGAGGTTGCGCATCATGGGAGAGTAAGTCTGGTTGGTTTCCTGACCGGGGTACCATGTATCCAACCAGGCTTCCATCTGCTCAATTTCGGCGGTTTGCACGTCGATGATGTCCTGGGCAAATTCCTTCATCTCCGGGCGATCGCTGTACTCAAGTACTCGTTGAGCGGTATCAATGGCTTCCTCGTGGTGGGGAATCATCAGGCTCAAAAACTCAAACTCATTGTTGGCCTGCATCATGTGCTGATGATGTCCTTGGCCTGCCCCTCGTTGGTGCATGGGCATTTGCCAACCGGGGCGATTAGGTTGCTGAAGTAAGTTGGCATTGGGCGATGAAGAGAGCAAGGGAATGGCGATCGCACCAACAGTCAAAGCGCTAATCCCTGCGATCGCGGCAATAGATTGGGTTGATAGTTCCATGGGATTACCCACTAGGAAGGTATGTTCCTAGTTTAGAACCTCCCTTCAGCTGGAGAGTCTAGGGGTAATCATAATTTATGCGGCTGCGGAATACCGATAATAAGTTTGTGGGCCATTCTTCGTAGGGCCGTTGAGCGGCTGACGGTGGCCACCTCCGCTAGAGGTACCCAGGCCAGGTCGTTGGATTCCTCAGACACGACAAACTCCATCGTCTTGGCCAGCAGCAGGTAACGAATGTCGTAATGCACATGGGTTGGTTCTTTGGGAGTTTGGATAGGGTGGTGGCCGATGTCAAAGATGGTGGTCTGTAGCGGCTCTATGGCCTGGATACCCGATTCTTCCCTGGCCTCGCGCAGGGCCGCTGCCAGCAGATGGTCGTCCCCCTCATCCACATGGCCGCCGAGCTGGAGCCAACAGTCAAACTTGCGGTGGTGGGTCAACAGCACATGGGATTTAGCAGGATTGACTACCCAGGCCGATGCAGTGAGGTGTCCCACGTAGTTGTCCCGCTGCCAGCAGCGATCGTGCTCATCCAGGAATGCCAGCGTGGCGGCGATGGACTCTGCCTCTGCTGGGTCGAAGGGGGTGTGGTCGGCAATGGATTGGATACAGCTTTGTGGGTCCATAGCATTCTTGCAATGTCCAAGGCATCACAATCTCTCTGCCTCACTCTTGAGCGTAGACGTAGCAAACGGGTTCAGCACCACCAGGGCGGCTAAAGTACCTAGCACCCATCGACTAAAAAAGCCTTAATGTGTTGTGCATCTGAATAATAGTCTCCTCTGCTGCCTGATTCTCCCGTTCGTAGAAGCTAACGATAGAAGCAATTTCTTGATCATTGACAGGAATATAGGTGGCAAGACTATTAGAGAAGGCCCAGCCCTCACTTTCTTGCCATATCCTTAATCCGGGCCTCCCATTGACCGTTACTATCTCAATTCTCTGTATATCGTTCGGCTCACTTCCAAAGCCTAAAATAGCTTCCCTAAGGGAGTTAGGCTGAATAGTTATATCAGTCTTAATTTCATAGGGCGATGTTTCATCAGTTGTAGTCACGTCGAGAGGAGGCCGATTATAGATCATCACATAGTCACTATTAATTTGAGTGACCATCCAGTGATCTGGGTAGTTGACGGAAAATCGCCGGGTAGTAACTGTTGCTTTGGTCGTTGTGGTGACATTCTGCCCAGAGGTTAGCCTGGGTAGCGCTGCTGTGCTGAGGGCAGGAACCGCTAGGAAGGCCAGAGAAGAAGCTAGTAGAATTTTGTATTTCATCGCTCTGTAAATTCCAATGGTTTATTTTTCGGGGATGTGCTCTTAGCACTCAAAAGTCCAGACAAGCATTCGGTTAGGGCGACTCGTCAATAACACTCCCCCCGCTCTCCCCCAGAACGGCTATAGGTGGAGCGGCCACCGCAAGAACGACCGATAGCGTCAACGTCATAGGGACATTCACAGCTGCCTGTAACTGGAGCACGGCTGGGTGTGCCGTTGCTTGCAGCGGTAGGTAAAGCGTCCTGGTTAGGGGACTCTGAACTATCTCCCCGCCGATAGTCCCAGGGCATCACTGGGTTGTCCTGGCTCCAGTAGTTCAATCGCTGTTGTCGGGCCTGTTCTTCTGCGGCCAGTAGGGCATCCCTGGTGTCGGGGCAACGGTGGAGGAACTGGGTATAGACCACGGCATGGCCCTCGCGCACCAGTTGGAGGTTAATGTTCTGGCCATTGGCGTAGATCTCAGCCACCATGCGCCCGTAGCGGTCGGTGTCGGCCTCACGGAATTGAATGGTGGAACCTCGGGGGGTGAGCTGACGCAGACGTTCGGTGGCGGCTGGTCCCCAGGGGGTTTGGGAAGTCTCTGGCGCATCGATGCAGGCCAGGCGGACGGTGATATTTTCGTCCTGGTACTCCATCCGCAGGGTGTCGCCATCGCCCACAGAGACAATGGTGGCCACCGGCAGGTTGAGGTTGGCGATGCTCAAGGAGCGGCCATCGGCCAACGCGGGGGCGGGGTCTGTCACCTGGCCCTGGTCTGGGGTCACAGTTACAGTCTGGTCGGGAGCCACCACCGTTGGGCCAGAGCAGCCCACCACTGCGATCGCCCCTGCTAATCCTGCTGCTAAGACTGCACGATACCAACGGTTCATAACGCTAGACCTGATTCCACCTATTCCAGAATACTCAAGGTCGGCTGACCATTCAGGTGACGCTCAGTTCGTTAACTTTTGAACAGTTGGAAACCCAGTCCTATTTTGCATAGACCACTGAAAACTCATTGAGGAAATTGAAACGTAGCACGAGAGTCGTTGGGTATGCAGAGAGCGCTACTGATTGACTACCAGAACTTCATAGTCTCTCAAATAGCCCGCTACACCTCCCCAAGGGAAAATACATAGTTCCATCTCTTGATCAACGATTCCTGGATGATATCCACTGTTTCCAGATTGTTCATAGAAAGTACGGCAAATCAAGGTTTTATCTCGTGCATCTGCAAAAACTGCATTAAGTGGAAGGCCATTAGAATCAGTTGGCACACTCTCATGATCAATCCATGCAAGAGAACTTTGAGGAACTAAGACTTCATATCTTGACAAAATTCTTTCTTGTCGATTGACTATATCGCCGTTCTCAATTCCATATAAAGGAATATTGCATTTTCCTGAAATGACTTTCCCTGGAATTTTTCTGCCTGCATATTCTCCTCGACAAAGATGAAGCGGATTATTGCTATTTGTCTCTCTTGAGTATTCTAGTCCTGCAACGAATGCTTCATCAGGAACAATTCCGTCAGAAATACGAATCCACTCGAAATAATCATGAATTTTGAAATTGCTTTGATGTGATTCTTGCGAATCAATTGTAGCCTCCTCAGACTGGATTGGAATAGGTGTAGAGGTGTCAGAAAGAACAGGTCTTAAAACTTGGACACTAATAGATTTCGTATCCTGTGCCCCTCTTCGATTCTTTACTCTAAGCGCAATAGTATAAACCTCACTTCTCTGGGGTAGAATTGCAGAAAATATCTCATCTTCGGACTTTTGCTTACCATCTATTAACCAGCTATACCTTAAGTTACCCAAACCCTCCCCATCGGTTGACCTGTATGGGTTAAGCTTTAAAGGTGTTCCAGCAACAATTTCATAGATATTATTGCTGCTAGAGGATTGAGGTTGATCAACGGTAATTACAGCTTCGGGAGGTTTATGATTTCTTGAATCATTTAAAATGCTATTTATTGTTGGCAAAAATCCACTCAATGCTGTTATAAACGCTGCAATTCCTATAAATCCTCCTCCTGCCAGTAATAAATTCAACAAATCATTAGAGCCTTTATTTGAGGTATCTTCACTCATGTTACACCCCTTCAAAATCATAAACTAAAATTCAAACTTTCGATTCAAGAAGATGACTGTTTTGATAATCAATAATCTAAATGATTCAAAAAAGAAATTTATTTACTTATTTCGTAATAAATATAAAATAGATGATCGGAAAGCTGATTAAATGAAAGATTTTAAGTTTTAATGATAGAGTAAATGATATCTAAATAGTGTGTATCTCCAACTCAGTCAGATGAATCTCTTTGTCGATAAGTGCACCGATTTAACTCTCGAAAAACCTTGAGGACAGCTTTAAAGGTTTGATGCCTAACAGAATAAAGGCATTTGCCCTCATATTCAAAATAAGCGTTTTTACTTAGTCATATTCGATCTTGAAAATCTTATTTACTATTCTCAAGATAAGTTCTATGTAAAGGATGTAATACTTAAAGAGTATGTAAAGAGCTAGAAAAACTAGCTATTCAATTTCCACAACTTCTCCATAGCCGTCATTGCAGCGGCCACCATCGTGCCTCTAGCGCCTTGAGGATTGCCCTGGTCGATTCCTGGTGCAGCTCAGCCAGGTTGGAAATCGCCCCTACTCTCTGCCCTTCCAACTGAGTGTGCGGAAGTTGGCGGAAGTATGTCAAGGCGCCTTTCTAGAACCTTGCCAAGTTTCTAGCCTCAGCCACCTCTTCTACCAATCCAGTTACGGCCAAGGCCAAACTTTCTGGGAAAGCATCTGCTGTAACCGTAGCAAACCGCAGTGCTACATCCTCGCGCAGCACCTCTACCAAAGGCTTTGAGGTTTCGTAGCTCAGGTAAGTTTGCTCCAGATGCGGGGTGGCCACCGCCAACCGCTCAGCCGTGGGCAGCCGATCGCGCTTTTTATGCGAGTTAAAGGTAGGGTCAGACGGTACCAGGTTCCACAGTTCATTAGTTGGGTAGACCGCAATGGGCAAGATGTGGTCGAGGTCGTAGGGGGTGCCCTGGGCGATGGGCTTCTCAGTCCAGGGGCAGGTAAAGGCGGTGCCCTCCATGATCAAGATGTCGATCTGGTTGCGTTCCCAGGTCAGCGGGCGGCGGTTGTCGGGGCGAGAGGTGAGCAGGCCATAGATGTGGCCCCGGTCATGGTCACTGACTCTGCCGGTGAATAGACACCATTCATGGATGCAGAGAGCTTCGACCCAGAGTGACATCTGGCGGAACGTGGCCCAGAGGTCGAGGGGAATTACCAGGCAACGGTCTTTAGGGGTTGTACCAGGGACCGCTATTGTTCTGGGGGAGATGGCCTTGAAAGGTTGGGGCTTGTCAAAGATGCTCCACTCGCCGGGGCCAGCATAGCGGATGGGCATCTGAATGGTTTTGGCGATCGCGGTAATGGCAGCCTGGTGAGCCTCGATCAGTAGCCGGGGGTAGCGCTGGTGTTTGCGAGGCGATGGCCCAAGGCCGGTCTTTGACCATCGCAGTTCGTTGATCAGGAAGAAGCCATCAGCGGGATTTTTGAGGCCCCCAACTACCTGCTCCCACTGTCGCCGCAGTTCGGTTAGGGCTGGTCTGAAGGCCATGTCGTTGATGGTCTGCCCCTGGCGCTTTGCTCTCTGCCCCTGTTGGATGGGGTCGTTGGGGTCCACGAAAGGCCAGTAGTAGGCGATCCAGAACTCGGCCAGCAGCTTCAGGGGAACGGCGACATCGCTCTGGTAGGTTCTGATGTCAGGGTAGGTCAGCACCACGTCGTTGATGGCCCGCAGCAGCGCAATCTTGTAACTCGTTACTTTCGTATCGTGCTTGAGGATGGTGCTGATGACTTTATCGGAGGCTAACACTGGCTTATTGCGCGGTTATGTCATAGCCAAGCTGTTTGGCAATGTCGAGGAAAGGACCAATGTTGCCGATGCCCCACTGGTTGCAGACCGCAACGGTTTGCCCATCCCCTGTCTGCAAAACTTGGCTCTCACTCAGGAAATAGCGCTTTTGGCCTTTCTCTAAAGCTTTCGCCTTTGGAGCCACCACCCCAAAAGCCCTGTGGAGGGAGTCTGGAAACACCTGTTTCAGCTCAACCAAGCTGGCTTGGGGATGCTCCTGAAGATAGTGAGTGACTACGGCCAGTACCAGATTACGTTTGTTGTATACCTGGCCCAGGAACTCATATTGCGTAGTATCTCGACTAGAACGGGCGGCAGCTCTTTGCGCCTCTGCCTGCTCTCGAATCCTCACCTGATATTCCTCCGCCTCTGGCAGGGGGATAATCTGCTCAATGTCTAGCAGCAGCTCATCCCCCAGTTTGTAGGGCTGAAGGCGGACACAGCGAATATCGAGGTCTCTTTCATTCAGCCACATGACGGCAGTGGTCAGCTCTTTTGAGAAGTTGGCCGAGGCCAGCACGATCCTGACATCTGTAGGGAACTGCTCCTCTTGGGGATCACTCCATCCTAGGAACCCCAAGATTTCTTCTTCGGCGTCTTTCTCAATGCCCCGCTTATCAAGGTACTGCTGATGAATCTCGATGGCTCGCTTAAAGGTTAGCGTCGAAACCATGGCGGCATAGCGCAGAGACTGTAGTTCCATATGAGCCCCAGTTTCATCGCGCTTGAGTTCAATTACCACCAGGTTAGCCTGCTTGTCGATGCCTAGGAGGTCGATCCGCCGTGCTCCCTCTGTCCAGCCTGAGAATTCTTCAGAGAGCACCATCGTATCGGGCGAAATCACGTTGATGTTATCCCGCAGGGCAGCTTGTAAGTCAGTCCGTTCCTGGATGCCTTCTGCACCAAATTGAGTGCTGCTAACAGCGGCGATTTGTTTGTCTTTCAACGTAAAGAGTGGCATAAGTCCGAAGCGAGAGGTGGCCTGAATTATAGCTAGGGGGTGGTGTTTGCCCGAAGTCGGTGGACGACTGAGACTGAAAGGCTTCAGTCTAGGTTTCCCAGATTGTGACTGGGCTTCATCGGACTGGCTTACAGGACAGTCTTGTTGAGGTTGGCTTTACCATTTGCCAAACCTTCACCGTCGGTAGTTCCCCCCAGTGGGTGGTGTAGCGCTGGGAGAAATAGTCTGACCGCATGGCCCAGGTGGGCTTCAGGCCCAGAGCCCCAAACTTGACTGCATCAGGACAGAGCTTGCGGTTGAGGCTATCCATGGTCTGCATTAGCTTGTCGCGCTTCTCGGTATCCACCGGGGCGGCAAACAAGCTGCCCTGCACCTCTCCCACCGGGGTTAGGTCCGTGGCGATTACTTTGGCTTTCAGGTACTCATAGCCGGGGGTAAAGGCGGCTTCAGCCAGTTGCATGGCCTCATAAATCAGCACAGCGGTGTCATGGGTGGGTGGGTCCAGCTGTACTGAGCGAGCGGCGGCGTATTGGTTCTCGGCCCGGTAGTAGCTGGTGCGAATGGTGACTGTGAAGTGCCCCGCTAATAGACCATCGGCCCTCAGCTTTTCGGCACAGCGGGTGGTGTAGGTGGCCACCGCCTCTTTGATGTCCGAAAGCTCTGTGACCAGGTGGCCAAAGGAGCGGGATACAATCCGCATGGTGACGGGGGCGGCGACGGGCTCCATCGGGAAACAGGCGGTGCCGCGCAACTCCAGCACTGTTCTCAGGCCCAGGATGCCGAACGTCTTTTTAATCAGGCGCTCATCCGCTTGCTTCAGCTGGAGCACGGTCTTGATACCCATGCTGTTGAGCTTAGCTTTAAGGTTGCGGCCAATGCCCCACACCTCCCCCACATCGATGTTGGCCAGTACCGCGTCTGGGTCCGCCAGGGTGCCAAAGTCCAGTACCCCATTCAGGTTTGGGTAACGTTTGGCCCCATGGGCCGCTAGCTTCGCCAAGGTTTTTGTTTTGGCGATGCCCACCGATACGGGGATACCGGTCCACTGCTTGACCGTGGTGTGAACCTTGTGGCCGTAGTCAGTGAGGTCGGCTTTAGTGAACCCATGCAGGCCCAGAAAGGCTTCATCGATGGAGTATTGTTCCACCTCGGGGCTGAAGTGCTTCAAGGTCTGAATTACCCGGCGGGACATGTCTTTGTAGAGCACCGGGTTGGAGGAGAACACATGCAGCTTGCCATGCTTCACCAGGTCTTGCACCGAGTACAGGGTGGCCTGCATCGGGATCAGTGGTTTGGCTTCGGGCGATCGCGCCACAATACAGCCATCGTTGTTAGACAACACCGCCACTGGCTTACCGTCCAGGTCGGGGCGAAAGACCTTCTCACAGGAGGCGAAAAAACTGTTGCAATCGACCAGGGCAAACATGGCTAGACCTTCCGAATCAGGTGGGCAACGACCCCCCAAATGTCAATGTCCCCATCTGTACCCCGTTGCCAGCCGGGGGGCACGAGCTGACCCTGGTGCTGCTCAACCCGCAGGATTTGCAGGGTACCGGCGATGGCAGCCACCACCAGGGAACCATCCTGGGCCACCAGGGAGCGATCCACCACCAGCAGATCCCCTGGGTGTACGTCCTGGCCAGCCACCATGTCCCCCTCGACCCGCATGAAGAAGGTGGCAGCGGGGTTGTGGATTAGGTGGTGGTTCAGGTCTAGGCTCTGCTCAATGGCATCGCCGGGGACAGGGAAACCCATGGCTACAGAGAGTGGTGTAGTTCACTTATACTATAGCCTCTGTGGTTAGATGCTTCTGTGTCTGCCTTGATCTCAAAAGTGTTGAGAATTTTACTAAAGAGGCTATTGACCATTGCCGTAGGGCATAGAAGTGGCCTACCAGCAGAGCTAAGAGAGCATAAGCATTGAATTTATGGATGAAATCATGCTATGCGCAGTTTCAGTTGTGAGAGGATTATTTTTCGGTTTCAGTTGTCTATAGCATTTGCAAAGACCTGAAACTCATAGTTGCCCTCATATCTGGTAGAGCTTCGCGAAACAACAATGTAGTACTGCCCTTTTGGAAGACTTGTTTCGCCAGTTGTGTCCGTTCCTGTTCCACCTCCGCCTTCATTTTGCAGAGTCATTCGTATATTTTCAGACCACTCGAATTTAAGAATACTGTCGTTCTCTAGATTGAGAGAGTAATACCTGTCTGGCCGTGCGTGGCCAATCCAGCCTTGACCATACCAACTATTGTCCCATTCTGTAGAGTCACTGCGATCAAGGAGATAAGCTGATTGCCGACTATTGCCATCTCTTGTAATGCCTACACTTGGAGGCTCGTTTGCATTTCCGTTTTCGTCAACTTCTCTGTTCACCAGAAGGTTGATAGCTTCATCTAGTGCTGAAGCCTTATTCTGTGGTGAGACTTCGAGCCCCTGTGCTTGAAGATGCTGTTCCAATAGTTCCCTAGACTCCGGTGTAAGACTGATTGAGTTAGGACCAGGGCTTTCATCGGGTGGTGGGGCGTCTACGATTACCTGCCCTGATGAAAAGCCAGCTGCGATCGCAACAGCTACGCTTATCGCTGAGAAGAACAGTATCACGTAAATGAGGGCACGTTCTTGTCGATTAGTGGCCTTTTGTGTGATTAGCCACACTGCCAATAGTCCTGTGACTATAACAATGAGAGCTAATAATCCATAAAGGCTTCCGCTAGCGCTCCTTATTGCTTCAGGAATTTGCTCAAAAAGAGAAGACATGCCGATTTCAGACTGTTACCGTCCTGCTATTGTCCCCAATCTTAGCCAAATCAAATGGGCAGGGCACTAAAGTTTCATCTGCTCAGCTAATTCTTTAGTTCATCTTTGTCTCGTAGCCGTAGAGCGTGTTCCCCCATTAGATGCTGTGTCAGCAGCTTCCCTCGTCGCATCTACGCTGTAACTTGGAATGGTAGCTCCTGATCTGAGGTTATCCAGAAAGGGATGTAATTTCGCCAGAAAGTAAAAAGATCAACGCTGTGACCAGCAGATTTGCCGCTAGAATTTTGGCAAGGACACGCTACAGTACTGAAACTCTAAGAGCTACCTATGATTATTGCATTTGGGGGTGTGAAGGGGGGCGTAGGTAAGACCACCCTGGCAGTCAACATGGCTGTAATGCGCTCTCTCGAAGGCCGTGACATTCTGCTGGTTGATGCAGATGATCAGTCTACTGCATCGGACTTTACCGCTATCCGTAACGAAACGCTTGAGACGGGAGCTGGGTACACCGCTATCAAACTGCACGGGTCTGCAGTTCGCAGTGAGGTGATGCGAATGGCAGAAAAGTATGACGACATCGTGATCGATGTGGGTGGGCGGGACACGGCTGGCCAGAGGGCAGCAATGTCAATTGCCCAACGACTACTTGTCCCGTTCCTGCCAGGCTCCTTTGATGTTTGGACGCTTGAGACAGTTGCTGAGTTGGTAGAAGAAGCCAAAGCGTTTAATGATAGTCTCACTGTCTACACCGTCCTCAACCGGGCAGACCATGTTGGTCAAGACAATGAAGAAGCCGCCAGCATCGCCCTAGAGATTGAGGGATTACAGCACCTTGACACCCCCCTTGGTAACCGAAAAGTCTTTCGCAATGCAGGCGGCATGGGTTTGGGAGTCGTTGAGTACCGCCCCAAAGACAAAAAAGCCATCGCTGAAGTTTCTTCACTTTATACAGCCCTATTCGCGTAGTTAAGACAGGTTATTCAATGGTTGTTCGCCGCAAGCCAAAGAGTGTTGACGAGTTTATCTCCGGTTCTCCTAATGGTGCTGAAGTTCGTCCCCTTGACTCTGAGCTTCAGCAGCTTAGAGCTGAAATTCAGCAGCTCAAGATGACGGGCCATGCTGTGGAAGGAATTCAGCAAATTGCCCCTGACCAGCTCCAACCCCTTTCTATTGCCAATGGCTTGGGTCAGCCCCGGAAATACTTCAATCCAGCGGGTATGGAGCGACTAGAAACCTCCATTCGGCACAAGGGCATACAAGAGCCCCTGCTGGTTCGGAATGCTGAAGGTGGACTTCAGATTGTTTCTGGAGAGCGACGCTGGCGTTGTGCTGTTAATCTCCAGCTTGATACTGTTCCCTGTGTTGTTCGCGAGTTCTCGGATGATGAGGCCCTCGAAATAGCCCTGGTGGCTAACCTGATGAGGGAAGACCTCAACCCGATTGAGGAAACAGATAACCTGATTGGATTGATGGAGCTAAAGCTAGGCCAGCCCAGAGAAGACATTCCTGGCCTCCTGATACAGCTAAAGAATGCCCGTCAACGTGACACTCTTGATGATGATAAGTCCAGACTTATCACGCAGGTTGAAGATGTTCTGGCAGCGTTTAGCATTACGCTTGATACATTTGTATCAAACCGATTGCCGTTATTGAATTTGCCTCCGGTCTTGTTGGATGCGGTCAGGCAGGGGAACATTGAGTTCTCTAAGGCTCAGTTGATTGCTCGACTACCAGAGGATCTGCAAGCAAGTACGCTTGAATCGGCCATACAGGCAGATCTTACTAAGGCGGCTCTTAAGGAGCATATTCGGGAAGTCAAAGCTCAGGCCAAGGACAAACCTGAAGATTTGCCGTTAAGAGAAAGAATCCACTCAACCTATCAAAAGCTGCGGTCTAAGAAGACATGGAATCAGCTGGAGCAAGATGCTGATCTTAAAAAGCGCATGGAAAAGCTAGAAGTCGAGATGCAGCGTATTTTAGAGCAGTTAGGCGATTAGTGGTGTGGAATCTAGCGTTTTACTCGGCCTGGTTGTCTAAGGCTGCCTGGGTGCCATCAATCCAGCTTTGGAGCGCCTGAGTGTTGGGGTGGTCGGGGCCGAGGGTAGCCAGGTAGATGGGTTGAGCTTGCCGCAATAGGGCCAGGGCTTCGCGGTGGCGACCCTGGTTATGTCGTAGGGCTCCTAAGTTGAACAAGCTGGTGGCGACATCGGGATGCTCGTTTCCCAACAGTCGTTGTCTCATTGCTAGGGCGTCTTGGAAGAGGGTTTCAGCCTCCCTATAGTGGCCTTGATGGTAGTAGAAAGAGGCCAGATTATTGAGGCTACGGGCGACATCGGGATGCTCGTCCCCCAAGAGCCGTTTATACATCGCCAGGGCGTTTTGGTAGAGCGGTTCGGCCTCCCCATAGCGGCCTTGATTGTCGTAGAGAAAGGCCAGGTTGTTGAGGCTACGGGCGACATCGGGATGCTCGTCTCCCAAGAGCCGCTTGGTCATCGCCAGGGCATCCTGGAAGAGGGGTTCGGCTTCCCCATACCGCCCTTGATTGTCGTAGAGAAAGGCCAGGTTGTTGAGGCTACGGGCGACATCGGGATGCTCGTCTCCCAAGAGCCGCTTAGTCATCGCCAGGGCGTCTTGGTAGAGGGGTTCGGCCTCCCCATAGCGGCCTTGATTGTCGTAGAGCCCAGCCAGATTATTGAGGCTACGGGCGACATCGGGGTGCTCGTCTCCCAAAAGCCGTTGTCTCATTGCCAGGGCGTCTTGGAAGAGGAGTTCGGTCTCCCCATACCGCCCTTGATTTCTGTAAAGCACCGCCAAATTGTTGAGGCTACGGGCGACATCGGGATGCTCGTCCCCCAAGAGCCGTTTATACATTGCCAGGGCGTTTTGGTAGAGGGGTTCGGCTTCCCCATACCGCCCTTGTTTGTCGTAGAGCCCAGCCAGATTATTGAGGCTGGTGGCAATATCGGGATGCTCCTCTCCTAAGAGCCGCTTGGTCATCGCCAGGGCATCCTGGAAGAGGGGTTCGGCTTCCCCATACCGCCCTTGATTGTCATAGAGACTGGCCAGATTATGAAGGCTGGTGGCGACATCAAGATGCTCATCTCCCAAGAGCCGCTTAGTCATCGCTAGGGCGTCCTGGAAGAGGGGTTCGGCCTCCCCATACCATCCTTGTTTGTTGTAGTAAAAGCCAGTACGGCTGAGGAGTAGAGCGGCTGTTTTTGAGGCTAACCCGTAATCAGCAATCAGTTTAGTGGTGGCCTGGGCATGGGAAATGGTGCGATCGCACTTTACCCAGTTCTCAAAGTCACCATCAGGAAACACTGCCGTTACGGCCTCGACCATCTGCTCGGCCCACTGTTGCTGGCTATTGTCATCCATGGTTGCCCTCAGCACCTCCTGCACCAGGCGATGGATGGTCAGGGTTTTGGCCTGGGGGTTACGGCTGATCAGTGAGAACCGGGCAGCTTCGGCAATGGCTCTGGTCAGGGTCAGTTTGCTCTTGGCCAGGGCATTTAAGGGCTCGTTAAAGGCTTCAGCCCCCTCACTAAAAATCTCTTCAGGGATGTCATCGGGGGCGAGGAAGGCGCAGGCTTGAACTAGGGCGGCGGCGGTGGCGCTGGCGGCGGCCACTTTCTCAAAGGCCAGGGTAAAGGTGACGCTAACGCTGGGATGATCTGGGTCCAGTTGTCCCCGTTCTTGCAGCAGCTCGGCTTTTTCGCTGCGAAACAGCTCCAGGTATTCCCCCAGGCTGATGAACTGCTCTTCGATGTAGGCCCCGGCCTGGTCCAGGGCCAGGGGCAGGCCATCCATTTCGCTATTCAGGGTGTGGGCCAGGGCCTGGTCTGAGGCTGAGGCGGCAGCCAGGTCGGCGTCATCGGCGATCGCCTTAGCCCGGCGCAGCAGCAGTAGAGCACCTTCATCGGTGTCCATGCGAGTAACTTCGACCTTAGCGGCCAGGTCGCCCAGGGCTTGGGCGCGGGTGGTGAGTAGGATATGGCCCTTGGTGGCGGGCAGGTAGGGTCGCAGCTGGCGCAGGTCATCGGCGTTGTCGAGCACCAGCAGCCAGTTGTCGTGGGTGGCCAGCCACTGTTTCATCATGGCGATGATCGCCTGTTGATCCTCTTGCTGGTGTCCAGGGATTTGCAGCGCCTTGGCCAGGGCCACATAGCCGGTGATCAGCTCTGTTTCCTGTTCGGCCCTGACCCAAAACACATGGTCATACTCGCCCTGGTGGCGATAGGCATACTCCACAGCGGTTTGGGTTTTACCAATGCCCCCCAGTCCCGACAGGGCAGCTCGCCCTCGGCTGGTGAGGGCAGCGTGGATGGCCTGTAGCTGGTCTTCCCTGCCGGTGAAGAAGGGGTTGCGGGGGAAGGGGAGGGTTTGCACCGGGTCTGGCCTCTGCGGTGGGGTGCCGGTTGAATCCGCAGAGGCTAGCGAGGGCGGATGATTAGGTTGTAAACGGCTTCTACTTCACTTAGTCCAGGGCCGATACTGGTGGCCCAATCGAGCAGGGCTTTGACGCGACCGCCCTGGGGGGCCTGGGCTCCAGGAATATTGCCGGGGGGTGGGGCCAGGGCAAAGAGGATCTGTTCAAACTGAGGGCCGGGGAGGCTGGCTAAGTTTTGAAAGAGAGCGAGGCGTAGCGCTGTGTTGCTGTTGATAGATTGAGCGGATTGCTCAGGGATGTTCTGGGGGAAGGTGACTGTGCCGGCGGTGATCCGCTCTGGGACTGGTGTTGACTGAGGAAAGCTGGGGCGGCTGGTGGGTTTAGCCCGCTCCTGGAGTGCCCCGAGTAGTAGGGTTTCGGCTTCAGCTTCAGACTGGCCCACCAGATCCACATAGGCTAGAGCAGCCAGCATCCCTGTCGGTTGGCAGGGGGCGACCCGGACGGGCAACAGCTTGCGATCGCGGGAGGTAGGGTCTTGCTTAAAGGCAGCGGCCCATTCGGGCTGGGTGTAGAGGGCATTGAGGTAGTCTTCTGATAGAACGGCAATGGTGCGCTGGCTCTCTGCCGCCGCCCGCTGCATGTCCAAAATAAAGTTGCCCCCAGGGCGAAAGTCCCAGGCCTGGATGGTGACGGTATAGCCATTCTCTTCCAGTACCCAGGCGATCCATTCAGCCCAGGTGGCATCGGCTTTGTTGTAGCTAATGAAGAAGTCTTTGGTCATGGTTGGGTTGCCATCGCCGGTTGGACCCTCAGCCCACCGGGTTAGACCAGACTGGGCAAACTGCACCTACTCTAGCCCGATGGCATGATTTAGAGCCACTTAGGTCTGAGCAAGATCTATCTCCCCCAGAACAATGCTCTTGCGTCAGTAGCACGGGCCGCCTGCTCAGGCCGCCCTTACTCTATTCCAGCGTTCTCGGTCACGGCCCCGCCCCGCTCCCCGCCGAGGGGCAGGGTTAGCCTTGGCCTGATTCCAGACTCCTGGTCTGCCCCTCCGCGCCATGGCTCGGTGTAGTGGCTAGGTCGCTGGCGACCTCACATTGCGAGTTTTCCGGGTTGGGCGATCGCACGGGTGAAATCTAAACTATGCCTGCATTGAGCTGCACAGTGCTTTTAAGCCGACAGTTCAGCCTTGCGATGATGTCAACGCCAACAAAGGATGCTGAAAACTCAATACGTTACTGATCACGAAAAGAAGGTTGTCAAAGCCAAAAGAGGACTATTCGGATACCTCAGGGTTTATCTGGCCTTTGCTATTTTGAACGGCATAATATCTGCCTCTGCGCGGGTTGCCATAGGTTTACCCGTCACCCTCTCCTGCCTATCTAACCCGAGCCGTAGCGAAGCAGAGGAGGTTGTTGTGTGGTTCTTCTCCAACGGTGTTGCGTCTAACCCAAGCCGTAGCGAAGCAGAGTGTTACGTCAATGCAATAAGATTAAGGCGAAACATCAACCTGGCTGCCTTTCTGGCGACGAGTGCACTGGTTGCTAACAAGTTGAATAAGGACGCTCTGAAGCGGTATGAGGACCTTGAAGAGAGGACATAGCTAGCTCTCAGAGAAGAAGAACTGATCCGCCTGCCATCGTACTGCTGGCGACCACTCACAGGGCTGGTAAATCCCTGGCAAACTTGATCCGTGTAGCCTGGATGGCCAGGTCGTGGGCCTGCTGGATGTCGTCCAGGTCAAGCTGAGCCACCATCTTCTCGCAGTAGGCGATCGCTTCAAGACCCACCGACTCTTGCACGTAATTACGGGCAATGCGGCTATCTCCGTGGACCGGGTTTTCCCACACCTCTTTCATGGTGGCGGCATCCATACCGAACAGGCCCCGGTAGGTGTAGTTAGTCCAGTAGCCGAAGCGACCCCTTTTATCTTTCTCTTGTACTTCCCAGCCCCAATCTGCCCGAGCTGGTTTGCCCGACTCCCGCGACATGATCCAGTTCTGGACCCGCTGGTCATCTTCGTAGGTGTAGGCCCGCTTGAGGATGGTGTAGGCCTGAGCATAGATACCCTCAGCTGCGAACCAGGCGAGAAATTCAATCAGGCCATCACGGGCAGGTTTGCGTAGCTTACCGGGGTTCTGTGCCCAGTCCTTGGCAAGCTCTACCCAATCAGATGCCTCAATGGCTTGATAGGTGTTGCCGTCTTCTCCAGAGATTTGGATCACCCTGAAAAGCTTGCCTGATGGGAGCTTGAGGTATGTACCCTCTTCGTTTTGGATCACCCTCTGAGTCAGCGTGTTCGACGGTACATTTGTGTGTCGGTCCATACCCCGAAAGCCCATACCAATGGAGGGTTTGTCAGGTCCTAAGCCATTGGGGTCAATGATAATCGCTTTGATTTCTCGGCTTTTGTACCGCAGGGGGACGATCTGACCGGCGCGATAGTCAGGCATGATTACTTAGCCTTTTCGGACTTGGACTGCTCGATGTCCTTCAATCGTTCCTCAACCAGCAGCCGTAGCTTTTGGGCCAAGGGTAACCGCTCCCAGAGGGGGTTGTCTGCATAGGCCTTATCGATCGCCTCTCTTAGCCCTTCAATGTCGAACGTCACTCGGTCAGCCACGGTTTCTTTGCGTCGGGTGGACATTGCCTAGCTTACTCCTGTGCATAAATTTTGATTTGATTTTATGTGATTCTACTTGCATCAACTCGATTCAGGCGTTACTATCCGATTCAGTCCGCGCAGTTTTGCACAAGTTTTGTGCAGCTCTGATGCACGAGGCGCACAGCCCTTATGCACGAGGCGCGCAGGTTGGGCACAGTTCCGCACAGGCTGAACCCTTTGATTTATATGGCTTTTAAGGATTTCCTAAAAAGGAGTTGCACAGATGCAGCACACAGACACGCACGATTGGCGCACAGACGGCGCACAGGCCCCGCACAGTGACGCACAGTTCCCAGACCTGATTGAGGGGGAATTGTGCGAAGGTGCTCCCTACAGTGGGGCGCAGCTGGCTGGTGAGCTGGCGATCGCAGAATCGACCCTCAGAACCCGTTGGTTGCCCTGGCTGGAGCGGGTAGCCCCGATGGAGTTGTTGAAGACTGACGACGGCTATACCGATCTGGCCCGGTCTTTGGCGTTGGAGTTTAAGCAGGTGCCCAGTAAGAAAGCTTCCCGTGAGCAGTGGGTGAGCGATGCCAAGCGCCGCTATAGCGGTGAGTTCTCGCTGGATGGGCTGATTCCTGAAGGCTTGCCCGGTGAACTGGGTAGTGCCCTGGCGTTGATGCGGCAGCAGGGGGATCAGATGCAGCTGGCGGCCACCAGTGACCTAGATCGGCTGAAGGCTCTGATTGCTCAACAGGGGCAGGTCCAGGCCGACTTTGACGCGGCAGAGGTAAAGGCGATGCGGGCCAGGGGCATGAACCGAGGGGTGCAGCGCTTCCAGATTGAGACCGAGGCCGAGGATAGTGCTTACTTCCAACTGCGGCGGTTGCGGTCCCAGGCCAATGGTGCCCAGGGGCAGGAGGGGAAGCCATGAAGGACTTGGGTGCTCTGGCTCTGGCCGTGCTGTTGACGGGCTGTGCCGTGGCGGATGCTCCTACCCTGGAGCCCACCACAGACTTTGCCCCTGGGCAGCATCCCTATGGAGTAAAGGGCAGCATCACTCAGCAGCAGTTTGCTGATCTGCAAGGGCTGAGTTGGCCCCAGAGCTATGCCGACATCAAAAACAAATTTGGCCTTCCCACCCACCGACTAGAAGGAGCTGATTACTACCAATTGGAAGGCACCAATACCTGGGTAGTGGTCGAGTATTCCGGTACTCAGGCCACTGGCTATCGGACAGAGTGACGAACTGTTACTGCGATGGTTGAAGACCGGCCTACAGGGCGATCGCAACAACCTTGTTTTCATTAAATTTGAGGTACGACCAATGGATGTTTTTGGCTGGCTGAAGCCTGAAGAAGAAGATGAAGACCGGAGCTTGATTGAAATCAGCAACGACAGTGGCGATCACTGGGTTGCTGATATCCCCACCGATGGAGTAAATGCGACGACAAAAGCGCTGCGCGATGCTGGGGTGGAGCAGGATAATGACGAGCGCCTGAGTAATGCCTTTGGGGCCAAGCGAATTGTTGATAATCGCGACCCAAACCAACACCGCTATCGCTCTGCTCGGGTGATAGACGAAAGAGAAGACCTGGAGGACTCCTACGATCGAGAGAACGATGACTGCGATAGGGAAGAGGATCGTAGTGATTGGGAAGACAACGGTGACCTTGAGGAGTCAGAACAACCTGCCGAGGGTGGTTGGTTCTCTTGGTGGTAATGGGAACTGGGAGTAGAATATGGGAGTATCCTTGTACTCCCACCGTGTCTTTACTTGGGGAGGTCACTATGACCTATACACGCCACAACCATCAAGAAAATCTGGATGTTCTCTACGAGCATGATGATGCTTATGGGGATCTAGAGATTGATCAGGCGGTTCTAGATGACATTGCCAGAACAAAGTTAATTCTTTGTGGTGATACCAAGACAGGGGAGTTTGAGGACTGTTCTTACATCTCTGTGGATGCTGACTATATTGGGCAGTTATCCCCAGGGCAACAGCGGCTCTATGAAATCCTCCTGACCTTACAGGAAGGCTCTATCTATGCCGTCACCACCATCGGCAAGCTAGCTCAGATGATGGGGCTAGAGCATCCGATGGCCTGTGGGAAGCGCCTAGAGAACCTGCAATCCTTGGGCGCGATCGCTGGATTTAGTTTGGAATAAGGGGCCTGGATGTCCCACAACAAGTATTTGATTCCCGGTTAGGTCGGGGTCCAAGGAGATTGAGATGAAAACGATAAGAGAACGGGCTTTTAGGAGGCCCTGCTTTGTTGTGCCGTTCAGAACCACGGTGACGATGGCCCTGGCTAGCATCGGGATGGCGCTAGGGGCTTGTGAGCCCAGCGAATTGAGGCCGGTACCGGCTCTGCCCTCAGGAGGTAGTCAGCCAGCGCCCCGTGCTCCTGCTGCACCCGATCAGCCTATGGCTCCCCCGGCAATGGGCTATACCGAAGACCCGGAGGCGAAAACAGAGGAGTGGGAAGATTACGTGTGGGCTGACGATGCGGCTCAAGCCCAACGAAAATGTGAGCAGTTAGCTGCAACTTACACCCAGCAGGGGGGCAGCGCTGTTACGGTTGTGAGAGTCACAAGGGGCAGCCAGAGGGGCTCTCGCTGGATTTGCACTTTCAAAGGATGAATCATGAAACAACTGATCATGCGTGTGATGAGCTATCCCCTTAGCTATGTGCCTCCTGGTTGGGAAGTTCCTGAAGGCTATGTGCCCGAGGGTCGAATCGAAGACTATGACGTAATTTTGGACGATACCAGTCCTGAGGCGGGGCAGCAGTTTGACTTCTTCAATCACAGTTGGACCGTAGCTCAGGTGCAGGCTTACCAGTCCCCAGAACAAGCGGAAACAGGGGTGGAAGGCTTTTACCTGGCCATCTGTACCCTTGATGGCAGCATTCCAGCACGAACCCCCTGGCATAGCGGAACTTCACCGCTGCTGGTCATCCATGCCCTAACTGGAGGAGACCTGGTTGCCAATGAGTGGGGTGATCCCTGCTGGGAACTGGTCAAACAGGAATCGTGGATCACAGCTGCTGATGGGCTAGAGATCAAGAGCTTCCAACACTTTGAGCCGGTGGGTGAACGACTAGCGGGAGACTACAGCCAAGTGGTGGTGGCCTGGTCGGAGGGTGTGAATCAGCCGTCTTGTGATGAAGCGGCCTGATGTTGGCCTAGGGCTAGTATTCCTCAGCTTCTGGATGAAAGTATTTCTAGCTAGAGAAGACAGACCTATGCAGCTTGTTATCTATCGCTATTGCCAAGAACGCGATCGCCTGCCGCAAGAGCTATCCATTCGCACCGCCTGGGCTGATATGGCTCCAGAACCCGGCCAAATGGTTGGGATGGGCTTAGACCGCCGTTGGCAAGTAGCCCAGGTATATACCTTTACCCCCACCTCTGATGCGGTTGTCGAGGCTGTTCACCTGGCCCTAATTCAACAGCCTGACCACCCTAGTGACCCTAGTGAATGGGACTGCTGGAAGTTTAGAGATTTGGTACCCAATGAGAACATTTACATCCACCTGGAAGATGTGGGACTACCTGAGTTAGGCATCGGCTTTAATTGCCTCGGAGAGCCACCCCAGCAAGGGGAACAACTCTTCCAGGCTGAGGCTACAGAAGGTGGCGGCCCACTGAGGCCAGTACTACGGCCCTGGCAGATCGATAGCTGCGATCGCTATGTTCCAGCCCAAGCTCATAGCCCTTACCGGGAAGTTTATTTGGCCTGGTGCAAAGCTGTAGTGATGGATCTTGCCGCAGCATAGGCTGATAGGTCTCAGTCTGAGAGTGCTTACGGATAAAGCAAAAGTATTCTAAAGTAGAGTACCTTTGCTCCAAATAGAACATTTGGACTATACTGCGTTCAGGTCTAGTCATAGACATCCATAAGCTGCCATGACCGCTACAATGCCCACAACCAAAGCGAAGGTCGGAACGTACATCGACCAGGACTTAAAAGACAGCTTGTTGAAGCTTGCAGAGTTGGAAAGTCGTAGTCTGAGCAACTACGTTGAGATTTTGATCAAAGCAGCCGTGGCTCAGGCAAAGTCTGAAGGGAAGATATAGGGAAATGACGACTGATCGCTTAGACCGGATTGAAGCTATTCTGGCTAACCTGGCAGAGTCACAGGCTGTCGCTGATCAGCGCCTTAGTCGGACTGAGGCGCTACAGGCTCTGACTCAGCAGCAGATTGAATCTACTCAGCAGCAGATTGAATCTACTCAGCGACAGATTGACTCTAACGCCCGTTCTATTGCGGCCTGGGAAAATCGGTTTACTGAAATTGAAGAAGAGACCCAGGAAGCGACCAGCAGCACTCGACAGGAGCTGGCAGAGCGACTCAGTACCCTGGCTAGTGTTATGGATGGCCTGGTGCGCGAACGCCGAGCAGAGCGGATAGATGACCGTCAGCGCTGGGAGGAAAACAACCAACGGTTTAACAACTTGCTGGAGGAAGCCAGAGCCGACCGACAAGTAATGGAGCACTTTATACAGACATCTACTGAAAATATTCAAACCTTGTTTGCCGAAGTTTCTCGTATCTGGCAACGGCTAGCAAGTTGAAAATAATGCAAAACACCCTGATTTCTGAAGACAGAGACCAGGGTGTTTTTTGATATTACGAAAACAGAAAAATGAAACGAAGCTAACCGTTTGTAGCACTCAGACTGTTGCTGAGGGACTTCCTCTAAGGAGTTGATACTGTCTAGAGATGTTGCAATACCGTCGTTTGAGTTGTCGCGTCTCTGGGTATCACTTACATTACTCTCTTAAGCTTCAGGATAGGAAATATCAACAACTGAGTAGAGTGCTGTTGAGTTAGGTGGAATAGATTCAGACGTTTGCGAGATAACAAACCTCCTGTTTGAGAGGACTGAATCATTTGGAAAGAGGAAGATTTCTCTTGCCTCTTGTTATTAGATTACTCCTCTCAACCGGATATGCCCAGGCATGATACTAAAGTTTATCTTTCGGTTAACCGTTGCTCTCATTTGAGAGTTGGGCACCCTACAGATAAAGACTCCAGAGGCACTATGAAAGACGCTCAACTGCTTACGCCTACTACTGTTCGGCCTTTACGGGTGCTGAGTGCGATCGCTGCTGGTGGTGTTTTGATTATGGCTGGAACCTTCCTGATCCACGAGGGCTTCCACCGTTACCAGCTCTGGCGGGTCGGTGGAACCTGGTGTGTCACCATGGATGCAGACGGTACGATAACCAAGTCCTTTGGGGCTGAGAACTGCGGGTACTGATGGCTAAGCTCGATTGCTGCGATCTCTGCGAATATTGCGCCCATAGCCCTTACCTGGTCTGTACTGCGCACCCAATGGGGGTGGAGGGGGATAGTTGCTCAGACTTCAGACTGGCCATGAGCGCGCGCCCTAGCCCTGATGATCCTATGGCCTGGTACGGGGAGGAATGGCAGCCGGAGGGAGCTAGCTACTACGGTGGGGAACTGATTTTAGACCCGGTGCAGCGGCTGAGCTTGGAGCAGCAGCTGGAAATGTTGGATGTTCACCCGCTGTTTACGGGTCGGTGCCCTAACTGTGAAAGGCCCATCCCACAGGCGGCTCCAGGTCAGATCCACTGGGACTGTGGGTATTGTGGCTGGGGAGATGATTCGGTGTAGATGTCAACAGAAGGGAACACTTAGTGAGCCGCAAGCGATAAGGCATTTTTCTGGGCTCATATATGGCAACCTCTTTGCGAGTTTTCCGGGTTGAGTGATTGCCCAGTCGTAAACTAACCTGCGGCTTTGTTGCCTATTTTCTGGCAGCACTGTCCTGTGATGATGTCAACAACAACTAAGGATGATGAAGACTCAGTACGTTACCGACCACGAGAAGAAAATTGTTAAAGCGGAGAGAGGGCTATACGGATACTTGAAGGTATTTCTAGCCTTCTTGGCCTTGAATACGATAATATCCATCGGTTTGGGCATTTTCGTTGCCTTCCCAATAGTTTTTAGCTGTCTCGACAATCCCAGTCGTACTGATGAAGAGTGTTATACCCAAGCTAGCACCATCAGATTTGGCATTAACTTACTGTCTTTGATGGGCTCAAGTGGGCTGATTACCAGCAAGTTAAAAAAAGATGCATTGAAGCGGTATGAAGTCCTTGAGCAGAAGTCGTAGGAGTTCAATGAATAAATTAAGCATTAGAAACATTGCTCTAATTGCCGTTGGGGCTTCAACCGGCGTACTTTTGCATGGTGGTTTTGCAAACGCCGCAGGCTCAACTGGTGTTAGGGAAATCAGCCGCAACAATCTGTATACTTGCCCTGGAAGAACTTATGAATTTTTGTTTGAGCAGGGCAACGTCTATAACGCTAGGGCAGTGATGACGATTGTGTGTATGGCAGATGACAACCAAGCCAGGTGGATTATTCGCACCGGAGCTGAATGCGATTTAGATCCTAATTTGGGTGGAGTGTGCCAAGGAAACCGACCACTTCCGTTGAGAGCGAATGTAACCTATCCTTCTACAGAGATACAACCTGGCAATAATCAAATTGCACATCATTATGGGTTTAGGCAGGGAGTTCTGAGTGAGTTCTGCAAGCTTGAAGTCATGCCAGATGATTATATGAGTGCAATCAGCTTCTTAGGGGGTTCCTCGGCTTGGAACTGTCAAAAACACCAAGCTTTGCATGATGTCGAACTTGAGACATTTGGTTCTAGCACCCTGTCTCTGTACGGAAGCTCACATGAAAATACCCCTGATCCCTATCTTGAAATATTGAACGTTGAGTACAATGACTTTATGGTTAATCCTTAAGTAACTTGTAGGAAAGTGAGTATTCTGGATTAGAAGATTCTAGGAAAGAGAGCGACTACATCGCTAAACACTAACGGCAGAATGACCAAATTCTCTCTAAACTAACCACCGCAGGCTGTTCTATTTTATGCCTTAGCAAGCCGGACAAGAAGTTTCAAATCGCGCTAAGACTGGTGATTAGATGAAAATATAAAACACCCCAGATCTTGAAGGCAAAAACTGGGGTGTTTATTAATGTGATTCAAGCGTAATATTGAAGTGCTATATTCCGATTGCGACGTTCAACTACCCATTTGAGGGACATCCTCAAATGGGTAGTTCTGTTTAGAAATAGCTACAGTTACCCCAAATTTGAGTGTTACCTTATCGACGTTAACCCTAGCTATCTGCTTGAATATATTAAGGGTGTAGCTGGGGTAGGCGCGAGTGGTGCCCTGCATTGCTTGAAAACTACGCGCGACTTTGTTCGCTGGCTCCTTTGGAGGTGTAGGTGATTTCTCCAGGGGAACTAGAGGTGCCTGCGAGAACCTCTTCTATATCTCCGATTTCCTTTATGTAAATGACAGTGCCATCATCAAGAGTTAGCGTGGCCAGTTGAGTTAGGGGAGCCTTTGATAGGTGGCTTGTCGGCAGGAGAAACGGCCATACTGGAGTCAAATCTGCGTTTAGGATACTGGCTAATGCATGAGTCGAGTTGCTCTGATCATTGGAATCAATCAGTTGCAGCTTAACGATTTGCAATCATCTAGGCTATGGGCTCTGGCAACTGAGATCGTTATTTCTCAAGGTTTTCAGACGACGTAAAACTTATGCATTCTGATAATCATTTGTCAACCTGTGGAAGCAGAATGTTAGTGATCAGGAATATATCTAAATCCATCACCATACTTTGATATTAATCAAGAGCTGATAAATTATAGATATTTTTGCCTGCTCAGAGCTAATAGTGGGCTAACTTGATAGTCGTTTGGCTATGGCTGTCTCTGCTTGTCTTACATCTTTGTGTATGCTACTAATTGCCCCTGCTGGATTCACTCAGGAACTGCCATCTTCCATAAAATAATAGATGCCAAAATTTGTTGTGTTTGTCATTATTTTTAAAATGTTTAACTCCAATCTGTTTGAAATCAATTGCAATAGAATAGCCGCCTCGGTATTATTACCTTTTCTGTCAATCAGTCTTATAGCTTGCGGTGAGTCAGCTGGATCTAGAATTCCAGGCGAGCATCAACAACTATTTATGGATAACCTTTCACGCTACTCATTAGATTATGTTGATAGCACTCAAGAATGTAATGCTCTGCCTGAAGTTGCGGCAATAGGTGGAAATGGCACCGGATTTAGTGCTAATTACGAAGTTCTTCCTAACACTTTGCAGTTAAGCTCTTACGAAGAATGGGAAGAGCAGACAATGATTGGAGATATAGAAGTAATCCAAGTAAGTTACAACGGCAGATATGATCTGACGTGCGTAGGTCAAGGAGGTTCTGGAGCCCAAGAGAGAGGTAGGCAGACTACAGGAGAAGTATGTCTTACGGGCTACTTAAGTCTTTACAAGCAGCGGGGAACGCAAAATTATGAAATTTATAGTGATAAGAGTGAAATTTTAAGTAGATCTTGTTAATCCAATACTGATAATTCTGGAACGCTAGCTACTGAATCATCAAATTCATCAAATGTAGATCATAGTCGGAGTCCCAATCTTTTGGCGTCGATTTCGCGGCAAATTAGTGGCTTGTGGCGAAGTGAGCAGGGTAGTACGCCGATGTTTCGGAGCAACCTGGCCCGCACAGGGGTCTATCCCGGAAGCGGCCCTAAGGAGCTAACCCGCCTCGTTTGGAAGTTCAGCACCGTAGACTCGTTCGATTCCTCGCCAGCGGTGGCCAATGGGGTGGTTTAGTTCGGCGGCAGTGATGGTCATCTCTATGCGGTGGAGTAAGGTCGACTGCCTGGACTTCAGCTCAGATTAAATTGTCAAGAGTTTTTATTCATCAGCCTGCGGAATGACGGTTGAGTAGTTGCCTGCGCGCGCAACTAGCCGGGTTGCCCTTCCCCTTACCTCCGACTGAGGGCAGAGCAAAACAAAGCCCCCAGCGATCGCCAGGGGCAGATGTGAAATTCCACTGGGGCTATTATGCCCGTCCTGCTCCAGGGCTGCGATCGCACCTTTGATGCCCTGGCCAGCCTGCTCCATTCAGCCTGGGCGTATCACTGACTCGATATAGGCAGAATCCTCTCTGGGCGACCAACGCAGGGCGCTCTATTTTACGCCTTAAGAACCCGGCGCAAGGGTTTCACAAGCTGCTCCAGGCAGTTCTAGTGGTGCTTCGCGTTTTTTTCTTGGGCCTGCCTTGCCCTTGCGCCTAGTCTGGCCGCCCTCCGGGGGGGAAGCCGGTGGCGTGGAAGGGAGCCGTAGCGTTTGGTTTTAGCTATGCTTCCTGTTTCTTACGAGTTTGTGGCTGGTTTGGCAGCTGAGTTCGGTGCGGTCGAGTGCTCCTGGCGGGAGTCCGACAGGTCGTTCACCGGCTTCGTGGCTGAGGTGTGGTTTGACCAGTTGCCTGCTGACTTTGCTGTGCGGTGGGCTCGGGTGGTGGGTTACTCGGTGCTGGTGCGCTCTGTGTCCTCGGGGCCAGGGGCGTTTGCGGTGTCGGTGCCCTGCACGGTTCCTGGTGGCCAGGTGGCGCTGGTCGGTGGGCAGCGGGGTGGCCGGGTCCGCTGTCGGGTGGTGGGCTAGTTGCTGGGGGGCTTTGGCTTCCTGTTTTTGCGTTAGTCGAAGGAATTAAGGATAATGAGTGCCTGTCATTTCTAGGGGATAAGAAATCTGTTTATCAACCAAAATCCAATTCCGATACCTAGTAAATCCGACATCAAGTCTACTAAAGGGTTGAGCCTTGAATTTGTTCTCAAAAAACCGGAAAAAAGCCATCCAATGACATTAAATAATACAATCCAGATGATTACTAGCCGTATCCACGATATAGGTTGCAGCACTAAACTGGAAAACCATATATGAACCGCTGTATATAGAATTACAAATTTAATAAACCCAAATAGTGATGGATTACTTCTCTGGATACGCATTCCAGGGTGTTTTAACTCTTGAGTCGCTACATTAAATGGGACAAGAAGAGCCAACGTCAAAATAATAACAACTAACCAACGCAGCCACATATTTGAATTGCCTGGGAGAAAGTATTTGGAATTTTATTAAAGCACTTTGAAGGCATCAGCGATCGCACTCCATCTCCCCCAGAACACACCCTTGCTGGAACAGCACGGGCCGCGCACTCGCGCCGCCCATACTCTCTGCAAACCTGCTCTACAAGACCCCCACCCCCACGCCCCGCCGAGGGTGCAGGCTGTCAAACATGCTCTATCTCTGCGATGGTCGAAGACCGGCCTTTGGCTATCGCACCCAGCAAACTTCCCCTGGACAGCACACCGCCTTTTGCGAAAATCCATCCTAATATATTTTCAATAATTACTTAGCCAATGACACATTACTGAAAGCAACTTCCAACTTGCCGTCTCCAAACGAGTAAGCAGCGAGTTCAAAAATTTTGAATGAGTCTATCTCTGAAGGGATATTACTGAAAGAGGCAATTCCTCTAATTGGTGTTTGGACTAGGCTTGAACGTGCTGTCGTAGGACTGCCTGTACCACCAAATTCTATCCTAGAAGCGACATATGCCTGGCCATTAGCGTCAATTAGGCGTGTATCTCGGCCTGCCCAACTTGCATTAATTTGTAAGTCTTTGAGACCTTCTTGAGCTTGTACTGTGAAATTGCAGGCGATAGCTCCAACTTCACCAGTAGTGCCACAGTCCTGTAGTCGAAAGATGTAGCCTTGCTTTCTAATTTCTCGACTTGCGGGAGTGGGTGCTGGTTCTGGAGTAGCTGTTGGTGCAGGAGCGGGTGATGGCTCTGGAGTGGGTGCAGAGGTCGGGCCGGGGGCTGGATTTGAAAGGCCATTGTTGGCCAAACGATTCCCTATGGCTGTAACCCACCAGGGAGAAGTACCCGCCAGAGCAATCCCGAGGATGAGCGGAAAAACTAGCTTCTCCAACCAAGGTTTACCAGAATCGTCTTTATTTGCCATGTAGCCAGCTATATTCTACGTGAGCAAAGTATAGCTAATCCCCCACGCTGGCTGTGAGTCTCATAGGAAGTGCAGTGGACTGCTAGAGCTAGAGTGATGGCGATCGCCCCTGTGTGTCACTTTTCATAGATCATCTGCCTGATTCATTAGGTGATAACCCTTTTTATTGCTTAACATTCTAGGTGCTAGCTGGGTCTATAATTTCAAAATGAAATCCTGAAAATCTGATGTTTTATTGCAGGAAAAATTAGAATGGCAACAAAAGCTAAAGCAGTTAAAGAGCCGTTAACTGGCAAAGAGCTATTGAAAGTAGTGAAGGCTAACGACAGCCTTTCCAAGCGTGAGCTGGCTAAAGAATGTGGCTATTACACAGATGGTAAAGGCGGCAAGCCTCGGGTGAACCTGGCTGAATTCTATAATGCCTTGCTGTCGGCCAAGGGCATTCAGCTAGAACCGGAGAAGGGGAAAGATGGTCGAGGCCGAGAGGCATCCTATACGGTGACGGTTCATAAAAACGGTCAGATGGTCATTGGGTCCGCTTATACCGAAGAAATGGGGCTTCAGCCAGGGGATGAGTTTCAGATCAAGTTGGGCTATAAGCATATTCGCTTGGTCAAGTTAGGTGAAGAAGATTCGGAAGAGTAGTTGTTAGGGACGTGCCCCTGGTATTTGGCTGGGGGCCGCACCTGGAGGACACTTTTGGGTTGCGATCCCATGAAAGACTTTTCTACCTTTGAGTTTGCCAGTGAGGGGTTCCCATCTCGTAACTTCTCAATAACCGCTGGTAAGACGGTGGATGTGGAACTGTGAAGGGGGTTGTCAAGAGAACAAAGATCTGGTCTAACAGAGGAATGAGTCTAGTGCTTGAGAACCTGAAATCCGTCCCTCTATCAGAGCTCCTTTCGGAGAGCGAAAGGTTGCTGGAAGTGGTGCGCCAGCAACAGCAGCAGATCCAATCGCAGCAGGAGGTGATTGAGCGGTTGGAAGGCCAGGTGGCGCAACAAGGGGAGCGGATCAAGCAACTAGAGGAAGAACTGCGGGCTCAGAAGAACCTGAAAGGGAAGCCAAAGCTGAAAGCCAGTCAGCTGAATGACAGCCCGGCGGCGGGGGGAAAGACGGGCAAACGAGGAGGGATGGGGAAGCGGAGCAAGAAAGCAGGCTTTGCGGTCGACCGGGTGGAGATCATCCAGCCCTCCGTGATACCGGCGGGGGCGAGATTCAATGGGTACCGGACCTACGATGTCCAAGAGTTGGAGCTGAGCCGCCAGAACATTCGCTTTCAGTTAGCCGAATACATCACGGTGTCGGGGGAGACGGTCGTGGGGCAATTGCCTGAACCGTATCGAGGGGGTCATTACGGCCCGACGTTAGTGAGCTACATCCTGTACCAACACTACCAATGTCGGGTGCCGCAGCCCTTAATCTACGAACAGTTGAGTGACCTGGGGATAGCGATTTCAACCGGGCAAATCAACCGCATCTTAACCGAGGAAAAAGGGACATTCCACGAGGAGCAACAGTCGGTCTTGCGGGTTGGCTTAGAGACCGCCACCTATGTCCAGACCGATGACACCGGTGCCCGGCATCAGGGTAAGAATGGGTACTGTACGGTGATTGGCAATGACTGGTTTGCCTACTTCAGCAGTGGAGAGAGCAAAAGTCGTCGCAACTTCCTCGAGGTCCTGCAGGGGCGGAACCCCCGCTACATCCTCAATGACGATGCTCAGCAGTACTTAGCGACCCAGGGGCTAGCGGCCAAGCACTGGGCGACGCTGACGTTCTCAGACCAGGTGCTGGCGACCGAGGCGACGGCATGGCAGGCCTACTTATCGGGGTTGGGCATTATGAGTACCAACGCGGTACGGGTCATCACCGAGGCGGCGCTATTGGGGGGTGTCCTGGCCCAGGGCATTCGGGACGACCTGCGGATTCTCAGTGATGGGGCCGGTCAATTCAATCTATTGCACCATGGCTTGTGTTGGGTGCATGCCGAACGGGCGTTGCGACGCTTAGCGGGCAGCACGGCCCAACATCGGCAGAATATCGCTGAGATGCAAGACCTGCTGTGGCGCTACTACCGCCAGTTGCAGGCCTATCGGCAGGCTCCTACGGCTGAGGCCAAAGCCAACCTAGAAGCAGGGTTTGACCAATTGTTTGGACGCTGCTATCGGCACCATGCCAGCCTCAATATCGTCCTTCAGCAGTTTAGAGACCGCAAAGCAGAGTTGCTACGGGTCCTCGATTGTCCCGAGTTACCCTTGCATAACAATGCCTCAGAAACCGATATCCGGGAATATGTCACCCGCCGCAAAATTAGTGGCACCACGCGCTCGGAGGCAGGGCGACAAGCCCGAGATACCTTGGTCGGTCTCAAGAAAACTTGCCGCAAATTAGGCCTCTCGTTCTGGCAGTACCTCCTTTCTCGTGTTCATGGTGATGACCGAATACCACCGTTACCGGATGTGATTCGCGCTAAAGCGGCAGCGCAGCAGGTGGCGACAGCGACCTGAGGGTTAGCCTATGGATCCTGACACTACCAGCACTTTTTGAGTAGTTACCCCATCTCGACCTGTCTATACGAAAGGCACTGGGCCTGCCGTAGTGCTGCTGCATGAGTTGCCTGGCATGGTTCCTGAATGCGTAGACCTAGGGCGACAAATTGCAGCGGCTGGCTTTACAGTCTACATGCCTCTCTTGTTTGACCAACCAGATCGCCCCTTCTCAGTGGTGAAAACCCTGGGATTGGTGGCCCAACTCTGCATCAGTCAAGAGTTTTACTGCTTTGCCAAGCATCAGTCGAGCCCCATTACCCAGTGGCTTAAAGCCCTTTGCCGGAAAGCTCACCAGGACTGTGGTGGACCGGGGGTTGGGGTGATTGGCATGTGTCTGACCGGGGGCTTTGTGCTGTCTCTGATGGCAGATGAATCGGTGCTGGCTCCGGTGGCCAGCCAACCGTCATTGCCCATTGGTATGACTGGGGGCCATAGGGCAGCGTTGGGAGTCTCCCAGGATGACCTGGAGGCCGCAAAGGCCAGGGCTGATGCTGGGGTACCCCTGTTGGCCATTCGCTTTTCTGAGGACAGCACCAGTCCCAAGGAGCGCTTTGATACCCTGCGCCAAACCTTTGGGGGCACGCCTGAGGTGGTGAGGGACGACGACGTCATGTGCAGGAAGCGAGGAAAGGCCCTGGAGACTATCGAGATCAACTCTGGCCCGGGCAACCCGTTTGGCATATCCCCCAGGGCTCACCCAGCTCTAACCCTGGAGTTAAGGCAGGCAGGGCATCCGACCCGTGAGGCTTTTGAGCGGGTACTGGGGTTTATGCAAGAGCAGTTACGGTAGTAGCGCTGGGGGCGATGCTTTAGGCGCTAGTTCTCTTCTTTTGTGCTGGGTGGATAGAAGTTAGACGACAGGCTTTAATAGGAATCAGGCAAAAAGAGCGTGTAGTTTAATGAGCTAGTGGGTTTCGCCTACAGTGATGACGTATGCCTTGTGATAACGCATGACTTTTTCCTTGTCGTCGCGTCAGCGGCTGGAGTTAAGCCGTTTGATTAGTGGTCTGCCTGAAGCTCAATTCGAGCAGCTACGGTTTGCCCTAAACCCTCCTCCAGGTATCCTGCCCGCTGGTTCGAGCGCTCAGGGAAATCGCGGCATTGCTTTATTGGAATGGGCTGGGGGGCCAACAGGACCTGGTGTAAGCAATGTTTTAGGCATATTAAACGATATTGCTCCTGGGACGTTTAAGCTCGATGCCCAGAGTTTGTTACCAATTTTCCAAGGATCTGAATTAGCTCTGACTGAGGCGATTCAGACGGCATATCGTTTGGTTTGTCCGCTGAACTCGAAAGTACCGGCAACCCTCTCTGCAATGCTTGACCAGTTGGGAGACGTAAAACCTGGCGATAGTTTATTTGAGGCTGTTGACCGTTTTGCAGCACTGCTGAGCCTCCCTGACTTAAATTCCAGAGTAGATATACAAGAGGCACTACAAGGTTGGCTAAAGCCTCGGGTTAGCAATTTTGATGCCCTGATAGCTGATGTAAAGCCTCTACTGGTAAAGCACCTAGAGCAACAAGCAAGGGGGGGGACATCCCATCTGTTGGTTTATGTCCAGAAGGAAGTAGAGGATGGCCGATTAGTGTCGGCTTACTTTATTCAAGACGACTCTCAGTACGACATTCGAGGTGGAAAAGGTATTGAGAAGCTGGATGCACCTGAAGTGGAACCCTTCTTAAACCAGGTCACCCGAGAGTCTTTGCCCAGGCTGGTGCAGGCGTGTATTAGTGAGACTTTAGAAAAGTCTCACGAGGACCTGACCTTACATTTGATATTGCCGCTAGCCTGGCTGAATGAAACCTGCGATCGCTGGTCTGCCATGGACTGCTCCGACTCACCGTTTCTACCGGATGTTCGCGTTGGAGTTCGTTTTCGCTGTGTAGTCCGCATGGCTGAACGGCTGGAGCCAAAGGTCCTGAATATGTTTAAGGAACCCTGGCAGAAGAAGTGGTCAACCCTCTTAGACACCGTCGCTGAAGGGGTTTGTGGGGCCTTTGTATTGGCTGATGACCTGCCTTTGGCGACGGAACTGTTTGAGCGGCTAAACCGACCGACCAGTGTGGGGCTAAAGATGTCCAAAGTCTACGACGACAGTGGATATGAAAGGCTCTTTGGCACTTTAATTGCGACAGGGACACCGGCTGCTCTTTGGCTCAGAAATGACCAATTGGCTGAAACAGTCTGTGCCACTAATGAACTCGACAGAGTACTCACCTGTACGAGTGCTACGCTGCCAGAGGTAGTGAAGCTGTGGCGCTCAGCCGCCATGGCTGTTGCCGATGAAACAGCTCACATTGGTCACCACCTTTCTTGCCTGTGGGAAAATCCCAATCTCATTCCACCGCTCAAACCATCACTCAGAATGCCTCGGCCATGACAGATTCTACCTGGCGTATTTTTCAAGGAACTCGCACTCCCCAGCAGGACCCGAACTACATTGCTGAGCGGTTGCCCGATCCTCCTAGTTGGCGGCCCTTCGGTACAGCCGCTGCCGCCAAGCAATCTGTCGCCAAGCTGAAGCAGCAACAGCGGGGAGCAACCTTCCAGGCTACTGAGGATGAGCTGGATATGGTTAATGCAGCGCTGTACCTGCGCCGTCCACTGCTGGTAACTGGGAAACCGGGCACCGGTAAAACTTCTCTGGCCTATGCCGTGGCCTATGAGCTAAATCTGGGAGAAGTTCTCTACTGGCCCATTACCACTCGCACCACCCGTAAGGATGGACTGTACAGCTACGACGCGATCGCCCGCCTTCAAGACGTCCAGCTCGGACGCGAGAAGCCGATTGGCAGTTACATCACCCTTGGCCCTTTGGGAACAGCTTTACTCCCAACCGATCACCCCAAACGTCCCCGAGTACTGCTCATCGATGAGATCGATAAGAGTGATATCGACCTACCGAATGACCTGCTCCATCTTTTTGAGGATGGAGAGTTCGAGATCCCAGAGATTGTCCGTATGGCAGAGGAACTGAAAAAAGCTGAAGACCCTGTCCGGGTACGCACGGCCTACACCGAAGATGATGAATTACAGTGGGTCGAGACGAAAACGGGGCGCTTTCGCTGTGGGGCTTTTCCCTTTGTGGTGATGACCAGTAATGGAGAGCGTGACTTTCCCCCAGCCTTTTTGCGGCGCTGCCTGCGGCTGAACATGGGAGACCCGAAACCCGAACGGCTGAAGAAAATTGTCGAGGCTCATCTCAAGGATGACTTGACCGAGAAAGCCAAGGTCGATGAGGCCAGCGACCTAATTGATCAATTTGTGAAGCGTAGCAAAGATGGTGATCTCTCCACCGACCAACTGCTGAATGCCATTTACTTCGTTACCCGTGAGCGAGTACCTGAGCAGGAGACCAAAGATAAGCTGGTGAAGGCCCTGATGAAATACTTGTCGAGCACTGAGGACTAGGTCATATGAGACCGGGTAGTCGTCCTAAGGTTGACGATGTTGCAGGGTTAGCAACTGTGCTGAAACAGGCCGGGGTAGACTTTGGAGCCGAAGACATAGCCGATGCCCTGTGGCTAGCCCGGCACATGGGAAATTTATCCGGTAGCGATCGCCAGCAGGATAAGGCTGATCAGACGACTGGCGCAGCCCAGCGCAATATCCGCGAAGAATTTGTGGAGGATGATCAGGGCCAGGAGGAAACTGACCCAGGCCAACTCTCACTGCCGTCCAGATCAGCTCAAGGCTCGCGCGACGATACTGGTATTCCCATTAAGGCCCCAGCGGCCCCAGCCCTACGGATTCGATTGGACTTAGCCCGAGCTCTACGCCCCCTACGTAAAAAGGTTCCAGCGGTTGGTCAATTAGAGGTTGATGAAGATGCAACCATAGAACGCATTGCCGATCAGCGGATCTGGTCGCCGGTGCTAAAACCGGCCTCAGAGCGGTGGTTGGATGTTGCCCTAGTGGTGGAAGATACAGAATCGCTGCCCCTGTGGAAAGAGACCATCTCCGAATTTCAAACCCTGCTAGAACGACAGGGGGCATTTCGTCGAGTCACCACCTGGCGACTGCAAACCGAAGCTGACCAAGTCCCTAAACTATTCCCAAACTGGCGAGACCCAGTTTACGCTCGACGACCGGCCAGGGCCAGACAACTCTTTGACCCTGCGGGGCGGCGACTGATTTTACTGCTGAGTGACTGTACCTCGTCGGCCTGGCACTCTAGAGCGCTTTTGGCCTGGTTAAGTCGCTGCTGTCAACAAGCACCGACGACGGTAATTCAATTATTACCCCAGCGTCTCTGGGCTCAGAGTGCTTTGGTTCAGGGCGCTCCAGTGTGGTTAAGTGCGCTAGAAGCGGGAACCACCACGGCCAAGCTGAATGCCCAACCCCAATCACCGTTGTTGCAGCAGTTGTTGGGTAGTCCAGAGCAACCCATGACCATACCAGTGGTGACACTGGAAGCCAACCCCCTCAAGCAGTGGGCCAAAGTGGTGGCCGGTAGTGGTGAAACTCGAACTATCGGGTATCAGTTTGATTTACAGACGATCGGGGCGCTACAAACCTCCGTAGATGGGGAGGAAACTAGGCATCCTGAAGCGCTTGATGCTAAAGATCTGGTCCAGAGTTTTAGAACAACTGCATCAGGAATAGCTCAAAAGCTGGCCGAGCTGATGTCAGTGGCTCCCGTAAGTCCACCGATTGTAGATTTAATCCGGCAAACGCTTTTACCTAAGGCTGGGCCAGTGCATGTCGCCGAAGTCTTTATGGGCGGGCTGATGCAAGCTAGAACTGTGCCAGGGAACCCTCAAAACCTACAGTTTGATTTTGCCCCCGGTGTGCGCACCATATTGTCAGATGCTGTAACCCGCTCAGTTACGGTGTCTGTGCTGAACGCGGTGTCAGGTTATATTGCGGAACGTCTGGGACGCAGTATTAAAACCTTTGATGCCTTGTTAAGGTTTGATTTCCAGGGTGATCCAGAGGCAGAAGACCTGGTGATTCCCTTTGCAGAAATTGCTGCCCAAACCCTGGAGCGGATGGGTGGTGAGTACGCAGCCCTCTCAGCTCAGCTCAGTACCCAGCCCAAGGTGGCCCCCCCGTCACCTGAACCCGATCCTAATAATCTTTATCCGCTGCTGCAAACCTTCACCTTTAGGGAAGCTAGCCTGTCTTTTGAACAGTCTCCAGAGCCGACCCCAGAGGCAGACTTAGGGGAATCTAGGGATGAACTGCATTCATTTGAATTTGAAACTGCGACTTTGCAGGTGCAGCCTGGCCAGTCTCAACTGCTGGTCCAGCGTCGCTCACGGAATGCACAGCAGTTTATTGAAGACTTAGGTCAGGGAATAGACCTGGCTATGGTGCTTATTCCCCCAGGAGCCTTTTCCATGGGCTCTCCTGAAGATGAGGAAGGCCGTTCAGCCGATGAAGGGCCACAGCATGAGGTAACTTTTGCAGAGTCCTTCTTTATGGCTAAGTACCCCATTACCCAGGCTCAGTGGCGAGCGGTGGCGGCAATGCCCCAGGTGGAGCGTGAGCTAGAGCCAGACCCATCGAGGTTCACAGGGGATAATCGTCCAGTAGAGAAGGTTTCTTGGCATGATGCGGTAGAGTTTTGTGCCCGTCTCAGTCAACACACAGGTCGCAGCTACCGTTTACCCAGCGAGGCTGAGTGGGAATATGCCTGTCGGGCTGGAACCACGACTCCATTCCACTTTGGGGAAACGATTACAACTGATTTGGCTAACTATCAGGGAACGGATTGGAAAACTGGAGAGAAGACCTATTCAGGAGCCTACGGCGATGGCCCCCATGGAGAGTATCGAGAAGAGACAACCGATGTCGGTAGTTTCCCTGCCAATGCCTTTGGCCTGTACGACATGCATGGCAATGTCTGGGAGTGGTGCCAGGACTGGTGGCATGAGAGTTATGAGGGAGCCCCTGCCGATGGCAGTGCCTGGCTAGCCCATGATGATGATGCTGAGGATCGTCGCGTTCTGCGGGGCGGTTCCTGGTTCTACATTCCTGTGAGCTGCCGGTCGGCGCTCCGTTTCGGGTACGCGCCCGTCGGCATCAACAACCTCGTTGGTTTTCGGGTGGTGTGCGGCGGCGCGAGGTAGCCCTCTTCCCTTTTGCCCTTTTGCCCTCTGGCGAGCTTGACTATAGTACATGTGTTCATTATCTCTAAAGGCCATGAAACGAGAGTTACCTATCGTCCAAAAAACCTACGATTTGGTGAAGTGGTACGTGCCCATTCTCAACAAGCTGCCCCGCGAGCATAAGTTTTTGCTGGGGGACCGGATCATCACCGGCCTCTACGACCTGTTAGAAGGGCTGATCCTGGCCCGCTACAGCAGCGACAAGCTGCCCCAGCTTAAGGCTCTCAATGGTCGCCTCGATTTGCTGCGCCACCAAACCCGGCTGCTACTTGAGTTTGAACTTATGTCGGCCCAGCGGTACAAATATGTTAGCCAGTTGATCGACGGCATTGGTCAAGAATTGGGTGGCTGGATGCGGCAGCAGCACCAGAAGTCGATTGCTAATGCCTAGCTATGGTCAAGCGACATGGCAACCTCTGGCCTCAAATAACCGATTTTGAGAACCTGCTGTTAGCGGCTCGTAATGCACAACGGGGCAAGCGGATGCAGGCCAGCGTCTTACGGTTCAATTACCACCGCGAAACTGAATTACTGGCTCTGCAACGAGAACTAACGTCAAAAACCTACAAGCCCGGTGGCTACACCACTTTTGAAATCTATGATCCCAAGCTGCGGATGATTTCTGCGGCCCCCTACCGGGATCGGGTGGTCCACCATGCCCTCTGCAATATCATTCAGCCCATCTTCGAGCGCACCTTTATTGATGACTCCTACGCCAACCGGAGCGGTTATGGTACCCATCGTGCTTTGGGCCGGTTTATCGACTTCATGCGGACAACGCCCTACGTGCTCCAGTGCGACATCCAGAAATATTTTCCCAGTATTGATCTTGAAATCCTCAAAGGTTTGATACGCCGTAAAATCAAGTGCTCAGACACCCTCTGGCTGATTGACTGCATCATCGATAACAGTAATGAGCAGATGCCCGTTCATGAGCTGTTCCCAGGAGATGATCTGCTGACCGTTCTCCAGCGGCGGCGGGGCTTGCCCATTGGCAACCTCACCAGCCAGTTCTTTGCGAATGTCTATCTCAACGGCTTTGACCACTTTGTCAAAGAGCAGCTCAAGGTCAAAAAGTACCTCCGCTACGTGGATGACTTTGCCCTGTTCAGCTCTGACTGTAGTTTTCTTACAGATGCCCGTCTGGCCGTAGAAGACTACCTGGCAGAACTCAGGCTGCGGATTCATCCAGTCAAAAGTCAGCTCTTTGAAACTCGCTACGGAGCGAACTTCCTGGGATTTCGAGTGCTCCCCGTCGGCGACACCTTTCCCAAGGATGTGCGCATTCGAGTACGCCGCGAAAACCTGCGCCGGGGCAGACGTAGGCTAAAGCAGCTCCAGGCTGACTATGCCAGCGGTAAGATTAACTTCAAAGAGTTGGATCAGTCTATTCAAAGTTGGCTGGCCCACCTCGATCATGGCGATACCTGGCAGCTTCGCAAACAGCTATTTGCCGATCTCGTATTTTCGAGACGGTGAAGACGGGGCAGGCCCCCCGACTGCGGGGCGGTTCCTGGAACAACAATCCTGAGAACTGCCGGTCGGCGAACCGTAACAGGAACGCGCCCGACAACATCAACAACAACGTTGGTTTTCGGGTGGTGTGCGGCGGCGCGAGCACTCTTCTGGGCCAGAACTGGCAGATGGGAATCTGCCGGGAGTGCGAAGAGGAGTCCAGTCCTGGTCCGGCGATGCTGGTGACGGCATCCAAATAGAAAACAGGGCTGAGTAGCCTGGTAAGCCTGGCTGAACGGTTGCTCAGTCCACCTCCTTTTTCTAGGTTTCTATGGCAGCATCTCTGACGGCTAAACCAAAGCCCATCATTCAGTATCGAGAGCGCAGCGCTCAGTTTTTCACCGAAGACAAACTGGAGCTATCGACGGGGCAGACCCTGCTGGATATGGTCTACATTCCCCCTGGCAGCTTCCAGATGGGCTCTCCAGAGGATGAGCTAGGTCGATACAACGCTGAAGGCCCCCAACACCCTGTAACCATTGCTCAGCCCTTCTTTATGGCCAAGTACCCCATCACCCAGGCTCAGTGGCGAGGGGTGGCTGCAATGCCGCAGGTAGAGCGTGAACTCAAGCCAGAGCCATCTAACTTCAACGGGGATAATCGCCCGGTAGAACAGATCTCCTGGCTTGATGCGGTTGAGTTTTGCAGGCGGTTAGAAAAAGCTACGGGCCGCCCCTACCGCCTGCCCACCGAGGCCGAGTGGGAGTACGCCTGTCGAGCTGATACCACTACCCCTTTTCACTTTGGTGACTCGATCACCACCGACTTGGCTAACTACCGGGGCACCGATTGGGAATACGAAGGCAAAACCTACTCTGGGGCCTATGGGGATGGTCCCCACGGTGAGTTTCGAGAAGAAACGACAGACGTGGGCCGATTTGAAGTAGCCAACGCCTTTGGCCTGTATGACATGCATGGCAATGTCTGGGAGTGGTGCCAGGACTGGTGGCATGAGAGTTATGAGGGAGCCCCTGTCGATGGCAGTGCCTGGCTAGCCCACGATGATGATGCTGAAGAGAAACGCGTGCTGCGGGGCGGTTCCTGGAGCAACGGTCCTGTGTTCTGCCGGTCGGCGGACCGTATCGGGTTCGCGCCCGACTACGTCAGCGGCGTCGTTGGTTTTCGGGTGGTGTGCGGCGGCGCGAGGTAGCCCTCTTCCCTTTTGCCCTCTTGCCCTCTGGCGAGCTTGGTCATGGTACAAGTGTCCTAGTGGTGCTAAGGAAATGGCCAAGGTTTTTTCTGGATTGAATGCTCCAAGGGAGTCGCAATGCGATACTCCAAGGGAGTCGCTACGCGATCGCCTATCTCCCCCAGAACAACTCACTGCTGACGTGCGATCGCACCTCATCTCCCCCAGAACATTCTCTCGCTGGAGTCACACGGGCCGTGCCCTCGCGCCGCCCTGACTCTTGGCCAAGCTTCCCGGATGAGGCCCCACCCGCGCACCCCGCCGAGGGAACAGGCTGTCAAACTTGCTCTATCTATGCGATGGTCAAGGGCCGGTCCTTTGACCATCGCAGCGCCTGCCCCTTAGTGGCTTTGGGGCCAGGGCGAAACCCCAGTCTGGAACGCTTAGCGGGGCCTGAGATCCGGGATCAATCGGAATTTTGGGTAAATCCCAGTTTCTGGGGCGATAAATCAGGGGTTTCAGCCCTGTCATCCGCATTTTTCTGAACACTCCCGCGCGAATCGTATAAGAGCCCATCTTGAGCCAGCGGATTTTTCCATTGAAGGCTTCCTGGTTTCAGGTTGTAGGCATCTACCCTTCACAGCAAAATCTCCTAGAACACCCATTAGCCTAGGAGATTTTTTTTGCTTCATTTACCCTCACTGGCCGCACAACTAAATGCCATGCCATCCAGTCAAGGAGTGTTTATACCCCTTCAACAGGATATTTAGCTGCTTTCCAGGCTGGCAAGCCACCCTTTAGCTCAGCAACACGCTGATATCCAGCTCCCCTCAGCTGGTTAGCCGCCTCAGCGGTTGCAGCATCAGAATCTCCATAAATATAAATATCGCGCTCTTTCTCAAGACTGCCATCAATCGCAGCAGCCAGAGCCACTAAAGGCATAGAGACTGAACCTTGAATACGGGTTTCATTAAAATCTGCACGATCTCGCACATCAATTATGGTCAATGCGGGCTCACCCCAGTCAAGACGAGCCTTAAGCTCCTGAGCTGTTGCTTGAGGCTTGAGCTTAGAAGGGAATATAGAGGCAAAAGCGTTCATAAAGAGACCTTAGTTAGGAATGCAAAGACAACCCCTTCTACTGTAACGAATTTTTAATTTTCATGAAGGTGCCTTGACAAGGCTACCGCCAAATAATTAGCAAAACTCCCAGCAGAGCATGGCGATCGCCTCTGTTGTGTGAGGCTGTCTCACGGCAAAATGCACCCGACTGGTCCAGCCGTGACCTGTGATTTCTCTCTGACAACCCCTTTGCTGGCCACCGCTGGCCCAGGGGAGCTGCGCCGCTTCCGCAAAGCCGTCAGCCGCGCCCCTAAGACAACCTGGGTGCTGTAGCCGTTTTCCCTATGTCTCACGTTGGGTTGGTCTGCCTATCGCCACATCGTCCGGGGCGCGGGGGCCGACACGCTCACGCCAGGGGCCACAGCCACACCCCCGGCAGGGGGCGATGGAAAACGGGCGATCGCACCTCATCTCCCCCAGAACATCCCCTTGCTGGAGTCACACAGGCCGTGCCCTCGCGCCGCCCTGACTCTCTACCAACCTGCTCGACAAGCCCCCACCCCGCCGAGCGGTCAGGGTGGCCAGCTTCCTTCAAGACTGAGGTTTCACCCCTCCAACCCATCTCATACCCAGAGACAGCCTGCCCTCTCCGTGCCCCCACTTCTCCACTTCGGCCATTTCCTGAAGTGATGAGCATCACCCGCTACCACCGGGCATCCTAGCTCTAGTAGTGAATCTGCACCTGACTCTGCCCTTGGCTTGTTACTGGCCAGGGGTTTTTTGCATCTCCTCCAACGTCTGTAATCCCCAGAACATGCACTCAGATAGACAAGTGACTATGCTACCGGGGTAGGGTTGGTAACTACATCATGTCCATGCGCCTCAAAATCAGCATCGTGCTGACGTTCCTCATGGCCATAGCGGTCATTGCAGTGGCCATCTACAACCGCTTGGTGCCTGAAGAGGACTCCCAGCAGAGCATGGCGATCGCCTCTGTTGTGTGAGGCTGTCTCACGGCAAAATGCACCCGACTGGCCCAGCCGTGACCTGTGATTTCTCTCTACGATCATCCTCGCTGGCCACCGCTGGCCCAGGGGAGCTGCGCCGCTTCCGCAAAGCCGTCAGCCGCGCCCCTAAGACAACCTGGGTGCTGTAGCAAGAGCCCAGCTGCAAACTTTGGGTTGACCTGCCCATCGCCACATTGTCCGGGCGCGGGGGCCTGCTTCGCTCGTAACCTGTCATCTCCAGCCACACCCCCGGCAGGGGGCGATGGAAAACGGGCGATCGCCACGCTGTAGATCCCGGCTTCGTTGCGTTTCCCACACCCCCTACCACCCCGCGCCCAGGGTGGGGGTCTTTCGCTGTAGAGGCACTTCCCGCCCCCACCCCCCGCCCACCCACCCCAGAGGTTTACAGGGTGAAGTAAGGGGAGCCCCCCCGCAGGGGGAGCCCAGACCCTGGAGCCCCTAGCGGCCCTGGCCCAGCTCTTGATCGTCCCCCCTGGCCAGCCTCCCGGTAGGGTGTGCCCCTCGAAGCGGTCCCGGTCGGTGGTTTGGGGTTGTGGTTGCCGCGTGTTTCCCGCTCGATCCGGGTTGACGTTCCCAGCTCTGCTTCAGCGCTTATTAGGCTGTCCTGGCTGGCTGGTCAGCGGCTAGGCAGTGCCCGCCCCGTGGCCTTTGGGGTGGGTGGGTTGCCGTTCCTCTCAGGCTTGCGTCTGCTGCCGTTGCTCTGCTGCTGCTGCCCTTGCGCCCCTGGGTAGCTCTCGCATTTACTCCGGTCGGTTTCCGCCTGGGTGGTGGCTGGCCTCGTTCTCCCTGCGCCGACTCTGCTAAGGTTTCGCCCCTAGCGGGCACGTTTCCCGGCTTTCGCCTTCTGTATAGCCCCTTCGCGTCTTACGGGTTCCCTTGGCCCCCTTGCCTTTCTATATAATAAGCTAAAAATAGCTTAAATGCAAGCTAAAATCAGCTTAGAATATAGAGAAGTTTCGAGGTGATCTGATGTCTGTTGCCGCCATTGTTGCCGGTTTTGACTGTGTTGGGTTTTCGGGTTCACGGCGGCCCTCTGCTGCCTCCCTAGCAGCCTTTGGCTGGTTGGCTGGGTATGTTGCCCCTGGGGCCGTGGTGGTCACTGGTTGTGCTCGTGGCATTGACCACGCTGCCCGCCAGCAATTCCCATCAGCTCAAGTGTTCCAGGCATCAGCTTTTGGTGCTGGCCGGGGTTCGTTTGCGGCCCGCTCTGTGGCCTGTGTGCGGGCTGTGGCCGCTGCTGGGGGGCTTTGGGTTTCGTTCCCTGCTACCCCCTGCCCTGGGGGGGTGTTGCCCTCTGCCAAGTCTTCTAAAGCCTTCTGTGGGGCTGGTTCTGGTACTTGGGCATCGCTAGCCTTTGCTGTGGGCTCTGGGGTGCCATGCTTGGTGTTCTTGCCTGCTGGCATTGCTGCCCCCGCTGGTTGGGGTTTGCAATCCCTGGGGGGTGGCTGGTTTCACTTTGCTCCCGCCATCGTTCAGCCAAGTCTATTTAATTAGTACAAATGTATTAATCTTTGTTATTAAGCTAATTGTAGCTTAGATATAAGCTACAATTAGCTTATGAGTTCAAAGGCTTGGTCATGGTTACAGCTTTCAATATCCTCTACTCTGTTGCTGCTGTTCGTCGCCTGCTGGGGCTGTCGTCATCGGCCCAAGTCCAGATCCGTGAGTTCTTTAAGGTCATTTGGGTCTGGATCAGGGGCAGGCGCCCGACTTTCATCAGCAAGCGAGTCTTTAAGCAGCACTTTGCAGAATGGCGCAAGTCTCAGAGCAAGAACCTGAAGGTTACAGAGCGCCTAGATCTGGCTAATCACTACACTGTCCGCAACATCTATAAAGACACCGCCTATGTCGTTGAAAAGCGGCCTGCCGGGGTGTTCTGCACTTGTGATGACCTGAATAACCAATTGGGATTTTGGGGCCGGGGCTGCTGTAAACACGGCTATGCAGTCCTAGCTCACCTGGGCTTTGGTTCCCTGCGCGAATACCTCCAGGCTCAGAAAGTAGTGCCATTCCCAGCAGCAGCAGAAGCACCCGCCGCCTACGCCGCTTAGATTGGCACCACCTGGGGCGGAAGTGGGTAAAAGCCGCCCCCGTGAACGACCACACGGGTTTTATTCCCAGAACAAAGGAAACATCATTATGACTACTTGGCACCGTGACACCGCTAAAGAAATAATCCCCGGTTCAACTGTTGAGCAGCAGTTACAGGCCGCTGGCCTAGATTGGGAAGTAAAGCTATCCCCGGTTTATTACGGCCCCGATCGCCAGCACAAAGCCCCTGTTTTTGCTGCCTACCGTGGTGATAACAACGCCTTTTTTGATATTTATGCCAAGCGTAAACCCTGGCAGAATGCCGAGATTGTAGAGACGTTTAACCGCTTTTGTGATGATGCCAACTTGCCCATGACTCACCTAGGTAGTTTGAGTGGTGGCCGGATGCTCTACGCCGCTGCCAAGTTACCCGAACGTATTGCCCCGGCCCAGGCTGTAGGCGACCTAACCGAAGGATATCTACTGCTGGAGGATTCCCACCTGAATGGTAGGGGGCTAAGCGTCAGCATCTACGCAAACCGATTAATTTGCACTAACGGCATGAAGATCCCGGTTAAGGCTGGACAGCGAATCATCGCTCATGTTGGCAGCTTTAACCCTGGCCGAATTGAAACGATTCTGGAGTCGGCCCGTGCAACTCTGCATCAAGAGAAGGAACAAATGACTCAGCTTGCAGGGGTGGCCATCGACAAGGCCGAAGCAACCATGCAGTTGATCGCCGCCTTTGGTGAACCTGGTCAGCCAGTAGAAGAACAGCCCCGTATTGTCCAAACCTGTCTGAAGCTATTTAACGGCATGGGCAAGGGCTCAAATGAGCTGTCAGCCTACAACACCGCCTATGGACTACTGCATAGCGTAACCGAGTATTACAACCATCACACGATCCAGCGGGGCACGATGGCCCAACAGTTTCAGTCCATTCTCAGCGGCAACCGAGGCAAGCAGATGCAGAAATTTGAACGCCAGGTTGTTAGCTGCTACATCAGCTAGCCCACCAGATTGAAAGTTTAAGCCCCTGCCTCTACGACCAAGCTTCAGCAGGGGTTGCAATCCCCAGAACAAGAGGATCTATCCATGATTTTACGCGAACCGCCCGAAATGGCTTATCAACACGACCAGGCCCAGCGAGAGAAGGCCGAGGATGAACGAGCAGAAACCTGGGGTTTTGACGTTCTTGACCTAGAAGCAATGGTCAAGCGTTGGGGCACTAAGGCCATTCTCACAGAACTAGCCGCCATCCACGAACGGGTTAACCCCAATGGCTCAAAAGTTCTGTGGAGCGTCCCCAGCAGCGCTTATCTGTCTGGTGGCTACGACAGCCCAGACCCCTGTAGCTGTGACGAGTTCTAAGCACTGATGGCCAGGGCAGAGCCTATCTGCCCACTCTGCAAACCCTTCACCACGAGAACTAACGATGGACTGTTTATTTTGCCGAGGCACCGGACTGGTGCAGACCAAAAACCCCCACGCCGAAACGGATTTAGAAGACTGTATGGATTGTCGCGGCACTGGCCAGCTAACGCTGACTGACCTGTTGGCCCAGTTCCCGGACCAGCTAAAGCGAACCGCTGAAGGATTGATCGCCAACGAAATCGACATCCGCGACCTGCAAGCTGACCTGGATCGGCTGACTGTGGAGATTGAGACAGCGATCGCCCAGGATACCAGCCTGAAGAACGAGCAACAGCGCAAGGCCAAGCGCCATGAGCTAATGCAGGCCGATAGCTACCAATCCGCCCTTCTAATTCTCCAGCAGGCCAAGGACAACCAACAGCGGCTGAAGATTAAGCGCCAGTACCTAGCCGATCAGTTTGCAGTAGCCAAGCTGATGGCCCAGGAGCATATCGCTGGTTTATCTGCTGCCTAACGCTGACCTGGGGCGGAAGTCTTTACAACCGCCCCGTGACCAACCACACGGAAAACCCCAGAACACCGAAGGACTCCAACCATGTTTCAAAAAGCGACTAAGACCCAAGCTCGACTAAGGTTTGCCCTTTGCGGCCCGAGTGGATCCGGGAAGACCTATAGCGCCTTGGAAATCGCCCGCCACCTGGGCAAGAGCACTGCTGTGATTGACACCGAACACGGTAGCGCCAGCAAATACGCCGACCTGTTTGATTTTGATGTGTGCGAGTTAACCGACTTTCACCCCAGCAAGTACATGGAAGCTCTCAGAGCGGCTGGACAAGCCAGCTATGACGTGATTGTGATTGATAGCCTCAGCCATGCCTGGTTTTGGGAGTTGAACGAAACCAGCAAAGCCATGAACAGTTTTACCGCATGGGGTAAAGTGCGACCCCTGGAGAGAGCCTTAATCGATGCCATGCTGGCAGCCCCCGCCCATGTCATCGTCACCATGCGAACCAAGACCGAATGGGTTCTGGTGGACAGCCCCAAGTCTGGTAAGCCCATGCCGGAGCGGGTTGGTACAGCCCCTATTCAGGCCAGCGGTATCGAGTATGAGTTTGATATTGCTGGGGAGCTGGACCTAAACCACCTGCTGACCATTTCTAAAAGCCGGTGTCCAGACTTGAGCAGTACAACTCACCTGAACCCAGGGCAGGAGTTAGCTAAAAGGATGCTGGCTTGGCTTAGTGATGGAGTACCCGCTCCCGAAACAGCCCTGGAGAAAGGGCAACGCATTAGAGCAGCCCGTGAGGCTGTGGACATGAGTGCAGACGAGGTAAGGCTGATTATGGAAGCCGAGTTTAGCCGCAGTAGCCCAGCTCAGCTCAGTTCTGAAGACTGCGATCGCCTGATCGCCATGATTGAGGCTATGAACTCCGCCCAATCTGCCTAGCTTTCAAGCCCTGGCCCCCTCCCCTGCCAGGGCACCCCGCGCTACAACGCCAGTTCATAACACCGGAGTATTTTCATGACCCGCCGCAAATCCCCCTTAACCGAACACACCCCGATTCGTGCCTCTATCAAAATGTTCCCCAAAGCGATCGCACTGGAAGCCATGCGCGGCATTCAAGCAGGCCGGGAATGCTACAGCGCCAAAGTGCGTATTGCGGATGCGGTAAATCTGTTTGTCTTTCAGGAAGACTCTGTGCAGTCCGGGAAAGAAGTACAGCGCCAGATCAATCGCACCAGGGCCAAGAGGATCGCCAAGTATGTGGTCCAGAACCTTGAAAGCTATATCTTTTCTTCTGTTGTTGTCAGCATTAACGGCAACATTGACTTTAAGCCCATTAACCCAGATTCAAACCTGGGAACGCTCTATGTTGCTGAGGGAGCCAGCTTCATCATTAATGACGGTCAGCACCGGATGGAAGGGCTGAGAATAGCCATACAGGATGCAACGGTGGCCGAGTATCTGATGGATGAAACCTTGAGTGTGGACTTGCATCTAGATTTTGGCCTGGTCAGATCCCGGCAGATTTTTGCTGACCTGAACCTGAATATAAGCAAGCCCAGTAAGTCTACATCCCATTACTTTGACCACCGAGACCGGGTAGCAGAACTAACTCGTGCTGTAGTGGCGGCAGTACCTCAGTTTCGCGGCATGGTGAACCATGAGAAGAACCAGATACCCCTGACCTCCAAGGGGCAGGAAATGTGGACGTTCAAAGCCCTCTATGATGCGATCGCCGCTACGGTTGCAGGGGTGGAGGAAATCGACCCCGACCAGGTGATTGATCTGTGGAAGGGAATTGCAGCTGCTATTCCCGAATGGCAGGCCCAGACCATTAGGAGCACTAGCAGTAAGTTGCTGCGGCTGGATTACCTCTGTTTCAATGCGGTGGGGGTTGCAGCCATAGGAAAAATAGCTAATCAGTTACTTAGGCTGGAGGACACCGCCCCTGCATTGGAGCGATTGGGGTCAGTCAACTGGAACCGCAGTCATAGTCAGTGGCAGCGGGTTTGTATCTTTGATGGCAAGATTCGCAAGACGGCCCAGACGGTAGAGGAAACTGCTGCTGTCATTCACAGGCTGCTTACTCCAACCGACAACCTTGAATCCGCTGCCTAGCTTTCAAGCCCTGGCCCCTTCACCCGCCAGGGCACCTAATAACATCTCCCCCAGAACAGCCATGACCCACTACGTCATTCAAGATGAGGATGCTGATTGATAAGCTAAAATTAGCTTTGCTAAACGCTATTTTTGCCTTACGCCCATGACAGACCCTCGCAGCGCTGCTATTTTGAACGCCATTAAGAACCGTGCCATCGAGCGATGGGGGGCCGAGAATTGGCTGAAAGAGATCGTGCGTGAGTATGTGCGCATTGAGAAAGAGCAGGCAGATCCAGAAGATACCGAGAAGATTACCCCTGTAAATCGCCGCAGCCAAATCCTCAGAGCCTTTGAAACCGGCAATTGCCGACTTGATACAGCTATGCTTTTGGCCGAGTCCGTAGGCTGTCAGTTTCAGCTAGTGTGCAAAGAAGTGCAAGTGGTGGAGTTTTGATTTGCCCCCGGCCCTCCGGCGGCCACCAGCCCCGCCGCGAGATACCCTCTCCTCTCCTTTCTTCTCTCTCCAGCTCCCCCAGAACAGTGAACGGAGCACCCTGGCGAACCTCTAGCACTGGAGCGGAGCGGAAGTGCTACCCTTCGCCTGGGTGTGGAGAGAACGGCTGCGGAGTACCAGAATCTTGAGGTCAGATTAACTTCAATTAGCCTGCCCCCGAAGCGTTGAGGCGATCGCATTCATGATATCTGCCATGCCTGCATTATCCAGGCCACTGATCTGCATGGAGATTTCCTGGTTGGCAGGAGTGCTGAGGGCTATCGTGAGCCCAGATTCTTGAGCAAGGGTACTGAGCAGTGTGAACTTATCAAAGGGGGATAGGCCCTGAATCATTTGCAGGATGGTGTCAAGGCCGACAGGTGAAGCTTGAGTGGTCATGCACCGAACCGATGAGAGTTTCTTGAGGTCGCTTTATATTGCCCCCAGAGCGTAACCGATCCGCAACGAGATCGATTAAAACAGCAAGCTGTTCATTAGGCAGAGCATTGATCATCTCATCGAGATAATCAGGCCCTGCAAGCTGGCCATAGAAGTACCCTTTACTGCCAGGGGCCAACTCTTCCATGGCGTCTAGCAGCTTTTCCAGCGTGTCAGTCGTAGTCGGTTTACCGTTACGAATGGACGAAATCAGGCTGTTGGAGACTCCCGCACGCTCACTCAAATCCACGGCCTTGATGTGGAAGTGCCGAAGAGTCATATCGAAAATGTAACAAATTTTATTCACGGTGTAAATTTGGGTTATATTTTCACTCATGGTGAAAATTCTGCCTCTGGAGACACCCTTTTCCTGAGGCTGGCTCGATTGCTTCACTTTGTCTATCTTATCGAGCTTACCAACAGGGTAGCTCAAATCTACATTCAACTATAGCAATTTCTTTTGCAAGTTGAAGTCGGTATGAACTGCTGGCTGTGTTGGCGATGTCATCCTAGCCCAGCAGTGGGTTGCCATCTAGGTCTAGTGGTAAGATCACGCACATTAACGCCCTGAAAGGAGGTGATGCGTACTGAGAGTCTTGAGAGATCAATCCTTTAAAAGCAGAAAACGTTAGCCCGACCTGCCAAGTCTCAGTGCTAACGCCTTCGCTCTCATCCATACAGTGCCCTGTTCGGGCGACTGAGGGGATTGATTATTTAAATTTCACTCCATAAGCATAGCGCCTACAGATCAACTCTGCAATAGTGCGTATGTTTTGCCTGCCTGCAATTCTTGGCAGCTCTGTATTTCCGCTGATTTATTTTTCGAGAAACCATGACTACTGCAAGCATCAGAGCCGATGCTGTCGTTGGGCCGTACCTACTTACCCAGCCGCAGCCTGGCCCGAAATGCCATAGCAGGGGTGCTCGTCAGTCCGTCTGCCCCCCTTCAGGTATTTTGTCGCCCCCCGTGGAGGTAGCCCCATGACCGCTGCCATCCATCGTCAGCCCGATCCCCTACCAGGGGACCCCTTAGGTCAGAAGCTGTGTGAAATCTTTGGCCGCTATCTGTGGTGCCCCATCGAGGCCTCTTTACCGGATGACGTTACCGCCAAGCCCGAGTGGCAGACCATCACCGGCTATCCCCTGCGGCCCCGAGTGCTGTGGGCCTCCTGGAAAGATGCCCAGACCCTAATTGGGGTGCGCTTTGGCCAAGAAACCCGCTATGGGCTAATCGATATCGATGCCGGGAGCCAGTACTGCAACCCCGATGCGATCGCATCCCTCAGAGCAGCCCTGGAGACCATTGGCATCACCCGCACTATCCTGTTGCGCTCCAGCTGGAGTGGGGGCCTGCACCTCTACATCCCCCTACCCGAGCCCGTCAGCACCTTTAACCTGGCGGTGGCCCTAACCGAATGCTTCAAGGCCCAGGGGCTGACCCTGGGGGCAGGACAGCTCGAAACCTTTCCCAACGTCAAAGCCTACGGGGTGGCCACCTTCATTGAGTACAACGGTCACCGATTGCCGTTGCAACCCGGTAGTGGCTCTTGCCTGCTCGATGAAGCCTTTAACCCCATTGGCGATAGCCTGGATCGGTTTTTCTGGATCTGGGATGGAGCTGCGGCCCACCAGGACTTAGAGGCCCTCGACCAGGCCATGGCAGCGGGTCGCAACAACCACCGCAAGCGGCCCAAGCGCCAGTATCAAGTCACCCAGGCCTGGCGCGATGACCTGGAGATTGAGATAGCCGAGGGCTGGACCGGCTATGGCCAGACTAACGGCATCTTGAAAGCGATCGCCTGCTATGGCGTTGTCTTTGAGCAGCTGCAAGGGGAGGCCCTGGAAGAATACGTCCTTCGCATTGCCACCACCCGCCCTGGCTACGAGACCTACTGCCGCCACATCGGCAACATCCAACACCGAGTCAAAGCCTGGGCGAGAGCCGCCGAGTCCTACTACTGGCCTCTAGGGAGTGAACCCAAGCGCCGGGAAGACACAGTAGGCCCAGACGGTATCCCATTCAACCAGCAAATCTCTGAGGCCGCCCAGGAGCGAATCAAGAGCGCTGTAGAGCATCTAGAGCAGCTGGGACAACTACCCCAAGCGATTACAGCCCGTGCCAAAGCGATCGCCCAGCAAGGCGGTGTAGCCCTCCGCACCCTCTACAAATACCTAACCCTGTGGCACCCCCAGCACCAGGCAGTCACAGAGCAGGAGCCTGAACCTGAAAGGGTGGAAATCCCTTACACAGTGGAGGATACAGCGATTCCAATGGCGGCTGAAGCTCCAGAACCAGATCCTGTAGAATCCAGTGATAATCAGGAATTTCCCACCTCCCCCCAATATATGAAGGGTGCGCCCGCCCCGCAGGGTGAGGCTGGTTCGGATTTTGATTCTTTATCTCCGGGAAGGGGGGTGCGGGGGGATGAGCCTGGTTTTCCACAGGCCCCAGACCCTAACCATCTGGGCTTTTTGGATGACTTTGCTGAGGGCTGTCGCAGGCAGGTGCAGCGGTTGGGCTGGACAGCCGCCCAGCTGGGGCAGTTCATTGCTGACCAGTTTGACGGCAAGCGCCGATGGCAGTTGTCAGATGATGAGTTGATTGCCCTGCTGTACCGCTTACAGGCCGTGGATGGAGGCTGACCCATGCCGATGATTCGAGCCAGGTATCCCGAGGACTGGGACATTATTGCCTTTGGTGTCAAAGACGATGCTGACTGGTGTTGTGAGCAATGTCGCCGCCCCTGCCGTCGGCCTAATGAGTCGGTCGAGGATCTATTCAAACGGGTCCTAGTGTGGCGGCCAGACTTTAAGCCTGCTGAGTACCATGCAGCGCCCCGCCGTTGGTTGCTGACGGTGGCCCACCTGGACCAGCGGCCTGAGAACTGTGAGCGAGAGAACCTGAAGGCCCTGTGCGTGGTCTGTCACCTGCGCCATGACCGCAAGTTTAGGAGTAAGCAGCGGCAACTGAAGCGGGAATGGTTCGGGCAGCTGAATTGGTTGGTGACCACTGATGAGCCTTAGGGGAATGCAGCTATCGATGCTGCCATATGTGGAGCCGCACTGGTTAGAGAACCCTGGGGTCTACTCCGGGACTGCTGAACCGTTATGTTCTGGGGGAGATGTTGTGTCAGATCCAAAGACCCAGGCTAAGAAACGCCGCCATAGTCCCAAGGGCAAGGCCGTTGGTTGGATTAAGGAGCGGCTGGGAAATACCAAGCGGAAGAAGCCCTGTGTCAGCTACTACTACTGCTGGGATGAGCCGGTGAAGGAGGATGGCCAGGTGAGCTATAAGCGGCATCAGGTGTATGTGCCGGTGAAGGCGATCGCCCAGGTGCAGGAGATGATCAACCAGCGGCAGCCAGTGGCGGTGGTGCTGGGGGCGATCGCGAGCACGAAACAGGGCCAGAAAGCTTAACCGTACTGGGCTACTTCCGGGTTGACTCGAAAATCCAGGAATACTGACTCAGGTGTCTATGGTTAATTTCTATGAGTATTTCTGCGGTCTGCCTGAAAGCCCTTGTGTTTTCAGGTGTGGTGGCTGGTGCTGCGATCGCATCGCCTTACCCCTACCCCCAGGTTCCTAGAGCCACGGCAGAGAACCAGCTTCGATGCTTCATGCACATACCTGCAGGCAGCTCCAGCCTCAATCTGGAGTCTCTTTGTGGTTATGTGCCGACCGTGGTTATTCCCGCTGGTGGTGCCATTGGCGGTGGCGGCAGCTCGGGGCCGTGTAACAGTCCCGACGATCGCGCATCCGATGGATCTCGCTGTGGTGGCCGGGCCGCGAGTGTACGCCCTGGTGTCCGGTAAGGATGTGAGCTAAAGGCCAGAACAGGCTGTTTGCTAACAGGGAACCGATCTAGAAATTGGTTTTCTACTAAGAATTTCCCCCAGAACAACTGCCTGGGTCGCTTTCTTTGAGTGAAGACAAGCAGAAAGGCTCAGCCCAAATCCCTTTGTTGGCCAGGCTCCGGCACTAGGCTATGTCCATTTCTATAAAGTATTGGTGTGGGTTATGTTGGCATTGCCAGTTTAGGCAACATAGCATTCTAAAGTTAACAGAAGTCTTGTTTGGGGACTCTTGAGGTAACTCTTTTAAGTTTATATTTGTTAATACAAAAGGGAATGGCAGATGCTGTTAGATATGTTAGCGATGATTTCGCATAATTCGTTTCCTAGCTCTTTTAACCAACAGTGCTTATCAACAATCCAAACCGTTCACTCAGAAATCTCCAATGGCACCAATAGTAGATGGTTTGAAATCGAATATATAAATCAGACAGCGTCAGAAATAGCGATCTCTTTTGACTGGAGCCATCAAAGGGCTCAAAATATTTATAATTCGCCCGTGTTCAGGTCGTATATTGCCAGCAAGTTATTGAAAGACTGTCCTATTGAGAGGGTTGTCGGCTACGGTCGGTCTTTTGAATACGGAAGCGGAATAGATATTTGGTTTGGTTATAGTTATTGGGAAAAATATCAACAGCTAATTGAATTAGATTTGTGCGACACAATGACCTACCCTGTTTTTTGTCAAGACCTATAGTTGGCCTTGAACTGGCGAAACTGCTATTTCGGCCCAATTGCCGATCAGTTCCTGGTACGACAAAGGATTCAAGTAGTACGCTGCTGGACTGACAATGAACTAATTTTTATTGGGAGCTGCCCCGAGTTTGTTATTGGCACCAGCGATTAACGTACCTAGCCCTGGCGGTAGTAAGGGAATGGAACAGAAACCCCATATAGGCCCCTCATTCCACCACCAGCAGATCCCCCCACCGAGTTGTATACCCTGGGGACCGCAGCCTTGCCCGCATCTGCCAGTCTTTCTGTAACCCCTCAGCTGCACAGAAAACTGTCCCAGCCCCAAACTGCTGATTCAGGCTATCCACCACTCGCATTAACGCCCCCCGCCGATTCTGCTGGGCTGGGTCACTGAATAGATCCCCCTGCACCACAGAGGCCGGGCCTAACTCCGTCAGCAGCACCCCAGCTTTCTTGTACTGGTAACCCGGTCGATACAACCGCTCCACAGCCCTCAGTGCTGCCTGCACCAGCGTCAACGTGTCATTCGCCGGTTGGGGCAGCTGCACCACCGCCGAGTTGGCATACTGCGGTTCATCTGGCTTAAACCGATTGGTGGTGATAAAGACCGTCACCACACCAGCTGTTAGCCCATCTCGCCTGACCTTGGCCGCCGCCCGAGCCCCATAGGTGGCCACCGCCTCTTTGAGTTCAGCGATCGCCGTCACCGGCCTGCCAAACGACCGCGATACACAGCAGCTCTTGCGGGGCATCGGGCACAGCTCCAGCGGTAGACAGGGGATTCCCCGCAGCTCTTGCACCAGGCGCACCCCGACGATGCCCATCAGCTGCTGTATCCAGGGCAGATCCACATCCCGCAGCTGTAACGCCGTCAGAATGCCCTGCCGATGGAGGCGATCGCTAAGGCGGTGACCAATACCCCAGATCTCCCCTACGGGTAGAGCGGCCAGCGCCGGTGAGGGGTCAGTCAGCACACAGACGCCGGTGCTCTTTTTAGCGATGTGGTTAGCCACCTTGGCCAGGGTTTTGGTGGTGGCCACCCCTACCGAGACAGGTATGCCGGTCCACTGCTGCACGGTAGATCGCAGCTGCTGGGCAACGGCCTCCCCATCCCCCGGCACCCCCAGGAAGGCTTCATCAATGGAGTACACTTCCAGCTCAGGGCTGAACTGCTCCAGGGTTTGCATCACCCGCTGGGAGAGGTCGCCATAGAGGGTGTAGTTGGAGGAGTAGACCTGGATGTTGTGGTCTCGGATCTGCGATCGCACCTGAAAGATCGGCGTACCCATCGGAATGCCGAGGGCCTTGACCTCATTCGACCTGGCCACAATATTGCCGTCATTGTTAGAGAGCACCACCACTGGTTTGCCCCGCAGCTGGGGGTTAAACACCCGCTCGCAGGACACATAGAAATTGTTGGCGTCTACTAAGGCTATCCAGGGGCTCATGCCAGGAAGTGGATCACCTTAGTGACCACGCCCCACACCTCAAAGTCAGTGCCTGGGTGAATCTCGATGGGGGGATAGGCCGGGTTCTCGGGCATCAGCCGCAGGGTGCCCCCGGCCTGGTGCAGCCGCTTCACGGTCAGGTCGCCATTCAGCACCGCGATGATGACGCTGTTGTGGGTGGCGGTGATGGCTC
>NZ_SMDQ01000033.1 GCF_012911975.1 Nodosilinea sp. P-1105 | reverse complement strand
AGACTTCAACAATCTTTTTTCGAAAATCAAGAGAGTAAGCTTTCATGCTCAGCCATCACAAGGAAAATTCATTACAGACATGAATAATTCCCAGAGCCTCCTATAGTTCAATTGTACCTCACTCAACAAGGAACCGCTATAATAACTCTATGTCGCTCAAGTTGCTTGGAATCTAATCTTTATATGAGCCAGCAGTTGACTCTAGAAATCAGTGATGAAGTCTACGCTGACCTACAGCGTAAAGCTAGTGCTTTAGGCGTCTCCATAACAGAGTGGATAGTGACCGTTGTCACTAGGCAGGGCGCGGTAGCTAGCAGAGCGATGCTGTCTGTAGAGCAACAGGAGCAGGCGCGGCAGAAGTTTAAGAGTCACGCAGGGGCAATCAGTTTAGGGTACGCAACGGATACAGACAACGAAGCAATTGATGCAGACCTTGCCAAAGCTTATACCGATGAGTATTAGCGGCGGGATTATTTTGTGCTTTTAGATACATCTGGCTTGTTGTGCTACCTACATCGCGATGAGCCGCAGCATGAAAAAGCTGTAAAGCTCGTCAATGCTTCAACCAGTGGGCTTCTGACTCACAGCCATGTCCTGGCTGAGTTGGTGGCCCTTGCCCTGGTTCGTCGTTTTCCTCGGGCTAAGGTTTTAGAGTTTGTAAGTGACTTGGTTGATAACCCAGACATTGAAACAGTTTGGGTTAATGAGCAACTGCACCGAGAAGCTATGGAGCTTTTGTTTGTTCGGCAGGACAAGGGATATTCCTTATGCGATGCGGTGAGCTTTATCCTGATGCGCCAGCGGGGAATACCCGATGGATTGACGACAGATCGCCATTTTGAGCAGGAGGGATTTATTAGACTATTGCCGCCAGCTAGTTAACACTGCGTTGGTGCGGGCGGTGCAGAGGTTATCGGTGAGAGGTCGAGGTTATCTGCCGCCGCACAACTTCACCGTTATGCGGCACAAGCATCACCAACCAAGTAAACTGACAACTCAGAGCGATCGCAGATTTCTTGTAGGCCTGGTTGAGGCATGGGGCTGATTTTGGTTACAGTAACGGCATTAAGCGTTAATTCAAGGCTCAGTCACGGGTAACCGCACCACAAAGGACGACCCCCGGCCCACCTGACTGTTAACCACAATGGTGCCGCCACAGTACATTAGCAGCTGCTGCACGATCGAGAGCCCCAGTCCAGCCCCTTCCGTTTCCTCCGGGGGCAAATTGCGGCCTCGATAAAAATGGTCAAAGATACGGGGTAGATCGCTGGGGGAAATACCAGTCCCGGTATCTCGCACATTAATTTCGACAAAATCGTCGTCATGGCGATGGGCAGTGACCCACACCTTCCCCTCACTGCCGGTATATTTCAGGCTGTTGTTCAGCAGGTGTATCATCACTTGCCGCAACCAGGCCTCGGGGCAACTCACCCGGGGTAAATCGTTGGGGATGGTGTAGGCCAGCATAATCCCCTTTTCTTGGGCCAGGGGCTGATAGGTGCTGACCAGAGGAGGGACCGCATCCGCTAAGCATAGGGGGGTAGGGGGCACCTGCCCCATGCTCGTTTCCATTTGCAGTAGGTTCAAGACACCGCTGATCAACGCACTCTGGCGATCGCATTCGAGGCTAATCATATCCATATACCGCTGCCGCTGGGGGGGCTTTAAGTGGGGCGAGTCGAGCAGGGTGAGGGCCGTTTTGATCGTGGTCAGAGGGGTGCGCAGCTCCTGGCCAACTGTGTTGAGAAAATCATCCTTCAGCCGCAGGGTACTTAGCAGCAGTTCATTTTGGGAGGACAGACTGGACATACTCATGGCCTGGCGTCGATAGCTGGAGGCCACCTGGCGCAGGTTTTCCTGTAGCCGAATCTGCCAGTTCAACCATTTATCGACTAAACCCAAAAAGCGCGGATCGGCGTTGACCCCTGGCAGGTCAAATTGCGACCAATCTAAGGGGGCGGTTGGGTGCTGTTGCTGGAGGGCTGCAAGCAAGGCGGCGATCGCCGTGAGGTTCACCGAGCAACTCACAGATAAATAGGTAGAACGCTGGGCGGGGGAGGTCTCTTCTGGGTCATCCTCCAGGTTTGCGATCGCTGACGAGGCCTGAATCCGATGGGCCACCACCATGGCTGCAAACCCCTCTCCACAGAGCACCACAAAGTAATCACCCCGCCAGGTGTCTGGCGTTTCGATCGGGACTGTGACAGCGGACAACCCGGGGCCCGGGGCCGACGGCCGACCCGGTCGACAAAACCATCCCAGCTGATGGGGTGGCGCTAGCCCCTGGCTATAGCGATAGACATCGTCAGTCCAGGCATCGCCAGTCGGCAGTTTAGCCAACAGACTAGCGGCAATTTGGTGGGTTTCTAAAAAATCCACCGTGGACTGCAGAATGGTTTTAAATCCCTTGGGCTTAACCTGAAGATAGTCAGGGGCAGCACCGCTGCCCTGCAACAGCGGATACAGGGAAGCGGTCTTGTTCCTGGAAGACGGCATGGTGCTCTTTCATGCGGAATAGCAGATAGTTTGGCTGGATACAGTTGCAATCCTCTGACATACTCCCAGAGTATCGGTATCTGCAAAGCGAATGCCACCCATGGTTGGGTGTGCTCACATCATATGGCAAAGCCGAAATCTTGGGTCATGGCTGATAGCGTTTCACCAAACCGTAACGAGCCTGCTCTCGGTCGTCGAAGTGGATCTTTTCAGTCCCCAGAATTTGATAGTCTTCATGGCCTTTACCGGCAATTAGCACCCCGTCTCCGGGTTGGGCCATGGCAATGGCGGCGGCAATGGCGGTCGCCCGATCGCCAATCACCTGGTCAGCTCCTAGCTCAGCCGGAATTCCTGCCACAATATCTTGCAGAATTTGGTCGGGGTCTTCGGTGCGCGGGTTATCGGAGGTGACCACCACCACATCGGCCAGGTCATAGGCAATGCCACCCATCTGGGGCCGCTTGGTGCGATCGCGATCGCCCCCGCAGCCAAACACACAGATCAACCGCCCCGGCACAAAGGGACGCGCTGCCTGGAGGGAGTTTTTCAAGCTGTCGGGGGTGTGGGCATAGTCCACAATCACACTGATGTCTTGGTTGGGGACCACGGTCACCTGTTCCATCCGGCCTGGTACTCCGCCAAACTGAGGCAGGGCTGTCGCCACCGTGTCCAGCGAAATCCCCAGGTGGAGTGCCGCCCCCACCGCTGCCAACAGATTTTCCAGGTTAAATTGCCCCACCAAGGGCGAGGTAAAGGCGATCGCCCCCAGCGGTGTGTGCAGGGTACCGCTCACCCCCGTCGCCTGGTAAGTCAAATCTCCGGTGTACAGGTCGGCATTGGGGTCTGCGGTGCTGTAGCGCCAGACCCGCTCGGGGGGCAGCTGCGCCACCAGCCGTTGCCCGTAGGGGTTGTCCCCATTCACCACGGCCCGCCCCACCAAATAGGTATCGCTGAATAGCAACGCCTTGGCCTGGAAATAGTCCTCCATATCCCGGTGATAATCCAAGTGATCTTGGGTCAGGTTGGTAAATACCCCCACTGCAAAGGGGCAGCCCCACACCCGCTGCTGGGCTAACGCATGGGAACTTACCTCCATCACCCCGTATCGGCAGCCAGCGGCCACCGCCTCTGCTAAATCCCGCTGCAAATCCACCGCAAAGGGGGTGGTGTACAGGGCCGTCTGTTGGTGCCCTGGCCAGCGGCGATAGAGGGTGCCCAAGAGGGCGGTCGGTTGATTAGCGGCCCTCAGCAAATGCTCGATCAGGTGGGTGGTGGTGGTTTTACCATTGGTGCCCGTCACCCCCACCAACCCCAGTTGCCGGGCCGGATAGCCGTAGAAGCGGGCTGCCACTTCGGCACAGGCGATCGCCATGTTAGCGGCCGGAATCACCCAGGGGGCACCATCGGCGGCGGGTCGCTGCTGCAGGGCCTGGGGAGATACTAAGGCTGCGATCGCCCCAGACTCCAGGGCACTGGGCCAAAATTCTCCGCCATCCACCCGCGTCCCGGGCATCCCGATAAACACATCCCCCGGCTGGCAAGCATGGGAATTGGTACACAGCCCCTTAACCTCCGTGTCTCCCCCCTGGGCGGGCAGGCTAAACCCAGCGCTGATGATCCCTGCAGGCAAGCCATCAAGCAGTTGGTGCAGTTTCATGTCAGCAACTCCTTACATCACTGAAAGTTGCCTTATTCTGCCTTACCTTGGCCCAAATAAGTCTGTATCAATTGCTCCACCTTGGCCTGAGGAGCCCGGGGAGATAGCCGAGGCAACGCGATTTCCTCAGGCCCTGAGGCGGTTTGGCGCACCTGGCACAGCACTGGAATATCGTATTGGTAGCGCTGAAACCAGTCGTCTCGGGTGGTGATATCGCGGACTTCTAAGTCAAAGGGCAAATGGCTGGCCGCCGCCAACTTTTCCGCTAGACCTTCACACAGGTGACAGCCGGGCTTGCTATACAACACAAATTTCATGATATCCGGGTTGAGGATTCTTCGGAGGGCGGTTGGGAGGCCGGGGGTAAAGACAGCGGGTCCAACCCTGACAACTGAGATTGCTCTGGGGGGCGTTCGAGCACATCCACAATCCAGGCCTCTTCAATCCAGACTTTAGAAATCACCGCCAGGGGCAGGGCTAACACCAACCCCAGGGGACCTAAGAAGGTGGCAAAAAAGATTTGGGAAATCAGGGTGGCCGCTGGCAGTAGAGACACCTTTTTCTGCATAATCATCGGCGCAAACCAATAACTCTCCAAGTTTTGGATCACCACATAAAGCAGAATCACCGCCAGAGCTTGTTGGGGCGACTGTAAGAGGGCCACAAAGACAGGGAAGACGGCACTGAGAGCCGGACCCAGATTGGGGATAAAGTTAAATAGCCCCGCCAGGACCGCATGGGCAAAGGCAAAGGGAACCCCCAGCACCACCAGCCCAGTAAAGCTGAGGGTGGCCACAAACATGGAATTCAGGGCCACTCCCCCCAGCCAAAATATCAGCACCTGCTCGCATTTAGTCAAAATTTCGTCAGCCCGACGGCGATACCCGGAGGGGAACATGCGCATCAACAGCTGCCGATAGGCCGGGGGATCCGCCAACATCATTAAGGTCAGCACCAGCAGCAGCAACACTTGCAGCAGAATCGCCACCGAACTCGAGAAAAAAGCTAAAAAGTTGCCAAAGACGGTGCTGCTAATTGTTGCCACCTGACCCAGCAAATCGGTCAGGGCCGGTAAGAACTGTAAGTCCTGCTCGGGGAACCAGGCGGGCGGGTTGGCCCGAAACGCTTCAAACCAAATGGTGAGCTGATCAAACCCCTTAGGAATGAGGGTGATTAACTCTTGAAACTGGCTAATAAACAGCGGTAGCACCAGGCCTAGGAAAATTACCCCGCCCAGTAACACCAGCGAAGCGGTCACCAAAACCGAGCGACTACGAGGCCAGCCATAGATCTGACAAAACCGACGCACCAAACTATTGAGGGCGATCGTAATCACCACAGCGGCAAAAATCAGCAGCAAAATCTGCCGAAATTGCCACAGAATTACTAAGACGATGCCGAGTAAGACTAAATTGACCCAGTCGATGAACTTCACAGCGACCTCACCCCATTGCACCTGATTTGGTCGTTTAGATTCGTCCCCTAACAGCCTGATATGCTGGAAGTTTATTGTACCTGGTTAAACCCCTATGGTAGCTCCTTCGTCTTCGTCAATTCGGGATCAACAACACCCAATGATTCGTTCCTTGGCTGATGGGATCGAAGCGACTTGGCAGCAATACCTTGACCTTTCGCCGTACCACCTGCCGGAGGATCTAGGCTATGTGGAGGGGCGCCTGGAGGGGGAGCGGCTGGTGATTGAAAACCAGTGTTACCAAACGCCCCAATTTCGTAAGCTGCACTTGGAACTCGCCCGCGTCGGCGGCAGCCTCGATATCTTGCACTGCGTGATGTTTCCCCGGCCAGACTACCCACTGCCGATGTTTGGCTGCGACCTGGTGGGCGGTCGGGGTCAAATTAGTGCGGCCATTGTTGATCTGTCACCGGTGATGGAGACTCTGCCACCGGCCTATCAAACCGGTTTGGAGGCCCTGCCCTCTCGCCAGTTTGGCCAAGAGCGAGGGTTACCAGAGTGGGGCACGATTTTCTCCCCCTACTGTCGGTTTATTCGCCCCGACGGCGCCGACGAAGAGGCGGCTTTTATCCAGCTCATTACCGACTACTTGAGGGTGCACTGTCAGCAGGCCCAGGCGGCCGCCCCCGATGCCCAGGCGGCGGCGACCATTTTGGCTGGCCAGCAGCACTACTGCCAACAACAGCAAAAAAACGACAAAACCCGCCGGGTCCTGGAAAAAGCCTTTGGCCAAGATTGGGCCGATCGCTACATGACCACTGTTCTATTTGATTTACCGACATAGCGGTTGTGGTGTAGGTCGCTCTAAGGTGATTAGAATAAAAATCTCTAATTGACTCATTGACCGATTGACCCCATTGTTGGCAGCGGTCATTTTTCCGTATCTAGTTTTTCGTTCCATTTATCGCGTTATCTGACTGGGGCACCGCCATGGCTGTAAGCTATCCTTCCACACCAACCCGCGCTGATTACACTTCCCTAACGCAGGCTGATCAGCCAGCCTCTACCCAGCCTCGTACAGGGCGGCTGATTGTGTTTACCGGCCCCAGTGGCGTCGGCAAAGGTACTTTGTTAAAAGCGCTGCGCGATCGTTATCCAGCCCTGCGGCTGTCGATCTCAGCCACTACCCGCTCACCCCGACCAGGGGAGGTGGATGGCAAGGATTATTACTTTGTTAGCCGCTGCGAATTTCAAGCCATGATCGATCGCGGCGACCTGCTGGAGTGGGCAGAATTTGCTGGTAACCTATACGGCACGCCCCGGCAGGCTGTGTTTCAGCAGGTGGAAGCCGGTGAATGGGTGATTTTGGAAATCGAACTGGAAGGGGCCCGGCAAGTCAGAGAAAGTTTTCCCAAAGCCCTGCAAGTGTTTGTGCTCCCCCCCTCCCTAGAGGAGCTAGAGCAACGGATTCGTAGCCGGGGCAAAGATGCTGACGAGGCCATTCAGCGGCGGCTCGACCGGGCCCAGGTAGAAATTGAAGCGGCCCCTGAGTTTGATCGTCAGATTGTGAATGACGACTTAGAGGTCGCCCTAGAACAACTGGAGCAGGCCATTTTTGATTAGGGCTAGGGGACAGACTCTAGGGCGGTGGGGGGTAGACCTTCTAGCACCACCAGGGACTCTGTCACTTCTTTGACCAAGGGGGCCGCCACCGTGGAACCGAAGGCGTTGGTGCCCTGGGGTTCGTCGATAATGGCCACGACCACATAGCGGGGGGCCTCCACGGGCAAAATACCGACAAAGCTCGTAATCCGTCCCCGGCCATAGCCGCCGCCTGCAGCTTTTTGGGCGGTGCCAGTTTTACCCCCAACGCGGTAGCCTGCCATCTGGGCGGCTTCGGTGCCGTCGGCTACCACGGTCTCTAGCATGGCCATCACTTGCTGGCTGGTTTGGGGTGAGAAAACTGGCTGGGGGGTGGGGCGCTTCGGTTCCCAGAGGGTATGACCATCGTTGTCCACCAGTCCTTGAATCACATGGGGCGTCACTAGCTTACCTCCATTGGCGAGGAGGGCTTGAAGCTGCAGTAGCTTCACCGGGCTGAGGGAAAATCCTTGGCCAAAAGAGGTGGTGGCCGGCTCAATCCGGCTGCGAATGAACTGCTCTCGATCTTTCATGTGGCCTGTGGCTTCGGCCGGTAGATCAATTCCAGAGGGCTGGTCCAGGGTGATTTTTTCCAGCCAATTGAGATAGGTTTCGGGGGGCATCTTTTCCATGATCCGCACCATACCGATGTTGCTGGAGTATTTCAGTACATCGGTAATGGAAATCACCCCTCGCCCTCCCCGTTGGGCAAAGTCGTGGTTACGGATGGTCCAGGGACCAATGCGCAGGCTACCGCTGTCGTTGACCTGTTCATCGGGGGCGATAACCCCCTCTTCCAGCGCGATCGCAATGTTGATTGACTTAAAGGTGGACCCTGGTTCGTAGAGGTCGCTAACGGCCCAGTTTCTAAAGGCACTGAGGTCAGCGTCGTAGTAGCGGTTGGGGTCATAGGTGGGAACGGTCGCCAGGGCTAGAATCTCCCCACTGTGGGCATCCATTGCCATCACCGTACCCCGTTTAGCCCCATGGTGCTGTACTGCCGCTTGTAGCTCCTGCTGGGCAATGCGCTGTAGGCGACTATCCAAGGTTAACTGCAACCCGGCTGTAGCGGTCTGCGTCGCGTCGTCTGGGGTATCTGCCTCAGCGATTACCGCTGGGGCCTGGGCCGACAGCAGCAGTTCGTCTTGGTAGGCCAGTTCTAGGCCAGCCTGGGCCTCCCCATCCAGGTTGACAAAACCGACAATGGGGGCAAACAGCTGCTGCTGGGGATAAAATCGCTGCTGCTGGGGAATCAGCTCTAGCCCATCAATCTGTAGCCGCTGAATTCGATTGGCGATGGATTCAGGCAGATCATTGAGGACTCGAATGCCCGTTGGCTGTTGGCCAAACTGAGCTACCAGATCTCGCTCCGGGGTTTCCAGCACAGGGCTCAGGCGAGCCGCCACCTCGCTGGGGGGCAGCTTGAACAGATCGGGGTGGGCATACAGGGTGTAGACGATCCGATCCACCGCTAAAATATTGCCCTGGCGATCGATGATCGGATGGCGCAACTGTCGCTGTACCGTCGGTATGTACCGCTGTCGCTCAGCTCGCTGGGCTAGATCGTCCCCTTGCAGCAGTTGCAACCAAGTCAATCGACCGGCGATCGCCCCCATAGCCAGCATTAACAGCACCCACACCAATAGAATTCGCAGGCGATTAGCCGCCAGGGGACGAGGGGTGGCTACAGGGGTTGATCGCTGACGTTTACGGCGACGACGGGCGCGGGCCGAAAGGGCAGAACTAGCCATGGGCAGTCAACCAATAGATCGATAATTTCAGCCTGGTTCCAGCGGCAGAGGAGGCCATGACTCAATACCCCAAGGGAGCATCTACCTGGGGCCAGATGAACCGTTCGGGGGTGGCCGTAGGCAGAGGAGGCTGGCCCCGCTGGGGGGAAGGCTGTAAAAAAATAACATGGTCAGGGCGGGGGCGCTGTAGCCCGTTTGCACCAGCTTCCACCTGCTGAGCCAAGTGGTTCTTGAGCACCTCCTGGGCCGTGGTCAATTGCTCGGATTGACGCTGCAGGTGGTGCAGCCGCCGAGTCGATTGGGTTAGCTGCCTGTCCACATACACTGAGGTGCCATACCCGACTAAGGCCAAACTAACCAAGGCCCCGGCCATCACCGCCGACACCACCTGCACCTGAGACAGCAGCTTCACTAGCGGACTCGGAGAGCGCAAAGGCACTTGCCGCACATTGGTGGAGGGCGCCGTGGGCACCACCCTGGAGGCGCTCAATCGCTGCGATCGCCGCCTTTCCCGAGCACTACCATCGGCTGCCCCAGACCCTTGGGGTACTGGACGAGGCACGTAGGATTTTAGAGCAGCAGACATAGGCAACCCACACCACACACAGAACTGAGGCTAGGATACTCCATTCTGCTAATTTTGAACGCTAGGGGGTAAAATCCGCTATAGCTTAGTGCCACAGGCGGAGCAAAAGTTACTAGTGGCGGCATTTTGATGCCCACAGCTAGCACATTCGGCATATTCTAGGCCGCTCCCTTGAACCTCGGGTAACCCTAACATTTGATGGTTGCCCTTACCCGGGGCCACCATTGGGTAACAATTTTCATCGCGGCGCACATGCACATCCATCAGCACGGGGCCGTCGTGGGCTAGCATGGCGGCAACCGCTGGTTCCAGTTGATGCCGCTGGTCAATCACGATACCTTTCAGGCCATAGGCCTGGGCCAGGATCTCGAAATCAGGCATGCCCGCCTGCATATTCGACGATGAGTACCGCTCTCCATAAAAAGCTTGCTGCCACTGACGCACCATCCCCTGCCAACCGTTATTGATGATCACGGTTTTGACTGGAATACCGTACTGCACTAGCGTACCCAGTTCTTGCAGGTTCATCTGGAAGCTGGCGTCACCGCTAATGCAAATCACGGTGTCGTCAGGCAGGGCCACCTGGACCCCCATCGCCGCTGGCATGCCAAACCCCATGGTGCCTAGGCCAGCGCTAGAAATCCAACGGCGAGGACCATTCTTCAGGAACTGGGCGGCCCACATCTGATGCTGACCCACATCTGTGGTGTAATACGCCCTTGGTGCTTGACGGTTGAGTTCAGAGATAACTTCCTGGGGAGACAGCACGTCGGCATAGGTGGGCACCACCAGGGGATAGTCACGGCGCCAGCGGTTAATGCGATCGCGCCACGCTTGGGTCTGTTTAGCCGGAGGCTGTTGGTTCTCAGTGTCGAGGCGCTGCAGCAAGTTAATCAACACCTGCTTCACATCCCCCACAATGGGCACTTGCGGGGTACGATTTTTGCCCACCTCGGCCGGATCAATGTCAATGTGAATCACCTGGGCCCGGGAGGCAAACTCATCCAGCTTGCCAGTCACCCGGTCGTCAAAGCGAGCCCCCACGGCAATCAGCAGGTCACATTCGCTCACGGCAAAGTTGGCATAGGCCGTACCATGCATGCCCAACATGCCTACTGCCAGGGGATGGTGCTCGTCAAAAGCCCCTTTCCCCATCAGGGTGGTGGTCACCGGAATTTGAAAATACTCTGCTAGCTGCAATATTTGCTGATGGGCATTGGCCGTAATCGCACCGCCCCCCACATACAGCAGGGGTCGCTCACTCTGGCGAATTAGCCGCAGGGCATGGCTAATCTGCCGAGGGTTCCCCTTGATGGTGGGCCGATAGCCGGGCAGGTTAATTTGCCCTGGTTCAACCGGATGATAGTCGAACTCCTCCAGGCCCACATCTTTAGGGATGTCGATCAGCACCGGACCAGGCCGTCCGGTGCTAGCAATGTAAAACGCTTCCGCCACAATCTGAGGAATGTGTTGGGGCTCACGGGCCACGTAGGAATGCTTCACGATGGGCAAGGTAATGCCATAGATATCCGTTTCTTGGAAGGCATCACTACCAATGGCATGGCTCGGCACTTGCCCCGTGATCACCACCATCGGGATTGAATCCATCTGAGCTGTGGCAATGCCCGTGACCAGGTTCGTTGCCCCTGGGCCGGAAGTGCCAAAGCAGACCCCCACCTTGCCAGTAGCCCGAGCATAGCCATCAGCCGCGTGGGCGGCCCCCTGTTCGTGGCGTACTAACACATGGGAAATCCCCCCGGCCGCCTCCGCTCGGTAGAGCTCGTCATAGATTGGCAGGATGGCCCCACCGGGATAGCCAAAAATATGCTCGACCCCGTGGCGGCGTAGACTGTCAATCAGGGCAAAGGCCCCGGAAGCACGGCGAACAAGCACATCACTCTGAGCGGCAACTGGAGTAGTCATGGCAACGGTGGCTTGGGTTTGGCTAGGGCTAAATGACATTAAGCAGAGGTTTGAACGATGACAGGAAGGCCTCACCGAGAGTGATTAACAGGCGCCGGGACAAAGCGCTCACCCCAATGACGTGGCCAAAGATACTGGCGTGGCCAAAGACACTGATGTGACTCAAGACACTTAATACTGTTAAATATCGTACATTTCCATCCCTTAATCTTAGCAGCAGAGTCCTGGATGTTTAATTGCTCAGGGGAAGCATTTTTGGGTTGTGGGTTATGAGCTGTTGATATGGGTCCAGCGGTCGTTGGCCATAATAGCGGGACCAACTGATTAAAACGTCGGCGGCATTCACGGCTAAGCTAGCCTCCCCCGGCGGCCCCACCTGCCACCCCGATACCTGGTGGGGGGACCGCCACAACTGTCGATGGGGCACCCCAGGATCCGCATAAAAATGGGCCGTCGGAGCGCCCCAACCGGGGGAGGTGACATGGGTGAACCAATCATGGCTGAGGCGGTGTACCGGCACCACTGGGGGGCAGGGCACCCCCCAACCATCCACCATAAACAAGGCGCGCACGGTTCCCCGGTAGCGCTGCCAATAATTTACCAGGCCAGCCGCCCCCACGCAGCCAGCGCTAAAGGCCCACACCAGCACGTCTGGGTAGGGGGGGTGGGGGGCAGAGGCTCGCTCTGTGGGGGCGGTATCTAATGGAACCAATTGAGCCAGGCTTGGGGCTAACCATTGCCTCAGGGCCTGGGCAGACAGAATCTCTGACGATGGGGTTGGTGCAAACACCAGCACCCGCTCCGGCTGAATGTCTATCTGGGGAGTAAGGGTTGCTACCATCTGGTGTGTCTCCTGGGGATCATGAAAACCGCCACACACCACTAGGGCCATATCCACCATCGGGATCATCCAACGCAACATAGAGGAGACCATCACTCAACCAATCAATTACGCTCAGTTGAGAAACGCTGCACTTTGCATCGATTCTAATTTCTCTGATGGCAGAAAAAAGCTTTTATTTGAAACTTTAGGTAGAGCTGTGCCCTAGATAGGGCCATCCCCACGTCTTGTGCGCATCTAGGCTCTTGACCACCCCAGGAGAAGTCTGAAGATGTCTCAAACCATTGTCAATCTTACGTTACCCATAGTCACGGAAAAAATCGATGCAATTCTGGCAATCTACCTCGCCCAGGGCTATTTTGTGGGCGTGGAGCACCAGGATCTGCGCCAAAAGCTAGCGGCCTATGTTCTCAGTCGACTACCCGTGGTCTATGTGGCCATGGATAGCACTGCCGCTTGCAGCTTAGAATCTCCGGCTGGGTGCTATTCCCCCGCCCAGCACGAGCAAATTAGTCGATTGATCCACCAGGGCATTGAGGTGCTGCTAGGGATGGTTACGGCCAGCTATGACCACCGCGATCGCGAGCTGGCTGATGTGGGGGCTAGCCCCTCCAGTTGGTTCGGTTGAGGATATTGCTCAGCACCCGTTCGGTTCTACCCATAGCTCAATCGCTGTTAAGGTCGTAGTCTCTATATAGATAGTCTCTATAGACGATGACTAGGACAGACAGTGATTAGGACGACAGTGACTCGGGATGTCGCCAGGGTGGCCTCTGGTCAGCTGGAGTCCATAGCAATGCAGCGGTAGGTCAACTCCTTGGTGCAACAACCCTGTTCTTTAACTCAACTGCTGGCAGAGTACAGCCCTTTGGTAGACGGGGGCTGCGGGGTTGGGCCGCAGCATGGCCCAGAAAAGACTGAGACGGAGGGCCAGACGGAGGCTTACTCCGCTGCAGCGGAACAGGAGTGGCTAGCGGCAATTGGGGCGCTGGTGAAGTTGGTGGTGCAGCGATTACCCGAGCCCCCCAGCCCCCAGGTGCAACTCCAAGCGCCCCTGGGGGTTGTCCTGTCTGGTCCGTTTCCAGTGCTGCCCGACCAACTGATGGGTCAGCGGTTGATCCATTGGCTGCTGGTGCCCGAACCCCTAGAGCGCATTTTAGCGGTGGCCCGCCCCTTATTACCGGGGGAAGGGGGGAGCAGCACCCAGTCCCTGAAGGGGGATTTACAGATGATTCCGGTGGGGACCGATGATCCCCTGACGCGGGAGCGATTTTGCCTGGTGTTGACCCAAGACTTCAGTCTGGTACTGCTGCTGGGGCAGCATCAACCGTTTCAGTTTTCGTTTGACCCTGGGGTGGCTCAGGCGGTATGGGGCCAGTTGCGCCATCGAATTGCGGCCGTGCGGCCTCCCCTGTTGCCCCTGGTCGACCAAGCGATCAGCCAGTTTCCACCTGTGGTACCCGACTACCGGCTGGTTACCCGGTACAGTCATTTGCTGATGCAGCAACTGCGCCAAATCCCGCCGCCCAGTCTATCGTCGGCGATGTCGCCAGTGCAGTTTGCCCAGTTAGACCTGCCCGATCGGCCGGCGTTGGCCGCCTTCCAACATCCAGAGCCCGAGAGATTTTCCGCCGCCGAGCGGCGGCCTTTGATGTCGGCTACAGCCAGTAGCTCGCCTGAGCTCGGTAGCGATACCGAGTTGCTGAAGGCCATGGCCCATGAAATTCGCACCCCTTTGACCACCATCCGCACCCTGACCCGATCGCTGTTGAAACGCCGGGATGTGGGCGAAGATGTGGCTAAACGACTGCGGTTGATCGATCGGGAATGTACCCAGCAAATCGATCGGTTTAACTTGATTTTTCGAGCGGTAGAGCTGGAAACCGACACCGTCAAGCGGCCTAAATCTCCCCTGTCCGCGATTTCCCTCAACCAGTTGTTTGAGGATGCGATTCCCCGCTGGCAACAGCAGGCTAGCCAGCGCAATCTGACGTTGACCGTGAATGTGCCTGCCCAGCTGCCGATGGTCCATAGCGACCCAACGATGCTGACCCAGGTCCTGACGGGCCTGATTGATCGCTTTACCCACAGCTTGCCCCCTTACAGCCACATCAAACTAGCGGTGACCTTGGCCGGACACCAACTCAAGTTGCAATTTCAGTCGCAGCCCCCTGCCGATACCCCTAGTGATACCGATGAGCTGCTGTCGTCGCCCTTTAAGGCCCTAGGGCAGCTGCTGATGTTTCAGCCCGAAACCGGTGGCCTCAGTTTGAATTTACATGCCACCAAAAACCTGTTTCAGGCCCTAGGGGGCAAGCTAATTGTGCGCCAGCGGCCCCAAACCGGGGAAGTGTTGACTGTATTTTTGCCCTTAGAAACCCGGACCCTGTAGCGTCTTGCCAGATTTTCCCTGAATCCTGACGCCTGGATTCTTTATATTAAGGGCGGTACCGTTAACCCCTGGGGCAATGGCGCTGAGTCGGGTACGGCTTTGCCCTGGACCAACACCATAAAATTGCCTAACCCCATGGGACTAATCAGCTGGTGGAGGCGATCGCGCTGTTGAATCGCCCGCTGCACCGTCACTGGATCGGTCTCCTGGGTGGCGGCCAGGGCATTGAGCCGATCGCCCAATCCTAGGGCCATCAAAAACATTCCCTGCTGAGTCACCCCCACCGTCTGCAGGCCGCATTGCTGCCCCTGCCGTTCTAGGGCCGTGAAGTTAACGTGGGCGGTAATGTCTTGGTGGCCAATGTGACTGTAGGGATCGTTGTGGTGGGCGTGCTGATAGTAGCACTGGAGGGTGCCCTGGGACCGACCCCGGCTGTAGTAGCGGCTGGCGGGATAGCCATAGTCGATGGTGATCACATAGCCCCGATGCAATTTCACGGCAATGGTTTTCATCCAGTCTAGGGCCGCCAGGTGGACTTCGGTACGGTACCCTTCCCCGTACTGGGGATCGGCCAGATCGACGCCGATAAAGTCGAAGTAGTCGGCCAGCCGTGGGTTTGAGAGATCCCCCACCACCTCCTGCAGGGGAGCAGGTTCCCCTGCCCCTAAGGTCACATACACTTCCTGGAGGCCAGCGGCGGTGAGCACCACCTGATGGACAGGCAAGGCATCCACCAGTTCATTGGAGAAGATACAGCCCGTAAGACTGTCATCGGCCAGATCCTCGAGGTTGACCCAGGTGACGCGATCGCCCCAAGTTCCCAAGTTTTGCCGCTGTACCGCTCGTAGAACCGGGGATTTTTCGACAATGGTGTAGGCGATCGCCTGGTAGCAGGCGGGGTAATGCTGGGCCAGGTAGGCCAAACCATCGGCAGCCACCAGCCCCTGACCGGCCCCCAGTTCCACCACATCGAAGCAGGTTGGGCCGCCCAACAGCTGCCACAAGTCAGCGAGCTGTACCGCCAAGAGTTCCCCAAAGTCGTGGCCCAGGTGGGCCGAGGTGACAAAGTCCCCGTCGGGGCCGAGGCCGGACCCTTTGGCGGTGTAATACCCTGCCTGGGGATGGTACAACACCAGATCCATAAAGCCGGCAAAGGGTAGCCGCTGGTGGGGCGACTGACGAATGCGATCGCAGAGCAGGTTGTAAAGCACTGGGTTATGGGCCATACCCTTATTCTGGCAGACTGTTGGGACCCTCTGGGGGATGAAAGCGAGGATGTAGCCGCGATCGCAATCGTTGCCCCTGGCCCAAATGTTGTGCCACAATTTGGGGCACGTCCTCGGGGGTAACCTGGCAATACCAGGTGTCATCGGGCATGATCCGCACGGTGGGGCCAGAACTGCACTGCCCCAAGCAACCCGTTTCCGCCACCAAAATCCACCGGGACTGATGCTGCCGAAATGCAGCCAGTACCTGCACCGAGCCATGCCGCTGACAGGAGCGGTGCCGACACACCTGGACCAACCAGCGGCGACAGGGGGCAGTGTCGGTCATAACCATTTACTGTTCTATTTAGCTAGCCATTCTTGGGTTCAGTTCACAGAACCATTAACCATAGTTCTTTCAAATGAGGATGGAGCTAAGCGGATTCGAACCGCTGACCCCTTGAATGCCATTCAAGTGCTCTACCAACTGAGCTATAGCCCCCTGCGCGCCAAGCGCGTCATTAATAATCGCCTAAAGGGTGCATAGGCGTCAACCCCAAACTTTCCCCTTTTATGGTGATGAAGGTCAGCCATCCACGCTAGAGTCAGGGAAGGGCACATTCGCATTTGTAGTTAAGCTATGACCATGGTTACCCCCGGTTCATCCCCTTCCCCTGACCCAGACCTGGTGCAGACGATTCTATTGAGCCTGCGGCGCAAGCAAGGCACTTGGGTAGCCTGGGCCCAGGGCTGCCAAACCTTGCAACAGGCAAAGCTGACACCCCAGCAGATCTTTGAAGAAACTGGGTTCGAGCCCATCCAGCAGAACCAAATTGTGGTGGCCGAGCAGGTGTATCAGTCCATCCTCAAGGCGGGGCTCAGCGACAAAGCCCAGGCCCACTTTGACCAGCGGGGCAGTGATTTGCTCTACGAGCTGCGGGTATTGTCCCAGGCGGATCGGGCTAGGGTCGCTGAGTTTACCCTGAAACATGGACTAGAGGCCGATGAGGTACGGGAGTTGGTGAAGCCAGTTAAGGAATATTCCTACCGTAAAGAAAACCCGCCGGGGTTTGGGGATGGACCGGGAGATGCGATCGCGTTTCACTTCTGGAAGTTAGCCCGCCAAAAAGACGACCTGCAAGACCGCTCACGCTTGATTGCCCAGGGGCTACGATTCGCTGACAGTGATGGGGCTCGCCAGCAGATTGAAACGTTGCTAACTGACTTTACCGTGGTCAAAGAACAACCTGCCCCCACCCTGCCCCTTTATCGTCTAGAAACCGAAACCGACCTGCCCCGGATTATTCCAGTAGTGGGGCAGATGCCGCTGACCATTGATGACCTCAAAGCGGTGCCGGTGGCTGTGCCCGAAAACCCCTTTGGCATGGTCACCTTTAGTGGGACTGGGGCCTGGATTGCGGTGCCCGGTTGGCAGGTGATTTTCCAGTCGGAAGATCCGGTGGGATTGCTGACCCGCGCGCGGCAGCTACCAAACTACCCCGCCGAAGCCGCCGATGAACCGGTCCTGGTGATTGTGGACCGGGCCAACCGGGAGTGGCAGGACGATGGCTATTTCCTGGTGGCCCAGGCAGAACAGCTGACGATGCACTGGTCACCCAGCCCCATAGACGCTCCAATTTTGGGCAAAGTGGTGCTAATTTTACGACCCAAGCGGATTTTAGACGAAGACTATAACCGTCAGCCCTGGCAGCTAGATGAATAGGAGACCCCCATGGCCTTGGAAAGACGCCTGTCTAGATCGATGTTTTTGGAAACTGAAGTGGTTGAGTTGCGGCAGATGTGCTTTACCCCCGGGCGGGTGTTTGAACCCGGCAAGTATTTAGCCGGAGAACTGCCCGACACCGCCTTTAATATGGGCCTGGTGGAAAAACTGCCCCCCGTGCGAGGCAACAGCGAAGAGGTGGGTGACCCCCCTGGGACGTAGGCATTCTCGGCGATATCTAGGGAGGCATCAGCTTCAAACTTTTAAGACAACGTGCCCTAAGCTACAGCAATCAGCACCCCTCAGCGTTGACAACAAGGGTAGCACTCTCGCAATTGCTGGCTATGGCCATGATGTCTTTAGATGATCCTCTGGTGGTGCCCCAGCCCGATCAGCCCCAGATTATTATCTGCGGCCTGGGGCGTACCGGATTACGTATCTTTACCTTGCTGCGTCAACAAGGGGCTCGCGTGGTGGGCATCAGCTACCACCCCCTGCCAGACTCGGGCGGGGAGATTGTGGTGGGGGAACTGCGATCGCCAGCGACCCTGATCCAGGCTGGCATTCACCAGGCCCACACCCTGGTATTGGCCACCTCCGACGATGCCCTGAATCTGGCCATCCTAACCCAGGCCAGGGTGTTGAATCCCCAGATTCGGATTATCAACCGGCTGTTCAACATCACCCTGGGGGAACGCCTGGACCATACCCTGCCCCACCATGTCAGCCTCAGTGCTGCCGCCCTGGCGGCGCCTTTATTTGCCTTTGCGGCCAAGGGTAATCGGGCCATTGGCCAACTGCGGCTGTTTGACCTCACCTGGCCCATGTACGAAGAAGTGATTGACACTGCCCATCCCTGGAATGGCAAGCCCCTCAAAGCCCTCTGGAATAACCGCTCTCAACTGCTCATTCACTACCATTCGCCGCAGCAGCCCCTGGATTTGGTGACGGCGGTGGTCACAGGACAGGTGCTGCAACCCGGCGATCGCCTGGTGTTAGCCACTCGTCCGCAGCAGCCGGTATTGCAAGCTCGCCAGGTGGCCCAGTTTTGGCAACGCCTGCGGGACACTTTCAACCATGGACGGCGGCGGGGGCAGGCTACCCTGCTGGTGATTTTGGCCCTGCTGATTACCATTGGCTTGGCCACCATCACCTACCTCTGGTATAGCCTCGATACCACCTGGGTGGATGCCCTCTACTTTTCGGTGGGGATGATTACCGGGGCGGGGGGCCAGGAACAGGTGGCCGAGCAATCCTCTGCCCCGGTGAAAGTGTTTACAGCGGTGATGATGCTGGTGGGGGCCGGGGTAATAGGCATTTGCTATGCCCTGCTCAATGACTTTATTTTGGGCTCCCATTTTCAGAGTCTGCTGAGCGTGGCCCGCATGCCCCGCCAACATCACTTTGTGATTTGTGGTTTAGGGGGGGTAGGCTACCGGATTGCCACCCACTTGCACAACACCGGTCACCAGGTGGTGATTGTCGAGCGCGACCCCCACAATCGGTTTTTGCCGTCGGTGCATGGTCTCAGCATTCCGGTGATTATTGCTGACGCCAGCATGACCTCTACCCTGGAGACGGTGAACGCCGCTGCGGCTGAGGCGATCTTGGTGGTAACCAGCGATGACACCGTCAACCTGGAAATTGCCCTGACTGCCCGCACGGTCAACCCCAAGGTACTGGCTGTGGTGCGCACCTACGACGCTGACTTTGCTCACCAGGTGCAGCAGGTGTTTGGCTTTGAGCAGGTGCTGAGCCCCATGGACTTGGCGGCCCCTACCTTTGCCGCCGCTGCCCTGGGAGGACGAATTTTGGGCCATGGTCTAGCGGGGGATACCCTCTGGGTGGCCCTAGCCACGTTGATTACCCCTAACCATCCGTTCCATAACCAGTCGATTCAAGCGGTAGCTCAGTCCGCCGACCTGGTGCCGTTGTACATCGAAAGCCAGCAGCGCACCCTGCATGGCTATGATCTGCTGGACGGGGTCCTGCTGGACGGGGATGTGCTTTACCTGACTATGCCCGCTAACCGGTTAGATCAGCTCAAGTCTTTTGCTACCCCGGTGGTGGAAGGCGTCAGGTAATCGGCCACGGCCTGGTTAACGGCGGCGGGCTGGACTAAATGGGGCCAGTGGTTGCCGGGAATTCTCTGAATTTGCAGGTTGGACAGGTGGGTGCGATAGGGTTTCAGCTGCCAGGCCAGGCGGTTCAGGCCTTGCTCGGGCAATAGCAACAGGGTCGGTACATCCAGGTCAGTGGTGAGCCCAGCCCGGTCCAGAATATCGTTGAACACCCCATTGCGGGCTGCGATCGCAAACTTACTACCCCAGCGGCCATCGGGCTTTTGCTCCATCGCCCCCTGGAAGACCGCTTGTTGGTGGGGGCTCCAGCCCCGATACTGCTTCAGGGAACGGGCCACTGCGGCGGCCGTCTCGTAGCTGTCAAACGGCCCCATCACCTGCAAAAACGGCAGGGTCCGATACAGCAGCGGCAAGGTGGGCCGAAACAGCCCCGGCAATTGGTTAACGAAAAAGGGATCCACCAGGATCAATTGCCGCAGCCGTTGGGGATAGTGCTGGGCCCACAGTAGGGCCAGCTTCGCCGCCCAGGAATGGGCTACCACCGCGATCGCCCCATTGTCCCCTTGGTCGTTCACCGCCAGCGCCTCTAAATCCTGCACCAGGGTGAGAGCATCGTAGGCGTCGGGGTCGTCAGGTTTGTCACTGTCCCCATGGCCGCGCAGGTCCGGGGCCAGGCAACGGTAGTGGCTCCCTAAGGCCTCCGCCAGCGGCTGCCACACCAACCCATGATCGGCCAGTCCATGCAGCAACATGACCGTTGGCCCCTGCCCCCAGGTGAGGTAGGACAGGGACACTGTCGGGGTTTGCAAGCGATGACGGCAGGGTTCCATAGGCCAGCTAGGGTTCAGTCAACACAATCACGACGGCAGATGTGACTTGGGGTTCACGGTTCACGGTAAACGGTTTAAGGCGAGCCGTTTACCGTGAACCGTAGCCCCTGTTGCCCCATCACGTCTAGTTTGACAGACCTCTAGTGGTGATGGTGGTGATGCCCGTGGTCGTGGCTGTGGCCATGGAGGTGGTGGTCATGGCTGTGACCGTGGTGGCTGTGCACCGCTGCGGCCTGGCTGGCGGCCAGGGTAGGATTCACCACCAGGGCATCTGCCTCTAGCAGGTCCGCAATCTGCGGGTCGGCCCAGCGGGCGGCCATGGCCAGGAAGGCTGGATCATCGTTGACGCAGGGCATTTGCACATAGGTGACATCCGGGCGCTTACGCCGCAGGGATTCGATGATGTGCTCCACGTCCAGTAGGGTCTCGTGGTTTTCGGTGGCAAAGCCAATGGGCATAAACACCAGGGCAGTGGCCCCCAGGTCGATCAGGTTGCGGGCCGCCAGGTGGGTATTGGGCTGGGTCCACTTGATTAGCGGCGTGTCGTGGTTCAGCCAGCCCACAGAAATCAACGGATACTTGTGGATCAGTTTGTCCCGTACTCGGTCATACAATTTCTGGCTTTCGTCAATGCCCGAGGTAAAGCCTTTGGCTTCGTGGGGGCAGCCGTGGTTCATCAGCACGATGCCGGTTTGGGAGGGCAGGTGGGCCACCGCCAGGTGATCGTTGATCTTGGCCTCCACCATGTGGGCCAGATGGTCAATATAGTCGGGCTGATCAAAAAAGGACGGAATGTAGCGGGTACCCTGCACCCAGTGCTCGCGGCCATCGGCCAACTGAGCCAGAGCCTGGTTCACCTGCTCGATGGCAATGCCGCTGGTAAAGATCGAGTCCACCACCAGCAGCGGGTAGATCAGTAGCTTATCGAACCCTTCTGCTTTGACTTGCTCGAGCACCTGGTCGGGCAGGAAGGGCTTGCAAAAATTGAAGGCTTTGAACACCTTGACGCGATCGCCCCAGCGCTCCTGTAAATTAGCCTCAATGCCAGCCCGCTGGGCCTCGAAAATGGCATTGTGGGGGGAAATAAAGTTACCGTGCTGGTGGCTCCACTCGTGCAGGTCAAAGGCAGCTAGTAATTTGGCCAGGGGGGGATACACCCAGGTGGGCACCGGGGCAAACTTGGCCGTCAGCAGGTTCAGAGCCTGCTCGTTGTAGTTGGCGAAGTCGTCGTAGCTCTCGACTTCGCCATAGCCCATCAACAGTACGGCCACCCGGCTAGCGCCAGCGGGGGAAGAGGGGGAATTCGATGCGGACGTCTGAAGGACGTCGGGAGTTGCAACCATAGTGCCTGCTTTTTGGAGATGTCAGTTGTTATAGGCTAACATCCCCTCCCTGGGGATGGTATTCCCCCGACTATCGGCTCGTGATCTGTCAAGGCTAAAAATTAGGGTAAGTGCTTTGCAAAAGCCTTTTATCGTCAGGGAGGTTGCTTCAACACATCAGAACCTTTCATCCCCTCCCACGGAGGGGTGCCCGGAGGGCGGGGTGGGTTCCCCGGGCTTGCTTGACCCACCCCTACCCACTTCGACACGCTCAGCGCAGGCCTCCAAAGGAGGGGATTTCGGACCTTGATGCCACCAAATCTCGACATCTGCTAACCCTCAGTTTAAGACTTGACGCTGCACTAGTGATCTAAGTGATCTATGGTGGCCAGGCTATGGGTGACTGAGTTGGTCTTGCAGGGTGGCGATCGCCTCATACTCCTCTGCAAACACCGTCACCAGCCGCTCAAACACGGGCAGCACCTGTTGGTAAATCGCCTGAGCCTCCGGGTTGGGGGCATGGCGATGGGTCTCACCAATCATTGTCGTCACCGCCGCCAGGTCTGAAATCTGCCCTAGGGCATACAGGCCCAGCACCGCGGCTCCCAGGCAGGAACTTTCATAATGTTCTGGAATCGTCACCTCACGGTTAAAAATATCCGCCATCATTTGTCGCCACAGGGCCGATTCTGCAAAGCCCCCGGTGGCCCGCACTTGTTGGGAGGGGCCGGCAAAATCTTCCAGAGCCTTGAGCACCAGGTAGAGGTTGTACACAATCCCCTCCAGTACTGCCCGCACCATATGGGACTTGGTGTGTTTCAGACTGAGGCCAAAGAACGAGGCCCGAGCCTGGGCATCCCACAGGGGCGATCGCTCTCCCATCAGGTACGGGTGAAACAGCAACCCCTCGGCGCCGGGGGGCACGGCCTGAGCCATCATCGTCAGCAGGGTATACACATCCTGGCCCAGGCGTTTGGCGGTGGCCACCTCTGCATCCGCCAGTTGGTCTCGCACCCAGCGCAGGGCAATGCCACCGTTATTCACCGCTCCGCCAATCACCCACTGGTGCTCGGTCAACGGGTAGCAAAACAGCCGTTCCTGGGGATCGGTCATGGGGCGATCGACCACCGCCCGCACCGCCCCGCTGGTGCCCACGGTCACCGCCACCAACCCCGGTGAAATGGCCCCCACCCCCAGATTTGACAGCACCCCATCGCTGGCCCCAATCACCAGGGGGGTATCCACCGCCAGGCCCATGGCGCTGGCCAGGGACGGTTTTAGCCCCCGCAGCACCGTCGTGGTGGGCACCAGTTCCGAGAGGGCACTGGCCTTTACCCCAGCCACGGCCAGGGCGTCCTCATCCCAGGTCAGCTGCTCCAGGTTCAACAGGCCCATGGCGGCTGCGATGGCATGATCGATCACATAGCGGCCCAGCAGCTGATAAACAACATATTCCTTGATGGAAATAAAGCGGGCGGCCCGCTGCATCAGGTCAGGTTGGTCATGGCGCAACCAGGCCAGCTTCACCAGGGGCGACATGGGGTGAATGGGGGTGCCGGTCCGGCGGTAGATGGCGTGGCCGTTCATGGTGCGCTCAATCCGCTTTTCCCAACTGGCGCTGCGGTTGTCCGCCCAGGTAATGCTGCGGGTGATGGGTTGATCGGCCCCATCCACCAAAATCAGGCTGTGCATGGCCGCACTAAAGGCCAGGGCTAGCACCTGCCCAGGGGCCAGGCTGTGGGCCTGCATCACCTGCCCCACGGTTTTAACCACGGCGGCCATAATTTCCTGGGGATCCTGTTCGGCGGTGGCTACATCCGGCGTATATAGCGGATAGGTGGCCAGGGCTTTACCCACCACCGTCCCCGTGTCTGTGAACAGCACCGCCTTGGTGTTGGTGGTGCCAATGTCGACCCCGATTATGTAGGTTTGTGCGGCCATAGGACTCAATGCCAGCGCTTACTACAGGAAAATCTCCAAAATCAGCATGACTACCACCCCCACCACTGCAATGATAGTTGCCATAGGGGGTTAGGATTTGAGGTGGGCTAAGAGCGCTTGGGTCATGGGGTGATTGGAGAGGCCATCTTCCTGGCCGTTGCTAAGCGCTTGTTGGAGGCAGCGAGCAAAGTTGGCGAGACCCTTTTGAGTATTGGGATGGCCTGCCCCTAATTGCTGGTCAAGGATTTTCACCGCTTCGAGGTAGAGGGGTTCGGCGTCGGTGTAGCGGCCTTGATTGGCGTAGAGCCCCGCCAGATTATTGAGGCTGGTGGCGACATCGGGATGCTGGTCGCCCAACAGCCGTTGTTTCATCGCCAGGGCTTGTTGGTAGAGGGGTTCGGCGTCGCTGTAGCGGCCTTGATTAGCGTAGAGCCCCGCCAGATTATTGAGGCTGGTGGCGACATCGGGATGCTGGTCGCCCAAGAGCCGTTGTTTCATCGCCAAGGCTTGTTGGACAAGGGGTTCGGCGTCGGTGTAGCGGCCTTGATTGGCGTAGAGCCCCGCCAGATTATTGAGGCTGGTGGCGACATCTGGATGCTGATCGCCCAAGAGCCGTTGTTTCATCGCCAGGGCTTGTTGGTAGAGGGGTTCGGCGTAGGCGTAGCGGCCTTGATTGGCGTAGAGCCCCGCCAGATTATTGAGGCTTTGGGCGACATCGGGATGCTCGTCGCCCAACAGCCGTCGTCGCATCGCCAGGGCTTGTTGGTAGAGGGGCTCTGCCTCGCTGTAGCGGCCTTGATTAGCGTAGAGCCCTGCCAGATTATTGAGGCTTTGGGCGACATCGGGATGCTCGTCGTCCAAGAGCCGTTGACTCATCGCCAGGGCTTGTTGGTAGAGGGGTTCGGCCTCGCTGTAGCGGCCTTGACTAGCATAGAGACCCGCCAGATTATTGAGGCTGGTGGCCACATATGGATGCTCGTCGCCCAACAGCCGTTTAGTCATCGCCAGGGCTTGTTGGTAAAGGGGTTCGGCCTCGGTGTAGCGGCCTTGATTTTTGTAGAGCCCCGCCAAATTATTGAGGCTTTGGGCGACATATGGATGCTCGTCGCCCAACAGCCGTTTATACATCGCCAGGGCTTGTTGGTAAAGGGGTTCGGCCTCGGTGTAGCGGCCTTGATTTTTGTAGAGCCCCGCCAGATTATTGAGGCTAGTGGCGACATATGAATGCTCGTCGCCCAACAGCCGTTTAGTCATCGCCAGGGCTTGTTGGTAGAGGGGTTCGGCCTTGGTGTAGCGGCCTTGATTGTCGTAGAGCCCCGCCAGGTTATTGAGGCTGGTGGCCACATATGGATGCTCGTTGCCCAAGAGCCGTTTATACATCGTCAGGGCTTGTTGGTAGAAGAGTTCGGCGTCGGTATAGCAGCCTTGATTGTCGTAGTAATAGCCGGTGCGGTTAAGCAGTAGGGCGGCTGTTTCTGAGGCTAGCCTATAATCAGCAATCAGTTGGGTAGCCGCTTGAGTCTGAGTAATCAGCCGATCGCACCGCACCCAATTCTTAAACTCAACAGGATCAGGAAACACCGCCGTTACGGCCTCGACCACCTGCTCGGCCCACTGCTGCTGGCGGTTATCGTCCATGGCTGCTCTCAGCACCTCCTGCACCAGGCGATGAATGGTCAGGGTTTTGGCCTGGGGGTTACGGCTGATTAGTGAGAACCGGGCGGCTTTGGCAATGGCTTTGGTTAGGGCCAGTTTGCTCTCTGCCAAGGCATTTAAGGGCTCTCCAAAGGCTTCGGCCCCCTCACTAAAAATCTCTTCAGGGATGTCATCAGGGGCGAGGAAGGCGCAGGCTTGCACCAGGGCGGCGGCGGTGGCACTGGCGGCGGCCACTTTCTCAAAGGCCAGGGTAAAGGTGACGGTCACGCTAGGATGATCTGGGTCCAATTGTCCCCGTTCTTGCAGCAGCTCGGCTTTTTCGGTACGAAACAGTTCCAGGTATTCATCCAGGCTCAGCACCTGCTCTTCGATGTAGGCACCGGCCTGGTCGAGGGCCAGGGGTAGGCCATCTATTTCGGTATTGAGGGCATGGGCTAGGGCTTGGTCAGTTTCTGAGGCAGCGGCCAGGTCGGCGTCATCAGCGATCACCTTAGCCCGGCGCAGCAGCAGCAGCGCACCTTCATCGGTGGCCATGCTGGTGACTTCGACCTTCTTCTCTGCCAGATCCCCCAGGGCCTGGGCGCGAGTGGTGAGTAGAATATGGCCGTTGGTGGTGGGTAAGTAGGGCCGCAACTGGCGCAGGTCGTCGGCATTGTCGAACACCAGCAGCCAGCCGTCGTGGGTAGCCAGCCATTGTTTCATCAGGGTGACGATCGCCTGCTGATCTTCTTGTTGGAGGCCAGGGATTTGCAGCGCCTTGGCCAGGGCCACGTAGCCAGTGATCAGCTCGGTTTCCTGTTCGGCCCTGACCCAAAACACATGGTCATACTCAGCCTGGTGGCGGTAGGCATATTCCACCGCCGTCTGGGTTTTGCCAATGCCCCCCAATCCCGACAGGGCAGCTCGGCCTCGGCTGGTGAGAGCCGCGTGGATGGCCTGTAGTTGGTCTTTCCTGCCGGTGAAAAAGGGGTTGGGGGGGAAGGGTAGGGTTAGCACCGGGTCTGGCCTCGGCGGTGGGGTGCTGGTTGAATCCGCAGAGGCTAGCGAGGGCGGATGATTAGGTTGTAAACGGCTTCTACTTCGCTTAGGCCGGGGCCAATGCTGGTGGCCCAATCGAGCAGATTTTTGACACGGTTGCCCTGGGGGGCTTGGGCCGAAGCCACATTGCCGGGGGGTGGGCTCAGGGCGAATAGCACCTGCTCGAACTGGGGGCCAGGGAGGCTGGCCAGGTTCTGGACGAGCGCAAGGCGTAGGGCTGTGCTGCTGTTAACAGATTGGGCGGCCTGCTCAGGTAGGTCTTGGGGGAAGGCAACAGTACCTGATGTAATCCGTTCTTGATCGGGAACCACCTGAGGAAAGCCGGGGCGGGTAGCGGGTTTTCCCCGTTCCTTGAGGGCTGCTAACAGCAGGGTTTCGGCTTCTGTCTCAGACTTACCCACCAGATCCACATAGGCGATGGAGGCCAGCAACCCCGTAGGTTTGCAGGGGCCAACGCGAACGGGCAGCAGTTTGCGATCGCTAGCGGACGGGTCTTGATTCCAAGCAGCGGCCCATTCGGGCTGGGTGTAGATGGCGTTGAGGTAATCGTCGGATAGGACAGCAATGGTGCGATCGCAGTCTTGAGTTGCGCTCTGTATATCCAAAACAAAGTTGCCACCGGGGCGAAAGTCCCAGGCTTGGATGGTGACGGTTTTGCCGTGCTGCTCCAGCACCCAGGCGATCCACTCGGCCCAGGTGGCATCGGCTTTGTTGTAGCTGATGAAAAAGTCTTTGGTCATGTTTGGGTTACCACCGCCAGTTGGATGCCCTCAGCCCACCGGGTTAGACCAGACTGGGCACACTGCACCTACTTTAGCCCGAGGGCATAATTTAGAGCCACTTAGGTCTGAGCAAAATCTTCTGACGCAGCGCCTCCATTTTGTTGAGCACAGCTGGGCTGAGCTTTTTGGCCGCTTCTCCAGCGCTGGTTTCTAGAAACTTGGTGAAGGCGAGGGCAGCAATGGCCCCGACCGTGAGGGTAATCAGGATCAGCCATAGCAAGATTGAGGATGGGGGATGTTTCTGTTATGGCATAGGGCTGCTGTTCCCCCATGAGTAGACAGGACATCTTCACACTTTGAAACGTGATGCTCTGGTGCCCAGGCTCTGCCTGGGTGCCCTCCCTGTGGCTCCGCCGTTTGAGGAGGCAGAGCCTCCCAACCCCAGCCCCAGGCAGAGCCTAGGACTGAGAGGAAATCAAAGTTATTACCTGATGTTGCATAACTTTCAAATAAATGTACTAGTACTCTGAGGCGGAAATGGCACTGCTATTTCTGGGCGGCAAAACCCCTTTCACATAAGGGATCCCCCTTCTGCCTTGTATGTTGAGTATTGGAAGCAGGAGACCGATTCTGCCTTCTGCCTTCTGCCTTCTGCCTTCTGCCTTGCTGTACTAGCGCCCTAGCCCCCGTCCAGGGCCACGGTTAGGGCCACTCCCAGGGCCACGTCCCCTGTGGGTTGATTGCAGGGCCTCCCGCAGGGCCTCCTCTGTTACCCCCAACTGGGCAGCGGCGGCGGCCAGGTCGGGACGGTTGGGAATACCCATAATCTGCCGAAATTCAGCCTCGCTAACGCCATACTGCTGGGCCAGGGTCGTGAAGTTCGGCGGGCTACCGGGGGTGCCCGGCTGACGGCTTTCGCGGTGTTCGCGTATGGCATTGCAAAGGGAGTCCCGCAGTTCGGTCTCGGTGGTGCCCAGTTGGGCGGCGGCGGTGGCCAGGTCAGGCCGCTGGGGCCGTTCGGCGGGTATCCCCAGGGCAGATCTGAGGGCGTCTTCCGTCACTCCCAGTTGGGCGGCGGCTTCAGCCAGGTGGGCACCCCGTTGACCTCTTCCCTGGGACTGGCCTGGGCCTCGACCCTGAGCTTGCCCTGGCCCGCGTCCCTGGCCACGCCCCTGACCGAGAAGGGTGCCGAGTCCCCGGCTGCACCCTGGGCCAGCCTGGGCATTGAGGGCTTGGCGATCGCCCTGGCCCAGCCGTTGTCCAATTATGGTTTCAGCCTGGGCGGGATTGAGGAAGGCGACCCCCACCAGGCCCAGCGAACCAAGCAGCAGGGATGTGGTTAAGCGACGGTGTTGTTGCGTTTTAGATTGTCGCGCCTTAGATTGTCGCGCCTTAGGTTGGTGTGCCATAGGTTCAGTGAAACCTCCACTGGGGTCTACAGCCTCCATTACGCCAAACCAAGATGACAGATGCCTTACCGCTAAATTACAACTTTGTCATTTTTCCGATGGCCGCCAGTGCTGCATCCTAGCCTAAGAGTGTTGAGGGCATGACGGGGAGTGGGGGTCGGGAAATGAATGTGCTGCTGGTGGAAGACGAGGCCAAAATTGCCAGCTTTGTGAGCATGGGGCTGCGGGAACAGGGCTTTGTGGTAGATCACTGCGCCAACGGCAACGAGGGCTATGAACGGGCCTGCGATCGCACCTACGATGTGCTGCTGCTGGACATTATGGTGCCGGGAAAGGACGGACTGGCCATCCTCAAAGACCTGCGCCAGAGGGGGCAAACGGTGCCGATTATCCTGCTCACCGCCCGCAACGAGCTGGACGATCGCATCACTGGGCTAAATCTGGGGGCCGACGACTACCTGGCCAAGCCCTTCTTTGTGGAAGAGCTGGTGGCGCGCATCCATGCGGTGGTGCGTCGGAGCCAGGGGGAGCGGCAGAATGTGCTGGCGGTGGGGGCGCTGCGGCTGGATCGCATTACCCGCGACGTGACCAGCGGCGACCAGCGGGTGGAGCTGACCAGCAAGGAATTTAACCTGCTGGAATACCTGATGCGATCGCCCGGTCGGGTCTTCACCCGCACCCAAATTTTGGAGCATGTGTGGGGCTACGACTTCAACCCCAGCACCAACGTGGTGGATGTGGCGATCCAGCGCCTCCGCAAAAAACTCGACCCCGTGGCCGCCGCCCACTGGATTGAAAGCGTGCGGGGGGTGGGCTACCGCTTTCGGCCCCCGGAGGCTGGCCCATGAGGTCTCCTTCCCTGCGGCTGCGGCTGGCGCTACTGTCCTCGGCTCTGGCGGGCGGGGTGCTGGTGGGGTTTGCCCTACTCTCGGGCTGGCTCACCTACCAGGCCAAGCTGGAACGCCTCGATGCCCAACTGGCCAACCGTCTGCCGCCCCCAGGTCGCCCCCGCAATGGCGAAACCTGGATACCGCCCGAAGCAGCCCTGGCCCAGGAGATGGGCTTTGCGGATCCTGAGGCGGTGGCCCTAGTGATGATCGATCACAGCCAAACCCTGCGCTACCAATCCCCCCACTGGCCGCCCGACCTAGCGCTGACCGTCCTGGATCCCGGCTTTGCCTGGTCGGCAGAGGCTGCCCCAGAGGAGAACTGGCCCGATGCCCTGGGGGGCCATGGCTCTCGTCCCAGGCTGCCCCCCAACGCCCAGCGATCCATGCGGCAGCGCGGCATGGCCCCAGAGCGGGAAACCCTGGGGCCGGTCACCGTGGCGGGGGCGGGTGGCCCTTGGCGGGTGGTGGGTCGGGTTGCACCCCTGGGTCGGGTGGCGATCGCGGTCAGCCTCCAGGCCGTCCACCAAGAAATGGGCACCCTGCTACGCATCTACTGGCTCACCATTCCCGGTGCCCTGGCCCTGCTGGCTGGGGGCTCCTGGTGGCTGGCGGGGCGGGCGCTGTCGCCGCTGCAAACCCTCAGCCACACCGTGACCCAGGTCACCGCCCAGGGGCTACACCAGCGGGTGCCCCAGGCCGGAGCCGATCGCGAATTTCAGCCCCTGATCGCCGCCTTCAACGCCATGCTGGAACGCCTAGAGCGCAGCTTTCACCAAGCCTCCCGCTTCAGTGGCGATGCCGCCCATGAACTGAAAACGCCCCTCGCCATCCTCCAGGGTGAACTGGAACAGGCCATGCACCAGGCCGAGGCCGGATCGCCCCTCCAGCAAACCCTGGGCCACCTGCTGGATGAGGTCAGTCGGCTGGGCGGCATTGTGCGCAAGCTGCTGCTGCTGTCCTTGGCCGATGCGGGGCAGATGGGCCTGCGGCGAGAACCGGTGGCGATGGGGGCGCTGCTGGAGGAACAGCAGGAGGATTTGTCCCTGCTGGCCCCGGATTTGACCACGACGCTGGCGGTGGAGGGCGATCTGTGGGTGCAGGGCGATCGCGATTTGCTGATTCAAGGGCTGCAAAACCTGATCAGCAATGCCATCAAATACAACCTGCCCCAGGGCTGGATTCGGATCGTGGGTCGCCAACAATCTGGCCAGGTCTGTGTCACCGTCGCCAACGCCGCCCAACCCCTCACTGCCGCCGCCCAAACCCGCCTATTTGACCGCTTCTACCGAGGCGACCCCTCCCGCACCACCGACGGCCTGGGCCTGGGCCTCAGCTTGGCCAGGGAAATTGCCCGTGCCCACGGCGGCGATCTGCGTTTGACCCAGGTCACCCCCACCGCCGTCCAGTTTGACCTCACCTTGCCAGCGGTATCCCACCCAAGCAGCGCCTAGTACAGCAAGGCAGAAGGCAGCTTCCCACTGACCCCGCTGGGGTGAGCACAAAGTGGAAGAAACAAAACTGTTTCCAGTTTGGCGACAATCAGGGTGTTTTGGCATCGATTAGGTTTTGTTTCTTAGGAGAAGGCAGAAGGCAGAAGGCAGAAGGCAGAAGGGGAATCCCTTATGTGAAAGGGGTTTTGCCGCCCAGAAATAGCAGTGCCATTTCCGTCTCAGAGTACTAGTACACCAAGGCAGAAATCAACCTACTGTTCAGGATGCTTGAAATCCTTGCGCAGCAACAATTTTCCACCTTGAACTTTGCATTTTGAATTCCGGGTAGCGGTACTAGCCCCAAACTGGACAACTCTTTCAGGGTGACTTCAAAAAGTCCTAAAATAACAAAAATTCCCTGGAGCTCTGACGGCAGATTCCAGGGAATTTTTGATTAGAATTCAAACGAACCTTTGCAGTGAAATAATTCGTTTACGACAAACCAATGCTGAACTGAGGGACTTCCTCAAAGGGGTAATGCTATTCAGAGATGCGTTGATACCGTCGTTTTAGCTTTCCCGTCTCTGGGTATCTGTGCAGTGCTCTCTAGGCGTTAGGGGAGGAAATATCAACAGCTAAGTGGAGTGCCGCTGACTTTGATGAAATAGTTTCAGACGTTAACGAGATAACAACCTCCTGTGTAACGGGAACTGAACTATTTGAAATCGAGGGAAGTTTCCTTCGCCTCTTGAGTATTAGTTTAACCCTAATGTCAGGGCATTTCTACCATTGATACCAAAGTTCATCTTTCGGTTAACTGTTACTCTCTGTTGCAGGCAGACGTCTTAGGTGACTTCTTGGAAACGTTCTACCGAGTGGTGGGCAAAGCTCACCCTACGAAAGCTGCGATCGCTGACAACAAGCGGGACTATCTTTCTCAGAAATCTCCTGAGCCTGTCATCTGGATGCTCATGGACCTATACCCAGCCCAGCTCAGAATCTGGAGTTCCCCACAGGTCGAACTCCAGGGCTGGACTGGTATTGGGTTTATAACCCATAGGCAGACAGGGGTTCTTTGATGAACCGAATGTAGAAATGCTTGAAGGTGGACCGGACCACCCGGGGCATGCCAAAGTCAATGGGCTTTAACTCGGTGGGCAACTGCCAGTCTTGCAGGCGCAACTGGTCGGGGGTCAGCAGGGGAAAGTGAATGGCCTCCATGGCCGGGCAGAGGCCCAGACGTATGGACTGGGCCACGGTGGGGACCGCCTGGGGGTCGACACCGAGAATATCAACCATCGCCCGATCCAGGGCAAAGACATGACCAGAGGCCCCTAACACCCCCAGCTCCCTGGGTTCGCCACCGCTGGGGCCGTTGCCTTCGTGGCCAATAATGCCGTCCATAATCGTCAAGGCTGGGTCGAGCAGGCGGGCGGTTTCCACCAGCATGGTGCCAAACCGCTGCACATCCTTGCCCGCTTCCATGTGCCACCAGGCCTTCATTTTGCCAGGAACACAGCCAAACAGGTTTTTCACCCCCAGGGTGACCGTCAACTGCACATGGGACTTAACCTTGGGCAAGTTAATAATCACATCGGCGGCCATGGCTTCTTTGGCTAACCGCAGGTGGTCAAAGTCGGGGCTGTCACTGGCATAGCGCTGGCCATGTAACTCCACAATCGGTAGGTTCAGGGCTTGGGCCAGGGGCAGCAGGCCATTGGCTTTGGCCACCCCATAGGCACTGCCAAAGGCGGGGCTGTCTCCCAAAAAGGGCTTGCCCCCCACCTGCTGCACCTGTTGAGCCACGGCATAGATCAGCTCTGGGCGGGTGGTGCATTCTTTGGTGGGGCGAGCCCCGGTTAGCAGGTTGGGCTTGAGCAACACGCGATCGCCCGGTTTCACAAAAGCGGCCATCCCCCCCAGCGGCTCCAGCACCTGCTCTAGTACACCAAGGCAGAAATCAACCTACTGTTCAGGACGCTTAAAATCCTTGCGCAGCAACAATTTTTCACCTTGAACTTTGCATTTTGAATTCCGCGTAGCGGTACTAGGGAGGTTTGCAAAGCCGATAGGTCATAGGACTGGGCCTGGATTAGACTAACGGAAGCTGCCATAGGAATGTCTGGGAAGAACAGGACTACTGGCTACTATACCGTCTCCTCAGAAGCTGCCCTGAGCGGTCCATCCTGGCCGGACGACTCCAGTCAACCGTAGGTAATGTTGATGGTGCTGATGTCTCCTGTGAAAACGTTGGATCGTTGAGTTGGACAGCGGAACCCCCATAGACATTCTGGACATTCTCACCCAGGATTTGGCCAATGGTGATCTCCTGGTTGATCTCGCTAGCCAACTGGCGGACTGCCTGGGCAAAGGCTTCGTCGTCCTTCATGGCCGATTCCAGGTGAGGGGTCAGCAGATTAATCTGCTGACCCCTCACCTGGCCATCCTGCAGGATCAGCCATAGCAAGATTGAGGATGGGAGATGTTTCTGTTATGGCATAGGGCTGCTGTTCCCCCATGAGTAGACAGGACATCTTCACACTTTGAAACGTGATGCTCTGGTGCCCAGGCTCTGCCTGGGACTGAGAGGAATCCCAATCACCAGGGGAATGGCGTAATACAGCAGCGATCGCCCCGCGCGCTTGCCCAAACTATAGTTTTCCCACAGGCAAAATCCAGATGTGGCCTTGGATGTGATTTAGTAGTTAATACTGTCAACCTTCTCTTGGCAGGGCTCCAATAACGCTTGCCAAACTTGTAGCAAAACGGCTGATTTCCCAGGTAGTTGCGCCTGGGGATTAAGGTAGTTCATCATGGTCTTAGCATCTGACACAGAGAGGCTATCGACAGTCTCCTCTGGCTCCAGAAAGACTTTTTCCACCCAACCATTACGCACCAGCATGGAGTAGCGTTTTGAACGCTGGCCCATCCCCTGGTTGTGCTTATCGACAATCATCCCCAACCGACGTGAAAAATCCCCGCTACCATCGGGAATCATCCCCACCCTATCAACCCCCTCGGCCTGCATCCAGGCTTCCATCACAAAGGGATCGTTCACCGCAACACACAGGACATCGTCGACCCCGTTGGCCTTAAACAGGTCAAAGTATTCTTGATACCCCAGAACTTGCAGAGAAGAATAAAGGGGGGCAAAGGCCCCAGGGACGGCAAAGACAACAATAGTTTTATCTGCGAAAAAATCTTTGGTGTTAATCGGAGTGCAATGGTGATCTTCCCAAGCACAAAATACGGCTTCGGGAAACCTAGTACCTTCCAGGGGTGAGTAGCTCAGCATTGGCTTCGCTCCCAAGCAACAACAGTGGCTTTAGTCTCGAAGAGAAAACAAGCTAGACCGAGCTTAGGGCAAGAATTAACCTGTCAAGAGCTAACACAAAAAGATAGAACGCTTTGGAATTAGCTTATCACTCTTCAAAAAAGATATTATTTATACTAAAAATAAGCGATCCTTCCCTGGACTGGCCGAAGAAAATGAGAATATGAAACAAAGGTTTACAGCTCCTGGGAATTGAGCCTTGTCGACTATGTGGTCTTTCAAATTAAAGCTGCCGGGCTGGAAGGGTACACGGTACACGGTAAGCAGGGAGCCGTTTACCGTGCACCGTAGACCGTGAACCGCAGCCCCTATTGACCCGTCACATCTGGCATGACACCCTACGCCATCACATGTTTCTGGGTCAGTTTATCCAGCTGCTTCACCAGCAGGCTGAGAAACAGGCCGACATCGGTGACCACCCCTGTAGACTCCAGAGATCCCCGGTCCGCCAGCTTGGTGACCACCGCCGGATTGATATCGACACAGACCATCTTCACCCCCGAGGGGGTCATATTGCCCACCCCGATGGCGTGCAGCATGGTAGACAGCATTAGAATCATGTCGCAGCCTTCGATCAAGCGGGCATAGTCCGCCTGGGCTTGGATTAGGTCCATCTTGGTGTCGGGTAGGGGGCCATCGTCACGAATTGACCCGGCCAGGGAGAAGGGCACGTTGTTTTTCACACATTCGTACAGTACCCCTCGGGTGAGTACGCCTTGCTCAACGGCATTGGCAATGCTGCCACAGCGGCGGATGGTGTTGATCGCCCGCAGGTGGTGGCGGTGGCCGCCGCGCACGGAGGTGCCTTGCTTCATATCTACCCCCAGGGAGGTGCCCAGCAGGGCCTGCTCGATGTCATGCACCGCGATCGCATTTCCCCCCAGCAGCGCTTGCACATAGCCCTGGCGAATCAGCCGTGACAGGTGCTCGCCCCCGCCGGTATGGATCACCACCGGGCCAGCCACCACCGCCACTTTGCCGCCGCGATCGCGCAGTCGGCGCAATTCCCAGGCCACCTGCTCCACAATCAGCTCCACCCGGCGTTCGCTGGAGACCCCGGACCCCATAAAGCTAAATTCTTCCTGCTGGCTGCGATCGCGACTGGTGGTACTGCGAACGCTGCGAATACCGTCGTAACCGACAATCACCTGGTCGCCCACCTGCAGATCGCGCAACAGCTTACAGATAGCCCTCGGCCCTTGAGGCCCCTGGTCCACCACAATCACACCGTCCATCCGCTGGGCTTGCACCCGAATCCATTGCCCCTGCACCCGCACCTCAGTGGGGTAAATGGTGGAGCTATAGAAATCATCGGGAGCCACCCCTGCCTGGGTGATGGTCACCAGCCGGGCATCCTGCTGCTCTTCTGGCAGCACCACCGCCCCCAGATCGATCAGCTGGGCCATGATCTCGTCCATCACCTCCTGGCCCGGGGCCGACACCCGAATTTCAGCGGTAGAGGTGCTTTGACGCTGTTCCCCCAGGTCAAACTTCAGTACCTGGAAGCTGCCTCCCCCTTCCACAATTAAATCCAACGCCCGATTCACCAACCCTGCATCCAGCAAATGGCCAGTCATGGTGACGGTGCGGGCCAAAATCCCACTTTCCCCCGTAGGCTCGGGATGCACGGGCTCAGTCACCCGCAGGGTGAGACACTTAGCGGCTCCCCCGGCCTTCAGGAACTCGGTCAGGGGCGTTTCTACCACCTCAAAGCCCACCGCAGCCAGTCGCCCCTTTAGGTCGTCACTGGCCTGGTTCATAATCACCGTGCGGTCAATGTTAACGGCGTTACAGGCAAAGTTAATGGCATCGGGTTCATCGATAGGAATGCGCTTTTCTGCAGGCACCCGCAGTTCAATCAGCCGATTCGAGTAAGCGTCAAAGGCAGGGGGATAGTACAGCAAATAGCCCCCCGTCAGGGGGCAAAAACAGGTATCCAGGTGGTAGAACCGTTCATCCATCAGGTGCAGGGATAGCACCTCGACATTCAGCCACTGGGCCACCAGGGCGTGGGAATCGAGCTCGGTACGGAAGCCATAGCCCGCCCATAGCCAGCGTCCTTCCCGATCAAGTAGGGCATCCCCGGCCCCTTCAAAGGGCAGATCGGCGGGCAGGGTATACACCGTATTGCCCTGGGCCTCAAACCACTGCTTAAAAAAGGGTTCTTCCCCCTGACGTTCTGGGTGCAGAAAGCGGCTCAGCACCACCTGGTCCCCCAAAATTAGCCCGGCGTTGGCGGTAAATACCATATCGGGCCAACCCGGCTGAGGTTTGACCAAATCTACCGCAGCTCGACTAGCGATAATTTGATACAGGTTTTGCCACTGCTCTTGGGCCCGCTGTTTGGAGGAGCGATGCACGTTACCCTCCATCCAGGGATTAATCACATAGTCCACATCGTAGTGGTGGGGCGAGCACATCAGGAAGCGAATAGGGGAAGTCATAGGCTGATGGAGTGGGGAACGAAGGCGAAGCTGCCATAGTAGGCGTTGTCCCAGGGAACGAGAGCCCAGAGCAACGCCGCCAAAAAAAGCGCCAGGGCAACTTTTAATTTTAGCCCCCAGCGCCTGTAGTTCAATTTTTCAGAGCGAGAAAGAAGCGTTTGTTTGTCTCAACCCCAGCCCCGACCTACTGCCCAGAAGGCAGATCAGTAAAGAAGTGAGCTTCGGTCAACCGGTTGCTCGTCATGATTGCACTGGTCAAGGTTCCGTGACGTAATCGTCGAGCAGTCGCCAATTGCTGCGCTTCTAAGGCGGGGACCTGGGCTTGGGCAGAACGCGAGCCCGACCAGCTGTCGCTCACCGAATAGCGTTCTACAGCGGCGACAGGCACAGGCAGCACTCCAGGGTTGACCAGATCGGCAGCGGCCGCAGGATTACCGCCCGAATCCAAGCCGACGGTGACTAAAAAGCCGATCAAGGCCAGCACCAGAGCCAGACGAAGATCGATGAGCTGCAAGCTTTGATAAGCCCAATCCTGAAGCAGGCTCCACAAGGTTAATGACGATTCCGACTCGTGAGACAAGGCAACAACCCTCAAAACTACGCACAACCCACAGACCATAAACCAGTTTTCCCAGGCCGTCCTGAACCTCTCTAACCCTTGGACCCAGGGAGACCTGGCTCTGACTCTATAGGATGTATTTATGTAACGTTATACCTGACTGAGGATTTAGTTACAAGTTGTTACACAGCCAGAAGCTTTCTCATAAAAGCTGTATCCATTGCTGGCCAAGGCTTAAGAGCCGCATTTGTTTTGAGGGCGGCCATTTTTACAATGCATAGATTCAGATCTATGTTTTGCCAAGGCTCAATGTTCTCAATCTCGCTCCCCGGGTGATGAAATTAGAACCCTGTAATACACTGCATTCATCCTTTTTCGGTAGTAGAGCCGTGAGCAGCATGGGCATCTTCAGGGATTGTCTGTTTCGTCTGGGTAGAACCATTGGGATTTGGCTGCTGCTAGGGGTAATGGTTTTTGGGTTGGTAACCCTACCTGCGGGGCTGGCCCAGGAAACCGCAACTCTAGGGGAAACGCCGCCAGCTGAACCTGCCCCGGTGTCTCAGACTACTGTGGGGAACGTGGTAGACGGCTTTCCGGTGGTGCTGGATGGGCAGGTTCTGTTTATGGTGCGGGAAGGCATTGAAGGGGCAACCACGGCTGAAGAACGGGCCGAAATTATTAGCCAGCGCATCTTGACGATCGCCCATACACCCGACATGACCCCAGACAGCGTGCGCTTTACCACTGAAGGTAATCACAGCGTGGTCCAGGCTGAGGACACCATTCTGTTTACGGTGCGCCCAGAGGATGAGGCCGCCTTTGGGATCGCTCATCCAGAGCTGGCGGCCACTGCTGTTGAGCGCATTCAGGCCGGCCTTTTGACCTATCGAGAGCGGCGTAGTCTGCGACGGCTGTTGACCAACCTGGTCGCTACGGTGCTGAGCACCATGGCGATTTTCTTAGTGTTGCGGGGGATATTTTTTGCCAGTTCCAAACTGCTAACGTATATTCAACAGCGCCGAGATGCAGGTACCCTGTCGATTCAAATTCAGTCGGTGCAATTGCTGGGGGCCGGGGCTACCAGCTATCTTCTGATGGCACTGGTGCGGTTGGTGCGGTTGGGGTTGACTTTAATCGGGCTATACCTCTATGTGCCCTTCGTCCTCAGCCAGTTTCCTGCTACCGAAGTGGTGGGCGATCGCCTGTTGCAAGATATTGCTGATCGCCTCAACCTGTTGGCCCAGGGCTTTGTGGCCTACTTGCCCCAACTAGCGATGCTGGCCATCTTAGTTCTGGTCACCCGCTATGTGATCGAGTTTGCCAACCAGGTGATTATCGAGCTGGGCCGCCATGATGTCTATCCCTGGTTTTATCCAGAATGGGTGCAGCCCACCGTTCGCCTGGTCTCGTTGCTGATTGCGGCGATCGCCCTAGTGGTGGCTGGCCCCTATCTCCCTGGTTTTGGCTCGCCTGCGTTTCAGGGCATTTCCCTGTTTGTGGGAGCGCTTTTGACCCTGGGGTCATCTTCGGCAGTGGCCAATGCCCTCTCGGGCATCATCCTGATTTATACCCGAGCCTTTCAACTGGGGGATTTTATCCGCATTGATGACATTGTCGGGGAAGTGGAGGACAAGTCTCTGTTTGTCACCCGAGTGCTCACCCCCAAACAAGAAACCGTGACCATTCCCAATGCCTCGGTTTTGAACAGTAACGTCACCAACTACAGTGCCATTTGTCGGGAATCCAACGGATATTTGCTACTGTACACCACCATTACCCTGGGCTATGACGTCCCCTGGCGCACAGTCCACCAGGTGTTGATTGATGCCGCCCAGGCCACCCCCCACATCCAACATGAGCCAGTCCCCTTTGTGCTGCAAACCGCCCTAAATGATTTTAATGTCAGCTACCAGCTCAATGCCTACACCGCCTATCCTGCCAAGATGCCGGTTATCTATTCAGAGCTGCACCAAAATATTCAGGACAAATGTAATCAGGTCGGAATTGAAATTCTATCCCCTACGTTTTCTGCCCTGCGAGACGGTAACCATTCCACCATCCCTGGAGACTATTTACCGGCTGACTATCAATCCCCTGGATTTGTGATGCAGCTGCCTAAGCCACCCCCGCCCACAGCGTAGCGGAAACCCAGCCCCAGGGCGGTAAGAAGGCTGGCTACGTCTGGCTAGTTGTGTGTCTTCCTACTGTGACTCCGTCTGCCTAACCCATTCGGTGACCCCTTCTGCCAGCACTTCAGCCACCTGCTGCTGGGCTTCGGCGTCCTGGATCCACTCAAACTCGAAGGGGTTAATCATAAACCCAATCTCTAGCAGCACCGAGGGGGCCACATGGGGGCGGGTGAGGGCCAGGTTGTTCCAAAACACGCCATAGGAGGGGCGATCTAACTGGTCAACCAAATAGTCGTGCAGAAACTGGGCCAGGCTGTGGGACTGGGGATGAAACCAGAAGGCCCCTACCCCAGCGGTGTTAAGGGCGTCACCGTCATCGGGCAGGGCATTGTAGTGAATACTCAGGGCCAGGGTCGGTTCATCCCGATTGATTTGGTCAGCCCGGGCACCGGGGCCACTTTCGGTATCGTCGGTGCGGGTCATGATCACTGTGGCGCCTCGGGCTTCCAGGGCGGCCTGCAACCACAGGGATAGATCCAGATTGACGGCCTTTTCAGGGGTACCATCAGGGCCTCTGGCCCCCAGTTCGTCACCACCGTGGCCTGGATCTACCAAAATTGTGGTTCCCTGCAAGGGCTGATCCTCGATCCGAGTGGGGGGATGCTTCACGGCCAGCACCAGGGTCGTCCCTTCGTAGCGCAGTTTGTAGCCCCACTGCTGGTCGCTTTGAAACCGCAGGTGATACTGGGCTTGATCGGGCAAGGTGGGGTACCAGTCAAGCCGTTCGATCACGCCGTCCCCGGTGACAAAGATGGTGTCGGTTTGGGGAATCGTGTTGTGCAGGGTGAGACTGAGGGTATCGCTGCTTTGGTTGACGGTGACTGGCACAGGTACTTGCAGGGGAAACAACACCTCGGTCCAGCCGGGAACCTGGCGGGAAGTGATGCCGCGAATCTGCGATCGCGCTGGTCCAGCCCCTGTGTACACGTCTGTTTCTGCGGCCCGAATCCAGCCGCCGTAGTCGAGGCGTAACCAGTCTCCCTCGCGCCCAGTGATGGCGGCGCGGGTGCCCTGGGGCAGGGGAGTCAGGCGCGAGTAGCTGGTGCCAGGCCCGGTGCGGGCTACCCCAGCGGTCACCGTGACCTCCGCCAGCTCAAATTGGTTGGGGTCCAGGATGCGAATCTCTCCAGGGGCCTGGGCGGTGACGGTATCGCCCTGGTAGGTGAGTTCATAAGTGGGACGCCCCAGAGACCCAGGCTGTGGGGCCTGGAAGCAGGCCTCATAGCTTTGGGGGGGCTCAGTAGAAAAGGGATCGACCCGGGAGGTGAGCACCGCATAGTTGGGGGGTAGCATTAGCCGCCCGTCCTGGGGTAGCAGGGAGTAGGTTTGACCGGCCAAGTCGGCGGTGACGGTGGCGTTGGCTGGGGCCACAGCTTCCAGGCAGACCAAATCCCCCGGTTGGCGAGCCAGGTCAGCGCCTGGCACCAGGCTACCCTCAGCAAAGCCCAGGGTGTCTGGCAGGGTAGGGCCAGGGGCAACACGGGTAATGGTCAGGGTCAGGGTCTCATCCCCCTGGCTGAGGGTGAACTGATTTGCCCCCATCTGCAGGGGCAGGCTGGGGGCAAAGTGACCGGATTCGCTACGCGGTTCGATTGGTTCGCCGTTGATCAGCACCGGTTGGTCGGGGGAGGCAGTGCCGATAAAGAAAATTTGATGGGCGGTAGTCTGGTGGTCCGCCGGGGGATAGACCAGGGTAATGCCTTCACTGGCCACAGCGGGGCTAACCACCGCGACACCCACCCCTAGCGCTAACCCCTGGAAAAACAACTTGCCCATGACAGTCCTGAACAGCTACCTTGCCAGTCTACGACGGGGCGATCGCCCCTTGGCAAGCCTGGGGCGTTAAAATCTGCTGACGGTGTCGGTCTGGCTGAGACGCCATCTCCCAGGCGACCGCCCGGGCGACCGTACAGACCCCCGCCACCGAAATCCCAGCTTTTCGCAGGGCGTGGGCCGCCGCCTGGGCGGTAGCCCCAGTGGTAAAAATGTCGTCTAGTAACCACACTGAGGTGTGTCGCAGTCGAGGCACCAGGGCGGGGTTGACGGCAAAGGCTTGGATCAAGTTGGCTTGCCGCTGCTGTCGATTCAGTCGGTGTTGAGCTTCGGTAGCCAGCACCCGTTGTAGTCCCTCGGGATAGTGGGGTAGCCGGGTCTGGCGACAAAACCCCTGGGCGATCAGGGCCGCCTGGTTGAAACCCCGCTGCTGTAACCGGGTGGCATGGAGGGGAATTGGCACCACCACCGGTTGCCGTCCCTGGGCAGGCCGGGCCAGGTGCTGTAACCAGGTGCGACCCAGCTCGTGACCCAGCATGGCCGCCAGGCCAGTCTGGTGTTCGTATTTCAAGCGGCGCAGGGCCTGGCGTAGACTGCCATCATACGAGCCCCAACTCAAGACCGGCAGACCTGCCTGGCTACTATCGAGGGGATTAGGGACTTGGCACTGACGGATCTGACGCTCACAGCTAAGACAAAGCGGGCCAGGGGCCGATCGCTGACAAAGACTACACTGTCTGGCTAAAAACAAGCCCAACAGCTGCTGTTTTCCCTGGCCTATGGCCCTATGGGCTACCCCGAATTTCTCCACTGTATGCCCCCTGATGACGGTTAATCGGTTCCATTCTGGAAAGAGTTAGCGGCTATGGACAGGGGGAAACTATGGAAGTTTTGCGCTAAACCTAGGGAATAGAGGTATGCGATCGCAGGAATTAAGTTTAGAGTTAAGGTAATTATGATTTGTTTACCCAAGCCTACCCTCAGAGCTGAGATCAGACAGGGGTAACCTGGTGGGGTTATCGGCTGGCTGTGCATCTCATCGTCTGTGCCCATAAGATTCAGATAATTTTTGACTACTTTTCTATCTAAAAAACGACGTTAAGGCTTCTATGGCCCACTATCATGCCTGGCAACCCTTAACCTGATTAATAACCATCACTTAGTTAAACCTTGGGGTTTTCCTGGTCACTCTTCATTCCCTTGGTATGGAACGGTTTCGACACCTGGATCAGCTCTGCCGGGCTGATCTGCCTATGGTAGGCCTCAAGGCGTTTAACTTGGGGCAGCTGAAGCAAGCTGGCTTACCTGTAGCCGAGGGTTGGGTGTTACCAGCCACAGCCTGGTGGGACTACCTCAAACAAGTGACCTGGCCAGCAGAAGCCCTGCCTAACCAACTGGCGCAGCTGGATGTCCGTGCGTCTCAACAACTGCAACAGCTGAGTCAGGCTTGGCGAGTGGCCTTCAAAGCGACGGCCCCGCCAGCGGTGGCTGGTCCAACTGGGGAGTTGGCCGCCCAGGGTTGGATGTTGCGGGCTTCGTTGGGGTTAAAGACAAGCCCGCCGCCGCCGTTAGGCCAAGGGGCGATGCCAGCGGTGATGGCAGCGGCTACGCAAAATTTTGCCCGGTCACTGCAACAGTTTTGGGCCCAAGCCTTGACCGCCCACAATGTATTGATCTGGCAACGTTACTGCCAACAGTTGGGGGAGCTGGAGTTGGCGACCCTGGTGATGCCGATTTATCCGGCCTTGGCCGCTGGTACCCTAGAGCTTGGGCCTAAAACAGCTGATATTGCGGTCGTGCAGGGGCTGGGTCTGGCCCTCAGCCGGGGCGAAGCGACGCCAGCCCTGGGCCGGATTCAGTTTCCCCATCAGGACCAGGTGCAGTGGCAGACGGGCTACCAAGATCAGTACTATGGCTGGGAGGCAACGTCCGTTGGCGGGGCGATCGCCCAGGCCCTGACGGTCACCAAACGGCAAGACAGTATGCTGATGGCTAAGGCCCTGATCACCCCAGACCAAATTGCGATGTTGCTGGCCCTGGGCGAACAGGCCCAACAGGTTTTGGGCTACCCGGCCATTCGCCTGGAATGGCTCCTGTGTCCTGGCTTAGCTGGGCAGCCAGCCACCTTGCTGTTGACCCAGGCAGATCCCATTTCAGCCACCCCCGCCCCACCCCCATCCCTGCCGACCCTGGAGAAACCTCAGCTCCCCATGGTTAGGACAGTGGTGCAGGGGATAGGTGCTTCGTCGGGACGGATCCAGGGGAGAGCCATTGTGGCGTCACGGCCCCAGGATCTGCCAGACCCACTACCACCGGGCAGCATTGTGGTGTTACCTGATTTGCAGCCCGATGTCTTTCTGCGATTGCAAGCGGTGGCTGGGATTGTCACCGAACAGGGCGGGGCTACCTGCCATGCGGCTATTCTGGCCCGGGAAATGGGAGTGCCCGCTGTGGTGGGGGCACCCCAGGCAACCCAAATTTTGGAGCACCAAGCCCAGCTTTGGCTGGATGGCGATCGCGGCATTGTCTATGGCCTAGAGGCGATCGCGCCCCAAACTGCTCAAGCTGCACTCAACCTAGCGACCCCCACCACCCTGCCCCTAGGTCCCACAGAGCGGTATGCCGACTTGCGAACCAAGGTGATGGTCAACCTCAGCCAGACCCAGCGGCTATCGGCCCTGGCCATTGACTCGATTGACGGGGTGGGATTACTGCGATCGGAGTGGTTATTGCTGGACGTGCTGGAAGGGCGACACCCCTGGCACTGGGTGAATCAGGGGCAAGAAGCGGAACTGCAAGATCGGATTCAGCAAAAGTTGGAGCCGATTTTACAAGCCCTGGGGGCAAAGCCCGTGCGCTACCGGACCATGGATCTGCGATCCCATGAGTGGCAAGCCCTAGAAGGCAGTCCTCCGGCAGAGCCCAATCCCATGCTAGGGCTGCGAGGCAGCCTCAGCTATAACCTTGACCCTCGCCTGTTTCAAGTGGAGCTGTCGGCCCTCGCTCACTTACAACGGGCTGGCTACAGTAACCTACAGCTGATTCTGCCCTTTGTGCGCACCGTGGAAGAAGTCATGGCCTGCCGCCAACTGATTACGCAAACGGGGTTAACGGATGGTCCCGGCTTTGCCCTGTGGATGATGGCTGAAGTCCCATCAGTACTGTTTTTGCTACCGGCCTACGCCCAGGCCGGGGTGCAAGGCATCGCCATTGGCTCTAACGACCTTACCCAGCTACTACTAGCCGTCGATCGCGACCAACCCACCCTAGCGTCAGCCTATGACGAGCGTCATCCAGTGGTGCGCATGGCCATGGCCCACCTGATCGAATCGGCCCGCCGCTGTGGCATGGTGTGCTCCATCTGTGGTCAGGCCCCTGTACGCCATCCCGAACTAATTGCCGATCTGGTGGCTTGGGGAATTAACTCCATTTCCGTAGAAGCCACAGCCCTGCCGTTCACCCTGGAAGCGATATGGCACGCAGAGCATACACCTAAGGGGTAGCGGCAGAATCTGGCCGTCGTAGCCAGATCCCTCGCAGCCCTGCCGCCCGCGCCCCTTCAACATCGTCTGTACGGCTATCCCCCACATGCCAGGCTTGGGCACTATCACAGTGGTGCTTTTGTAAAGCCGTCGCAAAAATGAGCGGGTCCGGCTTTGCCACACCAGCCTCTGACGAAATGGTAATAGAGCTGAAATAGTCTCCCAGGTTCAGTTCTACCAAAACCCGATAGAGACGAGAATCAAAGTTTGAGATAATTCCCAGGTCAATCCCCTGTTGCTGCCACCGCTTCAAAGCTGCCAAGACATCGGGGTAAACCACCCACGGGGCTGCCGTAGCGAAGTGAGCGTATAAGTCTGCAAAAAATCCATCAAAATCGACAAACTGATCGATTACCCCAGCACTGCTAAAGGTTTGCTGGGCGATGACTCGCCACCAATCATATTCTTGTTGAGGTACCATCAGCGGATCAACCCCTGGGAAAGCCATCTCCGGAGCGGCTTGAAAAGCTCTAAAAAAAGCCTGATTCAGGGCGGCAGGCTCGGCATCAATCCCATGCTGTCGGGCAATATCGCTGTAGATCTCCCCAACGCTACCAGCCACCCCAAACAAAGTACCAACGGCATCTAGAAAAATGACTTGGGGCTTTTGTTCGGGGGGCATGGTGAAATGGAAAGGCGTCAATAGCTCTAGCTTACGGGCAAATGGAGCTTAGGGCTACAGCTTCGAGATGCGACGATGATAGCGTCGCTTACGGTGGGCCCGTTGTCCTAGGGGTAAACCGACGCCAGCTAACCCTAGAATCCCCAGGGGAGTTCTGGTGGCTTGTCGAGGATTGATTGACGCTGGTCGCTGAGTATTAGTCGGGGTATGGGGTTGGGTAGGGTGGCGATATTCCATCCCAGCCAACGAGAGTAAACCCGCCACAATGAAAGCACTCAAATGACTTAACGAGCTATCCACCGGGGGGACATCGTAGTGGGTTGTAAAGGTCCTCACTAAAAACCAAATAAACAAGGCCACACAAATCAGCAGGGCAATGGCATTGATGGCAGGGGCATTGGCAAAGGTATAAATGGCTCCCTCTGTCGGGCCATCCAGGGCGGCCTCGAACTCTTCAAACGTGGAAAAAGGGCTGGACATTTGAAATGGCTCCTCAATGTTTCCAAAGCGATCTGACTCGCGTTCACTGACAAAACTTATGACGACGACCTTTGCTAAGGGTGTCAGGTTTTAGGAGTCAGGTAACAGGAGTCAGGTAACAGTGTCAGAGGTCAGAAATGACTGGCTGACTGATGCCGCAGTGTCCTAGTACTGGCGTTAGGGCTTAGCATTGGCCTGGGCCATGGGGATTGGAGCAGGCCCTGATTGGCCGTTCTGATCTGACAGAATTGAATATTCTGGATATCCCTCGATGCCAAAGTCGGCCAAGTCTAAACCGGCAATTTCTTCCGCCTCAGAAACCCGCAATAGACCGAATTTCTTCAGCACAAAGCTGATGCCATAGCCCGGAATAAAGCCCAAGAGCACCGCACAAATGATGGCACCCACCAGTTGAGCGCCGAGATTAATCGCAGGGATGCCATCTGGCTGGGGATAGCCCGCCGCCACAATGCCCACCATCACAGAACCAAACACCCCGCAATAACCATGGACAGCAAAGGCTCCTACGGCATCGTCAATGCCCGCTTTTTCAATCGCATTACCCACAAAAGGCATGGTGTAAGCGCCCACAAAAGCAAGCAAGATGACGATCGCGGGACTATAGATATCCATCGCCGCCGCCGCCGAAATGATTCCAGCCAGACCGCCAGAAATGGTGTAGAACGGATCGGCCTTAGACCCCATGTAGGCCCCCACTAGACCAGCGGAGAGGGCCAAGGTGGTGTTAACCCCAATCGAGGCTAGCGTCATCGGGGTGCCATAGATGGTGATTTCACCCGTTTGCCCTGGGGTAAAGATCACACAGGCGGCTAGAAAGGCGTAGAAGCCGACAAAAATCAGCATCAGACCCACCATGGTTAGGGGCAGGTTATGGGGCATAATCACCCGTGGTTTACCCTGGGCATCAAATTTGCCGATGCGAGGACCGAGGTTGATCAACACCCCCAAAGCAAAGAAGCCCGCCACCGCGTGGAGCAGAGCCGAGCAGCCAAAATCGTGGTAGCCCATCTGGGTGAAGAACCAGCCATAGGGGTTCCAACCCCAGGAGGCAGCTACCACCCAGGTAAAGGAGCCCAAAACAATGGCCAGAATGGCATAAGCACCAATTTTGATGCGCTCAATCACCGCTCCAGATAGGATAGAGGCGGTGGTCATAGCAAACAGGGCAAAGGCGAACCAAAATACCCCAGTCAGGTTGTCGGCAATGTTGGGGCCAAGGGCGGGAGACCAAGGGTAGGAGGCTTCCACCAGCTCCAAAACTTCCCCCACCGTGCCATCGGCAGCGGCATCAGTCCACGGTCCAACAATGCCGCCCTGGAGGGGAAACAGCGGGAAGGCATTGTAGACCCACCAGCCAAAGAAGAAGAAAGTTAGCCCCACCAGGGATAGGGTCATCAGGTTTTTGACCATGGTGGCCAAAACGTTCTTAGAGCGGGCTGCACCTCCCTCATACGCTAAAAAGCCCACGTGAATTAGCAACATCAGCACAGAGGCCCAGTAGTAGTAAGACTCTGCAACAAACGTGGCTAAAAATTCTTGGGATTCAGGAGACATAGATCACTCCTAGCTGTCAGTTAAGTTGTACAGAGAACCTGAAAAAGTAGAACGACCAACCTGCGAAGACAGCAAGCGGTTACAAGCGAACTAAAACATCGATAAAGTCAACCCATTCGAGCAAACAAACTGGGTCTGGGCAAAATATTTCGGCTGATCGAAACACAAATCCAAAATCTTAGGCTAAGCCTAGGATTAATAATCAAGTTGTTTGAGTACTCTCGATTAACTTGTTATGTCAAGAGTGTGCAATGCAATCTAGGGATGGGCTGTAGCCAGCGATACTGAACCACCGTTCAAGCGGACAGGGGTTCTTTAATAAACCGAATATAGAGGTGCTTGAAGGTGGACCGGACCACCCGGGGCATGCCAAAGTCAATGGGCTTTAACTTAGAGGGCAGCTGCCAGTCTGCCAGGCGCAAAGGGTCGGGGGTCAGCAGCGGAAAGTGGATTGTCTCGATGGCCGGGCAAACCCCTAGGCGCATAGATTGGGTCACGGTGGGTACCGCCTGGGGGTCAACACCGAGAATATCAACCATGGCCCGGTCTAGGGCAAAGACATTACCTGAGGCTCCTAGCACCCCCAGTGCTCTGGGTTCGCCGCCGCTGGGGCCATTTCCCTCGTGGCCGACAATGCCATCCATAATCGTCAAGGCTGGGTCGAGCAGCCGTGCCGTTTCCACCAGCATGGTGCCAAACCGCTGCACATCTTTGCCAGCTTCCATGTGCCACCAGGCTTTCATTTTGCCAGGTACACAGCCAAACAGGTTTTTCACCCCCAGGGTGACTGTCAGCTGCACATGGGATTTGACCTTGGGCAAGTTAATAATCACATCTGCGGCCATGGCTTCTTTGGCTAACCGTAGGTGGTCAAAGTCGGGGCTGTCACTGGCATAGCGCTGGCCATGTAACTCCACAATCGGCAGATCCAGGGCTGTGGCCAGGGGCAGCAGGCCATTGGCTTTGGCCACCCCATAGGCGCTGCCAAAGGCGGGGCTGTCTCCCAAAAAGGGCTTACCCCCCACCTGTCGCACCTGTTGAGCGACGGCATAGATCAGCTCTGGGCGGGTGGTGCATTCTTTGGTGGGGCGAGCCCCGGTTAGCAGGTTAGGCTTGAGCAACACGCGATCGCCCGGTTTCACAAAAGCAGCCATCCCGCCCAGAGGCTCCAGAACCTGCTCTAGGGACGTTTGCAAAGCCGGTAGGTCATAGGACTGGGCCCGGATCAGACTAACGGAGGCTGTCATAGGAATGTCTGGGAAGAACAGTACTACTTGCCACTATACCGTCTCGCCAGAAGGTGCACTGAGCGGCACGTTTAGTCTTGATGCTCCACTAGTACTGGAAGGCAGAAGTCAGAAGGATGTAGGGCGCAGCCCGTGCGAAGCAGGCAGAAAGGGAACCCTAAACCCATCAAGGCTTTCCAAAGGAACCAGTGGTAGGTTTATTTCCGCCCTAGAGTACTAGTGCTCTGTTAACTCTAAATTTGTAGGTTGGGTGGCGCGCTAGCAGAACCCAACAAGGCTGACTGCTGTTGGGTGAAACGCAGGATCACCCAACCTACGGGACTCTAATTTTTAGTCTTGACGCTGCACTCCACTAATCGGTCTATGGCTTAGAGGTAGATTGGCCCAGGCGGGGTTCGGTACCAGCCAGAAGACGATCGATGTTGCTGCGGTGGCGCAAAATCACATAGACCCCACCCAACAGCGCTAACACCCCATAGGCCAGGGGTTGCCCCGTTGCCACCATCAGTACGATGGTCACTAATGCGGCTGCGATCGAGCTGAGGGAGACAATTCGGCTGACAGCTAGAGTTGCCGCAAAGGCCACCACCGCCCCTAGGGCCACTGGCCAGGCTAAGCCCAACAACACCCCCAACCCCGAGGCGGCGGACTTACCACCGGTAAAGTTAATCCAGATGGAGCGGCTGTGGCCAATCAGGGCCATAAGCGCGGCTAGGGTCATCACCCAGGGTTGCCAGTCTGCGGTGAGGCCACTGCCCGCCAAGGTGGTTTCTAGAAACGGCCAAGCTGCCCTCACCAACAGCACGGCGCTTAGGCCTTTGACCATATCGATCAGCAGCACGGCGATCGCGGCTGCTTTACCCACCGTCCGCAGCACATTGGTGGCCCCGGTTCCCCCAGAGCCATACTCCCGAATGTCAATGCCTTTGACCGCTCTGGCGACCAAATACCCTGTCGGAATCGATCCTAAAAGATAGGCTGCTATGGCGAGCAGCACAATTGCAAAAACCACCAATGCCCTAAGTCCTTAACCGGTAACGAACCATTTACTAAGCTCCCATGCGGCGTTTTGCCCCAAAGACCTGTAGCCCCTAGGTGGCACCTGGGACTTTGTTAGCTTGGAACCATAGGTTTGTCAGTAACAGTTTAAAGGGATGAGGGGATGAGTTTAAGCCTTCATCTCCCAAGGTTTACATAAGTTGGCGATTCAGTGAACAGAGGTGTTCAATTACCTGCTCGGCTGTGATCAGTCGCTTCAGCACCACCTGACCAATGGGCAACTGCGCCTGGTTCTCGGGCTTGACTTCAACCATCAGTACCGTTTCTTCCACCTGATACAGCCACAGGGTTTCTCCCTGTTCGGTAATTGATAAATTCAGCCGTCGGATGTGGGGCTTACGCTGCCAGGCCAGCTCGTTCCATAGACCGCCGAACTCCCACACCCTGCCGGTGGTCCAACCCTCGGAAAGAAAAAAATATTTCACAACTCACTCTGCCACACCATGTCTATGGCATTATCCACCGTCTGCTCCCAATGGCGCCAATTTGGCCAACTTTCTGCAAACCTGTCCGGATGGCTCGGCTTAACCCCGTATTAAAGAAAGGTAGATGCACCCTGATTGTTAAGCCCTGGGAGACCTGGAGGGATCCCGGGGCTTTTCTTGTCAACTGTCTGTGATACCCTATGCCCAATTATCAGCTTATCAGCGCAATCCATGGGCACGAGGGAGGTATGGGATGGCACAGGTGACAGTGGGGCTTGTCTTTGGAGGGTGTTCGGGGGAGCACGACGTCTCTATTCGGTCGGCCCAGGCCATTGCCCGAGGGTTAAGCAGTGGCGCTAACGCTAGCAAGTATCGGGTGCTGCCAGTGTACATCAGTAAAGCGGGGGCCTGGTCGGTGGGAGAACCGGCTCAGACGATGCTCGATCAGGGGGTGGCCCCGGCAGAGACCAATGGCGACACCCTATCGGCCATCGATCGCCTACCAGTGTTTGACCTGGTCAATACGGTCGATGTTTGGTTCCCTGTTCTGCATGGGCCGAATGGAGAAGACGGCACGATTCAGGGGTTGTTTACCCTGATGCACCAGCCGTTTGTAGGCTCGGGGGTGCTGGGGTCTGCCCTGGGGATGGATAAAATTGCGATGAAAATGGCCTTTGCCCAGGTTGGCTTGCCCCAGGTGAACTACTTGGCGGTCAGTCGGGCCGAGGTCTGGTCGAATCCTTGTGTGTTTCCGAAACTCTGCGATCGCATCGAAGCAGACCTGGGCTACCCCTGCTTTGTCAAACCCGCCAACTTGGGGTCATCGGTGGGAATCACCAAGGCCACTGGCCGCAGCGAATTGGAAGCCGCCCTAGACAGCGCCGCCAGCTACGATCGCCGGATTATTGTCGAAGCGGGGGTGGTGGCCCGAGAAATTGAATGTGCTGTGCTCGGCAACGATAACCCCAAGGCTGCGGCGTTGGGGGAAATCAGCTTCCATAGCGACTTTTACGACTACGAGACTAAATACGCCAACGGCCAGTCCCAGCACACCATTCCAGCGGATCTACCGCCTCAGGTCAGCCGCCAAATTCAAGAGATGGCCGTTACCGCCTTTCAGGCTGTTGATGCGGCGGGTATTTCCCGGGTGGACTTTTTCTATGTGGAGGCTACTGGCGAAGTGCTGATTAACGAAATCAACACCATGCCAGGGTTCACAGCCACCAGCATGTACCCGATGATGTGGGAGGCCAGTGGTGTACCGTTTGAGGAACTGGTGGATCGACTGGTGCAGCTGGGGTTGGAGCGAGGAGGGGCGTGGGGGTGATGAGGTGTAGACGCGGAGCGGCTTCCCGTAGGATAGGGGTGATGGGGTGGGGAAGGTGGCGTAGGGGCGGACCTGTGTGTCCGCCCTGGGAGGGACTGGGAAGACAGGGAATTTTGGATTTTGGATTTTGGATTCGTAGCGTGGGTTAGGCGGTTGGGGTTAGGGCGATCGCCAGGTCTCTTCAATGCCGTCGTCACCCACAGATAAACGACAGAGCTCATGCAAGGAAAAACGAGAGAGAGAAGGTTTTCGTTCTTCCCTTTTCTTTTTTCGTTCTTCCAATGCCCGGGTGATCAACCGCGATTTTTAATGGTCAACACCTGCACGATCTGCCGGGCCATGGCTTCAGGGATATCTAAAATCTGGTAAAGATCATCTAAAAATGCTTGCTCTTGGGGGGTGACCGTGCGGTCTGACAACACCAGGTCCGTTGCAATGGCAAAGGCTGTTTCCCGCAGATCCGCTGGCAAGTAGACCTTGGCCTGGGTTACCAACTCTCCGGGGCCATGCCGCTTCAGCCGATCCAGCAGTTGATCCAGCAGGCGATGCAGCCCGTCTCCAGGCAGCTCGCTAAATAATTCCATCCGCGACAGCAACATCGCCATATCTTCCCCTTCTTGGTCAGAGAGGTAGCCATCTGCCGCGATCGCGACTAGGGCAATACTGGCAAAGGCTGCGGCTGGGGTCATGGTGGCGTGGTTCATGGCATGGTAGTTATAGACAAGATTCAGAGGGTCATGCTGGCGCTGCTTTTGGAGGGGGGTGAGGGGTGACAGACCCCAGACAAATCAGATGTTGTCTTTTATAGTGATGGCAAGTAATAACCCAAAAAACTAATAATTATCTATTGTGCCCAGGTTTGTGATCAAACTCACCTCTGGGTGTGATAAATGCGCTAGTCTTTCAGGAACTTTCTATAGATACTAAAGGTGACTCAACTTTAGCCGAGTCATCTACAGGGAACACACAACCGGCCGACAGCTCGTAAGGGTATGTCGGTTTTTTGTGGCTTAGGTACCCAGTCTGCCGGTTGTCCCCCCTTATAATCTGACTGTTGTCTTCCGGCTTGCCGATGATCAGTGTGCCCTCGCCCATTGCGCCCCTGCCCCTGCCCCGGGTGCAGACCGACCTATCGCGTCGAGAGCGCCATCGCGCTGGCAAGGCGCTGCGTAAGCAGGTGCCCCGGTCTGCCCATGGTGTCTGGCAGCCCAGGGGCGATCGCCCTGACCCGGTGACCCTGATTGAGCAATCTAACCAGGGTCGAGAGCCCCACCTGGTGCCCCTGCGCCACTGGCGAATGATGCAGTCCCCCTTCACCTTTTTTCGGGGCAGTGCCTTGATCATGGCCACCGACATGGCCACTACCCCCACCACCGGCCTACGGGTCGAGGCCTGCGGCGACGGTCACCTGATGAACTTCGGCGGCTTTGCCACCCCAGAGCGCAATCTGATTTTTGATCTGAACGATTTTGACGAAACCCTACCGGGTCCCTGGGAGTGGGACATCAAGCGACTGGCCACCAGCCTGGTGGTGGCCGCGGCTGATCTGGGCCTATCGGAGTCAGCGGGGCGTGAGGCCGTGCAAGGGGCCGCAGCCGCCTACAGGTTGGCCCTGCGGGAGTTTGGTCAGCAGCCTGCCCTGGAGGTGTGGTACTCTCGCCAGGACGTGAAGATGGTGCTCGAACACGCTCCCAACCAGGCCATCCTGGACCATTGGGAATGGATGCTGAACCGGGCCTACAAACGCACCGCCGATCAGGCCCTAGAGCGCTTGACCGAGCGAGTTGATGGCCAGCGCCGGTTTCGCGAAGAACCACCGCTGATGTACCATCCAGCCAATTTTGAGGCCTACTTTCACACCCTCAGGACCGTGTTTAAGACGTCGTTGCAGGGGTTGCAAGCCGATGTTCAGTTTTTGTTGAGCCGCTATCGCATGGTCGATGCTGCCGTGCGGATTGTGGGGGTGGGCAGTGTGGGCACCCGCTGCGGAGTCCTGCTACTGAAAGCCAGCGACGATGACTATCTCGTTTTGCAGTACAAGGAAGCCCGCCCCTCAGTGCTGGAGCCCTTTGCCGGGAAAAGCACCTACAACCACGAGGGGCAGCGGGTGGTGAGTGGGCAGCGGTTGGTGCAGGCAGCTAGTGATCTCTTTTTGGGTTGGGCCAGCGATGCCGATGGCCATGACTTTTACTTTCGCCAACTGCGGGACATGAAAACCTCGATTCGCCTGAAGGGGATGTCGGCGGAGGGGTTAGCCGCCTATGGTGCCATTTGTGGCACAGCTTTGGCTCGGGCCCATGCCCGATCAGGCGATGCCACCATGATCGGCGGCTACTTGGGCAAAGGCACCCGCTTCGATCGGGCCATGGCAGATTTTGCGATCGCCTATGCCCAGCAAAACCAAGCTGACTATGAGGCCATGGGAGCCGCCGTAGCGTCTGGCCGCTTAGCGGCGGCCCCTGAAGACCAGGTGACCCTGCCAGGCCAGGTCTAGGGGCTTGTCAAGTTAGCAGTAACGGATCAGCGGTGCACGGTCTACGGTAAACGGTACACGGCTCCCCTGAAACCGCTTACCGTGCACCGTGAACCCTAAGTCACATCTTCCGTCATTATTTTTTCGACTGAACACTAGTACTCTAGGGCGGAAATAAACCTACCACTGGTTCCTTTGGAAAGCCTTGATGGGCTTAGGGTTCCCTTTCTGCCTTCATCCTTCTGACTTCTGCCTTCCAGTACTAGTTGCTTGTCAAGGCTAAAAATTAGGGTAAGTGCTTTGCAAAAGCCTTTTAATCCTCAGGGAGGTTGCTTCAACACATCAGGACCTTTCATCCCCTCCCACGGAGGGGTGCCCGGAGGGCGGGGTGGGTTCCCCGGGCTTGCTTGACCCACCCCTACCTACTTCGACAGGCTCAGCACAGGCCTCCAAAGGAGGGGATTTCGGACCTTAATGCTACCAAATCTCTACATCTGGAAACCCTAAGTTCAAGACTTGACGCTGCACTAGTGGCTTGTCAAGCTAGCAGTAACGGGTCAACAGGGTCTGCGGTGCACCGTGTACTTAACGCAAGTCGCGACCAAACGGCAGCAGGGCCAGGGGAATCAGCTTGATGTGTTGTTTGGCAAAAGGTAAACCAATGATCGTGATCGCCAAGATCACGGCGTGCACCAGGTGGGTGACGGCAATTTCCCAGCCCACCACCAACAGCCACAGCACATTCAAAATAATATTGACGGTGCTGTTGGGGTTGGGATCTTCAATGATTTTGCGGCCAAACGGGGTCATGGTGGCCCAACCCAGCTTGATGGCTTGCAGTCCAAAGGGAATGCCGATGATGGTAATGCACAACAAAAGACCGCCGATGATGTAACCGAGACCGGTGAGCAAGCCACCAAAAATTAGCCAAATAATATTGCCCAGCAAACTCATGGGGGTTCTCCTTGGGGAATTGGCACTATGGCAATTACGTTTATCTTACTGCCCTCTCCCCTAGGCGATCGCCAAGCTGGCCAGGGCAATGGTTTAGAATCATCCCATAACTGCAGTTCACTCCGACCCCTTTGGCATGGCTCAGTCTTCATTACCGGCCCGCACCGTTGCCACCCCCTGGGATAAGCTGGTGGCTTTTGTCAGCAGCGAAACCGCATTGTATGTACTCAAGCGGATTTTGCAGGCTTTGCTGACCCTGCTGCTGGCCTCTGCCCTGAGCTTTTTTGTAATTCAGCTGGCCCCCGGCGACTTTTTAGACCAGTACCGCCAAAGCCCGCAGTTTTCGGCTGAAACGATTCAGCAGTTAGAAACCCAGTTTGGCCTAGACCAACCGGCCTGGCGGCAGTACCTCAGCTGGCTTTACCAGGTGGTGTTCCACGGTAATTTTGGCCTTAGCTTTGCCTACCAACGCCCCGTGGTCGATATTTTGTGGGAGCGGGTACCCAATACTCTGCTGCTGTCGTTCGCGTCGATTGTGGTCACCTGGTTGATTGCCATTCCCCTGGGCATCGTGGGGGCTGTGAACCAAAATCGATTTGCCGATCGTGCTCTGCGGGTCCTGAGCTATTTGGGCCAGGGAATGCCCACCATTGTCACCGGTCTGCTGCTGTTATTTTTTGCCCAGTTAACGGCCCCCCTGTTCCCCATCGGCGGTCGCACCAGCATCATCCACGACGACCTCAACTGGTTTGGTCAGATGTTGGATGTGGGCTGGCACCTGATTCTGCCCACCGTTGCCCTCAGCATTACTAGCTTTGCCGGGCTGCAGCGGATTACCCGGGGCCAAATGCTGGATGTGATGCGGCAAAATTACATCCAAACCGCCCGGGCCAAGGGCCTGCCCGAAGACCGGGTGGTTTATGTGCATGCCCTGCGCAATGCTGTGAACCCCCTGATTACCCTGCTCGGGTTTGAGTTTGCCAGCCTGCTGGGGGGGGCCTTTATTACCGAGACCTACTTTAACTGGCCAGGGCTAGGGAAGTTGATTTTAGAAGCGGTACAGTCCCAAGATTTGTACCTGGTGATGGCCAGTCTGATGATGGGTGCCGTGATGTTGATCATTGGTAACCTACTGGCGGATCTACTGCTCAGCTTCGTGGATCCCCGCATTCGCCTGTCAGAGATGAATTGACGCCTATGATCTCTCAGCTCTACTACCTGCTGCGATCGCGGCTTGATGGCAGCTACCTGGTGGCCCACCCCCAGGGTCGCCCTCCCGTCGCTGAGGGTCAGCCCCCTCCCACTGGCTTTTTGCTGGTGTTTACCGCTGACTATGATGCCCTCAGCTACCTCAATACCCATGCCCCCGACGTCAAAGACAAATTTGGGGTGGAAACCGTCACCCCCAGCAGCCTCAAACCGCTGATCAGCCGCTGGGACTTTCAAGGCCTCGGTATGGTGCAAGACCCTCAGTTACCCCAGGTAGACTTTTTTAACCGCAGCTAGCAGAAGCATCGACTTTCCAAAGGGGGTCGGTTACGATTACGCTGGCTGAAGGAGCGCTGCGGACATGATAGAACCCTCCCCCCTACCGATCAGTAAGTATGTCTTGTCCTTGGAGGAAAGCCTGGAGCTGACGGCCATCTTAAATCGGCTGCCCCTCTCCCAATTGTTGCAGCTAGAGCTAGTGGCCGGAGTTACCAATGAAGCCATGCCCACCTCAAGCGAAGCCATTGGCTTACGGAATGCCGAGTTGCTGCGGTGGGTGGGTGGGTCCACGGGCATCGGCTGGGAAAAGTTTTTTGTGCTGCTCAAAGATGTGACCGGCTGTGCCTTGACCCACCAACTTAAACGGCTGGAATTAGTCATCGAGGTGAACTTTAACGCCACCGATGTCAGCCTGTTACTGCTACTGCTGCAAGAGCTGCAAGACAAAGCCGATGCCCCCCTGCTAAAGATCACCAGCATTCAGCGGGGTAGTGCCAGACTGAACTTGCAAAGCTCCTTAGAAGAGCTAGAGCGGGTCAAGCATCTGGTTGACTCTGGTACGTTGACCCAGGTGGCAGGCCAACGGATTCTCTCGACCAAGATTTTTTTTGACCTGTCCAATACCAACCTGAGTGGGGCCTATCTAAAACGGGCCAATCTGAAACGAGCCAATCTGAAACGCACCGATTTAATCCGAGTCGATCTCAGTGGTGCAGATTTGCGGGGGGCCAACTTGTTTCGGGCTAACCTATTTCGGGCCAACCTCAGCCGCATCAATCTCAGCCGCGCCTACCTGATAGAGGCGCACTTCAATAAGGCCAACCTGAGCGAAGCTAACCTGGAGCAGGCCAACCTGATTGGGGCTGACCTAATTCGAGCTGATTTGATTGGGGTCACCCTGCGAGACGCCCGACTCAACCGAGCCAACCTCAGTAAAGCCCATCTAAACCGAGCCGATATGGTGGGCTCTGACTTAATTGGGGCTGACCTAATCTGCGCTAACCTGATTGGGGCTAACCTGAACCGGGCCGATTTAATTGGCGCCAACCTGAGTGGGGCCAACCTGAGTGGGGCTGACCTCAGCTGGGCCGACCTCAGTCGCGCTAACCTGAACCGGGCCGACCTCAGTGGGGCCAACCTCAACCAGGCTAACCTTAGCCGGGCCAACCTCTGCCGGGCCGATCTGACGGGGGCCAGCCTGAATGAGGTGATTTTAAGCCGGGCGACGGTCAGCCAGGCGATTTTTGGTAACAACCCTGGCCTCCAAGCCGAGGATAAAATTAACCTGGGGCGTCGAGGGGCGATCGTGCAAGACTTGCCGGGGGCAGAGGCCGTGTCTCTATGGCTAAAACCCTAGATTAGCTAGTATCCTGCGGCACAAGTAGGCCCACCATTCCTGATACCTGGCACCTAGAACCTGACCCCCTTAGCAGCGGTGGTCATATTTCTGCCAGGCAGTACTAGCAGCCAGCACGAGGATTGTTGTGAAACGGCTGACTGGCTTGCCTGAGTTTGCTATACTCATAACTTGGATGATATGGCGACATAGCCAAGTGGTAAGGCAGAGGTCTGCAAAACCTCCATTCCCCGGTTCGAATCCGGGTGTCGCCTTTGTGAAGAGTCAGTAGACTCAGCCCCTAGAATCCCTTTCAGACGATGAGTGCAGCACTTCGTGCAGCGATCGCCGTTTTTGTTTTGGACATGTTTGGCCATGTTGGGACATGTTATTAGGGTAAAAATCGCGGTACCATGCCCAATTAGTCGATGTTTCACCACCTCCTGTTCGATGAGTGATCAGTGGGTAAAAACACGGGAGGTAGAAACCCAGTTTCGTTAAAAAACGGGTTTCTGGGGAGCATCGTGCGAGGTAACGAAGCTATGCTAGCCATACCAACCAATCGATTGCCTTCGTTGGTCATGGAGGGCAGGTAATCGCCATGCCGCGTCAACCTCGTCAGCTTACCCCAGGTCATTGCTACCACATCACCATTCGCTGCAATAACCGGGAGTTTCGGTAGCGGCCAGTATGCCTCTGCCAGTGAGGTGTTCCTGGCAGGCATCAAACTCCTACAAGACATCGAGCAGACCTACCAAGGCCGCTACCAGGCCCTGCGTGATGCAGTCAACATCGGCGTCGAAGCCAGCGATCGCGGGGACGTGGTGGATGCCGAAAGCGCGATGAGCTAGCCGCCGGAGTGAGAAGCCTACCTGTAGACGCTTGCCTAATTTTTGATCGCTTGATTGAAGATGGTGTAGAAATTCTTCGAGTTGTCAGCGGTTACCAGGATTTAGCAGCCCTGTTTGACGATGACGAGCCATAGGCAGCCAATAGGATGGCTTTCCTCGGTTGATCTCAACGCTTACGCACCAGGAGATGTGCTGGTGCCGATGCAGGATTATCGGAAGCAGGGGTTGATCCGGGGGGAGCAGTACCGGGTGGTGGGAGCACTACTCAGCGGGGTTACCGGCAGCCAGTTTGGAGTTGCGGATGGCGCAGCGAGCGTTGCGGGATGGGTGCTCCGCGAAGGAGGTAACGCTGATTCTAGTGGCGGGGAGCGAGGTGGTGAGGCAACTTTACGAGGTGCAAGGGAAGAAGCAGGC
>NZ_SMDQ01000032.1 GCF_012911975.1 Nodosilinea sp. P-1105 | reverse complement strand
ACGACCCGTCTAAGTTGCTGCCACCTAAATCAGCGGCAGCGACCCCTTGACACCCCAAGGCCAACACAGTATCTACGATTTCAATACCCTTCGGGAAGGGCAAAGCCCTATAAAATTCAAAATTCAAAATCCCTTGTCTTCCCATTCCCCCCAAGGGCGGACACCCAGGTCCGCCCCTACGCCATCCAATTCCCCTTCAATCCAAAATCCAAAATCTCCCCCACCTCCCCCACCTTCCCCACCTCCCCACTCCCTGTGGCACAATTGACGGGTTATGCTCCTTGGGTGTGGAATCTGGCACCATGACAAAGTTTGTTTTCGTCACTGGCGGTGTGGTCTCTAGCATTGGCAAAGGCATTGTGGCCGCCAGCTTAGGGCGACTATTGAAATCTCGGGACTACTCGGTCTCAATCTTGAAGCTGGATCCCTATATTAATGTGGACCCGGGCACCATGAGCCCCTTTCAACATGGGGAGGTGTTCGTGACTGAGGATGGCGCTGAGACAGACCTGGATTTAGGTCACTATGAGCGCTTTACCGATACGGCCATGTCGCGGCTGAACAGCGTGACGACGGGCTCGATCTACCAGGCGGTGATTAATAAAGAGCGCCGGGGGGATTACCAGGGGGGCACGGTGCAGGTGATTCCCCACATTACCAACGAAATTAAACAGCGCATTCACCGGGTGGCCCGGAACACTAACCCCGATGTGGTGATCACTGAGATCGGCGGTACCGTAGGCGACATCGAGTCCTTGCCATTTTTAGAGGCGATTCGACAGTTTCGCAAAGATGTGGGTCGCCAAGACCTGCTCTACATGCATGTGACGCTGATCCCTTGGATTGCCTCCGCCAAAGAACTGAAAACCAAACCGACCCAACACTCGGTGAAAGAGTTGCGGTCGATTGGCATTCAGCCGGATATTTTAGTCTGCCGTTGTGAATGCCCCCTGCCTCAACCCATGAAGGAGAAGATCTCTGAATTTTGTGACGTGGCCACGGAGGCCGTAGTCACCTGCCAGGATGCTAGCAGCATTTATGAAGTGCCTCTCAACCTGGAGCGGGAGGGGTTAGCCCACCAGGTGCTGACTATTTTGGCCATGGAGCAGCGATCGCCTAACTTGCATACCTGGGAAGCTTTGGTGGCGGGGCTATACGAGTCTACTCGCCCGCTGGAGATTGCCATCGTCGGCAAGTATGTCAGTCTCAATGATGCTTACCTATCTGTGGTGGAAGCGTTGAGCCATGCCGCGATCGCCCATCAAGCCGCCCTAAAGATTCGCTGGATCAACTCCGAGGACATTGAAGTCAATGGCGCAGCGGACTATCTAGCTGACGTGGATGGGGTTGTGGTGCCGGGGGGGTTTGGCACCCGAGGCATCAATGGCAAAATTCAAGCCATTCAGTATGTGCGAGAACAGCACATTCCCTTTCTGGGGCTGTGCCTGGGGATGCAGTGCTCGGTGGTGGAGTGGGCTCGCCATGTGGCCCACTTGGATGGGGCCAACAGCTCTGAGTTCAATGAAACCACTCCAAACCCAGTCATTAGCCTCTTGCCTGAACAGCAGGATGTGGTGGATCTGGGGGGTACCATGCGCCTAGGGCTATACCCCTGTCGCCTGGCCGCCAACACCTTAGCCAGTCGCCTCTATGGCCAGGAGGTGGTGTACGAGCGTCATCGGCACCGCTATGAGTTCAACAACGCCTATCGCACCCTGTTCCTGGAGTCAGGCTACCAGGTCAGTGGCACCTCCCCCGATGGGCGACTGGTGGAGATCATCGAACTGCCAGGCCATCCTTTCTTCATTGCCAGTCAGTTTCACCCAGAGTTTCAGTCGCGGCCCAGTGCTCCCCATCCCCTGTTTTTGGGGCTGATGCAGGCGGCTCTCAACGGACAATCAAGTCCAGGGCTGGCTGAGTCTGCGGCCCCTGAGCAGGCCGGGGTGATCTAAACCAAACTCAAGTCCAGACCTAAAGATCTACCTGTGGGAAAACTCCAGATTGTGAGCTGGACTTGGGATAGGTTGTGACAGTAACCAGTAGGTGTTAAGACTATCAGCCGTTTTGAGCACCACCTGGCCTCGGGAGATCAGCGGAAAGTCATCCCGCAAATGCTGGTAGGCTGCCTCTGATACTTGAATTTTGCCAGCTTCACCGGTGGCTTCCATGAAGCTAGCGATATTGACCGTGTCTCCCCACAGGTCGTAGATGAACTTGCGAATGCCAATCACCCCAGCCACCAAACTGCCGGAATTAATACCGATGCGCAGCTGGAAGGGTTGGCCATCGGGACGCCAGAATTCGCCGATGGTGGCCTGCATATCCAGGGCCATTTGGGCGATCGCCTTGGCATGGTCAGGGCGAGGTACTGGCACCCCTGCTGCTACCATGTAAGCGTCGCCAATGGTTTTAATTTTCTCCAAGCGGTAGAGGGCCGCTAACTCGTCAAATTTAGAGAAGATTTGGTTGAGCAGCTGCACCAGTTCCGCAGGGGCTAGCTGGGCCGCTACGGTACTGAAGCCGACAATGTCAGCAAACAAAATGGTGACGGCATCAAACTGATCGGCGATCGCTTCGTCTTGTTCTTTGAGCCGCTGGGCAATCTGAAACGGCAGCACATTCATCAGCAGTTGCTCAGATCGCAAGCGCTGTTGACGCAGTTCCGCTTCGATCTGCTGGCGTTCTTTGATCTCGGCTTGTAGCTGCTGGTTTTGTCGAGCTAACTGTTGCTGCTGACAACGCAAAGCCAGTTGGTGCTTCACCCGCAGTAGCACTTCATAGGCTTGAAAAGGTTTAACAATATAATCTGCTGCCCCCAGGGAAAACGCCCGCTTCTTTTCGGCTTCAGCATCCCGAGCTGTGAGAAAAATTATCGGAATATCTTGGGTGGTGGGGTTGGCTTTCAGTTTTTGGCACACCTCAAAGCCATCCATGGTGGGCATGGTGATATCCAGCAAAATTAAGTCTGGGGGGGCCAGCAGGGTGGCTTGTACTGCTAGGGCACCACTGATGGCCTTGCGACAGCTGTAGCCCTCGGTCTCCAAAATCGTGGATAACACCCGCAAATTATCGGGGATGTCATCGACGATCAAAATATCAACCGCCTGGGGTGGTGGCGAATGAGCAGTCATAGGCGTTAGTGCTGGGGTGGGATATAACACAGGGACTATTCACCAAAAGGCTGAGGGCTAGAAAGTTAAGGGGTGGGCTGAACCGGGGATGGGGCCGTTAACTGAATGATGATGTCAAAGCGAAACTCATCGAGAAGTTGGGTGAGCCGCTGACCCAAGGGTCGGTGGACTGGGGGCAGTTGGCGCATCAATTGACGAATCTGCCGATCGTCAACGGCTTGGGCGGCCCGATGCACTTGAGCCAGCCAGGCTGAATCCAAGACTGCCATATCTGCTGGGGTGAGCCGAGACGGAAGCTGCCCCACCGTTCCAGGGGATACCCCAGGGAACGATGGCCATTCTGGCCAGGTGGCCCTAGCATCGGCTAACCCTAGGTGCTCACCAATGCACGCCAGCAGCAGCTCTCGAGTCAAGGGTTTAGGCAGGACAGCGTTGCACCCAGCGGCCAAGCAATCACCCTGCTGTGCTTCAAATACACTCGCCGTGACCGCTAAAATAACCGGGTCATCCCCTAGAGTGGATTGGCGAATATGGCGGGCGACAGCGTAGCCATCCAGCTCTGGCATCTGCATATCCAGACAAATCAGTTGGGGAGCCCAAGCTTGCCATACCTCAATGGCGGCTGGACCAGCGTTGGCTTCACGCACCTCAAACCCGGCTTCCTCTAGCCAATGGCGCAGCAGCAGACGACTTTCGGCCACGTCGTCAGCCACCAAAATGCGATAGGTCAGGTGGGCGGGGAGTCGGTAGGTTTTGATCTCCGCCTCCCTGACGGTGGGGGCAGCGGTCGTTAGGCCAACCGGTAGGGTCAGGGTAAATGTGGACCCCTGCTCGGGGACGCTTGTCACAGCAATATCCCCTCCCATGAGCTGGGCGAAGGTGTGACTGAGGGATAGTCCTAAGCCACTGCCTTCGGCGGCACGACGCCCCGATTGGGTCTGCTCAAACGGTTGGAATAGATGGGGGATTTCTGCCGGAGCAATGCCAACGCCGGTATCTTCGACGCTCAGGGTTAGTCGGTGGTTTTTGGGGGGGCGATCGCCATCGCCATCGGTGGATGGCAAGGGCCGAACTGGGTGGTCGTTAGCCAAGACCCACCGTACGGTGATTGAGCCCTGGGGGGTAAATTTGATGGCGTTGCCGATTAAGTTAATTAAAATTTGCCGCAGCTTACCGTGGTCGGCCCACAGGGTTGGGGGCAGATCTGCGGCTCCTACCAGCTTCAGCTCAAGGCCCCGAGACTCGGCCTTGAGCCGCAATAAATCGTCGACGGACTGCAATAGCTCGGATAAATCGAAGGGGCCTTCATCCAGGGTGATTTTGTTGGCCTCAATTTTAGCTAAAGATAGGACATTGTTAATCAGCCCCAATAAATGGTTGCCACTGCGATTGACAATGCCCACCAGGTTGCGGTGGTTATCGGCCAAGGCCGGATCCCTGTGCAGAATCTGGGTGAATCCCAAAATGGCGTTGAGGGGAGTGCGCAATTCATGGCTCATGCTGGCCAGAAAGTCTCCCTTGGCTTGGTTGGCGGCATCGGCAGCCTGTTTGGCCAATTCCAGGGCCTGGGCCTGCTGCTGGGTTTGGTTGAGTAAATTGGCCTGCTGGACAGCCGTGCCTAAATGTACGCCCACCTGGAGAACCAGTTTCACCTCGTGACGGGTCCAGGGACGGGGATGGTGATGGCTATAGATGCCCAATAGCCCCCACAACTGGCTACCGGCGAAAATTGGCACAATTACGTAGGCCCGCACCTGCCACTGTTCTAAAAATTGCAAGTAGCAACGGTCAAACCCTTCATCGTAGATATCTGTGACGCAGTGATAGGTGCGATCGCGGCGATAGGTTTCGGCCTGGGTTTCTTGTAGGTAGGTGTCTTGGAACACTAGATAGCTATCGTCGAAGCCATCCTGTTGCAGCTTACGGGCACCACAGTCCGAGCGATCAATCAGCCGAGGGTTCTCTGGTATTGCCACACTAGCCCCATTGGCATCGGCCATTGCTAGGGTAGAAGGAGCGGTCGGGTCGGCCAGGTCTTCAGCCACCACCACCCCACTCCAGTCGGGGTTGAAACGATAGATCCAAACGCGATCGCAGCTTACCGCCTGTTGTAACTCTTGGGTCGTAGCCGCAAAAATCGTCTCCAAATCTAGTGTTTGACGCATCCGCTGCACAATGCGACTAATGGCGGTTTCTCGGTTGGCGACCGCTTGCACCGCTGCTTCCGCCTGCTTTTGAAGGGTGATGTCGCTAAAGGTGCATAGGATCCGCTCCACCTCACCAGCCTGGTCCAACTGGGGATCGACATTAACCAGCAGCCAGCGTACGGCCACTGTGGCGTGATCCACAAAGCCAATCACCGCATCGTTGAGGGGCGCTTTTTGGGCGATCGCCCGTTGTACGGGTAACTCTTCCGGGGGACAAAGGGTGCCGTCCTGCCGCTGAAAGTAACCCAGTTGAGGACCAAACTCTATGGGTTCAGTGGTTACTGATGTATCCGGCAGGTGAAAAAATCGTCGAGCCGCTTGGTTGCCGACCACAACTTCAGCCTGGGGGTTGAGCAGCAGTACCCCCACCCCCAGATCTCGAATTAGGGTGCGGAACCGTTGCTCACTCTGGGCCAGGGTGGTCGCCTGCAAGTGCTGCTCCATGCAGCGCTGATGTCCCCTGAGCCTGGGCCACGCCATCGGCAACAGCACAGCCCCCCCCGCCCCAATGGCCAACCCCAGGGTAGCGGCCATTGGCAACCCCAACCCTAACGTTTGAATAGACTGCAACATTACCCCTCTACAATCGCTCCGGACTCAGTCCTGAAACCTGAAAAACACCCATCTTTAGAGTTCCCTGGACTCTGACATCTGCAACGGGAATCCCTTGATAAAGCCGCAATGTCTTCAACATTATGTGGCTTGAGTAAAGCTCTACTGCCTTTGGCTATAGCGATCGCCCCTGCTTCAGTTACATGCGTTCTAGCACCGAAATTCCCAGTAGCGACAGGCCCAGCTTTAGAGTTTGGGCGGTCAGGTCGCAGAGCAGCAGTCGGGACGTGCGCTGGGGTTCTGGGGCCTGGAGCACGGAGCAGCGATCGTAGAACTGGTTAAACTTTTGGCTGAGCTCAAACAGGTACTGGCAGAGGCGGTTGGGGTAGAGGTCTTGGGCCACCTCGTCTAGCACTTCATCCAGCTGCAAAAGGTGGCGGGCCAGGGCAAACTCGCTGGCCTCTTCCAGGTGAATCCTGGCCTCGTCAGGGAGATGATCAAAGTCGATGTTTCCCTTACGACTGATGCCCTGCACTCGCACATAGGCGTAGAGCATGTAGGGGGCGGTGTTGCCCTGCAGGGCCAGCATTTTATCAAAGCTAAAGATGTAGTTGCTGGTGCGGTTCTGGCTCAAGTCGGCATACTTAACCGCATCAATCCCTACGGTTTCGGCCACCGTTTGAATGAAGCTCTCTGACTCTTGCCGCCCCTCGGCCTCAATCCGCCTTTCTAGGTCGGCTCGGGCTCGGCTAACGGCTTCGTCTAGTAGGTCTTTCAACCGTACGGTCTCCCCAGAGCGGGTTTTGAATTTTTTGCCGTCCTCCCCCTGCACCACTCCAAAAGGGACATGGGTCAGCTCTACCCCGTCTGGGATCCAGCCTGCTTTGGCGGCCACCTGAAACACCAGGGCAAAGTGGTTGCTTTGCCCGGCATCGACCACGTAAAGCACCCGCTGGGCACCATCCTGCTGGGTGCGATAGCGAATGGCGGCCAGGTCGGTGGTGGCGTAGTTGTAACCGCCATCAGATTTTTGGATGATCAAGGGCAAAGGGTCGCCAGCTTTGTTGGTGAACCCGTCCACAAACACCACCTTGGCCCCCTGGTCTTCTACCAATAAGCCTTGGGTGTCTAGGTCTTTGACCACATCAGCTAGCAGGGGGTTGTAGAAAGATTCGCCCCGCTCTTGGATGGTGATACCGAGGCGATCGTAGATTTTTTGGAATTCTTGGCGAGACTGGGTACAGAGTACCTTCCAGGCTTTGGTGGCGGTGTCGTCGCCCGCCTGCAAAGCCACCACTGCTTCCCGAGAGCGGGTTTTGAAGTCGTCGTCAGTGTCAAACCGCTGTTTTGCTTGCTTGTAGAAGGCGACTAGGTCGCCAATGTCGACGCTGGAATCGGCCTCTAAAGCGTCTGGACAAGCCTCTTGCAAGTGGGTGATTAGCATGCCAAATTGGGTGCCCCAGTCCCCCACATGGTTTAGCCGCAACACGTCGTGGCCCATAAACTCCTGCACCCGGGCAATGGAATCGCCGATGATGGTGGAGCGCAGGTGGCCCACGTGCATTTCTTTGGCAATGTTGGGGCTAGAAAAGTCGACAATGACTCGCTGGGGTTGGGCCACAGGGGGGATCCCCAACCGGGGGTCAGCCTGCATCTGCTGGAGCTGCTGCTCTAGGTAGTCGGTTCTGAGCCGCAGGTTGATAAAGCCTGGGCCAGCAATTTCCGGTGGTTCGCAGAGGGCACTAACGTCGAGATGCTCGACAATTTGGCTAGCGATCGCCCGCGGGTTGTTCTTCAAAGGCTTGGCCAGGGACATGGCCAGATTGGCCTGGTAGTCGCCAAACTTAGGGTTGGTGGTGGGCTCCAGCATTGGGTCGGTACCGGTCAGTTCTGGCCCAAAAGCGGCCACAATGGCCTGGTCAAACTGTGCCGTTAGCTGTGTAAGTGTAGACTTCATGTTGTGTTTTACCTAACCTTCTATTCCCTAAGTTGACTCCCAACAGGCCTATGAACCACCCTCACCCACTCCACCTCTTACTAAAGGCCAGCACGATGGCCGGAGGGCAATCTCAAAGGACTATTGCAGCCCTGCTAGAAACGGTATTTGTGTGCCCTCTCAATCCTAAGGCAATCCGCCACAGCAAGTCCTTGGGCCATGAAACTGGTTTTTGATCGTTGCCACTATCCTCACGTCAGTACCCGCCTCTACCGTCGTAGACATCAGCGGGACTATGGGGTGCTGGAAGCCTAAAGCTCTGGCGGCCATACGTCTAAATCTCCGCAAAAAACTTGGAAGAAACCTATCGTTTTTACCCTGGCCTCAACCACCCAGACTAGAGTAGAGCTATTAACGGTAGCGTTATCCTGGGTTTAGCTATGCAACCGTCTCAGCCATCGATCAGTCTGCGTAAGCTCGTTGTGCTAGGGGCGCTACAACTCAGTGCTTTGTGGGACCTGGTAACTACTGGTCTGGGTATTTTGCTGATTTTGGATAACCTCAACCTGGTGGCCATTAGCCTAGCCGTGATTGGCACGCTGATTGTGGTGGCCTTTAACTTTTCTACCCAGGCCATCTGGCGACGCCGTCAGCGGTTGACGGCAGCCCGCCTACCCCTGTTGGGATTGCGCCTGGTGTGGCTGACGGCCCTGCTGGTGGATTTATGGACATCGTTGACTTGTAATGCCTGGTTTATTGGGGAAGGTGCCAGCGATAGTTTGGCCCTGGGAGATGTGCTGGCTAGCCTCAGTCCTGGACAGCTGATCATTGTGGTGTTTGTGACGTTGATAACAGGGATCAGCCCGATGTTGGTAGGATATTTACATAACCGGGATATTGACAGTATATTGCACTAACTTTTGGGTCTGATTTTGCAGCCTGGGGCTATGGCTTGTGATTACCCTCAAAGCTTCGACATCAGGGCGGGAACAAATTAAACGCGCCAGACTGGAACAAGGCTGGCCAGTGAATGATTTTCGTTGGGTGGTAGCCGCTAGCCACATCTTGGGAACTGACTGGGACACAGCAGGGGTATTGGCAGCGGGAATTTCTGAAGGCACTTGGAAGCGGTTTCTGGCCGGAAAAGTAGCGATTAATGCCAGTGCATTTAAAGCCTACTGTGAGGTCTTGAAGTTAGATTGGCAAGCCGTGGCTGAGGCAGACAGCCTGGCAGCCCAGGGGGCTGAACCTCGGTGGAACCCAGAGCAGCCTAACCCAGAGCGACCTAAATGGCATTTTGCCCCTACCGCCTCGGCAGCTACCCTCGACAACCTGTCCCCCCTACGGATTGACTGGGGCAATGCCCCTGACGCAACGGTCTTTTATGGGCGACAACAGGAGCTAGCCACCTTAAAGCGCTGGATCTTGGCCGACAGTCCGGGGGAGCGTTGCCGCTTTATTACCGTCTTGGGCATGGGGGGGATTGGTAAAACCGCCCTGTCCATTCGCCTGGCTCAAGATCTGATTGCCACCCCCAGTCCTTCACCCATGGCCTGCTGGCAAGCGGTGATCTGGCGGTCCCTCCGCAACCCCCCACCTCCCTCAGACATTCTGGTGGATTTGATACAAGTCTTGTCAAACCAGCAGGAACAGGATCTGCCCCTCCGCTTAGAAGGGCAGCTGTCGCGGTTGCTGCACTACTTGCGGCGCGATCGCTGCTTGATTGTCTTAGACAATGCTGAGTCGATTTTGCAGGGGGGCGATCGCACTGGGCGGTATCGGGCTGGGTTTGAGGCCTATGGGGAGGTGTTGCGTTGTCTGGCGGAATCTGCCCACCAGAGTTGTGTGGTAGTGACCTCCCGGGAGAAGCCAAAGGGTCTAGCGGCCTTAGAGGGAGAGACCTTGCCGGTGCGATCGCTGCCGTTAACTGGCTTGCCGCACCAAGACGGCAAAGCGTTATTCGCGCTCAAAGGCGAGTTTCAGGCTACGGCAGACCAGTGGCAGCGGCTGATTCAGCGTTATGGGGGCAACCCGTTGGCCCTCAAGATTGTGGCGTCCTCCATCCACGACTTTTTTGGCGGTGATATCAGCCAGTTTTTGGCGGTGTCTGAACCGGGCGGTTTTTTATTTGACGACATTCGGGATTTGCTCGATCAACACTTTCAGCGCCTGACTGAGCTAGAAAAAACCGTCATGTACTGGCTGGCCATTGATCGCGAGCCTGCCACGGTGGCAGAGGTGCAGGCCGCTCTGCTAACCCGGGTCACCCCCCCGGACCTGTGGGAATCGTTAAATTCCCTGCGGCGGCGCTGTCTGGTGGAGACCGCTGCCCCCCCGACCCAGGCGGGGAAATCCACCGCCATCACCCAGCAGCCGGTGGTCATGGAGTATGTCACCCACCGCCTGATTGACCACATTAGTCAGGAAATTGTTACCCAGTCCCCCCGGTTATTCATCAGCCATGCCCTATGCCAGGCCCAGGCCAAAGACTTTGTGCGGGAAACCCAGGTCAACCTGATTCTGCGCCCCATTGTCGATCAGTTGATCAACCACCTGGGCAGTGCTGCTACCGTTGCCACCACCCTACAGCAGCTGCTATCTACCCTGCGGGGGGGAACTCCCCAGGCGATGGGCTACGCCGGGGGCAACAGCTTAAATCTCTTGTTGCAGCTGGCGGTGGACATTAGCGGCTACGACTTTTCTGACCTGACAGTATGGCAGGCGTATTTGCAGAATGTGAAGCTGCATGGGGTGAACTTTGCCAGGGCCGATTTAACCCATTGCGTGTTTACAGAATCCCTGGGCAATGTGCTGACGGCGGCCTTTAGCCCCGATGGGCGGCGGCTTGCCACCGGGGATACGGACTGTCAGGTGCGGGTGTGGGATACCCAAACCGGCCAGTTGCAGCTGATTTGTCGGGGGCATGCCAACTGGGTACGGGCGGTGGCCTTTAGCCCCGATGGTCAGTTGATCGCCAGCTGTGGCGCCGATCAAACTATTCGCCTCTGGCAGGCCGCCGATGGGGTCGGGGTCAAGACCTTGACGGGCCATGGGCACGAGGTGTTTGCGATCGCCTTTAGCCCCGACGGCCAAACCCTGGCCAGTGGCGGCGGAGACAACACCATCAAACTCTGGGATGTGGGCACGGGGCAATGCTGGCAAACCCTGGTAGGCCATAGGGACTGGGTGCGGTCCGTGGCCTTTGCCCCCGCTGCGATCGCCTCCTCCCACCTCCTACTGGCTAGTGGTGGGGTCGATCACCAGATCAAACTCTGGGATGGGGTGACCGGGGCCTGTCTGCGAACCCTCGGGGGCCACCAGGGTTGGGTGCATGCCCTGGCGTTTAACCGGGATGGGCATCTGCTGGCCAGTGGTAGTGGCGATGGCACCATCAACCTCTGGGACTGCCGCACTTGGGACTGCCTAGCTACGTACCGAGATCATGGCAGCAGTGTTTACTGTGTAGCCTTTAGCCCCATCGATCACTGGCTAGTCAGCGGTGGCGGCGATCGCACCATTAAGGTCTGGGACTGGCAGACCGACACCTGTCTCAAAACCCTGGTGGGCCATCACAATGAAGTATGCTCGGTGGCCCCGCATCCGGACGGGCGTCGCCTGGTGGGGGTCAGCCTTGATCAGTCGGTGAAGTTATGGGATATCGATACCCTCCACTGCCTCAGAACCTGGGAGGGGCACACTGACTGGGCTCTGCCTGTGGCCTTTAGCCCAGGTGACGCTACCGGCCCAGCGGGGCAGGGGCAACTGCTGGCCAGCGGCAGTAACGACAAAACGGTGGTGCTGTGGAACTGGCACACTGGCCAGCGCCTAAACACCCTGAGCGGCCATGGGGATTTCATTTATGGCATCGCCTTTAGCCCCGATGGCCAGCAGCTAGCTAGCGGCAGCACCGACTCTACCGCCCGCCTGTGGGATGTGGCCACAGGGCGCTGCATTCAGGTGTTGCAAGGCCATGGAGATTGGATCAATGGCCTGGCTTACCATCCCCACCAACCGGTACTGGCCACCGCCAGCGCTGACTGGACCGTCAAACTGTGGCACTGCACCACAGGTCAGTGCTTACACACCCTCAGCCAACACAGCGCTAAAGTGCTGGGGGTAGCCTTTAGCCCCGATGGTCAACTGCTGGCTAGCTGCGGCGTCGACCAAACCATTCGCCTCTGGTCTGTGGCCACCGGCCAACCCATCCAGACCCTGACCGGGCATCGCAGTCGTGTCTGGTCTGTGGCCTTTAGCCCTGTTGGTGGAGCGCAGCTCCTGGCCAGCAGCAGTACCGATCGCTCCCTACGGCTATGGGATGTGGCCACTGGTCAGTGCCTTAAGCGTTTGGAGGGTCATACTAACTGGGTGTTTGCAGTGGCCTTTAGCCCCGATGGCCGCCACCTGGCCAGTGCCTCCCACGACTACACCATCCGCCTGTGGGAGGTGGCCACTGGCACCTGCCTGCGGGTCTTTGAGGGGCACCGCCACCTGGTGTCTGCCCTGGCCTTTAGCCCCGATGGCCAGGTGATTGCCAGTGGCTCTCAAGATCAAACGGTACGGCTTTGGCAGGTCGAAACCGGCCAGTGTCTGCGAATTCTGGTGGCTGACCGCCTGTATGAAGGCATGAACCTGCGAGGGGTCACTGGCTTAACCTCGGCCACCCTAACCACCCTACAACTGCTGGGAGCTGTAGTTTAATGGCTACGATACGACAGGCGACAGCGGCTGATCTGCAAGAGTTGGCGACCCTGTATCGCCAGACAGTCCTCACCCATGCTCCCCATTACTATACCCCGGCCCAAACGACTGTCTGGGCCGAGGCCGCTGATGCTGAGTCGTTTCACCCGCTCATTTTGGCGGTAACCACCTACCTGGCGGTGGATGACTCTGGAATTGTTGGGTTTGCAGGTCTGGGGGCCGATGGCCATGTGGCCTCAGTCTATGTACGCCATGACCGGGTACATCAGGGGATTGGGTCACGACTTCTGCAAACAATTCTCGACCAAGCCCAACGGCAAGCCCTGCCCCGGTTGTATGCCGAGGCCAGTGAGTTGAGTTTGGGGTTATTTAAAAAATTTGGCTTTCGGTGCTATGACACAGAGGTGGCGCACCGCTCTGGGGTGCTATTCAAGCGCTATCTGGTGGAAAGATACCTGGGGTAGGGCGGCCTCGATAGATGGAGGCAGTCTATAAGATTACGGCCAAAGATTACTGCCAAAACTCATCCACTTGCAGGGTTTCGAGTTCGGCCTGGATTTCTTGAAAATAGTCGCTTTGGGTGATCTGCGTTACTTGCTGTTGCAACTTGGCCTGATCAATGTCAATGGTGAGCTGTTTGAGTTGTTGCTTGAGCTGATGTTCTCGCTGCACCACATGGTCTGCCATCTGTTGAAACATGCGGGCCAATTGTCCCAGGTGGTCGCTGCGCTGGGCAACGGTGTCTAAGCTGGCGGGTTGAAAGGTGCCTTGATCGACAGCGGCAGCCGCAGCAGTGATTTGATCTACCTGGGCAATGTATTGCTGCATGGCGGCGTTATGGCGGCGCAGTTGGGCTTCCGCTTGCTGGCGATCGCTGATGGCCTGACTAATTTGGTGATACATCTGATTGAAGGTGGCGATCACCTCCCCCAGTTCATCCTGCCGTGGATAGGCCAGAGAGGCGAATTCGGGGGGGGCTGCCTCAGTCGCTGCATCAGCGGTTAGGGTCTCCCCAGCCATGGCCAAATCACGCCGCAGATTGAGAATCGGGGTAATCAGTTGGTGGCTCAAGAAGGCCATCATCACCAGGGTAATGAAGGCGGCAATCAGCAGCACCAAGCCAGCAATCCTGAGGATGTAGCCGATCAAGGCCCACTGCATCGCGTCAGCGTTGTGGCGTAATACCAACCAGTGGTTTTCGGTGAGATCGGGGATCATCCCTTCCCCTAGGGCGGTGGTGGTCCAGGCCAGATCGTAGCGTTGACCAGCGGTGGTGGTCACCAGTTGTTGCCGCTCGGCATCGCGATCGCCAGGGGCAAGGGTCGGCGGCTCACCGAACTGGGCCACCGGCTCTCCCTGGGCATTGAACACCGCCCCACCCACAATGCCCTGCAACATGGGATCAGCCTTTAGCTGTTGCAGATGGTCTGCCAACTCAACCCCCGATGCCGTAGGAAAGGCAGTGACAATCCATCGCACTTTGCCGGTAGAGACATCTTCGATTTGAGCCAACAGCTCGCGGCGGCGACGCTGTACTGAAGGGACTAGCACAATCCCTTCGATCGCCACCAGGCTAACGAATATGCCTAAAATAATCCGCTGAGATAGGGGGGAACGGAAGAGTCTGCCAGTAACGTGAAAGGCTGGGGGTAAGGACGGCATAGCACTACCATCGAGCTGGAGTAGATGCCTCTAAACTGCTGGCTGCGGCCAGTTGCTGTCAAGATCAGTGACCCGGGGCTAGTCTGATCCAAATCTGATCCAGAGCTGATCTTTCGCCCCAGGCGAACTTAGGCCACACTGCAAGGGTAGGTGTCTGCCTTAGGCTTCAGTGCCTTTTGCGATTTCTGAGGACCCCCCATGTGCCCTACCCCGACAGCGCAGTCTGGTCTTTGCCTGGGCAAAGACCTGGTGGTAATTGGCTGCGATCGCGTTGGTGATCGCGATTCACTACAAGCCATGACGCCTCAGGTGGGCATATTGCGGCTCCCTCAGCACGGTAATGGGGTGGTCACGATCACCCAGATGTTGATCAATTTCTATCCGGTTCACCGGCTGCATTTAGTGATGCCGGGCCAGGCGGACGGGTTAAACCTGGGCACGGCGTCTCTGCAATACGATAGTTTACCCACCTATGCCAGAGACCTGTGCCAGTGGAAATCGGTTCTGGCCCCGGGGGCAGAAATTTTAATTTATAACGGGGTGTTTGCCCGCACCGAGGCTGGACGGCTATGCATCGATGTTTTGCACTACCTGACCGGCGCCGCGATCGCCGCCTGTATCACCCCCGCCACGGCCACTGTAGATTCAGGCAGATGGGAATTCGACTGTGCCCACCCCGCCTGGAGCCCGTCTTTTGTCTTCGGCCCTCCAGTGATACCCCACAGCGATCAGCCACCAAAGCAGGGGGTACAACCGGCAGCGGCTATCAGCTAAATCAACCGCTGCCCTGAGAGGGCCACGGTGTCAGGGGTGGTGGTGGCATTGCTGCGAATCAGCAGCTGCGCGTTAGGTAACGAATCAGCTTGAGTTGGATTGGGTGAGCGGCTATCGCCGTGGTATCGCAGGTCAATGGTACAGGTGCTGCCCGCCGTCGCTAGGGTGAGACCAGCACAGCGGTTAGCGGTAATTTCAAAATAGTCAGGATTGTTGCCTGCCAGGCTAATGCCCTCAATCCGCAGGGGAGCTTCCCCCCGACTGGTGATCACGATGGATTCAACCGTTTGGGTTTGATAGCCAAAGTTGATGGTGCTGGGACTGACCGTAACCTCAGGGACCACCCCTCGCCCCTGGAGCCCAATGGTCACAGTTGGGGTATTGACGGCGTTGCTGGTGAGGGTGAGGGTCGCCTGGCGATCGCCTGGGGCCGTAGGCCGAAATTGCACCGATAACTGGCATTCCCCTCCAGGTTCGACCACCGAGCAACGGCGCTGGAGGGAAAAATCACTGGCCTGGGGCCCACCGATCCGCAATGCCTCCACTTGCAGGGGGGCTCTGCCGGGGTTGGCGAGCACCAGGGGGGCAGACTGGCCATCACCATTGACGGGCTGAGCCCCAAAGGCCAATTGGGTTGGGCTAACCTGCAAGCGGGCCTCGGGCAGGGGGTCCGGGTCGTTAGCCACAACCTCGCCGGTCAGGGGGATGGTGTGAGGGGCGTCAGGGGCATTGCTTTGCACCTGCAGCTGGGCCTGGACGGTTTGGCTGGGGCTGGTTCGCCCGGGGCTAAAGGCCACCTGAATCGTACAACTGGCCTGGGGCTCTAGGGTTTGCTCGGCGCAGGTTTGGGGGTCGAGGCGAAAGGCTGCAGCCTGGTCTGCGGTCAGGGTGACCGCGTCAAGGGTGAGGGCTCCAGTGCCGTGGTTGGTGACAGTCAGGGTCTGGGCGTCACTTTGGGAACCAGCCACCTGGGACTCAAAGGTGAGGGTGGATGGGCTGATCGACAGCCTAGGGATGGTGGTGCCAGTACCGGCCAGGGGAATCTGCAGCGACTGGTCGAGGGCATCACTGGACAGGGTGAGAGTAGCGGTGCGATCGCCCGCCTGCTGGGGCTGAAAAACCAGTTGCACCGTACAGGTCTCTCCCGGGGCGATCGCTAGGGTTGCGGGTAAGGCCCCATCGCCGCTGGTGCAAACCTGGGTGATCACAAAGTCTTCTGGGTGGCGGCCCGTGAGCCACGCCTGAGGATTAAGGGGCAGGGGGGCCTCCCCTGGGTTGGTGATGGTCAGGGTTTGAGGGGCACTGGTGGTGCCAATTTCCTGGGGCTCAAAGTTGATGGTCGCCCGATCCACCCGCATGTCGGGGGTTAGGGGCTGGTCCTCTTCTGGCCTGAGAGGATCCCCAGAAGGCTCCTCCGGTACGGGATCGCCAGGGGGGTTAGGGCGAGGCCACACCAGCCAGGTGGTGACCACAGCCAGCAGCAGGGGGGCCGCGATCGCCAGCCAGCGGCCTAGGGGCCAGCGGTGCTGAAGATCGGGCGTCGTCACTGTTGGCGGCAGCAATTCCAGGGGCGGGTCAGCATCCTGGTTCAGCAGGTGAGAAAACAGGCTGAGGTTATGGCGGGTGAGGGTAGCGGCGGCCGTGTCTTGCAAGGCTTCCCTGATCGCAAGCGCCTGGAGCAGGTCAGGATAGGCCCCAATCGTATCCCCCAGGCTGAGGCAGCGGGAGCCCCGCTGATGCAGCACCCAGGCCTCTGCCGCCTGATCGCCCACTGCCCGAGCCGCCTGCAAGCTCACCTGCAGGGCCTGCTCCCACAGCCCCCATTGGGCCTCCACAATTAAGGCCCCATCCAGGGCCTGACCCAACCGCAGCACCTCGGTCCACTGTCCAGCCTGGGCCGCCAACTCCATCACCTGCACAATGGCATCGCCATGATCGGCAATCAATGCCGGAGAGTGCTGCTGCATCCAGGTGGTCAGCCCGGTGGCCAGACGGGGCAGCCAATCCCCCAGGGGAAACAGCGGCTGCAAAGGCTGAACCAAATTTTCGGCCAGCCGGTACCCCAGACCATCCCCCAGCACCCAGTGCCAGGCCTGCAAGGTTTCTATCAAGGTAGCCACAGTCGGGTTGCCGGTAACATGGGCCAGCGCCCCAATATCGAGGGGGGTACCGCCCAGTAGGGCTAACACCGCGATCGCCCGTTGGTCAGAGTTAGGCAGTTGGTTCAGGGTCGCTAGAATAGCTTGTTCGGGGCTGGGGGCCGCCATCACCTGTTGGGCCAGGGTGACCATCCCCAACCGCTGGTGTTGGGCTTGGCTGACCGCTTGCAAAATCCGCAGGGGATGGCCTTGCAGATGGCGGCAGAGAGCTTCGGCGGCCTGGAGCTCTGATCCCTGGAGCCGGTTACCCAGGGTATGGTCGATCAAGGCGATCGCATCCCTCAAGGGTAATCCTGGCAGGGGAATCGCCGCTGCCTCTTCCCCCCAGAGGGATCGGCGCTGGCTGGCTAAGAGGAAAGTGAGATCGGGAAAGCTCAGTAGTAACCCCTGCACCTCCTCCCGTTCGATCGCCAGGTCATCAATCAAAACGAGGGCTTTTTTGCCCTTGAGAGCCCGACGAATCTGAATGTCTGTGGGCTTAAAAGGAACATCGGCGGTGTAAAAGGCCTCAAACAAAGCTTGGGCCAAATCGGCAGCGGTATGGCGACCAGCCCGCAGATAGATCACCCCCTCCGGGCACTGGGCAGTGATCTCTGGGCGATGGGCTGTGGCCCGCAACAAAGCAGTTTTGCCAAACCCCGGGGCACTAAAGCAGTCCACAGTCTGGCCCCGCTGGCAGGCCGTGGCGATCTGTTGGGTCTCCTCAACCCGGTCCAGCAGGTGGGGAAATGGCGGCGGACAGAAGCGATCGCCCACAGCGACCGGTCTCACCCTAGGGCGTTGATTAGGGGACAGGGGATACACCACTAAGTTACCGCCAGGGCCAATCACCGTATTGTTGTTGCCCACCACCACCTGTCCGATAATGTCGCGGGCCTGGATGGTGACGCTGGTGGCATCTGGGCTGGGGGTAAGGTCCACTCGGGTCTGATGCCCCACCCCTGGCTCTGTTGGCAAATCCACCGTTCGCTGCCAGGTGGGGGCGACAACTTCCCCGGTCCAGGCCGTGACGCTGAGGCGCTGCACCCCAGGTAGACTTAGCTTTGAGAGCCCCGCTTGCAGCCAAGCGAATACCTTGTCTGGATGCAGGCCATAGGGGGAACGCAGGGTGATATCTAGGCATCGGCCTTCCACCGTAGCGGTGGCCCGCACCGCCTGGCCCCGCAGCGAGTGATTGATCAAACGGGCGATCGCATCGGCATCACCCGCCTGGGCTAAATGCCAGCAATGAGCATCGGGGGCTGAAACGCTGGGGGCCATGGTATAGCAGCCGATTGACCAACGGCATGGGGGGCAATGTTGTAGACTTCATGCCGACTTGCTGAGATTCCGTAAGCGCAACAATTGTCAACATAGAAGCTGCCAGTCGAGCCATTCTCAGCACGAGAATGGCTGACTCCACGGCTGGACTGGGATGGGGCTTAAGGGCCTACGCTACAATAAAACACTAGGATCAAGCTGGTTTTCAAAGATTCCCATGGAAAGAATAGTCGTCGGTCTCTCAGGAGGCGTAGATAGTTCAGTGGCAGCGGCCAGCCTGCATCGTCAGGGATACGACGTTGTGGGCCTCACCCTATGGCTCATGCAGGGCAAAGGCCAGTGCTGCTCTGAAGGCATGGTAGATGCGGCGCAGCTGTGCGATGAGCTGGGCATTCCCCACCACATCGTCGACAGCCGCGAGGTGTTCCAGCGGGAAATTGTCGATTACCTGGTAGAAGGCTATGGCAGTGGTGTTACCCCGCTGCCCTGTTCCCAGTGCAACCGGGCGGTCAAGTTTGGCCCTATGCTGCAATATGCTAAAGAAGAACTGGGCTGCGATCGCATCGCCACCGGCCACTACGCCCGCATTACCCAAAACGCTGACACGGGGCGCTATGAACTGCGTCGGGCCGTTGACCTCAGCAAAGACCAGTCCTACTTTCTCTATGACCTGACCCAGGAGTTACTGGCCGCCTGCCACTTTCCCTTGGGCCACCAAACCAAAACCGAAACCCGACGGATTGCCGCCGAGTTAGGCTTGCACACCGCCGACAAGCCCGAAAGTCAGGATCTCTGTTTGATTGAGCACCACGGCTCGATGCAAACCTTCCTGGACAAATACCTGGCCTCCAAACCTGGCGACATTGTCGATACCGACGGGCGGATTTTGGGGCAGCACACCGGCATTCACCACTACACTATCGGCCAACGCAAAGGGCTGGGCATTGCCGCCCCTAACCCCCTCTACGTGGTGGGGTTTGATGTGGGTCGCAACCAAGTAATCGTTGCCGATCGCAGCGATGCCCACTGGCCTGACTGCACCGTGCAGCGGGTGAACTGGGTCTCTATAGATGCTCCCCAAGAGCCCATCCGGGTATCGGTGCAAATTCGCTACCGCAGCCCAGCGGTCGCGGCTACCCTGGTGCCCCTGGAACCGGGCCAACAGGCTGGACGGGTGAAGCTGGTGTTCGACGAGCCTCAGTTTGGGGTGACCCCAGGCCAGGCCGCCGTATGGTACGACCATGACCGGGTGCTGGGGGGCGGGCTGATTGAAGCTGCCGCGTCTGAGCCAGCCCCAGGTCAAGTCGACCAGTTGGCGACCGCCGCCGTAGATTAGGTGACCGATGACAGATACCTCCCAAGATCAACAACATCCTCAGTACAAAAGCGATCGCCAGGTGGTCAATCAACTGCTGGCGGGGGAAGCCACGGATTACAATCTGGTGGAACTGGCCCGACTAATGATCCGCTACGACGGGTTCCCAGGGGCCAGGGATATTCAAGCTGACCTGAAAAAGGCCCTGAACCGCTGGCAGTTGAGTGAAGCGGAGCTGTTTGAGAAAACCCGGACCATTCACCATCAGGGGGAGGTCTATCGGGGCCTGGGCCGAGGCCGAGAAGACTGGAGCTAGTGTAGGAAGGCAGAAGGATAAAGGCAGAAGGATGTAGGACTTTGCCCGTACGGAGCAGGCAGAGGGCAGAAGTAGGTGGGTCATTTCTGCCTCAGAGTATTTAATGGTCTGTCAAGCCAGACGCGACGGTTCAGCAGGGTCTGCGGTGCAATGTCTACGGCTCGCCTTAAACCGTGTACCGTGAATCCCAAGCCATATCTCCCGTCATTAAACTGAGACTTCGGAGGTTTCTAAAACCTCCGAAGTCTGGTCAGTCATTATTCATCATGATTTGCAATACCACCAGCCGACGCATCGCCACATCTTCCGGACGGGGTTCCTGGGCGGCTTCCTGTACCTCAGCGGCGGCGATCAGGAACCCAGCGATTACCCCCAGCAGCAAGGCCACATTGCGAATAATCAGATGGCAGGGCAGGCAATGACGTATTTTTTTCATAGGACTAACAAGCACCAGATGGTCTTGGGGAATCCCCACCGTCACCTTATCGGACAATCCTAAGACAAGGATATGACCAGGACCAGCTGAGACTCTCCCTTCACTAGGTTACAGGGCTATTGTTCCCTGGCCTGTGCTTAATGCTTCGATTTAACCGTAATTCCAGAAAAATTACCGATAACTATTGATAACGGCTGATTAAGTAATCTGTATTTTCCCCAGTATCCTGCAACAGAGGCGTATTCCTGCAGGTGGGAAGCTATGCCTATAATCGAATCCAAGCGCCAGGGATCAGCACACAAGCAAGATCTGCCTCCTGCCTCCTGCCTCCTGCCTCCTGGATTCCACCCTCCGCCCTTCATCCTTCATCCTTCTGCCTTCATCCTTCTGCCTTCCGCCCTCCGCCCTCCGCCCTCTCTTCCTACCTACGGCAGGGGCTGCACCCGGTGGGGAGGCCAGAAAATCTTGTAGGCATTCCCCAGCAGGTTAGCCTGGGGCAAAAATCCCCAAACATGGGAATCATTGCTGGCGTTGCGGTTGTCCCCCAATACAAAACATTCCCCAGGGGGAACCGTTGCGGGTCCCCATTGATAGTTGGGGGGCTGGGCAATGTAGGACTCAAACAGTGGAGCGCCATTGATCCAAACTTGCCCGTCGCGCACCTCCACCTGTTGCCCTGGGATCGCCACCACCCGCTTAATCCATAAATCGCTGGGGCTAGCTGTGGCCAGCCGGGCCAGGGCCGCAGGGGGCGGGTAAAACACCACCAGTTCCCCGGCCGCAGGCTGGTAAGCCGGGGAACGCCGCCGCACAAACAGGCGATCGCCCACCTCCAGGGTCGGCAACATAGATTCACTGGGAATCACCGTTTGCTCCACTACCTGGTAGATCAGGGCGGGGGTGGCGGTGATTAGCAGACGAGTGACCACCAGGGCCAGCAGCAGGGCCTTGAGCATGGGCCACTGGGTGCGTTTGCCGGGGGTGGCACCATAGGCTAAACCACAGGCCACAGCCCAAATCACAGGCGGCAGGGGCAACAGGGCTGGATGAAAATTAGCGGCGTAGGCGGTACCGATGCCCAGCAGCAGTAGCCCGCCCCCCAGCAGCGCCTTTTGCAAAAATAGATGCCCCAACCCCGGCAAAATTTGCGAGAGAAATACCGGGTACCAGGGATCGGTAGACCGGTAGCTGAGGGGGCTGAATTCCTCCAGGGTGAGGCCCCGTTTCGCTTCTCGATGGCTGTCCCACAGGGTAGCGAGGTAGAGCCCTCCCAGGGGCAGCAGGGTGAGCAGCCCCCGCAGGGTGTTGCCCTGGGGGGCGAAAATAGACCAGGCGATAAACCCGATCAACCCCAGATGGCTGAGCAGCAGAAACCAACCCAGGGCGATCGCCCCGTCGTACATCTGCCCTACCCCTGGTAGGACCATGGACCAATTCACCGCCAACCAGGGACTCTTTTCTGGCTTTTGCCCCGTCCCCCGCCTGGGCTCGCCGTAGCTGCTGTTGCGCCCCATGCCTAGCCTCTGCCGTAGCGCTGTACAGCATAGTGGTGGGCTTCCAGTTCTTCGCGATCGCCCAGGGCAGGCAACCTCAGGGTATCGTCCTGATATTTACGCCGCAGGGCCAGCCAGATTAAGTAGTCAGCAAAATGGGGATTTTTGGGCAGCAGTGACCCATGCATGTAGCTGCCAAACACATTGCGGTAGCGGGCTCCTTCATCCTCGGCGGTGGCATTGTTGCCAAAGCCAACTCTGGTTTTGGCCAGGGGGGCAACCCCCTGGCCCAGGTAGGTTTGCCCAGAGTGGTTTTCAAAGCCGACGATGGTGCGCGGCACGGGTTTGGGGCTGGCATACATGGCGGTGATCTCGGTGTAAATGTCGGCACTGAGTTCGCCGATCAAATTGCCAATACAGCGTTGCTTGACCTCGGTGCCAGGGGCCTTAGTTCTGACATTAATAATGCCAAGACCTGGGGTCTCTTCGCCATTGCCCATCAGAAAGGTGTGGCCCATCAGTTGATAGCCGCCGCATACCCCCAAAAAGACCACTCCGGCCTCGGTATCGGCTTGGATGGTGTCGGCTTTGAGCTGGTGAAAGTCGTCCACCACCGCCACCTGGTCGTTGTCCTGGCCACCCCCCATAAAATAGAGGTCGGTGTGGCCGGGGGTGGGGCGATCGCCCATGGTCAGCGGCTGCACCATACAGTCAATGCCCATCCACTGGCAGCGGCGTTTGAGCACAATTAAATTACCCGTATCCCCATAGAGATTCAGGTGGTCGGGGTACAGGTGGGTCAGGGTAAGGGCGTAGGGCATGGTAGGGAAAGGATGAAGGATGAAGGATGTAGGGCTATGCCCGTGCGAAGCAGGCAGAAGGATGAAAGGGAATCCTGTGCTGCGTGGGGGGTTGGGCTGGCGGATAGGGTTGATTCCTATGTGCCCAGCAGGGGGTGTTTCCCAGGATGGCTTAAACAATATCCAGGGTCTTGCCCATCAGCTTGCGAAACTCTAGCATGGCGGTGTAAGTGGGCATGACAAAAACTGTCTCCCCAGCCGCAGCGGTATCAAAAGATTGGGCGATCGCCTCCCGAATGGACTCCAGGGTGAGAATCGGCTCTGCTGGCGGGGTATCCAGGGCATACTTCAGCCGCACTGCCATGTCTTTAGCCCGAATGCCGGTGCAGAGGATCCAGTCGATCTGGGCCTGGTTCAGCCGTTCTAACTCGCTATCCCATAACCAAGAGACATCCTTACCATCGGCGGTGTTGTCGTTAATGGCCAATATCAGCTTCAGGGTGGGGATGGCCTTCAGTAATTCCAGGCTGAGGCTAAAGCTGGCCGGATTCTTCACCAGCAACAGCCGGTAGTGGACCTGTTTAGCCCCCACCTGTTTGGTCAGAATTTCGCCTCGACCAAAGGCCGGCTTAAAGGTTTGCAGCCCAGCCAGAGCCGTGTCATCGGCCACCCCCAGCAGCTTGGCAATGGCGATCGCCATCAGGGCGTTATAGACATGAAAAAAACCTGGGGATGCGGTTCTTACCTGGGGTAGTTCCACGATCGCTTCAGCCAGGGTGCCGTGGATGGCAAAGTCAGTGGTCAGATCGGGGTTGATGCGAATATGGCTCGCCTCCAGCCCTTGCTCCTGCTGCTGCCGTTGGTGCAGGGCACCTTCGTAGGGTAAGAACTTGGCGTAGTCGGCCGCCAAGGACATGAAGTAAGTGGGATTTCCCAAGCCATGGGTGAGCCGGGCTGTACGGGGGTCGTCACCATTCACCACCACCACCGCCTGGGGACATTGGGCAATGCCGTCGCGAATCAGCTTTTCGGTGCGATCGATTTCACCGTAGGCATCCAACTGGTCTCGATAGAGGTTGGTGACCGCAATAATCTGGGGCTGCAAGAGGGCCGCAATCCGGGGCAAGGTGGCTTCCTCCACCTCTAAAATGGCGTGGGTCACGTCGAGCCTCCCCCAGACATTGCTCTGCTTCAGCAGTTCAGACAAAATTCCCTGGCTGAGGTTGGCCCCGGCCTTATTCCGCAAGATCTTTACCCCTGGCACCTGGCTCAGGGTAGCGCTGAGCATGGTTTGGGTGGTGGTTTTGCCATTAGTTCCAGTAATCGCCACAATGATCGGGATCTGGCTGACCAGTGCACCCAAGGCAAAGGGGAAGTACTTACCCACCAGATAGCCGGGCAGGGCGGTGCCAGAGCCACGGCCCGATACCTTGAGCACCCAGGTTAACAACTTGGCGAAAGCAACAATGGGAATCAGCAAGAGTTGATTCATGGTAGACGACTCCCCCCAAACGTGCAGGATCTTCCGCAAAGCGTACCAGAGTCTAGCCTAGAAAGGCAGAAGGCAGAAGGCCGCTACATCTGATAGTCAGGATCAATCCAGCATTGGGGCAGGGGCTCTCCTGAGGGAAATATCAGCTTAGCTTTATCAAAGGACTGGGCCGGTTGCTCTTCTTCCCCCTGCTGTGGTCTTCCCTGCACCGTAGCGTGGGTTGGGTTAAACAACGTATCGGTATCGATCACTTTTATCAGGCTTTGACTTTGGCGGTCTTTGACAAACATAGATTTTCATTCTCCAAGTGGCTCGTTTTCTCGAAATCAGGTGCAGCCCGTGACATGACCCAGATAAATGACTCAGACGGCTCTGCCATCGCTCATGGTCATTCAATCAGGCTGATCCCTTGCCCAGCCTAAGGAAGACGGCCCGTGGCCAACGTCTGCCGAAGGAGGGAAATAAGTTCGCCTTTCGTCCAGCCAATTCTCAATTCATCCGCTAGAATGGCCCCAAGCTTTGGGGTAGTGGCCTAAGATTAAGGCGCAAATTTGGGGCTTAGGCCAAATGTCTCAATCAGCTCTTAGATCATGGTTTTATGGGAGTGAAGGGATACCTAAGGGAGAATTTTTAGAATTTTTGCTCCAAATTTGCAATTAGGGTCCATAATTAGCCCGTTTGTCGTTCCATTTACGTATTCGTCTTGTCTAGGTCTCCCATGACAGCTGTGCCGATGCCATCAGGGCCATCCCCCTCCTTTGAAAGCGCTAGCGCTGGCGGTCTACCCGATACGCCACCGGTTTTTGCGCTTAAGGAATTAGTGGCTCGCCTGCAGCGAGAACAATATAAAATTCAGGACTTATTAAGTTCTTTGGGGTTTGCCCTCCGCAGCCTCAACAACCTGAATCAGTTTTTAGAGCTGATTCCGATGATTGCCAGTCGGGTTACCGATGCCAGTGGCGGAGCACTGGTTCTGTTTCGGGCCGATGGCCAGGTGCGCTTAGAACGGCTCCACTGCCAGAGCGAAGACCAGTGTCAGGATGTGCGATCGGCCCTGGAAGCAGCAACTCGCCAGGTGACCGCCAGCTTTCAGCCTGCCCCTGAAAGTAGTGCCATGGCCATGGCTCGCAATGCCATGTTGTCCCTCGATCGCCAGGTGAATCGCTACCTAGGGGAAGACTTTCAACTGTTTGGCACGGCGATCATCGTGCAAAATGTAGAGCGGGGTCGGCTCTATGTATTTAGCCGAGACCCGGACTATGCCTGGACCGAGACCCGCCAGAAGCTGGTGCGGCTGGTGGCGGATCAAACTTCGGTGGCGATCGAAAATAATGAGCTGACGGTAGCTCTACGCAAAAAAGAGCGGTTGGACCGAGAGCTAGAAATTGGGGCTGAAATTCAGCTGCAACTGCTGCCTCGGGAGTGTCCCGTGATTGAAGGGATGGATCTGGCCGCCAAATGTAAGACGGCCCACCGAGTCGGGGGCGACTATTACGACTTTATCCCGACCACCTTTGAGCAACTGCGTCATCCCAGTGCTCCTCGCTCTGCCGCCGATCCTTGGAGTTTTGCCATTGGCGACGTGATGGGCAAGGGGGTACCCGCCGGGCTAATCATGACCATGATGCGGGGGCTACTGCGGGCAGAGGTACTGAATGGCCATTCTCCGGCCCAGATTTTGCAGCACTTGAACTTTGTGATGCATGGGGATTTGGAGAATTCCAACCGGTTTGTCACTCTGTTCTATGCCGAATACAATCCCAAAACGCGGATTTTGGCCTACGGCAATGCGGCCCATAACCCGCCCTTTTTGTGGCAGGCGGCCACCAACACCATTACTCGCCTGGATACGGTCGGCATGTTGCTGGGGCTAGATATGAGTACCCAGTACTACGAAGCTGAAATTGAGCTGCAACCCGGAGATACGGTGGTGTTTTACACCGATGGCTTTACCGAAGCAGCCAATGCCCGAGGGGAACGGTTTGAAGAAGAAAACCTGGAGCGGGCGCTGCAATGGGCCTGTCGTAACTGCACGACCGCTGATGAAATTTTGAACTATGTCTTTGATCTGCTTGATCGATTCATTGGCGGCGATCGCAGTAATGACGACGACATGACCCTGGTGGTGATGCGGGTGAAGCCAGAGCTGCAACTGAAGCTGTTTGAAAATTAAGCCCTCGCCGACCCTACCCTGCCCCTCCTGAGGGGTTGTGTATCAGGGTTGTTTCCTTGTTGAAATGGGAGAAGGGGGGCCGGATTCAAAGTCCCTCTCCCGCTCTGGGAGAGGGATTTAGGGAGAGGGCTGCAAAAGTGGGATGCACCAGTTTAAACCTGCCCCCCAGGGCAAATGGTCGACCACTGGTCCAAATTATCCCGAGACTGAATAAAGCCCCCCACCTCACCCCGATAGGCGATCAGCCGAGCCCGGTCTGTAGAATCGGGCGGTACCAGGGTGACTAAACGATCCACCGTCGCGGCGGCACAGGCCCAATCATTGGCTCCCACCGCTGCTGCCAGGGTTTCCTGCAGGCGGGCAATTTCTGCTTGTTTTGCCGCTTCCGCCCGCTGTTGGGCAATGTAAGTTTCCATATTACGAATTGCGGCGGTGGCATAGCGATCGCCAGGCCGAACCGCTAACGCTCGCCGAAAGTTAATCAAGGCCGTGTGGTAATCCCTTCTTTCGGCCGCGTTATAGCCAGCCAGCATAGCTTGAGTATAGGTTTGGGCGGCATTTTGCTTGGTCTGAACGATGTCAGCCGCGATCCCAGGCTCTATCCCCGAACCTGGCTTAGCTAGAGTCGGTAAACGACCCAGTCCTAACTCCAGACTGATGCCGCTCAGGACCAGTCCCAAAACAATTTTGTGCAGACTAACCATAGGTCACACCACTCCCCAAGTGGCCATAGCGAGCTGATCATCAGTAGATCACCTGACAACGGCCAAATCAGACTATACGACCGTCTAGGGTAGCGAATTTTTGGCTTGACGCTGCACCTGGTTTACGGTTTATACCAAGTCCAGCTCGGGAACTGGAGTTTTCCTGCAGGCAGAACTCCAGGTCTGGACTTGGATTTGGTTTATTACCCCCTGGGGTCTGGGGCGGCAGGGCTGGGGCGGTTTTGGCGGGCGGTCCACCAGCGGGCGGTGAGGGAACCGACAATCATCGCCACCACAAACAGCGCCGGATTCCATTGGCCCAGGACCAGAGAGGTGATCGCTGGACCAGGGCAGTATCCCCCAATCCCCCAGCCAATGCCAAACAAGACGGCCCCCAAAATCAGCGGCTGATCGATATCCTGGCGGGTGGGCAGGTAGAACTTGCCGTTAAACAGGGGGTGGGGTCGTTTGAGAACCCACCGGAAGGTGACGACAGTTACTGCCACAGCCCCACCCATCACAAAGGCCAGGGTGGGGTCCCAGGCCCCCGCCAAATCAAGGAACCCGATCACCCGCTCGGGGTCAATCATTTGGGAATAGCCCAGCCCCAAGCCAAAGATTAAACCAGCCACCAGGGCAACTATATGTTGCTGAGTTTTCATTGTCTGTATGCCTTGAGTAGTGCAAAGTATTGGTTCATTAAGTCAGTGACTGGCAGGAGACTTCTGAATAAGGGCATCCCTGCGTTAAGGCCGCTAAGCCAAGGACTAGACGTTCAAGGCTCAAAGCAGAAATCCTCTGAAAAGGATTGGGAGCCGAGTTCTCTGGTCTGCGACCGCAGACGTCTACGGTTAGCCAGGGAGTGAACTCCCTGGGGGGCGTGGCTGGGGAGAACGTTTTCCAGAAGTCACTTAAGCCAGCAGATGCCGGGTGATAAACACCGTGACAAAACCGGCCACCATAAAGCTGATAACCGCTGCCAGCGATCGCCCCGACAGTCGCCCCAGGCCACAGACCCCATGGCCACTGGTACAACCGTTACCCATGCGGGTGCCAAAACCCACTAAAAAGCCAGCCACAATCATGGTCAACGGGGTAAATCCATAGGTCGGGGTGGGCTGGGGCGCTAAACCATACTCATAGAGCAATCCACCCCCCAGCAGGCCAATCAAAAACAACCAACGCCAAATCTCAGCCGCCGTAAATGTGATTGCCCCATTCACCATGCCGCTGATGCCAGCAATTCGGCCATTACAAGCCAGCAGCAGCGTGGCGCTGAGACCAATTAACCCACCACCCAGCAGGCCATACCACCATTCCACTTGCATAGCAGTCCCTTTAATCAACTACTTAACAATATAGCAATATAAGCCCCGTCGCGATCATACTCGTAGCGGTTGGCAGAAATATGACCGCCTTTGCTGAGAGTGTCAGGTATCAGGTGTCAGGAATGATTGGTCGACTTGTGCCATAAAAGCCATGATGCTCTGCATGTCTTCGAAATCACTGAAAGTCGTTAGGGTTAGTTTGCTTCGTCGCTAGCTGGTGGTGGTTCCACCGGGGATGGTGGGGTGGCTGGCGGCGGTGTGGCTGGTGGTGGGGTAACGGGCGGTGGCGCGACTGGCAGTGGGGCAGCGGGAGTTGCTGGTTCCGGCGCGGGGGTTGTCCGTTCTGGGGAAGCACCGCCCTGGTTGGGCTCCGGGGTGGATGCTGGCGGCGGGGATGGCTCTGATGCAGCTGGCTCTGGTGCAGTAGATGCTGGGGCTGGGGGCGCTGGCGTCTCTGCCGTAGGGGGGGTGTCAGCTTCCTCTGCCGAGGGCTCCGGCGCAGGGGTCGCTGCTGCTGGTGGTGGTTCTGGGGTGTCGGCGGCAGGGGGTGGGGTCGGCACTTCCACAGACTGGCGCTCCCCCCGGCGGCGAGCGTCGCGGTTGCGACGAGATCCCTCGATGGTGAGGTCGTACTCAATTGGCACGCTGGTGGCCCCACCAGCAATGGGCTGAAAGCGAGACTGTCTAGCCGCCTGGATCGCCGCCTGGTCAATGGCGGCATTACCACTGGAGCGGGTTAGGGTGACATTGCGCACGCTGCCATCGGGGTTAATGTCGACGTTGACCATTGGCTGGCCCTCGGCCCCGGCGTTCAGAGCACTCTGGGGATAGCTGGGGCGCACACAATTTTGACAAGCCACCGTACGATTGCCCTGCCCCTGACCACTACCGCTGGTGTTTGAGGGGGCAGCAGCCACCCCAGTATCGTTGCCCGCTGGGGCTTCGGGGACATTGCCCCTGCCAGCAGTGGTTGATGGACCGGGGTCCGTTTCAGCCCCGTTAGAATTTCCTTGCGCCTGCGCTTCACGCAAGCGTTGCAGCAAATCGCGCAAACGTTCGGTCTGGGATTCCACCTGGGGGGCGTCAAGTTCAGCGGCGATCGCATCTAGATCCACCGCCTCTGGTGCTTCTTCGACCACTTCAGGGGCTTCCTGCTCTGCCCCCTCAGGGCTCTCCTCGTCCACGTCTTCTGCAGCGACTGCTTCCTCCAGGTCTGACTCAGCCTGGGTGTCTGGTTCAGGGCTGTCTGGGGTCACCGATTCTACCGGAGGTGGGGCCAGCGTGGGAGGAGCCACTACGGCAGCGGGGCGCGGCGGGGCACTGGCCGCAGGGGGAGCTGGATCATTGGTCTCGGTGCTAAGTTCGGTGGGCTGCTCAGGCTCGACCAGCGTCTCCGGATCGTCAGGAATGGCTTCGGTAACAATCAATTCAATTGGCGACAGCTCCTCGGTGGCCGCCTGCCAGAAGCTAAACTGACTGAGGCTGAAGCCGATAGCATGTACACCCACAGACCCCAGCAGACCCCACAGCAAAATCTTGCGCAGCTTTTGCTGCTCTTGCTGATGCTGTTGACCACAAATATCAGAAAGGCTCATGCGCGATCGCCCAGGGATGGTAGAAATCTGCTCTATCCATATTACACAATTAACAGTTTTTTTCATTAAGCCCAACTATCCACTTAGGCCTGTCAGAGGATCAGGCAACGGACAGCAAAAGCTCGATATTTTGGGATTAAGTTCTGGCCTGCCCGGAATTATAGGCGATCGCGATCGCCTACCCCCCTGGGGCATAACACCAGAACCATGGGTTGGTTGCCCCCATCCATGCCCCTTACCCCTTGACAACAGCCGACAAATCAGGGTGAATGTTTTTGACAGTAATTTTCAATAAACTTTAGGCTATGGGTACCATTTTTGCGGCCGGGGGCATTGTCATGTGGCCGCTGCTGGGGTTTTCCATCCTGGCGATCGCCCTGATCATCGAACGATCCCTATTTTGGTTCCGCATCAACCGCCGCCAACGCCCAGTGATGCAAGGTATCTTGCGCACCTACCGCCAAGCGCCCATGGACGTGTATCCCAAGCTACGGCAGAACGTGAACTTACCCATGGTGCGCATTTTCTTAGAAGCCCTGGAAATTGAAGGCGCCAGCCCCAGCCAGTTTCACCTGGCCCTGGCCAGCGCCATGCAGGCAGAATTACCCCAACTGCGCCGCTTCAACACTGTGTTCGCCACCATCATCAGCGTCGCCCCTCTGCTGGGGCTGCTGGGCACCATCCTCGGCCTGATTCGCTCCTTTGCCGCCCTTCAACTCGGCGACATCGCCGCCAACGCCGACACCGTCACCGGCGGCATCAGTGAAGCCCTGGTCTCTACCGCCGCTGGCCTGGTTGTCGCCATCGGTACCCTGATTTTTGCCAACCTGTTTCGCGGCCTCTACAAACGCCAAATCGCCCTGATTCAAGAGTACGGCGGCCAGTTGGAGATTTTGTATGAAACCCACTATGGACGGCAGAGTCGGGTGATGGTGGGGTGATGGGGTGATGGGGTGATGGGGTGATGGGTGGATGGGTGGATGGGTGGATGGGTGATGGGGTGATGGGGTGATGGGGTGATGGGGTGGTAGCGGGTGTTAGGTGTTAGGCAAAACCACCCACCGTAAACCGCCCACCGCCCACCGCCAGCCATGAACCGTAAACCGCCCACCGTAAACCGTATACCCAAAACCCATCCACTCTCCCACTCTCCCACTCTCCCACTCCCCACCTCCCCCACCTCCCCCACCTCCCCCACTCCCCCTCCCATGCCCTACCTCCCCGAAGAACCCGAAGACGACTTTGAACTCAACATCGTGCCAATGATCGATGTGATCTTCGCGATTTTGACCTTCTTCATTATTTCCAGCCTGTTTCTGACCCGCTCAGAGTCGTTGCCAGTGAACCTGCCCCAGGCGGCCAGTGCCGAACTGCAAGAACGCACCCGGATTGCGGTCTCGATAGATGAAGCCGGGGAGATTGCGCTAAATCAAAATGCGATCGCCCTGGAAAATCTGCAGGCGGGCGTGCGCGACCTGATGGCGGACACCCAGGAGTCGGTGGTGGTAATCAACGCCGATGAAGCGGTGAGTCATGGCCGGGTGGTAGCGGTGATGGATGAGCTGCGTGAAATTGAAGGGGCGACATTGGGGATTGCCACACGGCAGCCGGTGGACAATGGGCGGTGAGCGGTGGACAGCAAACGGGGAGTGGCGGACGGCGGACGGCGGACGACCTAGTACTCTGAGGCATTAGTTGGCCCACCGTTTCTGACACCTGTGTAACCCACCCCTGCCCCTCCCAGGAGGGGATGCCGATACCTGACACCCTCAGCAACGGTGGTCATATTTCTGCCAGGCAGTACTAGTCCCATGGCCGACACCCCAAACCTGATACCGTGAACCGTGAACCGTTTACCCCAAACCCGATACCTATGAAAGATCTAAACATCCAAGCCACCACCGAACTGTTGAACCAGATTATGGAATTTGAACTGGCGGGGGTGGTGCGCTATACCCACTACTCGTTAATGGTGACCGGACCCAATCGCATTCCCATTGTGGACTTTTTCAAGGCCCAGGCGAGTGAATCTCTGCTGCATGCCCAAGAAGCGGGGGAAATCATTACGGGGCTGGAAGGCCACCCCAGCCAACGCATTGCCCCCATTGAAGAGACCCATCGCCACGCGGTGACAGATTTGTTGAAAGAAAGCCTCAACCATGAGCAAAAGGCGCTGGAGATGTATAAGCAACTGCTAGGCCTGGTGGAGGATGCCTCCATTTACTTGGAGGAATACACCCGCACCAAGATTGGCCAGGAGGAGTTGCACAACCTGGAAATCAAAAAAATGCTGCGAGACTTTAGTTAGCGTGCTCCAGCTAAAGCGTTATCCAGGGTGCTGGTGAGACCCGTCCATGGGGCTGAGTTCGGCGTCAATGATCAGGATGTTTTTTTAGATGGAATGCTCTCAATGAAGACGCTGACACGACCGCCAGTACAACGGGTACGGCCAACCCAGCGACCGTACCGGTTGCCGCTGGCCCTGGGAGTCTTGGTGTTGGGCTTGGTGCTGGTGGTAGGGTTGTCGCTGACCCAGGGATCGGTGGCAATGACAGGACCAGAGCTTTGGGCGGCACTACTGCGCCAGGGTAATCCGACTCACCAGGTGGTGCTGTGGGACTTGCGATTGCCCCGGTTGCTGGCAACGTTGTTGGTAGGGGCATCCCTGGGGGTTTCGGGGGCACTGCTGCAGGGCATGCTGCGTAACGGCTTGGCCAGCCCCTTTTTGCTGGGTATATCTTCAGGGGCTGGCCTGGTGGTGGTCGTGGTGATCACCCTGGGGATCTGGCAGGTGTGGGTGCCGCTGGGGGCCTGGCTGGGGGCGATCGCCACCACAGCTCTCGTCTATTTGCTGGCCTATGGGCGCGGCGGGCTGTCCATTGAGCGGCTGATCCTCAGTGGGGTGGCCTTTAGCTCATTGTTTGGGGCGATTCAGTCCCTACTCCTGCTGATGTCGCGAGATGGCCGGATTCAAGCGGCTCTAAACTGGCTGATCGGTAGCTTCAATGGTCGCGGCTGGACCGAGGTGCGACTGGTGGGACCGGGGTTGGTGGTGGCGATCGCGGCAGGCTGCCTGCTGGCCCGCCAGGTAAATCTATTGAACTTGGGGGATGACCTGGCCGTGGGGCTGGGGACCTCCCTGGCGCGATCGCGCCTGCTAATCGGTGCGGTCGCCACGTTTCTGGCCGCCGGGTCCGTCAGTATTGCTGGACTGGTGGGGTTTGTGGGGCTAATGGTACCCCATGGGGTGCGGTTGCTGGTGGGTACTGATTACCGCCTGGTGCTGCCGTTTTCGGCCCTGGGGGGTGCCCTGGTCCTATCCGCCGCTGACCTGGCGGCCCGCTCTGGCCCGGTGGAACTGCCGGTGGGGGTGGTGACCGCCTTTTTAGGGGCACCTGTCTTCATCTGGCTATTGTCTCGCCGTCGTGGAGTTGCAGGAGGACACTGAGATGCCCTTAGAATCTCGCAATTTATCCGGTGGCTATGGCCAGCAGCTGATTGTGCAGGGTGTCAACCTGGCGGTGGAACCAGGGGAATGGCTGTGCTTGGTGGGGGCCAATGGTTCGGGTAAGTCGACCCTGCTGCGACTACTCAGCCGAGTGCTGAAGCCCCAGGGGGGGCAGGTCATTCTCTCGGGTCAAGATATTCACCAGCTATCCCCCACCGCCGTCGCCCAACGACTGGCCCTGCTGCCCCAGCAGCAAACCCTGCCCGAGGGGTTGACGGTGCATCAGTTGGTGAGCCTGGGGCGATCGCCCCACCAACCCTGGTGGCAGTGGGATTTGGATGCAGCGGGACAGCACCAGGTGGCCCAAGCTCTGGCCTGGACCGAAATTGACCATTACCGCGATCGCCCAGTCACTGAGCTTTCCGGGGGTGAGCGTCAGCGGGCCTTTTTGGCCCTGGCCCTGGCCCAGGACCCCCAGGTGTTGCTACTGGATGAACCGACGACGTTTCTGGACATTCACTACCAGTTGCAACTGCTGGAACTGCTGAAGCGGCTAAACCGGGAGCGATCGCTCTCGATTATTACCGTGCTGCACGATATTAATCTGGCGGCCCGGTACTGCGATCGCATGGCGATGCTACACCAGGGCTGCCTGTGGGCTATCGGCCCACCCCACCAGGTGCTCACCCCTGATAACCTGCGCCAGGTCTTTCAGGTAGAAGTGGAGATTTTTGCGACTCCCTTTGGCCAGCAGGTGTTTCCCGTGGCCGCCAGTGATATCCCCCTGGCCGTCCCCTAACCCTTAAGTTTCCTGTTTCACCCATAACCTTTTGATTCCTGATTGAGGAGTGTGATGATGTTTAGGCAATTTTTATTGAGAATTTTTCTTGTCTGTGCTGCTCCACTATTGCCAGTATTGTCTGGGGGAGTAGCGATCGCAAATGCCATAGAGCCTTTTTATCCTGATGAAAGGCGAGATTCAGGTGAAGTGTCTCAGCTATCTGATGACGATCATTATCATCAAATTGACCCCGAATCCCCGCTGGCTACCGGTGAACAGGCTGCCGCCATAGAGGAGATGCCTGACCACATCGATGTTCAGCCCACGGCCCCTCCCCTGCTTGCTGACCTCGACACCCCGGAGACCACAAGTGCCTCCCTGCGGCCCGTCCCTGAAACCCGATATCTGGCACCCGCCACCCTGGCCCAAACCACGGACGATCTGCCTGAGGTGGAATTTGCCCCCAGCGGCACCCTGCGGATCACCGTTACCGGTACCCGCACCCCCCGCGAAGTGGATGACCTGCCCGCTACGGTCACCGTCTTTGAGCTAGAGGATCTTGAATTTAATCAAGTGCAAGACTTGCGAGACCTGCTGCGCTACGAGCCCGGTGTCTCTACTCGCAACAATCTGCGTTTTGGCCTCCAGGATGTCAACATTCGCGGTATAGAAGGTAACCGCATTCTGTTCCAACTTGACGGCATTCGCCTGCCGGAACGATTTCAGTTTGGTCAGTTCAACCTAGGACGGGGTGACTATGTCGACTTCAACACCCTGCAAGCCGTAGAAGTGCTGCGTGGCCCTGCCTCTACCCTCTATGGCAGCGATGCCCTAGGCGGCGTAGTCAGCTTTCGCTCCCTACGACCTGACGATTTGTTAGCCCCTGGCCAGACCTTTGCCGCCCAGCTACGCCCTAACTACACCAGTGAAGACGGCGGGTTTAACACGGCTGTCCGCCTAGCGGGTCGCTTTGAAGATCTAGAGGGTGTCTTTGTTGTCAGTCGCCAGGATGCCCGCGAAACCCAGGTACGGGCGGCCTCAGAATTTATTAATCCGCAAACCCGCGATGGTACTACGTTCTTTGGCAATCTGGTTTACTGGCTTAACGATGTCAGTTCCATTAGCCTGTTGGGGGAAAGCCTCGATCGTAACTCTCGCATCAACCGCAATACCGCCATCCCCGACTCAAGCACGTCCTTTGTGGGCGGTGTAGTCGATGAAGTTGAGGACATCAGCACCAATCGCTGGCGAGTTGGGCTCAGCTATGAGTATGACGACCCCCAAAATGACTCCTGGCTACAATTTGCCCGGGCTCAAGTCTATTACCAGGACAGCCGCGTTAGTGAAGCGATCACCCGCAATATTCTTCAAGCGGGTACTCCCTTCCTGCGACGAGACAACAATAGTTTTGACAGCGAGATCCTAGGCGGTGAAGTGCAACTGCGCAGCGACTTTATGACCGGTTCGCTCTCCCACCAGCTCACCTATGGGCTCGATCTGTCTAATACGTTTAATTCCCGGCTGCGGGATGGTTTACAAACGAATCTCACGACCGGCACGTCTACTAACGTGATTGGTCCTAACACTTTTCCAGTCAAAGATTTCCCTGATGGTGATACCCTGCGTATCGGAGCTTATCTGCAAGACGAAATCCGCTTCGGAAATCTTGAAATCATTGCCGGACTACGCTTCGATTACTACGACCTATCCCTGCGCGAGGACGAAATTTTTGGTCGAGCAGGAGCCGAAGGGGCAGATTTCAGTTCCTCTTCCCTATCCCCTCGACTGGCAGTGCTTTACAACATTACGCCAGAGATGTCGGTCTATGGTCAGTATGCCCGAGGGTTCCGCGCTCCCCTGTACAGCGAAATTAGCAGTGGCTTCACCAATACCACCAGTCCCTTCTTTAAATATCGAACCATTTCCAACCCTGATCTAGAACCAGAAACCAGTAATAGCTACGAGATTGGCTGGCGAGGTCGGTTTGACCAGTTCGATCTGCGGGTTACTGGCTTCTACAACACTTACAACAACTTCATTGAAACCCTGCAGCCCGCTGGTACAGAGTTGCTAACGCCTCCCTTTGTGGGCACGCCAGTCGTCAATCTGTTCCAGTCGCAAAATATCACCAATGCTCGTATCTATGGGTTTGAGCTAGCCGGGGAATATCGCTTTAGCCCTGATCCTGACGGCTTTAGCTTAACGGCTGCCCTAGGGTTTGCCCAGGGAGATGACCTCTCTGCCAATGAGCCCTTACGCAGTGTTGATCCGTTTCAGGGGGTGATGGGATTACGCTACCGAGCGCCTGAGAACCTCTGGCGAGCTGAACTGATTGGTACTGTTGTGGGCACAGCTCGTGTTCCTGAGGGCACCACCACCTTTGTCCCTCCAGCCTATGCGGTGGTGGATTTAATCGGGGCTTATAACGTGCGGCCAAATCTGGGGATTAACCTGGGCATCTATAACCTACTTAACAGCCGTTATTTCATCTATAACGATGTGCGTGCTGTACCGGCTACGGCCCCAGATATTGACCGGTTCTCTCAACCGGGTATTAATGTGCGCCTAGGGGTGAGTTACGACTTTTAACTGGTTCTTCGCGAGAGGGCAGACACATCCCATCTCCCAATTCCCTGCCAGGGCAGACACATCCCATCTCCCAATTCCCTGCCAGGGCAGACACATAGGTCTGCCCCTACCTCCCCACCTACCTCATCTCTTCACCTTCCCATCCCCCCATCCACCCATCCACCCATCCACCCATCCACCCATCCACCCATCCCCCCATCCACCCATCCACCCCCTACCCATGAAACTCTCCCTCTTCCTCCCCTTCCTACTCCTCCCCCTCACTGCCTGCAGCGGCCAGGAGTCTCCCCTCGCGGCCCCCAATCCGACCGAGGAGCCCCGCATTGTCGCCCTCACCTCCCTCAGTGCCGACCTGGTGTATACCCTGGATGGCGACGCCCTGGTAGGCATTCCGGGTAATGAGCTACTGCGGCAGGATGCCCGGTTCGCAGATCTGCCTACTGTCAGCGAAGGGCGCACTGAACCCGATCTGGAGCAGATTGTTGCCCTGGAACCTACCCTGGTAATTGGCGCTGCTGGTTTTCACGATCGCACCCTGCAACGGCTCGAAGAGCTGGGTACCGCCACCCTCACCACTGAAGTCAGCAGTTGGGCTGACCTGCGCACCCTAACGACAGATCTAGCAGCCACGGTGGACACTGACCCCCAACCGTTATTGGAACGCTACGACACCTGCCTGGCCCAAGCCCCAGATCATAGCCCGACAACCCTAGTTCTGGTCAGCCGCCAACCCCTGCTGACCCCCAACCGCAATAGCTGGGCCGGGGACTTTCTCACCCAGTTCAATATTGAGAACGTCGCCGCCGATCTCCAGGGCGACAGTCCCTTCGAAGGCTACATCACCCTGCCTGAAGAAAAAGTGCTCAGCGCCGACCCTGAAGCTTTGCTGGTGGTCGATGCCGGGGAAAACTTGCTGGAGCAGCTTCAGGGAGAACCGTTCTGGAGCCAACTCAAAGCCACCCAGCAAGAACAGGTGCACAGCTTTGACTACTTTGGCCTGGTTAACCCCGGCAGCATCGCCAGCATTGAGCAAACCTGCCGTCAACTGGGAGATCTGTTTGAATAGCATTGCATCTTGAATAGCGTTGCATCGCGGGTGGCAGCTAGAGCATCGGTACAGTATGTCAAGATCCCAGGGTTCTTGGGCTGATTGGCCACGTTTTTTGGGCATCCAGGGACAGAACCCTGGGATCTAAACCGGCGTTCTAGTGGTCTGTCAAGTTAAAAGTGACGGGTCAACCGGCTGCGGTGCACGGCTTAAGGTAAACGGTACACGGCTTGCCTCAAACCGCTTACTGTGAACCGTGAACCCCAAGTAACATCTCTCGTCATTATTTTTTTGACTGAACACTAGGTAGGCCGCTAATGGCTCATCCACCTTGCTCCAGGTCTGGGGCAAGCACAATGTTGCGATCGGGGTCACCGTAGCGAAAATCCCCCTGCTGCATCCGCACCTTAGTGCGCATCTCTGGGGGGGCATCGGCCACCCCCCAATGGGCCTGGATCGCCTGCAGCAGATGGTCTTGCTGTACTCGCAGGCCACTTAAATCCCAGCCACGGTTGATGATGGCAAACCACACTGGACCCTTTTCGGCGGTGGGTACCATTCCCGACAGGGCACTGACCTCGGCCAGGGTGCCTGTTTTAACAGCTGCGGTTGGCGGAATCCGGCGATCGATTAGGGTACCCACATCTTCCCCTGCCACTGGCAGCACGTCTGCCACCGAAAAGCCATGGGGCGCTAGGGTCTGTTGCAACGCCACCGTCAACGCCACCGCCACCCGGGCCGACATTTGGTTAGCGGTGCCTAACCCCGACCCATTAATCACATTGATCTCCCCTGGGGGCAGGTCTGCCGCTGTGGCCGCCGTGTCAATCACCACCCTGGGGCCGCCTACCAGGTCGGCCACCATGTCCGACATGACATTATTGCTGTAGATATTCATAGCTTTCAAAATCCCCACCAGGGGCAGCGACTGGTGGCGCACCACCCACTCCGGGTCGGGGGTTGCCCCCACCGGTACCCGGCGCACCGTCCCATCAATTTGGATCGTCGGCTGGGGGGTACCTGGGGGCAGGTTCCCGTGGGCCTGCCGGGCTGAAGTTGGCCAGGTGGCCGTGGACATCGCCTGCTTCAGGGCAGTGACCGAGTCGTTGGGGTCTGCCTGAAAATTCATAGTAAAGGGGCCTGTCACCCGCAAATCCCCCGTCACCCGCTGGATACCAAGCGATTGCAAACGATTAGCCAGCACAATTCCCTCCTCCCACACAAACAGGGGGTCGCCGCTGCCCTGCACCACCAGGTCACCATCCAGCACGCCATTCTCTAGGGTGCCGTCAATGCCGACCAGGGTGTCGAAACGGTGGTCCATGGGCCAGGTGTGAAGGGCGGCCAGGGTGGTGGCCAGCTTGGTCAGGGAAGCGGCGGACATGGGCACATTGCCCTGGTGCTGGGCAATGGCGCTGTTACCCACCTGAATCCAAACCCCTTGATCAGGGATAGACCACCCCTGCCGCTGCAACCCGGCTAAATACTGGGCCAAAACTGCCTCGATCGCTGGATCGTTCGCCAGTCCAGCCATCCATGGGGATTGCCAGTTGGCCTGAAGAGGGGCTGTGGCCAGGCCGGAGGGCCGTATTGGCTTAGGGCTATCGACTCCCAGCAGCATGGAGAACAGCCCTAGGGGCATGACCAGTAGGGGTAATCGGGCTAAGCGCACAAGCATATCCTCCACGGGTGGCCGATGGGTGGGCTCGGAAGTAAGTTTAGCGAAAAGTGATGGGGGGAGGAGATTTTGGATTTTGGATTTTGGATTTTGGATTTGTAGCGTGGGTTAGACGGTCGGGGGTGGGGCGAATCACGTAGGGGCGGACCCGTGTGTCCGCCCTGGCGGGGAATCATGCCTCGGGAGAAGCGCCGCGAGTACGAATCACGTAGGGGCGGACCCGTGTGTCCGCCCTGGCAGGAAATTTACCCAGACGATCCTGTCTTCTATCGCATCAGCTAAACACATCCAGATCCTCGGGCTGGTGGACAGCGCCCAGGTGAGGGAAGGCGGCGGTGACTTGATCCGGCGATCGCATAATCAGGTCCAGCAGTTCATACTCGTCGATGGAACGGCCGGTCTGGGCGGAGAGTCGATGGGCATAAAACCGCACCTGGGCCATGATCCGGGGTTCGGCCTGGCGCAGGTACATGCACAGACAGGCCCGAGCCTGGGCCTCTGGGTCACGCCCGAGAAAGTAGGCCAGGGCAGCGAGCAGGTGGCTTTCATACTCGGGCAGGGTGGAGGATAAGTCAGTCATAGACAAACGTCACGATCCAGTGGTCAACTTTTGTTCGGTAATCAGCCGGGCTCCCTGCTTGCGGGTGAGGTAATTAGAGGCCCACTGCACCATGACCATCAGCTTATTGTCAAACTCAATCAAAAAGAAAATATGCACAAACAGCCACACAAACCAGGCCGGGAAGCCAGTGAGCTTGGTCCAGGGCAGGCTAACCACCGCCGAATGCCGCCCAATTACCGCCAGGGTGCCGCCGTCTTTATAGAGAAAGGGGACCTCGTCCCCAGGGATTTCAGAACCTTGGCCCAGGCGCTTTTGAATCAGCTTGGCCACATACTTGCCTTCCTGCACCGCTACGGGGGCAACACCGGGCAAGGGACGCTCCCCTTGGTGGGCAAAATGGGCTAGGTCACCAATCACAAAAATATTGGGATGACTCGGTAGGCTCAAATCTGGGGCAACCATCACCCGACCCGAGCGATCGCGCTCTACCCCGGTGCGATCGGCCAAAATGCCTCCCATGCCTGGATCTCGCACCCCAGCGGCCCACAGTACCGTTGCCGCCTGCAGGGTCGTTACCCCATCCCCCTCTTTGAGGGTAACCTGATTGCCCTGAATATCGGTGACCAGGGTCTTGGTCAGCACCTGCACCCCCATCTTTTCCAGGTCTTGCTGGGCTCGGGCCGAGAGTTCGGGGGGAAAGGGGGGCAGCACTCGGTCCATGCCTTCCACCAAAATCACCCGGGTGGCGGTGGTATCGATATCGCGAAAATCGGGCTTCAGGGTGTGGTAGGCCAGTTCGGCCAAGGAGCCAGCCAGCTCGACTCCGGTGGGGCCGCCGCCGACAATCACAAAGGTCAGCAGGGCCTGGCGCAGTTCAGGGTCGTCAGTATTTTCGGCAGCTTCAAAGGCGTCAAAAATGCGCCGCCGCATTTCCAAAGCATCCTCTACGGTCTTCAGCCCTGGGGCAATGGTGGCCCAGTCATCGCGGCCAAAGTAAAAGTGACTCATGCCCGTGGCCACAATCAGGCTGTCATAGGGCAGGGTGCGGCCATCGTTCAGGGTGACGCTCTGGCTGTCGGGGTCCACATCGGTGACCTCCCCCATCAACACTTTGGTATTTTTCTGTTGGCTCAAGACCCCCCGCAGCGGGGAGGCAATGTCGCCGGGGGAAAGCCCCCCGGTGGCCACCTGGTATAGCAGGGGCTGAAACAAGTGGAAGTTGCGCTTGTCGATCAGGGTGACCTCGACATTCTGGGCCTGACCCAATTGTTGGGCCGCATAGAGGCCACCGAAGCCACCCCCTACAATCACCACTTGGTGAGGACCGGCCTTGGCAGCAACTGGGGCCGTCGCCAGAGAAGGTTGTTCTATTGTTTGCATGGGCGTTTGCATAAGATAAAGAAATGCAACGGCTGTAGTTTGGTTATAAGACAAAGCCTTAAACAAGACTGTGCCCTAGCGCTCAGTCAAAAAAATCAGGACTGGAGATGTGAATTACGGTTCACGGTTCACGGTTCACGGTTCACGGTTCACGGTTCACGGTTTACGGTTGGCAGTTCACGGTTTACGGTTGGCGGTTGGCGGTTCACGGCGAGCCGTAGATCGTGCACCGGAGACCGGGCGCCGGGGCCCCTGTCAGCCCGTCATCAGTGGCGTTACAAGAAAACCGGTTCCACCTTACTCAAATTTTTCGCCGCTAAGGATGAAGATTGGGTCTACGGCTGTGAAGACTTGGTTGCTGCCTTTGACCTCCAGCCGATTGACCGCAGGCTGAGCCGCTTCGATATTGCGTACCTGGAGTTGGGCAAAGGTTTCTGAAACGCCGTAGAGGGTTTCCAGATTACCCGCCGTCACCACCAAGCGGCCCAGGGAGGGCAGATAATCCCACACGGCCTGCAGCATCGCCTTAACGTTGCGGCCCCCCTCCACAAAAATGCAGTCGGGGTGATAAGGCAGTTCCCCCAGACAATCGGGGGCACTGCCCTGGATGACAGTGACATTACTGGCGGCAAAGCGATCGCAGTTGCGCCGAATCAACTCCGCCACGTCCCCATCCCGCTCCACCGCCACCACTTTCCCCTCAGGGCACATCAAGGCGGCCTCGATCGCCAGGGTGCCCGTACCAGCGCCAATGTCCCACAGCACATCCTTAGGTCGCAACCGCAGGTAGCCCAACAGCAGCAGCCGCACTTCCCGGCTACTGAGGGGGATACCGGGGAGCTGCTCGAACAGGTGGTCGGGGATGCCAGGGGTGGCGTAGGGCCAGAGTTTAGCCATGGGAGAGGAGCTAGTTAGTCTGCCTTTACATCATATTGACCCAGCCAGTACTGCCTGGCAAAAAATGACCTCGTTGCTGAGGGTGTCAGGTTCTAGTTGCCAGGTGTCAGGTGTCAGGAATGGTTGGCCGACTTATGCCGCAGGCGGGGTACTCCAGGACAGATCCTCAAGAACCTTGTCAGGCAGGCGGCAAGGGGTGCTGAAAGAAGGCAAACTCCTGGACAATTTGGCCGCCAATCAGGTGCTCTTGGATAATGCGTTCAATCACCGCCGGGGTGGCGCTGTGGTACCACACGCCTTCGGGGTAAACCAGCAAAATCGGCCCGCGCATACAGACCCGCAGGCAGTTGGCTTTGGTGCGAAAGATTGAGACAGGGCGATCGGTGGTGGGCCGGTCCAGCTGCAATTCTTTGAGGCGATTTTTTAAGTAGTCCCAGGCGGCTAGACTAGCGACTTTATCGCAGCACTTGGGTTTGGTTTGGTCGGTACACAAAAACACATGACGCTGAATGCTGCCCAGGGCCAGGGCATCAACGCAGGGGGCCAAATCTGGTAAGGCTTCAGGGTTGGTCATCGGTGGCGGGAGGGTCAGCATCAGGAGCAGGGGTGTCTGTCGGGGCTGGAGCGTCAGCCGGTGGGGGTTTGGTGTCAGAGGCGGATGCCTCAGGGGCATCTGGCAGAGACACGACAGCCGTCGAGTCTGGTGGCGTCGGGGGGGGCGCAGCGGTGGCGGGAGCCGGTTCTGGGCTCACCTCTGGGGTGACGGGAGCGGGTTCTGGGCTCACCTCTGGATGGTCGGGGCGGATGCGCCGAATAGGTAAATTGGCAATTAAAGCGGTGACCCGCTGATCATTTTCCAGGGTAAATTCCAGATGCTCCTGGTCCAGCTCCACATAACGGGAGACCACCTCCAAGATTTCCTGGCGCATTTTTTCCACCAGGTCAGGGGTCAAGTCGGCGCGATCGTGGGCCAACACCAGTTGCAACCGCTGCTTGACTTCTGCCCGACTGGTGAGGGCACGGTTGCGGTTGAACAGTTTATCTAGAAGTTCACTTAGCATCGGCACAAGAAGGGCGGAGGGTTAGGGGGAGAGGGGGAGGTGGGGGAGATGGGGGAGGTGGGGGAGAGGGGGAAGGTGGGGAGATGGGGGAGTTTTGGATTTTGGATTCGTAGCGTGGGTGGGGTTAGTTCCGAAAAAAGCGGCGGAGGCGGCTGAACAGGTCATTGTGGGAGGCTGTGAGGTCAAGCAGGGGAACTTCTTCTCCCACCAGGCGGCGGGCCACATTGGTAAAGGCGGTACCGGCTAAGGAGAGTTGTTGATCGAGCACCAAGGGCTCTCCCCGGTTAGCCGAAACAATCACCCGCTCGTCGTCCGGGATCACCCCCAGCAAGGGCACGGCCAGAATATCGAGCACATCGCGCACCGACATCATCTGGTCATCTTGGACCATTCTGGGTTTGAGCCGGTTAATCAGCAGCTTTGGGTACTTAACTTCGTTCGCCTCTAGCAGGCCCACCACTCGGTCGGCATCCCGCACGGCTGAGATTTCAGGGGTGGTGACTACGATCGCTTCATTGGCTGGGGCGATCGCATTTTGAAAGCCCAACTCAATCCCGGCTGGGCAGTCGATTAACACAAAGTCGTACTGCCCTACTAACCCAGCCACCAGGGTTTTCATTTGCTCTGGGGTAATCGCTTCTTTATTGCGGTTTTGGGCTGCCGCTAGCATGGCTAGGTTGGGCTGGCGCTTGTCTTTAACCAGGGCCTTTTCTACGGTGCAGTCTCCCGCTAGCACATCTAGGGCGGTGTAGACGATGCGGTTTTCTAAGCCCAGCAGCAAATCCAGGTTGCGTAGACCAAAGTCGGCATCGATCACCGCAACCTTTTTGTTGCGTTGGGCCAGAGCCATGCCCAGGTTAGCGGTACAGGTGGTTTTCCCTACGCCGCCCTTGCCAGAGGTCATTACGATAATGCGAGTCATGGACAAACCCAACTTCCCAACGTCTAAATAAATTTAATGACTTAACCCAAATAACTTACCCCGACAAGGCGCATCCTAGATCGCTGTCCTGATGATCTCGGCCAGATTTTCTCAGGTAATGCCGATGGGGGCGGGTACAGCCGCTGGCTCAACCGCTTGAAGCTAGAACGTTTCCAGGGGTTGAGCCCCTCGACTGAGGGTTTGATTCAGGGTTTGCTGAGCCACATCCTGGGCCCGGGCAATCCGGATCATCCCTTCGCCCACATAGGCCACCTCGGGTCGGTAGGGTTCGGGGACGGCGTCTGGGGGGCGGGCCACTAAATCAGCGATGCGCAGTTGGGTGGGCTGCATGTGCAGGGCCATAATCCGGCGATCGCGGTTCCCAGCCGCCCCTGCATGGGCTGTGCCCCGCAGCCGTCCCCAGACTAAAATGTCCCCTTCTGCCACCAGGGAACTGCCGGGGTTGGCATCTCCCATAATCACCAGGGTACCGGGGTGACGCACCTCCACCCCCGATCGCACCGTGGTTTGCAGGTAGAGGGGTTCGGCCAGGGCTTTGCCCGGATCAGCAGGGGACTGCACTAAGGACTGAACCACCGTTTGTTGATCAACCGAATAGCCAGCGGTTACAGCGGCCAGGGCCGTAGGACGACGGCTGGTAAACACCCGCTTCAACCGCAGTTTGGCGGCCGAGAGTGCCTCGTCCAGGGCTTGCAATTGACGCGCATCCAGCAGCCGTTCCTGCGCCATCAGATGCACAGGCGTGTCGTCCTGCCAGAAGCGCTCTCCAGTTTCCAGCCGCAGTTTGAGCTGTTTGAGCTGCTCGGGCCAGGTGATCAGGCCCGTTTCAGGGTCAGCTTCTGGGGGCAACACCAACTGCACCACCCCGGCTACGCTGGTGAGTTGCACCTGCTGCCGCGGGTCGGCCAGGGGCGGCTGATCCGCTGACTCAGGGGCCTCAACATTCTCGGCAGCAGGCTCCACTGGCGGGGAGTGAGCAGGAGGATCTGGGGGCAGACCATGATTTGGGAGGTCGGTCACCATTGGGAGGGCAGCATCGTCAGAAACCATAGAGGACCTAACCAAAGAGAACATTGGAGCGACACTAAGGCGATCTCTGGAAAACAATCTCCCAGTGGTGGACAGGACCCATCCTACCCTAGCGCTGGTCGAAGGATAACGTTGGGAACGTCTTTCCTAGAGATCGCCTAAATGTCCTGTCATATTAGATCACAGTCGCCATAGCAGAACGGGGGTCAGAATCTTGGGGCAACCCCCTTGCGGTTTAGTGGGGCGGGGTGGTTATCATAGGGTCAGTTCCACTACGGCGTTGGTGACTACCAACAATGTTTTACGATCTATGTTTTGTCTTAACGGGAACTGAGCTGCGTCGGTGGCAGTAGACCGGGCTTGTACTCGGAAACTTAAAGCCTGACGCCACGGTACCCACCTGGTTTCTCCAGGTCGAAGACTGAGGTAAGACGGCGCTGCGGTGGAACTTTAAGCTTTCCCCTGTCCTGACGGATGGGGGAAATGTTTTTGGTTCGTAATGTATCCACTAGTACTCTAGGGCGGAAATAAACCTATCACTGGTTCCTTTGGAAAGCCTTGATGGGCTTAGGGTTCCCTTTCTGCCTGCTTCGCACGGGCTGCGCTCTACATCCTTCTGACTTCTGCCTTCCAGTACTAGGTACCCTGTCATCAGCTTTTTAACCGCGCTCCCCTGCCGCTTGACCACCAATAGCGTTACTATGGTTTAGATGATTAGCTGTCTAAGTAACACGCTATTTGTAACACGCTATTTCGATGGGTATCCCGGTTGAATAGGGTGAGCTCGCCTCAACATTGCCCTTGGGATGGTTAAGGCTGCTGCTAAGGCTGTTGTTGATGTTCGTTAACTGGGTTTGAGCCGTTGACTACTACGGTTAATTTTCCGGCCAGTGTCATTCGTTTGGACAATGGGTTAACCCTAATCCATCAAGAAATGAGTGCTACCCCAGTGGTCGTCGCCGATGTGTGGGTCCGGGCTGGGGCTAGGGCCGAACCGGCAGAATGGGCGGGGATGGCCCACTTTCTGGAGCACATGATCTTCAAGGGTACCGATCATCTCCCCCCAGGGGTGTTTGACTATGCGATTGAAACCCAGGGGGGGATGACCAACGCCGCCACCAGCCACGACTACGCCCACTTTTATATGACCATTGCCGCTGATACGCTGCCCCAGACCCTGCCTTACCTGGCCGACCTGCTGCTGCACGCGGCCATTCCAGCTGATGAGTTTGGGCGGGAGCGGCAGGTGGTCTTAGAAGAAATCCGCCAGGCCCAGGATGACCCTGACTGGTTGGGGTTTCAGGCCATGTCAGAGCTGGTGTACCAAAACCATCCCTACGGTCGGTCGGTGTTGGGTACGACCGAGATTCTACAGCAGCGATCGCCGGAAGAGATGCGCTGCTTTCACCAGGCCCACTATCAGCCCCACAACATGACGGTGGTGATTACTGGCGGCATTCCTTTAGACCAAACCGTCGAGATGGTTAAGCATGCCTTTCGCACCTTTCCCGCCGCCCCCCCCTGTCCGGCAGCGACGATCGCGCCGTTACCCCTAGCCCAGGGAGTCCACCGGGAAGTGCTGTCCTTGCCCCGCCTAGAGCAGTCGCGGCTATGTATGGCCTGGGTGGGGCCGGGAATTAAGCAACTGGAGGCTGCCTATGGCCTAGATCTGCTGGCGGCATTACTGGCCGAGGGGCGCAGCTCTCGCCTGGTGCGGGAACTGCGGGAGGATCGACAGCTGGTTCAGGACATCGCCGCCGGGTTTTCGTTGCAGCAAGATTGCAGCTTATTCACCATCCAGGCCTGGTTAGAGGCGGACCACATTGATCGGGTAGAGGCGATTATCTGCGATCGAATCAGCGAACTCACCGCAACCCCCATCCCTGAGCCTGAGCTGGTCCGGGCCAAGCGGTTGTTGTGTAACGACTACGCTTTTTCTACCGAAGCCCCCGGACAAATTGCTGGGCTCTACGGCTACTACGGTACCGTGGCCGCCCCCGATCGCTGCCTCACCTATGTACCGATTATCCAGGGCTATGAGGAGGCCCACCTGCGTCAGCTAGCAGCCCAGTATCTGACGCCTCTGCGCTATGTCTCTACTATCTTGCGGCCTGCATAGGATTTAACCGTCCTGGGCAGACTATAGTGGAACTGTTTACCTGCCCATCTATCGCTTTGCTGACCTTTTATCCTGAAACCGATTAGCCAGTGACTGCTTCCCTTCTCCAAGCCCCGCGTTTGCATCGCACCGTCCTTCCCAATGGCCTGACGGTTTTAGTTTTAGAAAATCCAGTCGCCGATATTGTCTCAGCTCGACTGTTTATCCGGGCGGGTAGCGCCTTTGAAACCGCCAAAGATGCTGGAATAGCCAGCTTTTTAATGGGGCTGCTGACTAAGGGGACCGAAGCCCAGTCCTCCATGGACATTGCGGAGACGGTGGAATCGGTCGGAGCCAGTCTAGGTACCGATGCCGCTGCCGACTACAGCATCATTAGCCTGAAAACGGTATCCAGCGACTTTGCTGACATCTTTGCCCTGGCGGCTGACCTGCTGCGCCAGCCCAGCTTTCCTGAGGCTGAAATTGACCTGGAAAAGCGGCTCACCCTGCAACAGATCCGCTCAATGCAAGAGCAGCCGTTTACGGTGGCGTTTAACCAACTGCGCCAGGCCATGTACGGCGATCATCCCTACGCCTTGCCGGGCATTGGCACCGAAGCCAGCGTCACCGCCTTCGACCAGGACACATTACGGGCCTTCCACCAGCGCCATTTTCGACCCGATAATCTGGTGATTACCATTGTCGGCCGGATCACCCCTGAGGACGCGATCGCCCAGGTCGAAAAAAACCTGGGGGATTGGGTTGCCCCGGCCTCGTTACCCGCCACCCCGGTGTTTCCGCCGGTGACCCCCAGCGGCACCTGCACCGTCACCACCCAGGACACCAATCAAGCGGTGGTGATGGTGGGCTATACCGCCGCCCCAGTCAAGCATCCAGCCTACGCCACCCTGAAGTTGCTGAATACCTACCTGGGTAATGGCCTTTCCAGTCGCCTGTTTGTAGAACTGCGGGAAAAGCGGGGGCTAGCCTATGATGTATCCGCCTTTTATCCGACCCGGTTAGGGATGTCCCAGTTTGTTACCTATATGGGCACGGCCCCCACCAATGCCGCGATCGCCCTGGAGGGGCTACGTTTTGAAGTCGAGCGGCTGCGGGACACGGTGCTGTCGGAAGAGGAGTTGCAGGCTGCGAAAAACAAGCTTCTGGGTCAGTATGCCCTGGGTAAGCAAACCAATGCCCAAATTGCCCAAATGCTGGGCTGGTACGAAGTGCTGGGGCTAGGGGTCGATTTTGACGAACAGTTTCAGGAGATGGTGACGGCGGTCACCCTGGTGGATGTGGAAGCTGTGGCCCAGGAATTTTTCCACAGCCCCTGCATTTCCCTGCTGGGGCCAGAGGCGGTTGTGGGGCCACTGGCGGCTGAACTCGCTTAGGGATGGGTACTCAATACCAAATATCCATTAGAGCAGGCATCCCTAAGACCGGTGGGCACTGCCCTACAGCTTCGCCCTCTCCCTAAATCCCTCTCCCAAGCTTGGGAGAGGGACTTTGAAAGCTTCGACTCTCCTGCTCCTATTTTGGGCTACCTGGTACACCATTAACTCGCAGATCTCTTACCCCGCAATGGATTCCCGCCCGCAGGGGAATAACCTTGGGGCTTTATTACCTTGCGAGTCCCTTAGTACACTGCGGCCTACCTCAGCCACCTATACCCCACACCCGCCACCTAACACCCGCTCGCTCTCCTGTGCAAAAAAGCTGAAGAAATCGCCAAAATCCTGACACTGCCCCTATGGTGAAAGGGTTGCCCCCTTGGAGCGATCGCCCATGCCCCTATTCACCACCCCAGTCAACTGGGCTGCCTTACAAAATGGTTCTGACATTCGCGGCGTTGCCCTGGAGGGGGTACCCGGCGAGGCGGTAAACCTGACCCCCGAGGTGGTGACCACCCTGGGCCAGGCCTTTGTCACCTGGCTGGCCACTAGCCTGGATAAGCCAGCGACGGATCTGACTGTCGCCATCGGCCGCGACAGTCGCCTGTCAGGGCCTACCCTGATGCAGGCCGCGATCGCGGGGATGACCGCCCTGGGCAGTCGGGTGCTGGACGTGGGCATGGCGTCTACCCCCGCCATGTTCATCAGCACGGTGCTACCTGACTTTGCCTGCGATGGCGCAATTATGCTGACTGCCAGCCACCTGCCCTTCAACCGCAATGGCCTCAAGTTTTTTACCCCCCAGGGAGGGCTGGGCAAAGCCGACATCAGCGCCATTCTGCACCTGGCCGAGCCGGGCCACTTTACCCCAACTCCCCGCCCCGGTTCTGTGGAGCAGCGGGACCTGATTGCCGCCTATGCTGACCGCCTGGTGCAGCAGATCCGCCAGGCGGTGAACCACCCCGACCACTTTGAACAACCCCTGCGGGGACTGCACATTGTGGTGGATGCCGGCAATGGGGCCGGTGGCTTTTATGCCAGCCAGGTGCTAGAACTCCTGGGGGCTAACACCAGCGGTAGCCAGTTTCTAGAGCCCGATGGCACCTTCCCCAACCATATGCCCAACCCGGAAAACGAGGCGGCCATGGCCTCAATTTGCCAGGCGGTGATAGCCCAGGGGGCTGATTTTGGCATCATTTTTGACACCGATGTTGATCGTGGGGCCGCCGTTGACCATGAGGGCCGCGAACTCAACCGCAACCGGCTGATCGCCCTGATCGCGGCCATTGTATTGCGGGCCCATCCGGGTTCCACCATCGTCACCGACTCCATCACCTCCGACGGCTTGACCCAGTTTATCGAAACCGAGTTGGGGGGCATTCACCACCGGTTCAAGCGGGGCTACAAGACTGTGATCAACGAAGCCCAGCGGCTGAATGCCAGCGGTCAACCCTGCTGGCTGGCGATTGAAACCTCGGGCCATGGGGCCATGAAGGAGAACTACTTTCTGGATGATGGGGCCTATTTGGTCAGCCAGTTGCTGGTGGAATTGGCCAAAACCCACCTGGCCGGTCAGCGCTTGACGGATCTGATTGCCCACCTGCAGGAACCGCAGGAAAGCCGAGAGTTTCGCCTGAAGATTCAAACCCCTGACTTTAAGCCCTATGGGACCGAGGTGATTGACCAGTTGCATCGCTTTGTTCAGCAGCAGCCCGACTGGAGCCTGGTCCCCAACAATTACGAAGGGGTGCGGGTAGCCTGCGAGTCGGCCCAGGAGCAGGGCTGGTTTTTGCTGCGGCTTTCCCTGCACGATCCGGTGTTGCCCCTGAACATTGAATCGAACGTCAGCGGTGGGGTGGCGGCGATCGCCCAGCGCCTGCACGACTTTTTTGCCCCCCTGACCGAGCTGGATTTGTCGGCATTAGCAGAATAACCCAAGGCCTATGGTTTCCATGTCTAAGCTACCCAAATGGGCGATCGTGGGGTTAGCCTTTCCCCTGGTATGTCTGAATAGTTGGCTGCTGTACAAGCTGGGCATGCTGCTGCAGCCAATCACCAGTATCGTGATTACCGCCAGCCTGGTGGCCTTTTTGCTGGACTATCCCATTGGTTTGCTGGAAAAGCAGGGGGCTAAGCGAGGCGTAGCGATCGCGGCTGTACTGCTGACCACCATTACCCTGACCACCGTGCTAGTAATCTTCTTGGGACCGCTGGTGTGGCAGCAACTGAACGACTTTGCCGAGCGCCTACCCCGTTGGATCGATCTGGCGAAGACCCAGCTCCTGCGTCTGGAAGAGCGGGCCATGTTTCAAAACCTGCCCGTCGACCTCGACCAGCTGACAGTAGAGGCTGCCAACCAACTGTCTAGCGCCCTGCAAACTGGCACCAGCCAAGTGATTAATGTCACCCTCAGCACCCTGGACAAGACCCTCAATCTACTGATTACAGCGATCCTGGCTATTTTACTGGTGATTAATGGGGAACCCCTGTGGAGGGGGCTGCTGAGCTGGTTTTCTGAGCCCTGGCAAAACCATATTCGTAGCGCCCTACGCCCCAGCTTTCGAGGCTATTTTTCCGGCCAGGCCACCCTGGCCCTGATTTTGGCCACCGCCCAATCGATCGCCTTTGTGTTGCTGAAGGTGCCCTTTGGCCTCTTGTTTGGCCTCGGCATTGGCCTGGCCAGCATTATTCCCTTTGGCGGCACGGTGGCGATCCTGGGGGTGAGTACCCTGTTGACCTTTCAAAGTCTAGGGCTAGGGCTGAAGGTGCTGCTGGTGGCTGCCGTCCTGGGCCAAATTAATGACAATTTTATTGCCCCCCGGTTGATTGGCGGCATCACGGGTTTGAATCCGGCGGTGGTGGTCATCGCCTTGCTGGTTGGGGCCAAATTTGCGGGGTTCCTGGGGCTGCTACTGGCCGTCCCGACCGCTAGCTTTGTTAAAAAGATAGCCGATATCGTCCGCACCGCCCCCAGACCTGAGCGAGCAGACCAATAAGATCAGCCAGTTAACAAACTGAACCTCTACCCCATTCACCGGCTGGATAAACCTGCTGTGATAGTGACTACGGCTTGGCTCTAGCCTTTCCTTTAGGAGAAATCGCTGCGCGTTCTCCCTCAACCGCTGAGAGCCAGAAACCGATACCAGGGCCGATCGGGTAATCCCCATTATTTTTTGGAGAACGTTCATGATCCTTTGGCGACACACGATAGGCGTCAGTTTAGGTTTGGTAGCGGCCAGTAGCCTGTGGACGGTAGCCCAGGCTTACCCCAGTCCGGCAGACAGTGAAGCCGGGCTGGATTTAGTGCTAGTCGATCAACTGCTCCCTGAAACCCCAGAGACTGAGTATGGGCAGATGGAGGAGATAGCCCCCAGCCAGGACCGGCTGGAGGTACTGAACCAGGAAGCTGTGGTGGAGCTGGCTCCTGGATTGGAGTCTGAGCCAGTCGAGCCCCAGACCCTGGCGATCGCGCCCGTCACCCCAGACATTTTGGCGCAGCTTTCTGAGGAAAAACTGGCGGCGATCGCGGCTATACTTTCCACAGCGGAAGCCCCAACCCGTGAAAACCTGGTGGCAGAGCTGCCCCCAGAGGTGTTATCTCACATCGATGTTCTCCCTGTGATCGAACGGCAGGTGGGCCGCCGCCGCTGGATGCCCACAGGGTTGGTCAGACGGTTGCGGGTACCCCAACGGGTGTCCGCGTTGATTCGCCAGCCGAGAAATACGGCCCTGGTCATGCTGGGTAACCACATTGTGGTGGTGAACCCGGTCACAGGGGCGATCTTGGGGGCGGTGCTGTCAGCCCTATAGGCCAGCTAAACCATGTCCAGTTCAGTCTCTGGAGTTTTCCCCAGGCGAACTCCAGGGATGGACTTGGCGTTGGTTGAAACTTTCTCCTCCCTTCATGAATCAATACAGACCACTAGCTAAAAATGTTGTTTCGAAGTTGAGCTATCGCCTGTTTTAGATGACCTAGATCATGGCTGCAAATGACATAAATCTCGTCAGGATCGATGTTGAAGTAATCATGAGCCAGAATATTGCGGATGCCCTTGATGCTTTCCCAATCAATACTGAGTTCTTCATCTTCAAGCTTACTATCGGTCGCTTCCTCGATGCGGCGAATGTTCTCGCTAATGGCAATCAGCATCATGCTAATGCCATCCAATCTGTCTAGTCCGTCATCGTTGCAGGTAAAGTCATCAGGCGACTGAATTCCGGCAAATCGTCGTTCAATTCTACGAATGGCCTCGTCGATTTCAAGCAACAGCTCCAGCAAAAGTGAACGGTTATACATACCGGGCCTCTTGATCAATTCGGGCTTTGAGGTAGGGATTCATAGTGGGGCGATAGCGGATCACATCCACGGATCGACCTAATAGGGCTTCTAATTCAGCCTTGAGTCGCACGCGCTGGAGCAGGTCGGGTTTCATGTGAACCACGATATCGATATCGCTGCTAGGAGTAGCCTCGCCACGGGCAACGGAGCCAAAAATCCCAATACGAGTCACGTCATAGCGCGTTTGTAGATCGGGCTGGTGGTGGTGTAGCCGCTGCAAAACTTGGGCTAGGTTGATTTCGCTATTATCCATACCAGGATAGGTTTTGGGATAAAGATGAGGTGCAAGGCTGCACTGCTGATTGAGTTATACCAGTTTTGACATTGACTGAGCCAACTATAGGGCGGTGGCAATGGTTCCAGACCTAGGGCTCATTGGTCATGTTGGGTAATCACATTGTGGTGGGTGAACCCGGTCACAGGGGCGATCTTGGGGGCAGTGCTGTCAGCCCTATAGGCCAGCTAAACCATGTCCAGTTCAGTCTCTGGAGTTTTCCCCCAGGCGAACTCCAGGGCTTGAGCTGAATTTGGTTTAGAATGCGGTTTTGGCCCAACGGCAACCTTTTCCCTGTGCAGACGACCCGGTTTGAGCGGTTACAGCCAGTTTTGATCCTCCTGTCAGTGGCGGTGGGGTTGGCCCTCGCCCCCTTTGATCATTGGCCCCCTGATTGAACTGCCCGTCCTGGCTCTGGTCTCCCAAGCCCTACTCTGGATTCGCCGTCGGGGGCTCTGGCCACACACTGCGCAACACTGACAGCAGCAGCCAGATGGGGGCGAGCTGGTCAAACCTACTGCGATCGCAGCGCTTCCGCAGCTACCCCACACCAAAATCTTGAGACATCAGCTTAGCTGTGACTAGGCCACCTGACCTGTCACCACGGCTAATGACGATTGTTGGTGTGACCAAAGACCAGGAGTAAGACGTTTGGTAGAGTTGGTGTTGTAGGCACCTGGTTCAGTGAGCTAACTTTGAGGCTATATACCCATTACTTGGATCCATGAAAATCACCCTTGATATTCCTGACAGCATTGCTAGCCAACTTGCAGATAGCCCTGAAACCCTTACTCGCCGCTCTCTAGAGTTGCTGGCTGTTGAAGCCTATTGCAAAGGTAATATTGGCGCTGGGGAAGTTGGACAACTTTTGGGTTTCGCCTCCCGATGGGATACCTATGACTTTCTCAAGCAAAAAAACGCTGAACCACCTTACCGCGCCATTGATATGGAGAATGATGCAGCCACTTTGAGGGAGCTTCTCTCCTGATATGCGGGTTGTTTCCAATACGTCCCCAATTACTAAACTCCAGCAGACTAATTTTCGGGCATCCTCAAAGTTGATAAAAAAGTTGCGTCAAAAGCATAGCTAGAGATTATTTGCCAATTGATTGAGGAGAGTCAGAAATGTCAGCAGGCGGTCATCAGAATACTGAGGGAGCTGATCGCAGCATTCAGATTCAGGAGAGTGCGGTGGGCAGTGCGATCGTCTCTGGCGATGGCAACACCATCTATGTGATTCACCAGACCCCGCCACTGCGCCAGGGATCTGCTGCTGACACCTCGGCTAAACTTGGCCCCAACCCTTACCAGGGACTGGCGGCGTTTACGGAATAGGATGGCGATCGCTACTTTGGTCGCGAAACCCAGATCCAACGCCTCTGGCAACGGTTCCAGGCCCTGGCCGCCCAATCCACCCAGACCAACCCTGTCCATCACCAAAACCCGCGAGTTTACTACCGATTACAAACCGGTTTGCTGCCTTAGTAAAGCAATACGTCCACTTAGCTTGTCTCGCATTTCTTGCTCAGTACGTTTCAGCAGTGGCAGTGCTAGGCCCTGTTCCAGCAGCGATTTAGCCCGCTCTAAATTGCCATTCTCAATCTCCAACTCAGCCAGTTCGACACAAGCAGGTAAGTTGACCTGCTGACCTATCGAATTCTCATAGCAGTTACGAGCTGCGGGGATATCACTAAGGGTATAACGATAGAATTGGCCAAGCTGACAGTACATAAAGCCATTCAGCCGATTATCAAACTTTATAGCTTGCTCGAAATGAGCTATCGCCCATCCATAACAAGATTCTCCTTTAATTTGAAATGCTTGAGTCATTAAGAGATGAGCATAACCGTGCTTTGAGTTTTTCTTAAGAACCCAATTAATTTTTTTGATCGCTGCATCAGGACTAGGCGACTCAGTGAGCAGCAGCAGTTCTGCATAGCTCAGATTGATAAAGTCAATTGTTTTCGACAATTGTGGAATTTGAGATACCTGTGCTCTAGCGGCCCCAAATGTTTTACGGTATATTTTCTCAGCCTTTTCGAACTCACCCTGATCTCTGAAAAAGTTAGCTGCATGGATGTAATTTTGCCATTTATCAGGGGGTAAGTTAGATTTAGTCACATTGGTAGCTAAGGCATAGCAGGTGACTTGGTCAAGATAGTCACGAAAATAGCCAAAGATAAGGTTTTGGATCGATTTATTTCCAAGATGTTGCTGGAGCACTAGATCTGTAGCTGGTTGATAGAGGTCAGGAGAAGCATGGTGATAGAGAACAGGCAAAAAAGCTTCCCAGGAACTTTGTGGGGCTAGTCTTTGATCCCTGAGCCAATGCCACTGCTCGATAATCAAATCTTCTATATTTTTAATATCATCTCCTTGCTTTCCGATGAACGCTAAGAATTGAGTACGAACAGAACTATCTTCTGGATGCTGTTGGAGCCAGGTTTGAGTGGTGTCGATCGCATCCCGCATCTGTTGCTCTGTTCCCCATCGCTCCAAAAAGGTCAAAAACTGTCTGCGAACAAAATTATCTTCTATATGGTGTTGGAGCCAATTTTGGGTGTTGTCGATCGCATCCTGCCTTTGTTTATCTGTTCCCCATTGACTCAAAAAGGCTAAAAAGTGAGTGCGAACAGAACTATCATCTGGATGCTGTTGGAGCCAGGTTTGAGTGGTGTCGATCGCATCCCGTCTCTGTTTATCTGTTCCCCATTGACTCAAAAAGGCCAAGAATTGAGTGCGGACATTAGTATCTTCTGGATGCTGTTGGAGCCAGATTTGGGTGTTGTCGATCGCATCCTGCCTTTGCTTATCTGTTCCCCATTGACCCAAAAAGCCTAAAAATTTAGTGCGAACAGAACTGTCATCTGGATGCTGTTGGAGCCAGGGTTGGGTAGTGTCGATTGCATCCCGTCTCTGTTTATCTGTTCCCCATTGACTCAAAAAGGCTAAAAAGTGAGTGCGGACAGAACTATCATCTGGATGCTGTTGGAGCCAGGTTTGAGTGGTTTCGATCGCATCCTGCCTTTGTTGCTCTGTTCCAGACTTAGAGATTCGCGATAGCCAATGTGAACACTCCCACGAAGTTTGCGGTTGCGTACCCAATAAAGCATCAAGACAGCGGTTTTGATCATCTCTCCGATTCAGTAAGGTGTAAACCTTATGCCAATTTACCCAGCTGGATATAGTATTTCCCTGCTGCTGAACCGCTTCTATTTCTTGTGTGTAGTATTTCAATATAGATCCGACCAGGTCTACAGAACCGTTGAGTGTAAGCAGCCTTATGCTATGACGAAGCCAGCGTTCCTGCATTTCCTCGCTCGCATCTAAACCAGGAACAATCTTATGCAGATTTTGCTCCAGCAAAGGCGGTTGGGACCAGGCATAGGGTTGATTAGCTGACCCAGGTCTATAATCCAAGTCCATCACAGTCTTGGCAATTAGTTCATGAATTGGAAACAGCCCCTCATAACCAGCATAGGTTGTTGTTTCTACCAGACCTTCTAACTCTGTCAGAATCAACTGTTCAGACCAATTGCCAGCGGGTAAGCAAAGGCGCAAAACCTCAAACGGTACAATCACGTTGTACTGAAAGAAACTACACAGTATCCCATAGGCTTGATAAATAGGGCGATCATCGCTACTCGGTAAACTTTTGACAATATCCCGCAATATGGCGTCAAAGGGTTTCCCCTCCGAGAGCTGCAACATCAACACCAGCATAATTGGTGAGTCCAACAGTACTTCTCGTTCTGCGTTGGACTTACCTACAAGATGACTTTGGACTTCCGGCAAGGCCAGAATTCGCTCTTTCTCGGCCTGACTGGGCTTATTCAAATCGAGGCAAATCGTCTCATAGCCTGTGCCATCAAGTTCGGTGTGACGATCTTCATTGGGGCGAGTTGTAGCAATAATCGTCAGCGGAAAAAATAGTTCTGTTTGCTCCAACTCCTCCAAAATGGTTTCATCCCGGAAGACATCATCGGTGATCACATAAAAATGTTCGCCCCCAGTTGCTTCGGAAACAGTCAGTAATTCTTCTAACCAGCCCGCCTGATCCGTCCCCTGTTTGTGTAGCACTCGTTTTCCCTGGCCGACGAGTTCGTGAGCCAACCACCGCAATAGAGCCGTTTTGCCAGCCCCCGGTTCCCCCCGAATTAGCATCAACGAAATTCCTGGCTGTTGAGCTAGCCGCTGAGTCTGTTGCAGGGCCACCCCTTGTTGGTCGCGCTCCACATAGTTTCCCTGAAACAGCATCGACCAGTTTGCCCCTGGTAGACGCAACATCTGAGCACGGGCCTGGTTGCTTGCAACTCGGGCAGCCACTGCCTCAAAAAAAGCTGCATCCAGGACATCGTACTTTTTCTCATCGCCGAGCTGCTTAAGGATAGTTTGCAGCGCATCTTCTTCTTGTGTTAGAGCTTCTGCCCTGGCTCCGTAAGTTGCCAGAGTAATCGCTCCGCCTGAACTCAAAACTACTGGTTCTTGCCCAGAACCAGACAAGCCCTCATCTATCGCTGTATTTACATGTGATGCCAGTACTCGGCCATCGCGTCCTGGACTGGCCAATCCATCCAGCAGTACCTTGGTAAACAAACTAAACTCTGGCCCCTCGTAGGCTTTCTCATGCCCCCGGCAGGCCGCTGCTAAAAAATAGTTGCGATCTCCCTGCTGAAATGCAGTGAGCGACCGAGTAATTAGGCTCCGTTCTAGAAGCCTACCCGCGTGGCAGCAGTCCAACAACACCACGACACTGCTACAAGCCGCCCTTATAACCAACTTGTTTAAGCTTTCTAGAGAAAGCCCCCGTTCGCTAACGGTCGTTGCTGTGCAGTCAGAAGCCACTAGGTAACCAGTTATCTCGGCCAAGCTGTCTGTAAATTCGTACCCATGGCCGCTAAAGTAGATGAGCGCTTCGTTCCGTCCGGCATGCTCAAAAAACTGACTAATCTCTGCCCCTAGCTCTGCCCCCGTAAGCGCAACATCAGGGGCAACCTCATAGCACCCTTGCCCCCCGTTCCAATTCTGCTTTTCCGCATTCCACCTCTGTGGCAAGCGCGTGACTTCCCAATTACCATACTTCTCTAGAACCTGGGCTACCGCCTCGGCATCCTGAGTTGATTTTTCTAAATCCTGAAAGCCCGATCCACTGTACTTCTGGATACCGATGACTAAAGCGTATCGAGGCATAGCCGCTAAACCTTGAGTTGTGGAACTGGGGTTTCACCTACCATACCCAAACAAGCCGCCAGGTGCCACTTCCGGACAGATTATTCTAAAATCAGTTAGATTTGCTTCAAATTTAGAACTCAACGAGGTAAATCGATGTCGGAGCTCACTCGACTTCTAGTCGAAGACAACGGTACTATCACCGAAATCTATGTAGAAGCCCCTCCCACACCTCCAATTGCAGAACCATCCCGCTCAGGCACCCGGCCTGGAGAAAAAGGAGTAACCGACGAGGTTTTGCTTAAAATGGAGGAAATTCAGTCAAACATCACGGCCTATGCCAATTTTGCTATTGGTGCCTTTCAACGTTTGGGCGGGGCTGAGGTCGAAGAACTCAATCTGAAATTTGGTATCAAGTTAGGCGGTAAGACCGGTGTCATTTTTACCGAGGGCAGTGCTGAGGGCAGCATGGAAATCTCGGTGAAATGTAAATTCCCTCCTAAATCTCCCAATCAATAATAGAGCACGACTGGAAGTGACCCGGTAGGGAAACAGCCTTGGGTGGGGTGGGTAAAGCCAGCGATCGCATTCGCGGCTACCTGTTGGCCCGCAGCGACGTGGATGAGACCGTACGGCTGGCGCGGCGCACCTGTGAGTGGCACGCTTGGCGGTAGGGCAGGGATTTAAGGTTTAGCTACAAAGGTGGGTATGGCATGAAATTGCAAGGCACCATCATCATTCCCGGGGGTGTGATTTAAGCCGGGAAACCCTCTAAGTGAAAGGGACTGAGGGTTTGTGCTTTTAGTGACTGACGGGCAAGG
>NZ_SMDQ01000031.1 GCF_012911975.1 Nodosilinea sp. P-1105 | reverse complement strand
TCCTTGAGTTGCACCATACACCTGCTCTGTCAGAACAGTGCAAATATACTGAAATTCTGTTTATCCGAACAGTATTGGGATACCACTGGTCGGTTTCACCGCCGATGAACCCATAGAAATAGTCAAAGCCCAAACCATTGGGCCAGCGATCGAAGGGGCCGACGCTGGTGGTCTGGTTGTCGGGGACGTTGTGGTTTTTGCCAAACCAGGCGGTGCTATAGCCATTGCGCTGGAGAATCTGGCCGATGGTGGCCGTACTTTGGGGAATCAACCCCGTATAGCCGGGGTAGGCCGTGGCTAGCTCTTGAATGGTGCCCGACCCCACCGAGTGATGGTTGCGCCCAGTCAAAATGGCAGCGCGGGTCGGCGAACACAGGGCCGTCGTATGGAAAGTGTTGTAGCGTAACCCGTTGGCGGCCAACCGATCAAAGGTGGGGGTGGCAATGGGGCCACCAAAGGTGCTGGCCGAGCCAAAGCCCGCATCGTCAATCAGCACCAACAACACATTGGGAGCCCCAGCGGGGGCCTTCGTGGCTTGAAACAGGGCGGTATCCGGCTGAGACTCTTGGTAGGTGACACCAATCTTGCCCTGAAAGGTGGGTTCCGGTCGAGGCAAAATTTCCTGGGCTAAGGCCGGGGGAACGGCCATTTGCAGCACAAGGGCAGCGACCATGGCCCCAGTGAGGAGAAAGGATCTAATCCGAGAAAGCATGATTCACAACACCAGCATGATTCACAACACCAGCATGATTCACAACATCCGTGCGAAGGACGTGCCAAGCGAGCGCCACTCACGCACAGCCAACGCATATCAAAAATGACTAGCGCGATGATGCTATCTCCCTAAGAAGAGGCCAAACAATACCCTGCTACAAAACGACATAGATCATCGGTACAACGCCTCAGGTTCTATTCAAAAAACGCAAGTTTATGCGAGTTCGCTTTACTTTTGTGGAGCATTTCTCTATAGGTGATTGGAATAGGTGATTGGAGTAGACCCGCTCACACCACGCTGAGGCCTTTCATCGCTATATGGTGCTTGGTCTACGGTGGCACTCGAAGCAGAAGATGGCTTTCCCAAAACTGCTTCTTTCCCCAAAAGTCTGAAATGTTCTATGGATTCGCAGCCTTTCTGAGCTGATTTACCTAGGAATTGAGGATTTTTATCGGCTCAGTCATCGCCCTGAAAATACCAGGGTAAAAAATCAGACTCCACAGGATGGAAGTTCCCATGTCTCTCTCCCTCGCACCGCAGGAAATCGTCAGCTTAGCCCCCCTTAACCGCGATCCCTCTCCCCCGGAGATGGATCAGGCCATCCGTGAGGCCACCCTGGCCGTGGACACCCTGGACTGGCTGCGACCCGGCGACACGGTGTTCATCAAACCGGTGCTCAATTCTGGCAAACCTTACCCGTCTACCACCAGCCCCCTAGCGATCGCCAGTATGGTGCGCCTACTGAAGGAAAAGGGGGCAGGGCGGGTGATTGTGGGCGACATGAGCGGCGTTGGCCATCTGGATCAGCGCCCGGAGGGGTGTAAGGGCCGCAGCAGTCGCGAGCTGGCCAAGAGTGCGGGGCTATTGGATATCGTTCTGGAGGCCGGGGCGGAGTGGGCATTCTTTGAAGAGGCGGGCTGGGACAGTTTCTACACCGAGCAACCAGCCCCCGGTTCCCACTGGCGGGAGGGCGTCACCCTGCCAAACGTGCTGCGGCAGGTGGATCACATTGTGTCCATGCCCCGCTGTAGCCGCCACGCCCTGCTGGGCAACACCCTTGGCCTCAAGTCGGTGGTGGGCTACATGCGCTACGACACCCGCCTGAGTACCACCACGCCGCTAAGAGCATTCAAGAAAAAACCGCCGAAGCCAACACCGTTCCCACCCTGCTACAAAAGCAGCGCCTGGTGGTCACCGCCGCCGACAAGGTACTGGCCACCTTCGGCCCCGACCTGGGCCATGTGATTGCCCCGCCCCAGGGGTTAGTCATCGCCTCCCGCTCCATGGTCGCCCACGACATGGTTTCTTTGGCCTGGCTAATCCTCCACTGGCGGCAATCCCCCTGGATCAACAAGCAGGCGTTGAGCGACCCCAGCAGTAGCAAAATCGTTGCCAATTTGGCCAACCGGGTGGTGGCCGGTATGCTGGGCGGCTGGAAATGGAGTTTCAGCGCCGAGGGGATAAAACATTCGCCACAACCAGATATTTGGCGCGATCGCACCCTACAACGGGCCTTTCAACTCATGGGCGGCGTGCCCAACATTCAATTGCAACCCACCCAGCCCAGTCTTTTCCCCCAAACCCTGGCCGAGCTAGCCGAGCTCGTGGCGCTGCCCGCCGCGACACGAGCGGCGTAAGCCAGACAATTGTGAGTCATCTCTTGTCCGTTGTTACAGCCCAAACACCCGCTGAAACCGAGTGAATTATCGCTATAGACCAACTTCTAGGCAGACCATCTGGCCTCTGTCTGTCTTACGCAGTGGGGCGCTGATCATTCCCCTGCTGGGATGGGGTGATCCAGGCTATGCCACCCCCTGTCAAAATCTTATTGCCCTTCAAGCAACCGATTGCGCCGATGTGATCGCAGATTTTCCTGATGATTCGGCGTCAGCAATGTCGAGTCAGGCGGCTGATCTGTATCCGGTTTCAACCGGCCCAGCAGCGGCATCTCTCGCCGGGAATGCCCCTATTTCTGCAACAGCGCCAGCCATTGCCCAACACAGCAGCGGTGAACCACCGCCCAGTGTTTGGGAACGACCAACGTTGACAGGGGATTGGGGCGGGCTGCGATCGCAACTCGCCGACAGTGGCGTCACCTTCGACCTCTACTTCACGCAGTTTTTGCAGGGGGCTGTGATCAGTTCCGGCTCCCGTGAATTCAACTACGGGGGGCGCTTCGATGCCCTGATCAATTTTGATACTGAAAAGCTGGGCCTCTGGGAGGGGGGGAGTTTCAATACCCATCTGGAACTACGGTACGGCAGTATTCCTCCATTGCCGTCTGCCCAGGGAGCCTTTTGGCCTGTCAATACAGGAGCCGCTCTTCCACTGGGAGACTCAGGAAATTTAGTGGCGTCCTCGCTTTACCTATCCCAGCGGTTGGGCGATGTTTCGCTGCTAATTGGCAAAATTAACGTGCTCGACTTGTTAGCCCGTGACCTTTTCTTTGGTGGTTGGGGTACGCAGCGATTTATGAACCTTTCCTTCGTCGCTCCTCCCAGTGGTGTCCTGCCACCCACCATCTTTGGGGCGATCACCAACATCCGCCTCGACCCCGTTGCCCTCACCGTCATGGTCTATGATCCCAACGACCAGACCAACAATTACTGGCCCAAGAATTTGTTTGCAGACGGAGTCACCTTCTCGGCTGGGATCACCTACGCCACTACCATCAGCGATCGCCCAACCACCGTTAGCCTCACGGGCACCTACAGCACTCAAGCAGGGCCAGACTTGAACGATATTCTGTTGCCACCAAACATCGAAGGTGGCACTCAACAAGGATCCTACGCTATTGCGTTCCAGTTCAGCCATTTACTGCAACAACTGCCAGATAACCCCCGTGAAGGTTGGGGCATCTACTTCAGGGGGTTGCTTGCCGATGGCAACCCCAACCCGATTCAGGGGTCAGTGGTTGCAGGCCTTGGTGGCAGAGGGCTATTCGCCACAAGACCCCAAGATCGTTTCGGGTTGGGTGGTTTTTACTGGAACTTCAGCGATGCGCTGCAAAGCACTGTCAATCCTATCATTGACTTTGGTAATGGCTCTGGCCTGGAAGCCTATTATAACTATGCGATTACGCCATGGTTTCACTTGACGGGGGATGTGCAATACATCAACCCCGCAAACCAGAGTTTCAGCGATGCTCTATTTCTGGGATTGCGGGCCGGTCTGCGATTTTAAAGGGTTCATATGAAGAAGTATGGCCGCAAACGCTTAGTCATCGTCCATGAGCAGGCCGATAAATCATCAAGTCTTTTCATGATCAGACAAATGCGACCATTCTTGACGGTTTGGAAAGACGTGCAGATGGGGGACACACTGGTATGCTAGGAGTATTATAAGAAATTCTAACCTCCATAATTACATCTTGAGCACGATCGAAAATTCTGGTTGATAAAGTTAATGATAATCAGCACCATTTATTTTGATAAATTATGGAATTTATAGCTATAGCACTCATATCAGCAATATTGCTCTCCTTAGGTATGGCTGGAAGTATTGAAGCTGGCTATAGGGTAGGTAAGCGCAGACTGAAAAAACATCCAGAAAGCAAAACCGAAGGATCTAGTGCAGTTGAAAGTTCTGTTTTTGCCATTTTAGGTTTAATCTTAGCCTTTACCTTTACGGGGACATTATCCCGTTATGAGCACCGAGTCAAGCTAGTTTTACAAGAGGCAAATGCCATTGGTACTGCCTATCTTAGGCTTGATTTACTACCACAGGATGCTCAAGATAAGTTGCGCCCACTTTATAGAGAGTATGTTCAATCTCGCATCAATGTATTTGAGTATTATGCCAATCGGCAACTATCTAATTCTTATTTTCACCAAAGTCTAAAATTGCAAGAACAAATCTGGGAAATTGCTAATGCTTCTGTTCTAATAGATAAAAATCCTGGGATCATGACCTTGGTTCTAAGCTCTACCAATGACATGATTGATATTGCCAATGAACGGCTACAAGCGACCCGCACCCATCCACCTACAACTGTTTACATTTTACTATTCACTCTTGCCCTGGCTTCAGCTTTTTTAGTCGGCCAGGATATGTCCACCAATGAAAATAGACCATTATTCTATATGGTTATATTCTGCATAACTATATCTGGAATTACGTATATCATCCTTGATTTAGAAAATCCTCGGCTTGGGGTGGTAAGAATTGATACAGGCGATAAAGTGCTTTTAGAAACCTTAAAAAGCATACAATGAGTTTTTATTGAATCGTTAAAACACAGTAATATAAGGTAAGGATACGACCACACCCACAGGCGTGTCCTAAGCGTTAGCTTGAATGTTAAGCCAGGGTGCACTTGTCTAACAATGCCTTAGAGAAAACTACAGATCTCGATCTGAACTTGGTATATATTTTCCTTAAGTAGAGGCTTCTTATGGCAGTTTCTGTAGCTCGGAGTTGCAAGAGTTTATCCTACCCTATGAGATAGTAAGACAAGCTAGTGAACCAGATATAGTAATCCTTGCTTTTCTCCAAAGCACTTATGAAGCAGCAGCAAATTTAGGACATTGGGATCGGGTAGCCGTGGAGCGTACCCCAATCGTGCAAGGTTAATACCAAACTTTGTGAGGATGAGCATAATCCATCGCCTGAAAGCCTTTGTTTAAGGGACTCTGGCTTCAGCTTTTTCGTTCACCTTCATGTTGTACTGACATAACAAATTTTGAAGCGGATAAACTATCGATTCTGATACAAGGTTTGAGGCGATCTGCCGCTACTTCACTGTACTGATGAATCGTGAATAAACGGACAAGCATTTTGTGCACAGTGGTTAGACAATGCGGTAAGCAGACAAGGAGTATATACAAAATGGTTAAAGGCAGGTTAGAAGCATTTAGTGATGGGGTGATTGCCATTATTATCACCATTATGGTGCTGGAGTTAAAAAGACCTCAGGAGTCAGATCTAGTGGCGCTAGCTCCCCTGATTCCAACATTCCTAAGCTACGTGTTGAGTTTCGTGTATGTTGGCATCTACTGGAATAATCACCATCACCTGTTTCAGGCCGTCCGACACGTAAATGGTGCAACTTTGTGGGCAAACCTACATTTGTTGTTCTGGTTATCGTTATTTCCCTTTGCTACAGCATGGATGGGTGAGAATCACTTTGGAGCGCTGCCCGTTGCGCTTTATGGTGTAGTTCTATTGCTGGCTGCGATTGCCTATTTTGCTCTAACCCGAACGCTTATTTTGTACCATGGTCAAAATTCCACCATTGCAAACGCTCTTGGTCGGGATCTGAAAGGAAAGTTTTCGGTATTGATTTATGCCGTTGCGATTCCCCTTGCTTTTGCGATCCCTTGGTTTGCCTGTGCGTTATATATTCTGGTTGCCGTCGTGTGGCTTGTTCCTGATCGCCGCATCGAAAAGACATTGAACTCATAAAGTTTCACATTTTGATGCGACAAAAAAGCTAAGAATTCTGCTGTACCAGAACGAAGTCAAGTTATCGGCAAGAAGCAGAGGTTATCTACGTCCGGTAGGTATCAATCATCGCAATTCCGAGCGCCCAGACGCGCTGGGGTGGCCTCATCTAACACTAGGATAGGTGGGTCTTTGAGCATAGCACGGGCGATCGCTAGCTGCTGTCCCGCTGGCAGATAACCAGTTCTCCAAATTACTAAATTAGTCATCAACAGATGATCTCGATCTATTCAGGAACAACTCAAACTCTTGAATAGGAACTGGCCTAGAATATAGCCAGCCCTGGCCGTATGTAACATTTCTACTACAAAGAAATTGATGCTGTTCTTCAGTTTCAATGCCCTCCGCTACCATAGTAAAACCCATTTTGTTTCCCAGATCAATAATACTTTCTAGAATGTTAGTGATTTGAGGATTTTGGTTAATAGCTGCAACGTAGAATCGATCAATTTTCAAAATATCAACATCTAATTGGTGCAGATAGCTTAAGCCTGAATATCCCTGCCCGAAGTCGTCTAGAGCAATACGAGATCCCAATGTACGCAAACGAGATAAAATATCAGTTGTGATAGTTCCGGGTCTAATTGCTGCTGCAGATTCAGTTATCTCGAAGACAAATCGATGAGGTTGACAGGGTTGATTTTCCTCTGATGGTTTTTGGAACCAGTTTATAAGATCGTCTAGACTGCCAGAGTTCAACTGACCTGGCGAAACATTGATAGATGTATATAAATCTAAGTACTTATCATATAACTGTTTCTGTTCCTGGGAAACCTGCATGACCACCCATTTTCCAATTTCGTTGATTAAGCCAGTTTTTTCGGCCACAGGTATAAATAAACCAGGTGATAAAATCCCTTGCTCAGGGTGATACCATCGCAACAACGCCTCAGAACCGACACATTCACGGGTTTTTAAGTTGAGAATAGGTTGATAGTGAATCACCAATTCTTTATTTTCAAGTCCGCTTTTTAGTTCGCGATCTAGTCCTTCCAATTGGTTGATCAGTTGTAGAGCCCCAAAAAACATAAGACCACTAGTTAATGCTGTGATCGGGCCGCTAATGAATAACATTCTGCGCCATTTCTTCAAGGCCCAGTTTTTGGATACTTCGCTAATGACCAGCACATCACCGTTATACGATGTTCGACTAAATCGGATCAAATTTTTTGTTTGTTCGTTCTTTATTGTTTCAAGAGAAGGAATAATGCCAATTCCTGCTAAAATCTCGCCATTTTTTGTATTGATATAAGCAAAGAATCCATCATTGCCAAGGTGTAAAGATCGGTCAACCCCCCATGGCTCTGTTAAAATGATTGGATGTACTAAGGCATTTACCTCGCCAAGTTCCTGAGTAGGTAGACTTAAAACAATGGACTCTTCTCCCATGACAACTGTTTGAAGTGGTCCTAGAATCTGTAGTGAACTATCGTTGGGGTTGGAGCGTTGATCGAGTGAAACCTTTTGGGGAGGATCAACTGGACCAAAGCTGGTCAAAGTCAAAAATCCTTGATTATTAATAATCCCGATTTCCCGAAACAAGGGCTTGTCATAAACTATTCTCTGTAGTATTGCTTTGGAATTTGGATCGTTTGGAGTATTAGGATCAACGTTTCTAGCGACATCTGATAGAACATCGCTGCCATTTTTTAGTAAGAAGTCAATTCGTTGAACACCGCTATCAACATTTGCTCTTAACATAGCTCTGGTAGCACTGATGTACTCAAAATAGGAAATACTTAAAAATATAGTGGGTGCAATTAGGCTGACTCCCAAAATACTGCCTAAAAGTGAGATTTGCTTTTTGAATCGACTGTTCATAAGCTATTTCCCGAAAGTGACATAGAAGTATAATCTCATGCCAAGACCAGCTCGGGAACTGTAGTTTTTCTACAGGCAGAACTCCACATCTGGACTTGTTTGAGGTTAGGAGATAGTCGCGAAGGGGGCGACTAAATTTGAGATAACGAGTAGTGACACAGGATCAGTGTGAGCAAGCACGGTACCACTAGGCGCGGTAAGTAGAACTACAAGTGCCGAGACTGCAACCGCCAATTCGTAGAGGATCCGCAGTGGAAGCCGAAAGACCAAGACACTCGGGCTTTGGTCAATCTGCTGCTGTTAGACAAGATTCCATTCGTTGGCATCGCCAGAGCCACTGGAGACTCTGCTACTTGGCTACAAGGCCATGCCAACGCTGGCTACGAAGCCGTGCCAAAAGCAGTAGGCGTTGTACCCAAGCCTAAAGGCAAGATGAAAGTGCAGATGGATGAGCTCTGGTCATTTGTCGACAACAAAGGCAATAAGCAGTGGGTCTGGCTGGCAATAGATGCAGATACCCGAGAAATCATCGACTGCCACATCAGCGACCGTTCCAGGGAATCGGCGATCGCCCTATGGCAGTCCATCCCGGCGGTTTACTGACAACGTGCCAAAGTCTACACCGACTACTGGGAGGCTTACGTTGAGGTGATTCCGAGCAAAGGCATGTTGCTGTTGGCAAAGAGAGCGGTCTGACGAACTACATCGAACGCCTGAACAACACCCGGAGGCAGCGAATTTCCCGACTGGTACGGAAGACGCTGTCGTTCTCCAAAAAGCTAGAGAACCACATTGGAGCCATCTGGCTATTCATCCACGACTACAATCGCTGCGTCAGAGAGAAGCTAGCAGAACAGGGCGGGCTCAGCTTTTCCTCTGTCCTTTACTAAAAGGCACTACCAAATCTTGAAGTTCCTGATCCTCGTTTAATCGAGGCGTGAGCGTGAGCCTATGCGTTGCGGGGTAGCTACTCTGATGGAATATGGCTAACCCGAGTGGCTGTAGCTACGTTTTGTAGCTACAATTAGTGGGTATGGTTGCCGTTTAGTTATGGAATATGAGTGGGATGAAGCAAAACGTCTGGCTAATCTCCGTAAGCACGGAGTAGATTTCATCGATGTTACCACCGTGTTTGATGGCGATATCGTGACGGTTGAAGACAATCGTCACGATTATGGAGAGGAGCGTTTTGTCACATTTGGCTTGTTGCAAGGGCGTGTGATTGCCGTTGTCCATACAGAACGTGAGGATTGCATCCGTATTATTTCTGCAAGGAAAGCGACGAAATATGAACAACGAATTTACTTCCAGCAACTCTCAAACTGATTGGCAACGATTGGATGCTATGGGCGATGAAGATATTGATTTATCGGATTGCCCAGAGATTACGCCAGAAATGTTTGCTAAGGCGGTAGTGCGGCGGGGGTTACCTGCTACAAGAACCAAGACTCAAGTCACGCTCCGCATTGATAGCGATGTGTTGGAGTGGTTTAAATCCCATGGCCGGGGCTATCAAACTCAGATCAACCAATTGCTACGAGCTTACATGGAAGCACATCAGTAGCTGTCAATTGATATCGCATCTAGAAACGACGACTTCTGCGGCATAACAACCCTAGTGCAGCGGATTGTCGAGATTGGTTGGTGGAATGTGGAAAGCCACGGCAACCGCTGACTGGAAACGTTAGATTGCTGACGCAATTTGCCTACTGCCTAAGTCAGACTATTTTTTCGGAATCTGACAAAGCGGTCTGTGAAGGAGTCTCCAAATTAGCGGTAATTGACGGGAACGCAATCTCTGGATCGGGAAAGATAGATCGCTGCTCGATCCAGTAGCCCAGCGTCCACAGCGACACCAAGGAATCCACCACTAAAACTGGAAAGTAACCGTAGGTGCTGGGGTTGGCAAACCCCCGTGAGGCGATGTAGAGCACCACCATCCAGGCTTTTTCGGCAAAGGAGTAAAAGACGACCGGGGCTCGCCAGGATGGCTTGAAGGCGGCCACCACCATGACCACCCCCATGAAGCCGACCATGACCCCCCAGTGGTAATAGAAGAAATAGTGCCCCTGATCGAAATAGGTCGTGGCGAAAGCTTCGCTGTAGGGGAGTTTCAGGATGTTTACGATCGCCCACTGCGGCACGATCGCATAGATAAAGCAGGACGCCGTCGCCAAACCCATGACGAACAGCATCTTGGACAGGTGACGGGTAAAAAACACGGCAGTATTGGGTGGGCGACTTGGCAAGACCAGGGCGGCGATGATGGCTAAGTTAGGATAAGCCCTCTAATCCGACAACGCATGACTCACGTCCTCAACACAGCAGTACAGCTAAAGTACATAGAAGACGGCTGAAGCGGTGATTTTTTCTGGGGAGGAGCAAAAACGCTTCAGTCCAAAGCTGTGTCGATTGTAGGTTTAACGCCCCGGCCCTACTATTCAAAAACCGCAAGTCTAGGCGAGTTGCAGATTAAGTTTTTAGCACCACTATTCAAAAACCGCAAGTTTTGGAGGTTTGGCTTTACTTCGTCTCAGCAGCGTTTTATAAGTGGATCATTCTAAACACACCACGTGCGGCTATCCCTCACGGTGCCGTGCTTTGAGCGTGATCGCATAGTCGGCAGGTGGTTTTTCTTTAATGTCTTGGCAAGGCCTAGCAGGCCCAGCAGATTGGACGACTGGGATGTACCCTTGACCACTCTCGTCGCGTTGCCTACAGCGATGCGAGCAACGCGGGGAATAGGCATTGGATAAAATCAATGAGTGAATAAGTAGATTTATTTTTCCTCACAATTTCCTTATGTTTTTCGTGATAGATGGAAAGGATGACTCCATGGCACCCAACGATGGTTTCTATGGATGCTGGGGATGGTACCGCTAAAGAATCTATGGTCAGCATTGCTGTGAGGTGAAGCATGAAGGCACTTGGCCAAAATCGAGATGACTCTGCTCAACTGCTCCCTAGTTTGCCGGAGGCCGATCGCCCGCAATACCGAGAGGCTTCCTTTAACGATGTAGACCATTTTGGCGAGGCGATCGCCCTTCGTGGGCTACAGGTGACCCAGCTCAGCAGGGGCACATTTCAAGGGCATTTGGCCGCCTGGGCGCTGAGCCCCAGCCTGACGGTGACCCGCCAGCAAGCGAGCCAATCGCTGCAGGTGACTAGCGACCAACGCCCCCATTGCCTCAGGTTTGTGGTGCTGCTCTCCTCACCATCAACGCCCGCCTTTGCCCGCGATCGACCCCTAGTGGCCAATGCCATTTTTGGCTTTGATGTAGAGCGTCCGGTTCATCTCATTACCTCCTCAGCGGGGCAAGATCAGTGCCAGATCAATGTCTCCAAGGAACTGTTTCAGCACTATGCGGCCCTGGCCCATCGCTACGATTTAGACGAGGCGTTCCTCCAATGCAACATGGTAGTGCCTGCTCTGGATCAATTCTCTCCCCTTCGCGCCTACCTCCTTCAACTCTTCCAGTCCAGTGCAGATCAGACCTGGTGCAGTGCCCCCCAGTTTGCGACTCTCTTGGAGCAAGACTTGATGCCACTCTTAATTGATGCCCTGCCCCCGCTCCACCAGGCCGATACTCCCCAGTCCTACCGTCGGGCTGAGTTGGTAACCGCGGCCAAAGCCTACATCATGGACCACCTGGATCAACCCCTAACCCTGGCCCAGATCTGTCAGGCGGTCTGCACCAGCCAGCGATCGCTTCAGTATGGGTTCCAGGAGATGCTGGGCATGGGACCAATGGCCTTTGTCAAGGTACAGCGTCTCCACGGCATCCGCCGCGCCCTGCTCAACGCTGATCCGAAGCCAGAAACCGTCGCTCACATTGCCCATCAGTGGGGCTTTTTTAGCCTAGGTCACTTTTCTAGAGATTACAAAAAACTCTTTGGCGAACTGCCGTCTCAGACCTTGAAGCGACGCTAAGAACAGACATCCAGCTTCTCGGCTAGACGGCAGATGATGGTGTTAGGCAGGGCAGCGACGAGGACGGGTTGTTGTTCCGAAGGAACCGCTTCGCATTAGCGTAGCCTGCCTGAAAGACAAACGAAATGGCCTTTAATGCTCTTTCAAAGAGATTTTGTATTAATTTCCAGGTATTCTATTGACCACTAAATTGAATGAAGAAAGGCTGTCCATCCAGAGTGCCATTCGACGAAATGCTGATTATCGAGTTGTTAGGACCATAGCGAATGTTGGCCGGTGCTTGGGCCGTTGCATTGCCCGATGCAGTAAGGTTGAGAACTATGTCTTCAGCTGTTTTGCGGGTTTGCTGCCCCGAAAACGTCAAATTGCTACCATTGGCCAAGCGAATCGATAGCTCAGCCCTATCATCAGACTGAACTGTTACCGAAGCAAAGGTAATGTTCTGATTTGGACGCCCTTGAAGACCGAACACCCCTTGCCCTTGCTGCGCTAGGGTCACCACGTCGGCGGTCGGGGGACGGCTGACACTGTCGTCGGCGATGGTGAAACGAATCGACAAGGGTTGGCCATCAAGGGTGCCGCTACCGCTCAGGGAGATCAGAGTGTTGCCTTGGTAGCGGACGGTGAGTGTACCGGTAGCATCAGCCCCACCGGCACTGATTAACTGGATCTGAGCCTCGTTCCCACTGCGACTGACCAGTTGCCCATCCCACCACTGTAGGTTGCCATCTGCCAAACGCAGAGAAACCTGAACCATCTGATTGGGGCGACCGGTGACAGTGACAAAGGTTACAGTTTGGCTGGGGCGGTTGCCGATGGATAGGGTTCCTTCTCCTTCTCCGAATAAGTTCCAGTTGGCCCGTTGGGCAATCATGGGGATGGCGGGCAGGTGTTCAGTTGCGTTAACGATCTGGGGAGTACTCAAAACTATGACGGCAGCGCCATAGACCAAAGGCGAATAGGACAGGATTGAGCGAATTTTCATCATAATCACCTTCGATAATTATATTTAGGGCCTACTACTCCACGGCAGAAATGGCACTGCTATTTCTGGGTGGCAAAACCCCGGACACATAGGGGATTCCCTTTCTGCCTTCTGCCTTCTTACTTCTGCCTTGCTGTACTACTTTAATAGGTTCCCTGAAGCCTGGTGTTGCAAAAACAAATGTTAAGAAGACTGCATGGGGTTCAACCCTTAGCAATTCTATAGCGTAAGACTCAAATCAGCATAATCATACGTCTAGCCTTTCAGCCCTATTATTCAAAAAACGCAATTTTGCTTGTTTTCCACTCTTCCTTGCGTCTACTTTGCCTGTTTCGCTTTATTATTGTTCTGCATCCATAGCAATCTGAGTTGATTCATGGAGGTAGGATGGGCATCTTGCCCGTGCAGACGAGACGCCTGCCCTACGAATTTTCACGATTCACGTAGGATAGCGATATAACCCGGAGGATTTTTCGAGTAAGTGCTGAAAGCCTTACTTAGAATTCCCATTGACTAAGCCACTGGAGAAGAGGTTTAAAATTCACATTCTGCGGCGGGCTGTCAAAAATTGTCCGGAGTTTTGGTTATGCGACTTTTATGGTTTTTTTAGGTTAAAAATGATTAGATTCCAACGTCTTTTTGCCGCAACCCTTGGTGTAGCCACTAGCCTAGCCCTCGCCCCTGGTATGTTTATGTCCCCGGCTGAGGCTAGTTCTGATCCACTGGTGGCTCAAGCCGACACGATGGAGAACCCCTGTGTTTTACTGCAGGAGGTAACTACAGGTCAAACCGAAGTGCGCAAGCGGATTGAGAACCGGGTGATCAGCAGAAATAACTGGCATACCGATTTTTTGGTACCCAACAGTCCAGAGTTTGATTATTTCGTCGCACTGGTCACCGCTGAAAATACTGGCCCTTACCATCTCGATATTCACCTGCGCCTACCGCAAGGGGGCTCAGAACCCGCCTTTAGTGGTCGAGCCGATGTGGAAGCTGGAACCACCTATGTGATTCCGTTTCAGTCTCCTACGGGGCGTCATCCTGCTTTGATTAATGCCAGGTTAGGAGGCATCAATGGTAACTTCTATTCGATTTCGATTGCTGCCTGCGAAAGCTAACTGAACCCATAGGTCCAATAGCTGGGCCAATGCCAGGGAGATATCGGGCATAGCCAGTTGGGCTGTGTCTATATCTGCCTGGGGCGTTCAGCGGCGGTCCCTGTGATGACATCCGTTGCAATTGCTAAAGTCCGTTGCAATTGCTAAAGATATATTGGAGAAAACGATGAGCGATCGCCCGATTCAAGTGATTGTGGCCGCCTTTAACAACCCTGATGCAGCCACTACGGTAATGGCTGATCTAAAGCAGGGTAAAAAAGCCGGACTGATTGGCATCATTGATGCTGCAGTGGTGGCCAAAGATGCCGATGGCAAGCTCAAAATTACCGATGCCAAGCGCCGTACTCGTAGAGGGTTGGTGACCGGTGGGGTGGTTGGTGGCTTAATTGGGCTAATCGTAGCCCCCCCGGTGGCAACCATTGCAGCAGGTGGCTGAAGCTGGTGCCCAGCTAATCCGTGATGCGATTAAGGCAGATATTGCAGAACAGCTTGAATCTGGGGGCAATGTACTGTATACCGCCGGGGGTAGTTCCGAATTTGCAGGGGTCGCCCGCATCAGCCAAACCGACAATACCATGACCGCCAGTAGCGTCTTTGCCACTGACGATGGTCTATTTCTCGATCAGGCTGACATCAGCCTGGAACCTGCAGAGGCAGACGGCACCCCCGACGATTGACCCTATATGACCGAGCACCACCCAATACCGTTGGGTTACGTCCCAAACCATTAGGCTTGCCCCCTAAATCTCCTGCAAAGCCTTTACGGCAAGACTTTCGGGACAATTTTACTAGTGAATTCTGAATGCCGATCAGCTTAAGACTACCCCAAAGTGGTTTTGAAAAAGCATTTAGCGAGCGGGCCGACTTACAGGCTGGTATGACTGTTTCGGTTCTATTTGAGTCCCCTACTGGACGGCAACCTGCGGTGGTAAATGTTCGCCTAGGTGGGGTTAACGGCAGCGGTTACACCATTGCTGTAACCGCCTGTGAGTAGCGTTTACACCTGGTCCTAGTTATCGCATGTGGGGTCAATTCGCGCTAAAATAAGGCTCTGGTCTCTAGCTATAGCTAATGGAAACTTGGGTAGAGGTCATCAAGCATTTTTTTAACCAACTTCGTTTCATGGATGGAGCCTGGGAGTATGAAGTCAAAGTTTATAGTCTGTTCTGCTTTGGCTTGTTGTCTGACAACAGCATCAATTTCACTGCCGGTAAAGGCGATGTCAGCGTCCCCTTCGGTGGAATTAGCGCAGGCTGCGGCCCAAATGACAGAAGGAAATGTTCAGGCTGTCATTGACCAGTTAGAAGCAGCAAGAGCTAACCAGGATGTAGAAAGAATTCTTGACTTGATCGCTCCATTTGCCGTAACGGTGGTGACAATTAAGGCTGGTAGCGGCCTCTCAACGATTACCACCCACCTGGAAGGAATATATGCCCATCAACGAATACTAGAGCAATCATTTAGGCAAGTCCAGAGTCGGGAGAGCCTGGAAAACTACATCACCATTGACATCATTGATGACAATTTTGGGATTGCGAAAATCTATCAAATGGAAAACGTTGAAACCTTAGAAGGGGAAGCCTGGATAGCGGCTAGTCAAACTGTGCTGCGTTTAGGTCGGGTAGATGGTCAGGTACGAATCACCTCTGCGACCGTCGATGGTTGGATTTCGGCCCGTCCTTCTGAGAGGTGATTTCCAGCCCATACATCAAGTCTTGGCGATGTTTAAACGTTATCTAACTGAAGTACAGAGGTTGAAATGATGAAACCCTTGATAGCTGTTGGTTTATCTATGTTCACTGCGATCGCATCTTTGGCACCAACGGCCAATATCGCTCAGGCTAGCTTTGGCAACTTCATGTTGGGAGTGGGGACGGCGGCAGGAACCAGTGCTGTGATCAATTCCAACCGCAGAGCAACTGAAGCTGAGCAGCGAGCTACAGAGGCGGAGCGTCGGCAAACTGTATCCTCTGAAGAGGAATTCTTTCGTGGGCTCCAGGATGCCCTGAATGGCCTACCCTACGACAACTTTCGGGCAACCACCTATTATGACGAAGGCTTTCAGGAAGGCGTGCTACGTCGACAAGGGCTATAAATAAACACGGTTTTTCCCTACCTTCTGGGCATCCGCTAAGGGAGGAAGACGTTGTTAGCGAGCTTGCCATGCCGTAATCGGGCACCTCAGGTTATCGATGCTGGTTGATAGAGCGTAGATCGGCTACCGCTTGCAGGCAACGATGTTGAAAATATGCCAGTGCTTGTCTTCACCCAGGGCGGTCTTTCCGGGATGATTTTCTTCCTCCAGCCACTCCACAGTAAAGGGGGTTAGCAAGTCCTTAACCTGCTCACGACTGTGGTGGTTCATGTCGGCGTAAGCGGCCCAGGAATCTTGGTCGCCAAACAACTGACCACAAAATCGACCGCCGGGGGCCAGGGCGACCACAATTTCTTCCCAAAGGTGGACAAAGTGCTGGGGTGGGCAGAAGGGTAGGCAAAAGCTAGCGTTGATCAGGCTGACATCGGGCGGTAGGGTCAGGGCTTCGAAGCGTTGCACCCGGGTTTCTAGGTAGAGGCGATTGCAGTCAGAGCGCTGTCGCAGGCGGGCGATCGCCTCCTGTTCCCCATCAATCGCCAACACCCGCCACCCCTGGCTGAGTAGTTCTACAGTGTCACGGCCATCGCCACAGCCCAGGTCCACGGCAAACTTCGGTAAGGGGTTGGCATCTTGGGCGTAGGCGGCCAGTGCTTTGACCAGGGTAGGGCGAGGGGGGCGGCCTGCCACCGCTTCGTAGTATTGAGTCCATCTCGGTTCACAATTCATAAATCCTCCCGCTGGCTTTGGGCTATTGGAGAGAGGCCAGCGGTTTAAAAAATCACACATTATGGTTGGGCTAGGCTAGCCCCTCCGTAGGCAGGGTGAGTAGAGCGAGGGCAGGTTTCTAAGTCCGGTAAGGACTTCGCTTGGTGCAGATCCAGAGCAGTCTTCAGGCCAATCCACTGTTCCATAAAATCGAGGTCGAACCCGACGTGGCACTGTTTACCCACTTTGATCAGCGGACGGCGAATCAGCAGCGGGTCAAGCAGCATTAGCCCCAGGGCTGTTTCAGCGTCTAGCCGATGGGGGACAATCAGGCCGGTGGCAATGGCCGGGGCGGTGGTGTTGAACCACTGGTCCACAGGCAGGTCACCAAAGAAAGGACGCAGGCGATCGCGGCTCCAGGGTTCAAGCAATAGGTTGCGGGCAATCACTCGATAGCCAGCCGCCTTCAACATCGTTTTTTGACGAGTATTGTTGATGCAGCCCGCTTTTTCGTAAAAGATCACAGTGGTCATCATCCACCTCTTAGAAGGGTTTGGCCGTTAAGGTCTCGGGATCAAACTGAAAACGAGCGTTGGGTTGGGTATCTCCATAGAGTTGAAACGTGAGAGCAGGCCCAGGTCCCAGGGTTTCCACTTGATGAATGGCCTTAGGACTAAAGCTAATAATTTCCCCGGCGCTGAAGACTTGTTGGCTGGCAAGGGTAATGCGATCGCCCTTGGCGGGGTACGACCAGAAGCTATGGCGTTCCTGCCCTTCCAGTAGCGCCACCACCCCCCAGGTGCCATGGTTATGAATCGGGGTGGTCACGCGGGGGGCCGTGATCACGTTTTGTACCGTCAGGGGATAGCCAATTTCGTCGTAGAGGGTGATCACGGTGGTGCCGGTTTTGGGGTCGGGGTCTGCCCGTTGGGTGCGCAACCAGTAGGAGTTGAGGATAAGTTGGCGGACCTGGCAGCGAATGGGGGGTAAATAATCCCACTGGTCTAGTTCGTGGGGGGCGTGGGCCAGAATCTGCAGAATATCGCTGAGGAACTGGTGCAGGTAATAGTGATCTTGCAACAAGTCCCAGGGGCGACGGGTAGGACGAGACTGGCACTGACCCGCCCCATCCACTAGCCAATCTTGGTGGAGTAGTTCAGTTGTCATCATCGTTCTCCTTCTGCCTGTTACTACGCCATCTGCAGGGTGGGAATCTCCAAGTCGGCCAGCAGCGAAGGGGCGGGGGGCTCGATGTCCTTGAACAGTAGGGTGCTCAGGTAGCGTTCCCCAAAGCTGGGCTGGATGGCGACGATCAGCTTGCCTTGGTTTTCGGGGCGGCGGCCCACCTGGATGGCGGCGGCCAGGGCAGCACCGCTGGAAATGCCAGAGAGTAGCCCCTCTTCCCGGGCCAGGCGACGACCGTAGGCGATCGCGTCTTCGTCGGTCACAGTCACCACCTGATCCAGCAGGTCAGGGCGCAGTACCGGAGGCACAAACCCGGCCCCAATGCCCTGGATTTTGTGGGGGCCGGAGGCACCACCGGAGAGCACGGGGCTGTTGGTTGGTTCGATGGCGATAATCTGGAGGTCTGGTTTGCGGGGTTTGAGCACCTCGGCAATGCCAGTGATGGTGCCGCCCGTGCCCACCCCGGCGATGACGATATCCACCGCCCCGTCGCTGTCGGCCCAGATTTCTTCGGCGGTGGTGGCCCGGTGGATGGCCGGGTTGGCCGGGTTCTCGAACTGTTGCAGCATTACCCCATTGGGCACCCGTTGGGCCAGTTGGGTAGCCATGGCGATCGCCCCTTTCATCCCCTGTGCCCCTGGGGTCAGCACCAGTTCAGCCCCATAGGCCGTGAGCATGGCCCGCCGTTCCAGGCTCATGGTGTCGGGCATGGTCAAAATCAACCGATAGCCTTTGGCGGCGGCCACCATAGCCAGGGCAATGCCGGTATTGCCAGAGGTGGGTTCAATCAATACAGTTTTGCCGGGTTCAATGTCTCCGGTCTCCTCAGCGGCCTGGATCATATTGAAACCAATCCGGTCTTTGACGGAGGCGGCCGGGTTCATACCCTCCAGCTTCAGCACAATCCGGGCAACACAGCCCTCGGCTTGGGGGATGCGGTTGAGCTGTACCAAGGGGGTACGGCCAATCAGTTCAGTGATGTCGTGGGCGATGGGCATGGTGAGGCGTGGGGTTGGAAGTAGGCGTAGGGCAAGAGTCTGTTTCTCGGCGGCAGAATGGAGAGATTCCACCGCCGAGGGGTAGGGCTAGGCCAGAGCAGGCTCTGGGGCAGGGGCATCTTCGACAGCACTCTGGGCAGGGGCTTGGCCCTGACAGAAGGCGAGTTCTGCTTCTAGTTCAGCCACAGCGGCCCAGGCTTCTTTACCCGCATTGGAGTAGGGGCCTTTGGCGGCAGATACACCACGGGCGTGGGCGGTCTGTGCCTGGAGTGCTTTTTGTAGCAGGGGCACTCTGGGGTTTTCTACAAAGTCGCTCTTTTGCAGAATATCGGTATTAGAAACAATGCCGATCAGGTCATTTTGAATCACTGGGGCGCGATCGATGCCAAAGTGGGCGAACAGCCGCGCCACATACTCAACCCCCAAATCGGGATTGATCACCAAACAAGGTTTATTCATGATTTCGTAAACCTTGATGGTTTTGGGGTCGGTACCGTAGGCCACCACCTTGTTAACAATATCGGTATCGGTGACAATGCCGTAGGCATCCTCTGGGCCACGGCGCTCCACAATCAAAGAATGGAGCTTTTTGAACTTCATCAGTTGCACAGCTTCGGCTACAGTCGCAGAGCCTTTAATGGTAGCGACGTCATCGGTCATGATCTCTTTAGCAGTAGCCATAGTCTTAGTCTCCTTGATGCAATCTAAATGGGAATAAGTCAGATCCTCCTAATGGTCTTTGGTACAAAAGTAGCTAGTTCAAGGGCATCACCTCCTGTAAGGGTGGGCGGGTGAAGGGGTGGATGAGATAGGTTGGTGCCGTAGGGTGCATTAGCGCAGCAATGCACCGTGAGGAGGCTGGGAGAGGTGAGTTAGGCGATCGCTGGAAAATCCGCCTTTAGACTTTCCAGCCAGTTAGCAATGCGATCGTCGGTTTTCTCGCTTTCATTTACCTCATCTAGGGGTAGTCCCACAAACTTGTCGTCTTGAATGGCGGAGGATTTTTCAAAGGAATAATCGTCCGTAGAAACCGCCCCAACAATCGTTGCGCCCAGGGCTTTAAACTGGTTGTATAAGATGCCCAAGGCTCCAACAAAGTGCTTGCTGTGCCCTTCGCAGTCGCCAGGGCCAAATAGGGCGATGGTTTTACCGGTAAAGTCAGGCTTGTCCATCTCCATATCAAAGAGTGGTTCGCGCCAATCATTCTGCAGTTCCCCAGCCCCCCAGGTGGAGCAGCCCAGGATCAAATAGTCGTACTTTAATAAATCATCGACATCATCAAAATCCTCCTCCATACTGTAGAGGTCGCAGTGATCTTCACCGATCGCAGCCTGTATTTTTTCGGCAATTTCCTCGGTGACGCCTGAGGTACTGCCGTAGAATAGTCCAATTTTAGTCATGGGTTTGCTCCTAGAGAATTAGGTGTTAGGTATCAGGTATCGACATCCCCTCTTGGGAGGGGCAGGGGTGGGTTCTATCCCCTCTTGGGAGGGGCAGGGGTGGGTTCTATCCCCTCTTGGGAGGGGCAGGGGTGGGTTATTTCAGCTAGGGCCGGTCAGACGCACATAGATCGCCCTTGCCAGCGAGGGAGGCAAGGTCAAATCGCCATCCTCAGTGCTCACCATAAAGTTGGGGTGGCGCTGGGTAACGGCAATTTTTGTACCGCGATCTAGGCCCAGAGATTGCAAATGAGATAGGGTTGATGGATCAACTCGGGTGAAGCGGGAAATGGTGCCGCGATCGCCCACATTCAACACCTGTAACGATGCTCCTGAAACTGTAAATCCGCTAAACATGACGCAACTCCAAGGAAAAGGTTAACCTTGGTGCGTCACGTCTGGCGGTGACGCACCCTACGAGATGGGGCCACTCGCTCAAACCAGATAGGCCTCCATGTGGGTTTTAATGGTGCAGTCTGATTGAGGATAAGCAACACAGAGAAGGGCAAATCCTTTTTCTATTTGTTCATCATCTAGAAAAGATTGATCCTCCTGATCAACGCCTCCTTCCATCACCTTGCCAACGCAGCTAGAGCAGGCTCCAGCACAACAAGAAGAGGGTAAATCGAGATCATGTTCTGCCGCCGCTTCAAGAATGTACACATCATCAGGAACGGGGATAGTAATATCAATATCTCGCTTTTTGTTGATCAGTCGAACTTGATAGGTGGTCATGGTGGGGTTCCTTTTGGGTGGATGGGTGTCGGGTATCGGGTGTCGGGTTCACGGTTCACGGTTCACGGAGTAGCCCAAAACCTAAAACCTAAAACCTACGAACAGGGCACTCCTGCTGGGCTGCAATTGCCCGCCTGGAATGACTTGCCGCAGCTGCAGGTGTCGGTGGCGTTGGGGTTCGTGAACTTAAAGCCGCTTTCCAGCAGACTGTCGATGTAGTCCACCACAATGCCGTCCAGTAGGGGCCAGCTTGTGGGGTCCACGAAGACCTTGAGGCTGCCCGATTCCAGTACCTGGTCATCGGGTTTGGGGGCGTTGGCAATTTTGATGTCGTACTCATAGCCGTTGCAGCCGCCGTCTTTGACCGCTAGGCGAATGCCGCGATCGGGGGTGTAGTTGGGGGTGCCGCGCAGGAAGGTGCGCAGGCGGAGTTCGGCAAGTTCGGTGAGGGTGATGGCCATAGGGGGAGATGGGGGGATGGGGGGATGGGGGGATGGGGAGATGGGGGAGATGGGGAGATGGGGGAGATGGGGAGATGGGGAGATGGGGAGATGGGGGGTAGACGCGGAGCGGCTTCCCGCAGGGTAGGGGGATGGAGAGGGTGGGCACTGCGGTGGGCATGTGCTGGGTATTTGGGGTTGTCCGCTCCCCTCCTGGGAGGCCTGTACTGAGCCTGTCGAAGTGGGTAGGGGTGGGTCAGGGCGGATTTTGGATTGGCGATTTTGGATTTTGGCCATGTTCCCGTAGAGCGGGTATAGTCCCCCATCTCAAGGGGGATAGCGAGGATAGACCACGGTTACCTCCTTGATAGGGCTAAGGGTAGGGCGCGATCGCTGCCTTCACCCACCTTCGACCCGCCGCACACGGGACAGTCAGGGTCGTGGTAGGCACGGCGTTTGGCAAACTCGGCCCGGGCTAGGTCCATAGTTAGGAGTTGCCCCAGCAGCGGGTCACCTAACCCGGTGATCAGCTTGATCGCCTCCAGGGCGGCCAGGCAGGCCAGGGTGCCGGATACCGCTCCTAGCACCCCAAAGCCCCAGCGATCCCAGTCGGGCTTTTCAGGGTAAAAGCAACTCAAACAGGGCGTTTCCCCCGGTACAACGGTGGTCAAGTAGGCTTCCATGGCATTCATGGCTGCTTCCACCATGGGTTTGCCCCAGCGCACACAGGCCGCATTGAGCAGATCCCGCTCCTTAAAGTCAAAGGCGCAATCCAGGGCAATATCGGCCTGCTGCACCAGGGCGTCAGCGTTGTCGATATTGACGTATTCACACAGGGCATGGATTTGAATGTCAGGATTCAACGCCGCTAGGGTCTCTTGAGCTTTGAACACCCGGGGTTGGCCTACCCAGTCATCGGTCATCAGCACCTGGCGGTTCAGGTCGTCCCGCTGCAGGTTCCCCCCCCGCACCAAAATCAGTTTGCCAACCCCGGCCACAGCCAGGTACAGAGCAGCCGTCCCCCCCAGGCCACCGACCCCTGTGACCAGGGCCGTAGAGGCTTTCAGACGTTCCTGGGCGGCCTGACCAAAGCCAGGAAGCTGCATTTGACGACGGTAGCGTTCTAGTTCAGAGGGAGAGAGCATGGGGAGTGGGTGGGGAGATGGGGGGTGGATGGGTGGATGGGTGGATGGGCGCTGCCCTGAGCTTGTCGAAGGGTGGGGGGAAGTGGGGGATTTCCGGTTCCCCTCCTTGGAGGGGCTAGGGGTGGGTCTGCGAGGACTTGTGCATGCTCCAGTTCCCCTCTCAGGAGGGGATGCAGAGGTTATTCCACCTCAATGTCAGACAGCAGCACCACATTGCTGGGCTTCTGGTTGAACACCTTAAACAGCTTTTGTTCTAAGGGCGACGAGGTTTCAAACAAGCTATAGGCTGCTTGCAATAGACTGCGGTAATGGTTGAAGGTGGCATCATCGTCTAGGTCAGGGGTTTCAATCCCTTGTTCCTTCATCAAACGAGAAAACTTTTGCAGGATGTGCAGCCGATTGACATTTAGGAATTGGGGATCATACGGCAGGCCAAAAAAAGCAAAGTAGTCTTCGGCCTGGGTGATTTGGTTGAAGGCTTGGGCTTTGGTCTTCATGGGGCTTGCTCCAGGGTTTTTAGCTGCTGTCGGAGGTCACGCAATTGGCAGTAGATCTCGTAGGTCCGAGCCGCCGTATCAGGCAATAACTCTAGGTCTGTGGGCAGTCCTTCGGCAATATCGTGTAGATCCATCTTGAGCTGACCCGCTTTGCTGTTCAGCCTTTTGATGCGAGTCTTGAGATCGTCGAGGGTGGCAGTGGTCATGGTGGCGGTAAGAGAGAGGTTTCGAGGGGCTGGTTTTTAGGTTTGAGCTAAGAATTCAAAATTCAAAATTCAAAATTCAAAACTAATTTTCACCACTGGCTAACTTCTGGGAATCGGGTGGCGAGTTCGATGCCTTTTTCTATGAGGCGATCGCCCTCTTGGCTGAGCTTCTCTAGGGAGACAAAACTGAACCGTTGGGCATCGCGCAGGGTTTTGGACACCAGCAACAGACGACCAGAAAACACTAGTGCCCAGCCAAAGCCTTCGTGACTCAGATCGATGGCCACCTGGGAGAGCATGCCAGTTTCTTGCTCAATGCAGTAAGCGACGGCTCGAAAGAAGGCCGCAATTCGCGCTTGGGTAATGGGATCAACCTCGCCTTCTACGGAAATTTCGCGCTTTTGGGCTTTGGTGAGAATGTAGGGCTTGAGTAGTAATTCATCGGCCCAGTGGCGATAGGTGCCATAGCTATCATTGGCCCGAATTTGCTGGACGATCGCCTGTAAAAAGGGCGACTCAGCGACAGTTAAGGGCGGAGTTGGGGTAGGCGTTTCAGCGGTGGTCATACGGTCACTTCCTCCTCGGTTTCCAGATAGGCTTCGTCAAAGCGAGGGGCCTGGTCTTGGCTGAGGGCTTTGCGCAGCCAGGGTGGGGGGCTACCTTGCAGGGTGTGCATCAGTTGGCCCAAGATTGTCTCAATTTTTTCATCCAAGGAATGGGACTTCATCGGCGTAATCCGTTTACCAATCAGCCGAGCCGCCGCACTGCCGCCAATATCTGCCACGTAGACAATGGTGCAGCCCTTAAGTGCCTTCAGCTTGGCATCTACCTTGTCTTCGTTACCGTCTTCCTTAAGATTGCCGCCAAACTTTAGTGTTTCTGAAAAGGTACAGGTATCGGCAGTTAGCTCATAGACATCCATGGTGCTGGCCGAGCCAAAGTGGGCATTGATGTGGACGTTGTCATTCGTGGCGAAAGCTATTTTCATGGGAGGTCTCCTTTTTAAAGTGGATGGGTAGATGGGTGAAGGGGTAGATGGGTGAAGGGGTGAAGGGGGGTAGACGCGGAGCGGCTTCCCGGAGGGTAGGGGTGAAAGGGAGAGGAGTAAACAGACATCTATTAGTTCATTCACTCGCCCACTCATTCACTCATCCACCCGCCCACTCATCCACTCATCCCCCTCCCTCCCGCCACCGATGCACCAACCCATGGGTGCGCTCCTCGTCGGCGGCCAAGAAGATGTTGCCGATGGCAAACAGCATGTCTAGGGTGCCGCGATAGCCGACGGTGCAGCGGTGGCCGTTGCCCAGGTGCTCTAGCATGGGGAAGCCATGCAGGTAGAGGGGAATGCCGAGGCGACGGGCAATGGGGCGGGCTTTGGAGTTGGTGATCCAGAGGTCGGCGGTGGCCGCGAGGTCTTCCAGGTCTGCAAAGTCGCCGATGTAGGTTTGGGCGATGGGCAGGTCCTTCAGCAGGGGCGAGGGGGCGGTGGTGACGGCGGCTTGGAGTTCGGCGCCAGTGCTGTGCAGCCACCAGGCAACGTTGTGCAGCAGGTCGGGTTCAAGGGCGATCGCGACTTTCTTCCGGCCAAAGAAGAAGTGGGTATCCATCATGGCATCCTGCACCTGGCGACGCTGGCGTTGGTACTTGGGGGGGACGGGCTGGCCGCTTACCTGGGTTAGGGTGTGCAGAAATTGGTCTACGGCACCGAGACCTGTGAGCCGGGGGAAGGGAATGGCGGGGGTACCAAAGCGATCGCTCAAAATGGTTGCTGCCTTGGCCATGCTGCCCCCCAGGGTGAGGGTAAGGGCGGAGCGACCCACGGCCTTGAGGTCGGCGATCGAGGTGCCGCCCGTGGCAGTGGTAGCAAAGTCGGTATCCTCCAAGTGGCCATCCAGGGAGGTGGACAGGTCCGGCACCACGATGGGGATCAGGCCAAAGGCTTCCACCATCTCCTTGAGTTCCGCCACATCCCCCGGCCCCCAGGCAGCACTGGCCAGCAGGGTTACCTGTTTGGGGTTCACCTCCCCCGGCTCCGGCATGGTCCGCACCAGGCTTTCCACCGCCGCCGCAAAGCCGTCTTCCAGGCTGCCCTTGTAGTCGGGGGTAGAGGCCAAGACGATGGGCACAGTGACCTCCGGGTTGGCGGTATGGAAGTCCCGCAAGATAGCAGGCATATCGTCACCCCGGGTTTCCGTCAGCCCGGTGGTCAATAGCCCCACCAATTGCGGCTGGGAGTTCTGAAGCACCGTCAGCAGGCCACCGTGGACGTTGTCGTCGCCCCCCAGCACGGTACTGACCTCGCCCATGGCCGTGGTGGCCAAGGGAATCGCCTCCTGGAAGTGGTTGACCAGCATCACCTTGGCAAAGGCCGTGCAGCCCTGGGAGCCGTGGAACAGCGGCATGGCTCCCTGAATGCCCAGAAAGGCCAGGGCGGCCCCGAGGGGTTGGCTTTGTTTGAGCGGGTTGACGGCCACAGCCTTGCGGCGGGCGATGATCTTGGTGGTAGCCCTGGCTTCGGTTCCGGCCCCCCTCTCCCCTAGGGAGAGGGGTTGGGGGTGAGGGTCTGCCCACGGCGCTTCCCGTCTCACCTCTGCCCACACCGGGCTGTGCAGGGTCTCGTCCAGCTCCTTGGCCATCTCCAGCAGGCCGCCGTAGCCGGAGTAGGGGTTATGGCGTTCCTGGTTGATGTGCAGAAAGGGAATCCGGGCCTTGAGGGCGGTGTACTGGTTGCGGCCTCCGGCGATCAGCATGTCGGCGTTGGTCTTTTCGATCACGCGCAGCAGTTCGGCGGCCCCGCCCTTCTCCAGCATGATGCCGTCCTGGCCCAGTAGGGTTTTGATCCGGGCTTTGTCTTCTTCGGTGCTCTTTTTGCTGCTGGTGGCAACCACGTTAATGCCCAGGTCCTGGGCGGCGGAGATAATCGACCAGCTCTTGACGCCGCCCGTGTAGAGGACGACCCGTTTGCCCTGGAGGCGATCGCGGTAGGGCGCCAGTTGCTGGTTTAGTTTGGCGGTTTCTGCGGCAATCACGGTTTCCACCCGAGCTTGCATGGCTTCATCGCCGATCTGGGCCGCGATCGCCCGCAGGCAGTGGTTCATATCCGCCACCCCATAGAACGACTCTTCAATGTAGGGAATGCCGTAGCGCTCCTGCATGGTGTGGGCCAGGTTGATCAACGCCTTGGAGCAGATCATCACATTCAGCTTGGCCCGATGGGCATAGGCCACCTCTTCGTAGCGGGCATCGCCGGTAATTTTGGCGAGCACCCGAATGCCCACTTTCTCTAGCAGAGGCAGCACCCCCCACATTTCCCCGGCAATGTTGTACTCGCCAATCAGGTTGATGTCGTAGGGGGTGGTGAACTCGGGTTCTGCGGTGCCAATCACATGCTCCAGCAGGGCCTCCCCTGCCAGGCGATTGCCCAGGTTCTTGCTGCCCACAAAGCCGGGGGACTGCACTGGCACCACCGGCAGGCCCAGCTTTTCTGTGGCCGTCTTGCAGACGGCATCTAGGTCATCGCCAATCAACGCCGTCACACAGGTGGAATAGACGAACACAGCAGCGGGCTGGTAGCGCTCTTGCACATCCTGGATGGCCCTATAGAGCTTCTTCTCGCCGCCAAAGATGATGTCGTTCTCGCTCAGGTCGGTGGTGAAACCCATTTTGTAGAGGGTATCGCCAGAGGAGAGACTGCCCCGCCCGCCCCAGGAGTTGCCCGCACAGGCGATCGAGCCATGTACCAGGTGGGCTACGTCGGTAATTGGCACCAGGGCAATGCTGGCTCCATCAAAGGCGCAGCCCCCCTGGGCGGCTCCGGGTTTGGCCTGCTGCTGGCATACCTTGTTGTGACCTTTGCCATTTTTCTTATGGTTGTGCTCACAACCCGGTTGGGTCAGGAGGTCATTCATTTTGGCTTTGGTGGAAGACATGGGGGGTGGGGGGTGGGGGAGTGGATGAGTGGATGAGTGGATGAGTGGATGAGTGGGGGAGGTGGGGAGGTGGGGGAGTGGGGAGGCAGAGCCCTGAGCGGAGTCGAAGGGTGGGGGAGATGGGGAGGTGGGATGCGGTTTGAGGGCTGGGTGTACCTATGAATTCAAAATTCAAAATTCAAAATTTAGAATTCAAAACTCAAAGCCTTACCATTCCGCTTGGGCAATCAGGGGAGCGCGATCTTCGGCACGTTCGAGTTCGATGCTGAGACAACCGACGACCTGGTTACTCTCTAAAAAATGCACTGAGTAAATGTAGGCCCGCTGCAGGTAGGTGCCAATGCCGATCACGTAACCAATGTCGTCTGGTTCGGCTAGCTTGTCCCCGATGTTTTTGCCGGGGAAGGTGCCATCATTGCGGATGACTTTTAACACTCGCACGCGATCGCCCAAATCAAACACAGGCGGAGAATCGAGTTCTATGGTGTCAGGGAGTTTCATGGCGAGGGAATGAAGTAGGTCAGGGAGCGGATGAGCGAGTGAGGGGTAGGGGCAGACCTGGGTGTCTGCCCTGGCTTCATCACCCCTTAGCGAATCAGGTCAAAGGAGATGTCTTTACCAACCACACCAGACTTGGCATCCGCTTCTTCCAGGAAGGCATTGACCAACCAGGTAATCTGATTTAGGGCACCCTGGTAACCAATGGTGGCGTAGCGGTGCATGTGGTGGCGATCGAAGATCGGGTAGCCAATGCGCAGCAGAGGAGTGCCCGTATCGCGGGAGAGGAACTTGCCGTAGGAATTACCAATTAGTAGATCCACCGGCTCTGTGAACAGTAAAGAGCGTAGGTGCCACAGATCCTTCCCGCACCAAACCGTGGCATCTTTGCCATAGGGGCTGGCGGCCAAAATCTCGCGGGCTTCCGCCTCAAAGGGCTCGTTCAGGGTGCCAGTCAGAACATGAACCGGCTCAGCGCCAAATTCCAGCAGCAGATTGATCAAGGTAATCACATGGTCAGGATCGCCATAGACCGCCACCCGCTTGCCATGCACCCAAGATTGAGAATCGGTCATGGCATCAATGGCTCGTCCCCGTTCCGCCTGCAACTCCTGGGGAATCGGCTTACCGGTAATGGCCGATAGGTTCATCAAGAACTCATCGGTACCCCGAATGCCAAAGGGCCGGAAGTTGTAGGTCTTCTGTCCCCCTTCCTTGGCCAGAAATTCCTGGCTCTTAGGGGTCGTGTACTTCTGGAAGAAGAAGCTACCTTCGGCATTGATGCTGTCGCCAGCCGCTTCCAGGGTGGTCAAGCCGTTGTACATTTTGAATTCGCCCGTATTGGGAGAATCAAAGGCATCGGAATTGTCCGACAGAATGGTGTGATCAATCCCGAACAAGTCCAGAATGCGCTTCAGTTCACGGGCATTGCCCACATAGGGATCAAAGCCCAGGTTGAAGTTGTACTTACCATTGGTAGTTTCGGCTTTTTTGTCCTTGGTAAGGGTGGTCAAAATCCCCTTCAACATGTTGTCGTAGCCCGTGATGTGGGACCCCACAAAGCTGGGGGTGTGGGCACAGGGCACCGGGAAATCGGTGGGAATGTGGCCATCATTTTTGGCGGTGGCAATATAGGCACCAATGTCATCCCCAATTACTTCGGCCATGCAGGTGGTGCACAGGGCGATCATTTTGGGTTTGTAGAGGGTGTAGGCATTTTCTAGACCCTGTTTCAGGTTGTTCAGCCCACCAAACACCGCCGCATCTTCGGTCATCGAAGAGGACACGGCCTGGAAGGGTTCTTTATAGTTCCGGGTCAAATGGCTCCGGAAATAGGCGACACACCCCTGGGAACCATGGCTATAGGGCAGGGTCTCTTCAAACCCAGCGGCCACAAACAAAGCTCCTAACGGTTGACAAGCTTTGGCTGGGTTAACCGTCAAAGATTCACGGGCAAAGTTCTTTTCCCGGTATTCCCAGGTCTTAGTCCATTCGCCAATTTCGGCAATTTTCTCAGGATCATGGGCTCCTTCAAACTGGCGCTTATAAGCGAATAACTCTTGGTACTCCTCTGTTTGGAATAGATCGAAGTGATCCTTAATTTTGCCTGGATCGTCGGTTCCACAGGGTGTTGGAATAGTGTTGTCAAGATTGTCAAGCATGGTGCTCTCCTTGGTGAGAGGGTGGATGGGCGGGTGGATGAGTGGGCGGGTGGATGAGTGGGCGGGTGAGCGGGTAGATGGGTAGGGGCAGACCCACGTGTCTGCCCGATACGTAGGATGGGCGGGGTGTAGAGGCAGACCCATCCACCCATCTACCCATCTACCCATCTACCCATCCACACCTAGGCCCAAGGGGTTTTAACCAGGCCCCAGGTGGGATTATTAATGGCTAAGTCCATATCCCGGGCAAAGACTTCAAAGCCTTCATAGCCGTGGTAGGGACCGGAGTAATCCCAGGAGTGCATCTGGCGGAAGGGTACGGCCATTTTTTGGAAGACGTACTTCTCTTTAACCCCAGAGGCAATCAAGTCGGGCTTGAGCTGTTTGGCAAACTCTTCAAATTCGTAGGCGCTGACGTCGTCGTAAATGATGGTGCCATCGTTCACATAGTCGAGGGTACGTTTGTAGTCATCTCCGTGGCCAAATTCATAGCCCGTGCCGATCACATTCATACCCAGGTCTTCAAAGGCGGGGATGACGTGGCGGGGGCGCAGACCACCCACCATAATCATCACCGTTTTGCCTTCCAAACGAGGTCGATATTTAGCGATAATTTGGTCTACCCGAGTCTGGTGAGCAGCGATCACCGCTTCCACGTTGGCCTGAATAACATCGTCAAACTGCTCGGCAATTTTGCGTAGAGATTTAGCAATTTGGGTTGGCCCAAAGAAGTTGTACTCCATCCAGCCAATACCGTACTTTTCTTCCATGAACCGGCAGATGTAGTTCATCGACCGATAGCAGTGGATCAGGTTAATTTTGGCCAGGGGGGTCATCACCACTTCGTTAAAGGTGCCATCTCCAGAGAAGTGACACAGCACCCGCAGACCGATCGCTTCCAGTAGTTTGCGGCTGGGCCAGGCATCTCCACCGATGTTGTAATCACCGATGATGTTGACGTCGTAGGGGCCGGGTTCAAAGCCTTCGGGCAGTTTGCGATATTCATCGGCCTTAGGCAGCACCCAGTCTCGCACGGTGTCGTTGGCAATGTGGTGACCTAACGACTGGGAAACCCCCCGGAAGCCTTCGCAGCGGACTGGAATTACAGGCTTGCCTGTATCTTTAGCCTTGGCCCGGGCAACCGCTTCAATGTCATCGCCGATTAGCCCAACGGGACATTCCGATTCAATCGTTACACCTTGATTGAGGGGGAAGAGGTCTTCGACTTCATCAATCAGTTTGGCCAACTTTTTGTCACCGCCAAATACAATGTCGCGCTCCTGGAAGTCGGAGGTGAATTGCATGGTACCAAAGCTATCCACTCCAGTGGTGCCAGTGTAATAATTACGCCGACCGGCCCAGGAGTAGTAGCCGCAACCCACAGGACCATGGCTGAGGTGAACCATATCTTTGATGGGGCCATAGACTACCCCTTTAGCGCCTGCAAAGGAACAGCCACGGGTGGTCATCACGCCGGGAACAGATTTTTTGTTGGATTTATTGCCGCAGTCTGATTCACCTTCAGCGTGAACATCTAAGTGCTTTGACCGCAGCTTTTTAGCTTTAGCAGGATAGGCCTCAAGCACCTCCTGAATCAGCTCTTTTCTATCGTCTACAGTAGTCATAATGCCCTCTCGGGTAGGGGTGGATGGGATGAGTGGGACGTCGGGAGAGATCCCAGGGGTCTTCTGGGCTGAACCAGTCAATTTGGCCATTGGTCAAGATCCCTGGGATCTGCTGCAACGGAACCTAGACAGTAGCAACGGCTTCTTGAGCTAAAGCCTCCTGATATTTTTCGTCGCTGTCGAGGATGCCGAATTCAATCAACAACTCTTCCAGTTCGTCCATGGAGATGGGGGTTGGAATGGTGAGATTTTTGTTGTTGATGATCTTGTCAGCCAGGGCCGTATACTCTTTAGCTTGGTTGCTTTCGGGAGCATACTCATTCACCGTCATCCGGCGTAGTTCCGCGTGCTGCACCACATTGTCCCGGGGCACAAAGTGAATCATCTGGGTGTTGAGTCTTCTGGCTAGTTCTTCAATCAGCTCAACTTCTTTGTCGGTATTCCGGCTGTTGCAGATCAGGCCGCCCAGGCGCACGCCGCCGGATTGGGCATACTTGAGTACACCTCGAGCGATGTTGTTGGCTGCATACATGGCCATCATTTCGCCAGAAACCACGATGTAGATCTCCTGGGCTTTGCCTTCCCGAATGGGCATGGCGAAACCACCGCAAACTACATCGCCCAGTACGTCATAGGAGACGAAATCCAGGTCTTCGTAAGCGCCTTCTTCTTCCAGGAAGTTGATGGCGGTGATGATGCCCCGACCGGCACAACCCACACCGGGTTCTGGACCGCCAGACTCGACGCACTTGACGCCGCGATAGCCTTCTTGCAGCACTTGCTCAAGTTCGACATCTTCAACGGCACCGAGTTCGGCGGCCAGTTGCAGCACAGAAGTTTGAGCTTTGCTATGGAGCATCAAACGAGTGGAATCTGCTTTCGGGTCGCAGCCCACAATCATAATCCGTTGGCCCTGTTCGGCCATAGCGGCCAGGGTGTTTTGGGAGGTGGTGGATTTACCGATACCGCCTTTTCCGTAAAATGCAATCTGTCGCATGGGGAGATTTCTCCTAGGTTTGAAATTTGGGTCTGAGGGGAATGAACGTTCGTAAGCTTGGATCAGGCGAGGGCCTGGGGGTTGGCCGGTGGGTCGCGTCCGGCGTGGGGAGGGGAAGGGTGCATGGGTGGATGGGTGGATGGGTGGATGGGTGGATGGGTAGGGGGTGGATGGTTCCCCTCTTGGGAGGGGCTAGGGGTGGGTCTGGGGGAAATTTTGGATTGGCGATTTTGGATTTTGGTGGTTCCGGTTCCCCTCTCCCTTGGGGAGAGGGGTTAGGGGTGAGGGCCTAAATCGCCTCAACCACGAGGGAGGGCAGCACCAAATCCTTCAACTTGGCTTCGATCGCATATTTCAGCGTCTCTGTGCTGCTGGGGCAGGACCCGCAGGCGCCTTGGAGTTTGACCAGGACGCGATCGCCTTCCAGGTCGTGCAGGCTGACATCACCGCCGTCGGCCAGCAGTAGGGGACGGACTTCTTTGTCCAGAACGGTCTGGATCAGGGTGATTTTTTGCAGATTGGTTAGGGGAGGGGAGGGGTAGGTGGGTGGATGCCTGTCCTGAGCGAAGTCGAAGGAGGGGGATGGGTGGATGGGTAGGGGTTGAGTGCGCTGTTCTCTGGCGACGGCGAGTTGGGCGGCGGCTCGGATGGTTTCGCCGGATTGTTGAGCGTCCAGAATCAGGTCTTCGATGCCGGCCAGGCAGGAGCCACAGCCGCCTCCGGCTTTGACGTAGTTGGTGACTTGCTCCACGGTGGTCAGGTCGTTTTCAGCGATCGCCCGGCGGATTTTCTTTTCCGAAATGCCGTAGCAGGTGCAGATCAGGGTGCCGTCATCATCGTCGTGGTGCTCGATGGCGATGCCGCGATACTTGTAGATCGCTGCCTCCAGGGCTTCCTGGCCCATCACCGAGCAGTGCATTTTGGCCTCCGGCAGGCCCCCCAGGAAGTCAGCGATGTCGTGGTTGGTGATGTGCAGCGCCTGATCGAGGGTTTTGCCTTTAATGATTTCGGTCAGGGCCGAGGAGGAGGCGATCGCACTGGTGCAGCCAAAGGTCTGAAACCGGGCATCTAGAATGCTATCCGTGGATAGCTGAATCTTCAGGTGCAGCCTGAGGGCATCGCCGCAGGCAATGCTGCCCACTTCCCCAAAGACCACCGTCACATCTGGCTCCTGGGGGTCGTCAATGGCGCCCTGGTTGAGGGGGTTGTAGAAGAGTTCGAGTACCTTTTCGGAGTAGTCCCACATGGCGGTTTCGGGGGATAGGGGTGGATGGGTAGGGGGGTGGATGGGTAAGGGGTGAGGGGTGAGGGGGTGGATGGGTAGGGGGTGGATGGGTAGGGGGTGGATGGATGATGGACAGAATCAGCTCATCCACTCATCCACTCATCCACCCATCCACCCATCTACGTCGCCAAAGCAACATCTCGCTCCTGCAACCACCCCGCCTGATCATCGTTAAAGGGCGACAGGGCGCGCAGGCGTTCAACGATATCGGGCATGACGGTGAGCACCTGACGGATGTCGGCTTCGGTGGTGTAGCGGGAGAGGCTAAACCGGATGGAGCCGTGCAGGATGGTGTAAGGCAGGCCCATGGCGGTGAGCACATGGGAGGGATCGAGGCTGCCGGAGGTGCAGGCGGAGCCGGAGGAGGCGCAGATGCCCTCGCGGTTGAGCATGAACAGGATGGCCTCCCCTTCGATGTATTTGAAGCCGATATTGGTAGTGTTAGGGAGGCGGGGAGCACCGCCGCCGTTGACCACGGTGTCGGGGATGGTGGCCAGCAGGCCGTACTCCAGCATGTCCCGCAGTTCGGCCTCGCGCCTGACGTTTACCAGATGGGTCTGGGCCAGTTCTGCCGCTTTGCCCAGGGCCACAATGCCCGGCACGTTGTGGGTGCCGGCCCGGCGGCCCCGCTCCTGGTGGCCCCCCATCAGGAAGGGGCGGAAGCGGAATCCTTTGCGCACATACAGGGCACCGATGCCCTTGGGGGCATGGAGCTTGTGGCCCGAGAGGGTGAGCAAATCGATGGGGCTGCTGGTCAGGTTGAGGGGCACTTTGCCCACCGCCTGGACAGCATCGACATGGAAGGTGGCACCGTAGGCTTTGGCGATCGCGCCAATCTGCTCCACCGGAAAAATCACCCCAGTTTCGTTGTTGGCCACCATGGTGGTGACCAGGGCGGTGCCGCCAGTCATCGCCGCTTCCAGCTCCACCAGGTCTAGCTCACCCCGCTCGTCTACCGACAGGTAGGTCACGGTGTAGCCCTTCTTCTCCAGGTGCTTGCACACCGCCAGGATGGCCGGGTGCTCCACCGCTGTGGTGACAATGTGCCGCTTCTCCGGCTGAGCCGCCAAGGCCGCATGGATAGCGGTGTTATTACCCTCACTGCCGCAGCTGTTAAAGATAATTTCCGTCGGCTCAGCCCCCAGCAGGTTAGCCACCTGTTCGCGGGCCTGTTCGATCACGGCTCCGACTTGGCCGCCAAAGCTGTGCATCGACGAGGGATTGCCGTAGAGCTCGCTTAGGTAGGGCAGCATCGCCGCCAGGACCTCGGGGTCGGTGCGGGTGGTGGCGTTGTTGTCGAGATAAGTAACCATGGCGCTTGGGTGAGTGGGTGGGCGGGTGGATGGGGGGATGGGTGGGCGGGTGATGGGGTGATGGGTGGATGGGTGGATGGGGTGATGGGGTGATGGGGTGATGGGGTAGCGTAGGGTGCATTCGCGAAGCAATGCACCATTGCGGGAATCTCGAACCACATCAATTCCGTCAACTGGAAATGCCGTCAATCGGAATCACACCGTCGTCGCCTGCAATCGCTGCACGGCCTGGGCATAGCCGTCAAACCAGTCGTGCCAATAGCCCAACTCCTGCACCCCCTGAAGTCTGGCCACCATCCGGGTATAGGTGGCAAACCAAGACTCCCAGTAGTCCCCTGAGGTCTCAGAGATGGAGGTGAGCGGGACCGCCGTTGCTCCGGTAGCTAGGGGCACACAGCCCTCATTGGTGGGACAGGAGGCCCAGCACTGGGGCACCCCGTGGGAGCCCTGGCACTGGTTACAGCGATCGATCTGAATCCAGAAGGCTAGGCCATCGGTCTGAATCGCTCCGGTGGGGCAGGCGGAGAGGCAGCGCTGGCAACCGATACAGTTTTGGGTAATGGTGTAGGTCATGGGAGCCTCCGGGGGTGAGGGGGTGAGGGGGTGAGGGGGTGAGGGGGTGGGCGGGTGGATGGGTGGATGGGGTAGTTCTGTTTCCCCTCCTTGGAGGGGCTAGGGGGATTTTGGATTGGGGATTTTGGATTTTGGAGGGGATTGGTCAATCCGAAATCTGAAATCCAAAATCTAAAATTGGCCTACCGTTTCAGCACATGCTCGTCGTAAAACTGCCGGGCCACGGTTTCAATTACGTCGTAGGCTTCGACCACTACCAGGCCCGCTTTCTGCAACTGTTTGCTGGGGCAGGGGCCAATTTTGGCCGCTAGCACCGCTTTGCAGTCGGCAATGGTGTCGATGATGCCGGTCAGCATCGCCTCTTCGCCATAGCCGCCCTGGCAGTAGTCGGCCACTTTGCGATGGCTGATGAACTTAGCGCCAGCAGCGTCCACTTCGTAGATCATGAATTCCTTAGCATGGCCGAAGTGCTGGTTGACGATGCCGCCGCCCTTGGTGGCTACGGCCACTAGCACCTTAGGCGAAGCCTCCGACAGGCTGCCGGGGATGCGGGCAGAGGCTTCTTTCTTGGCCTCGACGGCGGCTTTGGCCTGCTCGATGCCCAGGTGTACCGCCTGGCGGGTTTCCAGGCTGTAGTCCACCGGCATGTCCATGAACTTCTGCTTGGTAAATTCCTGGCTGCGGTCTTCCCCTAGCAGGCCCACGGCATCGGCTCGGCACTGACGGCAGTGGCGCATCAGCTTCAGGTTGCCGGCGCAATTGTCTTGCACCTGCTTGAGTTCTTTGGGGTTGGGGCCGCGCTGACCGTTGAGGCCGAAGTAGGTGCCATGTTCGGGGGCCGAAATCAAGGGCATGATATTGTGCAGAAACGCACCCCGTTCCCGAATCGCCGCATTCACTTCTGGCATGTGCTCGTCATTGATGCCGGGAATGAGTACCGAGTTGACTTTGCAAAGGATGTCCGCTTCTTTCAGGGCCTGCAGACCTTCCATCTGACGTTCGTGGAGGATGCGGACGCCGTCAATACCTCGGTAGCGCTTGCGGCGATAGTGGACCCAGGGGTAAATTTTCTCGCCAATGGTGGGGTCCACCATATTAATCGTGATGGTGACGTGGTCGATATTCAGGGCTTTGATGCGGTCTACATAGTCCGGCAGCATCAGGCCGTTGGTGGAGAGGCAGAGCTTGATATCGGGCGCTTGTTCGGCAATTAACTCAAAGGTGCGGAAGGTATGTTCCGGGTTGGCCAGGGGGTCGCCGGGGCCAGCAATGCCCAGTACGGTCATTTGGGGAATTTTGCCCGCCACCACTAGCACCTTGTGAGCCGCTTCTTCGGGGGTAAGTAGTTCGCTGACGACACCGGGGCGGCTTTCGTTGGCACAGTCGTATTTGCGGTTGCAGTAGTTGCACTGAATGTTGCAAGCAGGAGCCACCGCCACATGCATGCGGGCATAGTGGTGGTGGGCGGCTTCGCTATAGCAGGGATGCTGTTCAATGCGGGCTCTCATGCGATCGCTGAGAGCGGTATCAGTTTTGGTGGTGCAGCCAGTGGTACTGCTACAGCCGCCGCCCGCCGGTTTGACCATGGTTTTGGTTTTGGTCAGGGTAATGTCCAGCTCGGGCGTCGCAACAGGCGCGGAAGGCAGGGCAGAGGAGGGCGGTGGCGTCATGGGTTTGGGGAGGTAGGGGGGTTAGGGAGTGGATGGGTGGATGAGGAAAGGGGTAGATGGGTGGGTGGGTGGATGGGTGTTGGGTTCCGGGTGTAGGGCATTGCCCACCGGTTTGGAATTGCCGCCGCTGGCCGATGGGTGGCCCCCAAATCAGGGGAGCAGAACCCATCAGTCAGTGCACCTTGTGTTCACAACCAAAACGATTTCTTGAGGGAGGGTGGTGTGGGTTGAAATCGTCTTAGCTAGTCGATCGCTGAGGGAGTATTACACGGACAGGCAAAGCGACGGGAGAAATAGGCTTAAACCAGCCAAGGTTATCGCTGCTATCTGTGAATGCCTCGGTACTTAACGTTCGAGTAACACTGGGGTGCTCGGCGTTGAAAGAGTTATAGCAACGGGGCGATCGCAGCAGCGAAAGAACCAACCGATAGGATTTATTGAATTATTAGCGCTGTACTCAGTCGCCGAAACCCTTGCTAATACTGGCAAAAATTTTTTTTAGGATCGGGGGTACGAGTGTTTTATTTACCCAGACCTTGCTTTTTATTTAGCTGATTCGGTATTTGTGTACTCAGCTACACCCCCCATAAATAGGGGACTTTCCATAAAATCAAGCTGTCAGTAAAGCTCTCTTTTGAGTACTCAAAACCTACTATTTAGAGTAAACAGATACAGAATGAAATGTCTGAATTAGTTGATCAAATATTAAACTGTATCAAGTTTATCCATTACCTAAATATAATGGTAATTAATGCAACTGTTCAAGCTTAAGAAATGTTACCGTCTGATTCCATAGCACGTCCAGCTGGGATTGGGTTTAAATATCCCCTTCCCCCTCAAACAGGGTTTCCAGGGGCATTGCTTCCACCGCAAGGGCTTCCCGCAAATACCGGGCGACGGCCTCCGATTGCCCGTGGGTGACATATACCGTCTTAGCGCCCGTGTCTTTGACTGTCTGAATCAGCCCTGGCCAGTCCGCATGGTCTGACAGCACAAAACCCCGCTCGTAGCCCCGCCGTCGCCGGGCTCCCCGCACCGCCATCCAGCCCGAGGCAAAAGCGGTCTGGGGATGCTTGAACCGCTTCATCCAGCTGGACCGATGCCCTGAGGGGGGCGACAACACCAAGTCCCCCTGGTAGGTGTGATTGCGGGGCATATCAGCAGTGGGGATAGTGGGCAGCATGGCCACCCCCTGGTCGCGGTATACCTGGTTAATGGTCTCGATCGCCCCATGGACATAAACTGGGCGATCGCACAACTGGGTGAGCTCGCTTAAAATTCGCTGGGCCTTACCAAAGGCGTAGCAAAACAAAATTGAAGGGCGATCTAAGTCCCCCTGCCACCAGTCATAGATGCGGCGGGCAATCTCATCTCCCCTGTCCCAACGATAGATGGGCAGCCCAAAGGTGGCCTCGGTGATGAACGTGTCACAGGGCACCACTTCAAACGGGGTGCAAGAGGGATCCGCACAGCGTTTGTAGTCCCCTGAAACTACCCACACCTGATCTTTGCATTCCACCCGAATTTGGGCTGACCCCAGCACATGCCCCGCCGGATGAAACGACACCCAGGTTTGGCCGAGCTTGACTGGCTCCCCATAGATCACCCCTTGCAGATGGATATCATTCCCCAGGCGCTGGCGCAGTATCCCTTCCGACTGAGCCGTAGCGATGTAATGGGCGGATCCAGACCGGGCGTGGTCACTGTGGGCGTGGGTAATTAAAGCGGTGTCTACCCCACGCCAGGGGTCAATGAAGAAATCTCCCTGCTCGCAGTACAGCCCCTCTGGGCGAACCGTAATCAACGCCATGGCCTTCCATCATACGACTTGTCTATGATGACGCATTGGAACAAGAGATCTCCATAGCATCATGGCTGAAGGTCTCAGGGGCTAGGTCTCAGGGGCTAGGTCTCAGGGGCTAGTAGTCTGTCAAAACTAGAAATTAGGATTAGGATAAGTGCTTTGCAAAAGCCTTTTATCTTCAGCGGGGTTGCCCCAATACAGCAAGCATTACCTTCCCCTCCCTGGGCTACCGTGTATACACATCTCGGCCCTCACCCCCAAGCCCTCTGGGCAGGCTACGCCAACAATCCCCCTCTCCCAAAAATGGGCGTAGCTTCCTTCTCGAAGAGTGGGGGAGGCCAGACAAGGCTTTCCGGCTCCCCTTCTTCCGTCCTGGGAGTAGGCCGTAGGACGCGCGTAGCAGGGGTTGGGGGATGTAAAGCTTGCTCTTCCCGCAGGGTGGGAAAAGCCCTGGCGGCAAAGGTTCTGGGACTTATGTGTACACAATAGCCTCCCTGGGAGGGGTGCCTGCGCGAACAGCACAGGCCTACCAAGGAGGGAATTTCGGACCTTAATGATGCCAAATCTCTACAGATGCCAACCCTAAAATTGAAACTCGATGCTGCCCTAGACTCGTTCATTAATCATTCGTTAACCTTTCATTAACGCCATCACAATCTTGCCCCAAAGGGCTATTAACCCTGATCCGATATACTTTATAGATATTGGTAAGCTTGTTCTTCTTGTCCTTTTGATGTCCTTTTTTAGCTGCTATTTTGGTTCACAAATTTCCGGCCACCTGTCAATACTTGCTGCCAATCAAACTATTGTGCTAATGGTGATGCTGCTGATCCATGTCAGGACTGAAATCACCTCGGCTCTGGGGCATTTGCTTGGATACTTGTCTGTAGCAACCGTCCGGCGGCCATTCAACGCCCTATCCTAATCTGTGCCCCCGATTCAAAAATTTTGTTGCTTTAGATTTATTGCTTTAGAGAGCTACCACCATGGTTTCTGATACATCGAGCCCGACCATGACTGAGACTGTTTTGCGTGCTAAAGACCTGAACGTTTACTATGGTTCGGCCTTAGCCGTTCGAGACACGTCTCTAGATATTTTGCCTCGGGAAATCGTCGCCCTGATCGGTCCTTCTGGGTGTGGTAAGAGCACAGTCCTACGGTGCTTCAACCGCACTAACGATCTGATTCCTGGGGCCCGGGTTGAGGGCCATGTCAGCTACCATAGCCAAGACCTCTATGGCGACAACATTGACCCGGTGGAGGTACGCCGTCGCATTGGCATGGTGTTCCAAAAGCCCAATCCTTTCCATAAGTCAATCTACGAAAACATTGCCTTTGGGGCTCGGCTGAATGGCTTTAAAGGAGACATGGATGAGCTGGTCGAGCGCTCTTTACGTCGAGCGGTGCTGTGGGATGAGGTCAAAGACAAACTGAAGTCCAGCGGCCTATCCCTGTCCGGAGGGCAGCAGCAGCGTCTCTGTATTGCCCGCGCGATCGCCATCGAGCCAGAGGTAATCCTGATGGATGAGCCCTGCTCAGCCCTCGATCCTATCTCTACCATCCAGATTGAAGAACTGATGAAGGATCTGGTACAGAAGTACACCATCATCATTGTCACCCACAACATGCAGCAGGCCTCCCGGGTTGCCGATAGAACCGCCTTCTTTAACGCTGAGGCTACCGAAGGTGGCCATAAGGTGGGCTATCTGGTGGAATACGATACCACCGAAAAGATCTTCAATGACCCCCGTGAACAGTTCACCCGCGATTATGTGTCTGGCCGTTTCGGCTAGTACTCTGAGGCAGAAATAAGAGGCAGAAATAACAGGTCTCGCTAGAGCGGCAGACCCTGCGCGGCCTAGAGTCCCCGTTCTGCCTGTTACTCACGAGCGTAGCTCTACTGCCTTCATAACTTCTGCCTTGATGTAAGTACATGGACACAATTACGGACTGATCCTTGATCCGGCCTTCGACTCCGCTCAGGCCTCGTTGCTGGTTGAGCGGAGTCGAAACCAGCAACGTTGAGCCCTTTATTTTTGTCCACCTACTGACTAGGGTAATTCTGGGGCAGGGGAGGCATTTTCGTAGCGCATCAGCCGTCGGATCAGCTCTGGGGATACCTTCAGCTGGTTGCCGAGTTCCACCTCAAGCTCTGAGGGGGTATCTAGGGGCAGTAAGAACTGCAAGGTGCGGGGTACGGGCTTGACCACAAGCACCTCCACCCGGGTGAAGGGCAGGTCGTTATTGAGCACCGCCCGAGCGCTCAGCAAGCCGTGGTCCTGGACGGCGGTATTGGGCGTTAGGGTTAGGGGTGCGATCGCCCGATTAGATGCCTGTAAGTATTGATTAGTCCAGACTTGGCCCAACAGCCAAAACCCTACCCCCAACAACCCTAGGGGTAGCCAAAATTCAATGCCGCAGCGGGCTAACAGTTGCTTCACAGGCAAAGGCCAATATCGGTTCATGGCGTGATTATCCCTGAGTATCCCTAAAAACCTATGGCCTGCGAGTCACGATCACTCTAGTACCTGTCACTCTAGTGCAGCCCGGCGTTAATCAGCCCACCCTCCCCGGCACCTGAGCCCCGACACCTGACGCCAGGAGAAAAATAGCTACATTGACGCCGCAGAGTACTAGTAACATAGAGTTAGTCTAGCGATTGAGTCATGGGGATCAACAGGTCTTATGCGTATCTTGTTGGCGGAAGACAATTTAGATCAGCTCCAGCCCATGCAGATTGCCTTGGAGCAGGCTAATCACATTGTTGACTCAGCTACCGACGGCGCCACCGCCGACTGGTTGCTGTCCACCAATACCTACGACCTGCTCATCCTCGACTGGATGCTACCCCAAATCAGCGGCATTGACCTTTGCCGCCGTTACCGTCAGCAGGGGGGGGGCGCCCCAGTGCTGATGATCACCGCCCGTGGCGGACTCCAAGACCGGATTGATGGCCTCGACGCCGGGGCCGATGACTATTTAGTAAAGCCCGTCAGCCTGCTCGAACTCGTGGCTCGGGTGCGGGCCTTGGGGCGACGGGTACCCCAATGGCAGGGAGATATCCTGTCCCTCGGGGATCTGTACCTGCACCTACACAGCCTGGAACTAGAGCGAGACAACCAACGGATCAAGCTATCTAAACGGGAATTCCAACTACTGGAGTACCTACTGCGCCATCCCCACCAGGTGCTTTCTCACAACCAACTGGAGCAAGCCCTGTGGGCTGTGGGCAGCGAGCCAGAGAGTAATGCCCTGCCAAAGCTGGTGCGACGACTGCGATCGCGCCTCAAACCCCTGGGTGCCGACAGCTACATCGAAACCATCTACGGCATGGGCTATCGGCTCAGCATTCCCGCTTCCCAGGTTCAGACACCGGGGTGACGGGGGAGAGGTAGGGAGATGGGGAGATAGGGAGATGGGGAGATGGGGAGATGGGGAGATGGGGAGGTGGGGAGGTGAAGAGGGGGGAAACTTTGAATTTTGCAAGTCCTTGGGACAAGCTGAGTGCCAAGCACTCGCTTCGTGAACGCCTACGCGAAGGGTCTGCGGAGGATAAGTTTTGGACTAGAGCACTGCTGAAAGAACTCAAAATTCAAAACTAAACACTCAAAACTATTTACCCCAACACCCCTACCCTGCGGGAAGCCGCTCCGCGTCTATACTCCTTCACCCATCCACCCATCCACCCATCCACTCTACCCTTCGGGAAGCCGCTCCGCGTCTACCACCCATCCACCCTACCCTTCGGGAAGCCGCTCCGCGTCTACCACCCATCCACCCTACCCTTCGGGAAGCCGCTCCGCGTCTACCACCCATCCACCCTACCCTTCGGGAAGCCGCTCCGCGTCTACCACCCATCCACCCTACCCTTCGGGAAGCCGCTCCGCGTCTACCACCCATCCACCCATCCACCCATCCACTCCCCCACCCATCCACTCCCCCCCCTCCCCCCTCCCCTATGTTCGTCCGCAGTCGCCGTTGCCTCACCCAGTGGCTCATGCTCGCCATGGGCAGTGTGTTTGTTATTTTTGGTGGTGTTCTCTACATCACCGAGGTGGAGCGCGAACTGCAAAAGCTGGATCGCCGCCTCTACCGAGAAGCGAGCCTATTAATCAGCAGCACCACCTACTCCCCTCAGGCCGACCAGCCCACCCTTTGGGAATTTCAGCTGGATACAACTCCCCTATTGGGCAATGCCACCTTGAGCGTTGAGTCAGAACTGGTCTTTGCCCGCTGGTACGACCCCAATAACCATTTACTAATGTTCTTTGGACCGATGCCAGGGGAATCCGAGGTGGTTGTGCCAGGCTATAAAACCCTCACCGATGACGGTCAGCGGCTGCGTCAACTGACGATTCCCCTGGAGGCAGAAGGGCAGGGGTTAGGCCATCTACAGGTGGGAATTCCCCTGGCGTCAGCAGAGTTAACCCTGGCTCAGACCCGCAGGTTTTTAAGTATCGGCCTGCCCTTGGGGGTGGGGCTAATGGGGCTGGTGAGCTGGTGGTTCGCGGGCCAGATGATCCGGCCCATTCGCCAGTCGTACCAGCGTCTAGAACAATTTAGCGCCGATGCCAGCCACGAGCTGCGATCGCCCGTAGCCTCTATCTTGAACCAGGCTGAACTAGGGTTGTTGACCCAGTCCCCCACCGATCAACGAGCCCGATTGCAGCGCATCACCGAGTTGGCCCAGGCAATGGGCGAGCTGATTAGTAGCCTGTTTTTGCTGGTCTCCAGCGACCAACCCGCCACCACCGACCAGTGCAACCTGACCGCCCTAGCCCAAGACTTAGCCACAGAGTTTCAACCCCAGGCCATGACCAAGGGATTGCACTGGGAACTACAGACCCCAGCCGAGCCCCTCTGGGTTAGGGGAGAAGCTGCTCTCCTACGTCAGGCGATCGCGAATTTACTCAGCAATGCCTGTCGCTATACTCCCCCTGGTGGGCGGGTCACCCTGCGCCTGGTGGTAGAGGGCGATCACGTAGCGATCGCCGTGGAAGACAACGGCATTGGCATTCCCCCCACCGATTTGCCCCATATTTTTGAGCGATTTTATCGGGTTGACCAGGCTCGGGCTCAAGAAACCGGTGGGTTTGGCCTGGGTCTGGCGATCGCCCAACAAATTGTCCAAGCCCACGGCGGCACCCTCCAGGTGCATAGCCAGGTCGACGTCGGCACCACCTTCACCATTACCCTCAGCCAATCGCATCCCAGGGTTAGCCGAACTCCCCCGGCCTTGCCAACCAGCCAGTCAAGTCCCCATCAATTTGGCTAAAAACATCCCCGAAAGTTACCCCAAGGGCTAACATTAAGCTTGCCCCACAGTTTTCATTAACCCCAACTTAATCGTCATTCCTTAGACTTATCCTAAGCTAATTAAATCTAATTTCCCGCCCAGGCCAATCTCAATCACATTCTGAATCACGTAGAGGGTCTGCCCTCAGCTCAGACCAACCTCAATCAGTGCTGAAAAACCTCCAGAAAGCAATCACAAAGTCAACCAAGACCTAATTAAGAGCAGCTTAAGATTTGATTAAGCCTCAACAATAACGGCATCCATATGCACTCGTTCCCGCTGAAAGACTGTCCCTTTTATATCCTTTTTGTGTGCAATCCTCTCAGCGGAGCTATTTGAAAGAGGCCCTAAAAATGAGTAAACATTTTGCTGCATAGTGTGATAGTTTCTTGTTTGGATGTTCCAGTTCGGGTTGGTTTTTCAACAGCTATTGGATCACATCAGGGCCTGTATGGCTCCTCTATCTAAGTTTTTCCATCGCTTTTACTAGTCGTTTTCAAAAGTGGACATGCTTCCCATGATTTTCAATCGCAAAGCGTTTTTGGCAGCGGCTTCTCTGCCTATGGTCTTAGGGGTTGCCGCCTGTGGTGGTGGCGGTGAAATAGCTGTCAACGGTGATGATGCTCCCCCCGTTGGAGCTAATGGTAGTGGCAATATTGTTGCCATCAGTGGGGCGGGGGCGACCTTCCCGGCTCCTCTGTTCCAGCGCTGGTTTGACACCTACAACCGTGAAGTCAACCCCGATGTACAGGTCAGCTACCAGTCCGTCGGTAGCGGTGCCGGTCTAGAGCAATACATCAATGGCACCGTAGACTTCGGTGCATCGGAGGCCCCGATCACTGACTCCGAAGACCGGATGAAGTCGTTCCGGGAAGCCTGGCCCTTTGAGCCCATCCAGATTCCCATCACTGGCGGTCACGTTTCCTTTTCCTACAACCTGCCTGGGGTTGGTGACCAAGAGCTCAGCCTCGACCGTGAAGCCTACTGCGGCATCGTTACTGGCGAAATCACTAACTGGAATGATCCCGTCTTTGCGGAAGCCAATCCTGACATCGATTTTCCTGATCTAGACATCACCTGGGTGCATCGGTCTGATGGTTCAGGTACCACCTTCGTGTTCGTCAACCATATCGATACCGTTTGCGATGGTTGGGAAGCGGGTGTGGGTACCTCCGTGGACTGGCCCGTGGGCATCGGCGGTCAGGGTAATGAAGGGGTAGCCGCTGGTATTCAGCAAAACGAAGGGGCGATCGGCTACCTGTCCTACGCCTACGCGGCCCTGAATGACATTCCCTCTGCCCTGGTGGAAAACAACGCTGGCAACTTCATGGAGCCCACCCCCGAGAACGCTTCCAATGCGCTACTCGGCGAAGAAGTACCCGATGACTTTGCCCTGCTGGTCCCCGATCCTGCCGGTGAAGATGCCTACCCCATCGTCGGTCTGGTGTGGGTGATGATTTACCAGGAATACGAAAGTGCCGAAACCTGGGAAGCCCTACGGGGTGTGTTTGAGTGGGCTTTAGGACCTGAAGGGGATGCCCTAACCGAAGAACTGCTGTTTGTGCCCCTGCCCGATGAACTGGTAGAGCGCATCATTGAGGTGTTTGACACCGTAGAGGCCGGTTAATCCCCTTGATGAGAACTAGATTGCCCTAAATTTAGGGCAATCTAGTTCTTTGTTTCATCTATGTTTTTTCATCCACGTAAGTGTAAATTGACAGGTTTTTCACAAGAGCCAAGGAAGTATCATGACGCTGGCAGAACAGTCAACGGGGTATCAAAGAAGCCAAGGGCTTGAAAAACGCAACAGCACGGCCCGAGTGCTGGATGTTGGGTTCTGGGGGCTAACCCTGCTGCTGGCCATTGGGGCTGGGGCGGTGCTGATCTGGGTGATTTTACAGACCGCCGACTCGGCCATGCCCGCCATTCGCGCCTTTGGCCCAGGGTTTATTTTTGGCACCACCTGGAACCCGGTGACCAATGTCTATGGGGTGCTGCCCCAAATCTATGGCACCCTGATCACGTCGTTCATTGCCGTGGCGCTTGCCGTGCCCCTGGGCATTGGGGTGGCCATCTTTTTAACCGAGGGGTTTGCCCCCAAGTGGGTGACCACACCGATCGCCTTTGCCATCGAGCTAATTGTGGCCATCCCCAGTGTGGTGTTGGGCATCTGGGGCATTTTTGTGCTGATCCCCGCCATTCGACCCTTCTTTCGGTTTTTAAACGCTAACTTTGGCTGGATTCCAATTTTTGGTGGGGGTACCCCCCGGGGTAACAATCTACTGCTGGTGGGTCTGGTACTAGCGATCATGATTGTGCCGGTCATCATTTCCATTACCCGCAGCACCTTTGAAGTGCTGCCCCGTGACATGCGTACTGGTTCGCTCGCCCTGGGGGCCACTCGCTGGGAAACGATTTTGCGGGTGCTGATTCCAGCGGGATTATCGGGCATCATTAGCTCTGTGATGCTGGGTCTGGGGCGCGCCCTGGGAGAAACCATGGTATCGGCCATGCTGGTGGGTAATGCTAATCGCATCGACATTTCCTGGCTACAGCCAGGGACTACCATTACGGCGCTCATTGCCTCTCAGTTTGGTGAGGCCGGTCGTACCCAGGTGGCGGCATTGATGTATGCCGGTCTAGTGCTAATGATTTTGTCCCTGGTGGTGAATATTCTGGCTGAGGTTGTCATTCGCCGGTTCCAAAATGTTGAGTAGCCTAACTGGGGCTAGATCATTGGTTTAGGATCCGATTCCTTGATCGGCATTGGTGATGTGATTAGAACGATGGCTTTTGACACCGAGGCTCTAGCCATTCTGTGCCGGATCTGCGACCGTTAAAAATTTGTTTTGTGATCAGTTGTCGGTTACTGTCAGTTGTCAGAAGAGGAACACCCCGCTATGGATACCGCAGGCAGACAGCCCAATTTAGCCTTTGAGGGCGAAGACTCGTTTGATATGACCGGCCAAAATCTGGCCTCCCACCGTCGCATTGCCGGTAAGGCGCTGACAGTGTTGACGATGGTGTTTGCAGCGGCGGTGGTGTTGCCGCTGGCTTGGGTGCTGGTTGGCGTCTTTCAGAGGGGTGCCGAAGCCCTGGTCTTCCCCGATATTTTTACCCAGTTACCACCGCCGCCAGGCTTATCGGGGGGCGGCGTTGGCCATGCCATTATCGGCACCTTGATGACCCTAGGGGTTGCCATTGCCATTTCGGTGCCCTTTGGGGTGCTGGCAGCGGTGTACCTGGCCGAGTTTGGCCGGGGTACCAAGTTGGCCTACCTGGTTAAGTTTTCGGCCAATGTGCTAGCTGGAGTACCGTCGATTCTCATGGGCTTGTTTGCCTATACGGTTGTGGTGCTGCCCACGGGTACCTTTTCTGCTTTCGCTGGGGGGGTGGCTCTGGCAGTGCTCATGTTACCAATTATTATTCGCGCTACCGAAGAAGCCCTGCTGTTGGTCCCCAACGAAATGCGGTGGGCCGCTACTGGCATTGGGGCCACTCGGTTTCAAACCGTTAGTCGCATTGTTCTGCCCGCTGCCCTGACCTCTATCATTACTGGTGTTGTGTTGTCGGTGGCCCAGGCGGCAGGGTCAGCGGCGCCACTGCTGTTCACAGCCTTTAACAATAATTTCTGGTCCACTGACTTATGGCGACCCGTGGCCACCATGCCAGTGCTGATTTACTTTTTCTCCATCATCCCCTACCAAGCATCTCAGCAACTGGGTTGGGCGGCGGCTTTGGTGTTACTGGTGATTGTGCTTCTGTTCAGTATTCTGGCCCGCTATTTCAGCAGGAAGAAAGTAATTTAAGTCAAACTCAAGTCCGGGCCTGGGGGTCTACCTGTGGAAAAACTTCAGGTCCCCACCTGGACTTGGTCTGGCTCTGGTTAAGCTGACCGGTAATTTTCCGTTTCAGCCTGCTGATGCCCCGAGCTGTCAACCCCCCGAGCTGTCAATCCCCCGAGCCATTAACCCACGTAGAAACCCCATGCAATCCCAATCGATGAACAACACGGCCGTAGACCTACGGCGCATCTTTGAGGCCCAAAACCTGTCGGTCTACTATGGCAATAGTATTGCCCTGCGCGACGTCACCCTGAACATCCTAGAAGGCAAGATTACGGCCTTTATTGGTCCCTCAGGTTGTGGTAAAAGCACCCTATTGCGCTGCTACAACCGCACTAACGACCTGATTCCTGGGGCGGAGGTCAAGGGACATTTGACTTATCGCGGTAAGCAACTCTATGACAAAACCGTAGACCCGGTGGTGGTGCGCCGCAAGATCGGCATGGTGTTTCAGCAGCCGAACCCCTTCCCCAAGACCATTTATGACAATGTGGCCTATGGTCTGCGGGTGAATGGCATGAAGCAAAACCTGGACGAGGTGGTCGAAAAGTCTCTGCGTAAGGCCGCCCTGTGGGACGAAGTCAAAGATAAGCTCAAGACATTGGGCACATCCCTGTCCGGGGGGCAGCAACAGCGTCTGTGTATTGCCCGGGCGATCGCTGTGCAGCCCGACGTCATCCTCATGGATGAGCCCTGCTCAGCTCTAGACCCCATTTCTACCATGCGGATTGAAGAGCTGATGAAGGAACTAAAGCAGGAATACACCATTGTTATCGTCACCCACAACATGCAGCAGGCTTCTCGAGTGGCTGACTATACCGCTTTCTTTAACGCCGAAGCTCTAGACGGCGGCAAGCGGGTGGGCTACCTGGTGGAAGTAGATACCACAGACAAAGTCTTTTCTAACCCCGCCGATCAGCGCACCCGCGATTACGTCAGCGGTCGATTTGGCTAGGCCAGGGCTGATCGGCGTAACTTTTTCATCCGTCACACATACCAGGGAGTTCGCTCTCTGGTTTTTTTTGGGTGTATATTCTCTTACATTAATGCGGATGGCGAGACTCGAACTCGCACAGCATAAGCCACACGCCCCTCAAGCGTGCGTGTCTACCAATTCCACCACATCCGCATGGGTGAGCGCAAACCGTTAACCAACCCCAGACATCAGGCCAGACAAACGACTTAGCCATATTAAGAATAAACCATAAGTGTGGCATTTGCAGGTTGCCGTGGACTAAATTTTGTCACCCCAACCCCGTGTTAGGATCAGCAACCGTCGTATGATTCTGATCAGACACTACCGCCGTATATAATGCGCTTTTCCAAGATTTTGATTGCCAACCGGGGAGAAATCGCCCTGCGAATCCTCCGCAGCTGCGAGGAAATGGGTATCGCCACCGTAGCCGTACACTCCACTGTGGATCGCCATGCTCTCCACGTTCAGTTGGCGGACGAAGCCGTGTGTATCGGCGAAGCCCCCAGCCAAAAGAGCTACCTAAACATTCCCAACATTATTGCGGCGGCATTAACCCGCAACGCCAGCGCCATCCACCCTGGTTATGGTTTCTTGGCTGAAAATGCCCGATTTGCTGAGATTTGCGCTGACCACCAGATTGTCTTTGTCGGCCCTTCCCCCGATTCAATCCGCAAAATGGGGGATAAGTCTACGGCCAAAGAAACCATGCAGCGGGTGGGGGTGCCCACAGTGCCCGGCAGCGAGGGCCTGCTGCTGGATGAGTCGGAAGCCTACCCCGTGGCCAGCGAAATCGGCTATCCGGTAATCATCAAAGCCACGGCTGGTGGCGGCGGCCGAGGCATGCGCCTGGTAGAGACCGAAGCCCACATGAGCAAAGCCTTTATGGCGGCTCAGGGGGAGGCTCAGGCGGCCTTTGGCAACCCTGGGGTATACCTGGAAAAGTTTATTGAGCGGCCCCGCCACATTGAGTTTCAAATTTTGGCCGATAGCTATGGTAACGTCGTGCATCTGGGCGAGCGGGACTGCTCCATTCAACGGCGGCACCAAAAGCTACTAGAAGAGGCCCCCAGCCCCCAACTTACCTCAGAACAGCGACAGAAAATGGGGGATGCGGCGGTGCGAGCGGCCCAATCGATTAACTATGTGGGGGCAGGCACGGTGGAATTTTTGGTGGACCGCTACGGCAACTTTTACTTCATGGAAATGAACACCCGCATTCAGGTGGAACACCCCGTCACCGAAATGATCACGGGTATCGACCTGATTGCCGCCCAACTGCGGGTTGCCCAGGGGGAAAAGCTGCCCTTTACCCAGGCTGACATTCAGTTTCGCGGCCACGCCATTGAATGCCGCATCAATGCCGAAGACCCCGACCACAACTTTCGTCCCAACCCGGGTCGCATTAGCGGCTATTTAGCCCCTGGGGGCATGGGGGTGCGGATGGATTCCCATGTGTATACCGATTATGAAATCCCCCCCTACTATGACTCCCTGGTGGGCAAGTTAATTGTTTGGGGCCCCGATCGCCCCACGGCGATCAGACGCATGCGCCGGGCGCTGCGGGAGTGCGCCATCACTGGCTTACCCACCACCATTGGCTTCCATCAAAAAGTGCTGGAAAATGACAATTTCCTCAAGGGCGATGTCTATACCAATTTTGTGGTGGAAATGATGGGCACTTAGGTGTCAGGTTTTAGGTGTCAGGTTTTAGGGAACGGTGCGTTAGCCCAACATGCGCAACAGCCCCTGCTGACCGACGAGAATTTCCCGCAGCAGGGTGACAATTCCCACCCAAATCACCGGGGCAATATCGACCCCACCGATGGGAGGCACCACTTTGCGAACGGGTACCAATAGGGGCTCCGTGGGCCACACCACCAGGGCAATCGGCAGCTTGGTGAGATCCACCTGGGGATACCAGGTCAAGACAATCCGGAAAATAAACAGCAAGGTCATCAACCCCAGGAGCAAGCCAACGCCCCAGGTGAATAGGTCAGTGGTGGTCATGGGTTACTCCTCAGCGTGTTGTGCATATGAGCCATTATCCCAGGCCGGGATGTCGGGCGATCGCCTGATCGCCCGACATCCCAACGTAATCGTCCTTCAGTGGCGATCGCGAGCTAGATATATGTCATATTCTAAAGCTTTGTAACGATGAACCTAACCCTATTCCTGGGCCTAAATTCAAGTGTTTCTTCGATTTTTAGTGATGGTTGATAACCACACTTGCGTTTTGGGGGCGTAACTTACGCAATAATGGAAGTTAACATACCGTCTACACCTTAGTCAGGACAAGGGATATATGACACCTTCCTTAACTAACTTTCTACTCAGCATACTGGCTGGAGCCATCATCGTTGTGGTGCCGGCTACGGCTTTCCTCGTCTTCGTTAGCCAGCGGGATAAGATTCAGCGTCAGTAACGCTTAACCTTCCCATTAGTAGCCAATTAGTAGCCAAAAGGTCGGGGATGCCACTGGTGTCCCCGACCTTTTCTGTTCACAACCCCAGTTCGGCCATAAATTTCGGCCATAGGTACTGGTGGTTTGGTCACCTGATTGTTCGACGTTAGGTGTCATAGGTGTGGCCGTCGGGCAGAATGGTGGTGCGATCGCAACGGCTGCTATCCAGCGCTAACCCTACGGCTCGAAACAGGTTACACCGGCTCAGGTTAGCATCCTTTAAAATGGTCCCTTCCAGGTTGGCCCCCTGCAGGTTAGCCCCCTCTAAATCAGCTGAGGTCAAGTTGGCCTGGCGCAGGTCAGCCCCTTGCAAGTTAGCCCCCCGCAAGTTGGCCCCCCCAAAGTTAGCGGCCCGGAGGTCAGCCCGGCTTAGACTCGCATTAGTTAGAATCGCTTGGCTGAGGTCAGCACCATAGAAACTGCTATCCCCTAACTCTGCCCCCATTAGGGTGACGGCCTGTAAATTGCCCTGGCTAAAGTTGCTGTAGGGGGCATACAAGCGATTCAAACAGCTGGCCTGCAAGTCAATGTGGCGCAGGTCAGCTTCAAACAGTTGGGCGGCTGAGAGATCAATGCCCGCAAACTGGCGATCGCCGTTGTCATAGGCTTGAAGTAAATTATCGCTGCTCAGTGGCTCCATAGGGTACGACTGCTAGGCATAACGCCTAAGTATTTTTGCTCAAGTATTAGATCGAAAAATACTGTAAACGTTTACGTTTCGTAATCAAGAGCTATTAAGGTTCTTTTCAGGTTTCCGCCCTTGGTTGCCCCCTACTCAAATGGTGTACACCCAAGACTTAATGATTTCCCCTGAGGCTCCGCAGATGGCTTTCTTAACGTCTTCTCCGTTAGGTTTCTGGTGAGTTGCGGAACACTGAAAACAGATGATTAGCAACCCCAGGGCAAACCACCGGATAGGAAACCATGTCGTTTCAAAGATACCCCCTTGCCACTGTCCAAAAGGTTAGCCAACTTGTTCGCGAAACCTTAGTGTTGCCGCCCCACGAGCAGCCCTGCCATCAGGCGGATGGCTCCCCGACTGTGGCTGACGACACCATGCTCCCCGATTCTCTCAATGCTTTAGGGGATTTATTCCGGGCGGGGGATATGCCCGAAGATAACCTGCCAGCCCCCAACGCAGAGGGGCGCTGGTTTGTCAGCACTATGGACCCAGCCGAGGCATTGAGCAAATTACCCGGGCTATGGCTGCAGCCAGGAATTCGTTTAGTGTCTTACCTGCGCCAAGATCACCAGGGCGGTATTGGGGTCACTGTGGCCTTGCCTAGCCTGCTTAGCACCATCGAGCAACTGGAAACAGCCATTGACAAAGCAACCCAGACCGGTCAACCCCCGTCCCCCATGGGCATACTCCCCAGCTTAATGGCCAGCCTAGACGGCGATGGCTCGTTATCATCGTTTTTATCCGCCTCTGTCTTTATTCGAGAAGTGCGGGAGTTTGGCCGTTTCGGTCAATATGCCCGCTGGGCGCATCACCGGCTGGTTAACGCCCCTCCGGCAAAAGTTACCTGGCAATGGCGCACCAAAGCCCCTGAAGACTTTTCGCCTAAAGTGGTCCTGCGCCAAGATTCAGAGATCGTAGTGGAATTTTATTCCTGCCGGATACATAAGCCCATTGCCCTGTTTCGCCATTTTGACCGCTACCCGCCCAATAGCTACACGGCCCAAAACCAGGATCAGGTGATCGCCGTCCCCGCAGGGACAGCCAAAGGATGATGTCTCCAGTTCCCAGAACCCGGCATGATCAGATTGACTGAGCATTAGTACCCTGCGACATCAGTCAGTTCACCTTTCCTGATACCTGTCACCTAATACCTGTCACCTAAACACCCGTCACCCTCGTCTTGCTTCTGCCAGACAGTACTAAAGACTGCCTCGACGCTTCAGAGCGGCCACCATCTGCTGCCGCACAGCCTTTGCCCATTGATCAAACTCAACCTCAGCGCGATCGCCTTTAGCTAAAGACCTCGCCCGACTCTGATAATTTTCTTGCTGGCTCATCGTTCTATCCTCGCAGTAATTCTGTTATCACCCAAACTCCTAATAGCTTTATTATCCTTTGGCAGAGAGACCCACAACAACCTATCCAGGTAGGGATTCCATTACTTTTTGGCGAGGAATCCTGGGAAAGACAGGGGCGGGGGTAGCGGATGCAACCAGAGCTGCCGGGTCATGAAGGCGAGGTCAACCCACAAGTTCCTCGCCTTCATCTGGGAAGAGAGTATTAAAAGCCGACCGATTGTCAGCGATCGGCGGCAAAATAGGCCTAAGTAAAACCACAATGAAAGCTAAAATCCATGCGACCGATTCGCACCTTTAACGTAACGCCGGCCCTACCCCAGCGCCTAGAGCCTCTTCGGAAGTTAGCCTATAACCTCCACTGGGATTGGGACGTAGAAACAGAAGATTTATTTCGCCGACTTGATGCCGACCTATGGCAGTCCAGTCGCTACAACCCGGTGCTGATGCTGGGTACCCTAAGCCAGAGTCGGCTGAATGAGGTAGTAGAAGACGAAGGTTTTTTAGCCCAGATGGATCGAGCCGCCCAGCGATTAGACGACTATCGCCGCGATCGCATTTGGTATAAAAAGCATCGCCCTAACCCGGTGCCTGGGGAGTGCTACGCCTACTTCTCGATGGAATTTGGCCTCACCTCCTGCATGCCGGTATATTCTGGCGGCCTCGGGGTACTGGCTGGGGACCACCTGAAGTCAGCTAGTGACCTGGGGTTACCCCTGGTAGCGGTCGGGCTGCTGTACCAGGAGGGCTACTTTGCCCAATACCTGAATGCCGATGGTTGGCAGCAAGAGCGCTATCCCATCAATGACTTTTACAACATGCCCCTGCACCTGGAGCGCGATGCCCACGGCGACGAGCTACGGATCGGGATAGACTACCCTGGACGCACCGTCTACGCTCGGATCTGGCGAGTGCAGGTGGGTACGGTTCCCCTGTATCTGCTGGATACCAACATCGAGCCCAATAATCAGTATGACCAAGATATCTGCGATCGCCTCTATGGCGGCGACATCGACATGCGCATCCACCAGGAAATCATGCTGGGGATTGGCGGTGTGCGGATGCTCAAGGCCCTGGGCTTAGCCCCCACTGCTTACCACATGAACGAAGGCCACTCCGCCTTCATGGCCCTAGAGCGCATGCGCATTCTCATGGACGAAGATCAGCTCAGCTTTACCCAGGCGCTGCAAGTAGCCCAGGCCAGCCAGATGTTCACTACCCACACCCCAGTCCCGGCGGGTATCGACCTGTTTCCCCCCGACAAGGTGCTGCACTACCTGGGTCAATACCGCGATCGCTTCGGTCTAGGGGATGACGAATTTTTAGCCCTGGGGCGTGCCCATACCGGCGACTTTTCAGCCCCCTTTAGCATGGCGGTACTGGCAATTAAAACCGTCACCTTCATCAACGGGGTGAGCAAGCTCCATGCCGAAGTATCCCGCCATATGTTCGGAGAACTGTGGGGAGAACTGCCCCTAGAGGAAGTGCCAATCCACGCCATCACCAACGGGGTCCATGCCCGCAGTTGCGTTCCCAAGTCCACCCAGAGCCTCTACGATCGCTACCTTGGCCCCAATTGGTCCCAAGCCAGCCCTGGTGCCTCCCTGTGGGAGCGGGTCTATGCCATCCCCGACGACGAACTGTGGCGTAACCACGAGCAATGTCGGTCTCAAATGGTGATGGCCGTGCGCGAACGCCTAACCAAAAATCTGCTCGATCGCGGGGCCTCAGCCCGTGAGCTCACTGCTGCCCAGGAGGTGCTTGATCCCTTCACCTTAACCATTGGCTTTGCCCGTCGATTTGCCACCTACAAACGGGCCACCCTGTTTCTCCACGACCTCGATCGCATTCGTCAGATTATTCAGGGGCGGGGTCATGGTCGCCCAGTCCAGTTTGTAATTGCCGGTAAAGCCCACCCCAAAGACATTCCTGGCAAAGAGTTAATCCGCAGCATCATCCACTTCACTCGAGAAGAAGGACTGAGTGGATCCATTGTCTTTGTGCCCAACTACGACATTCACGTCTCCCGGGACATGGTGGCTGGCTGCGATGTGTGGCTCAACAACCCCCGCCGCCCCCGAGAAGCCAGCGGCACCAGCGGCATGAAAGCCGCCATGAACGGCTTGCCCAATCTGAGTGTGCTAGATGGCTGGTGGGATGAAGCCGACTACATTCGCACCGGCTGGCCCATCGGCCACGGCGAAGACTACGACGACCCCGCTTACCAGGACGATGTGGAAGCCAATGCCCTCTATGACATTCTGGAAAAAGACGTGGTGCCCCTATTCTATGAGCGGGACAAGGACGAAATTCCCCGGGGCTGGGTAGCCAAAATGAAAGAGGCCATCTACCTCAACACCCCCCAATTCAACACCGCCCGTATGGTCAAAGACTACGCTAACCAAGGGTACTTTGCCGCCAGCGATCGGGCTCACAACCTGGTCCGCCAAAACTATGGTCCGGGCAAAGAACTCGCCGCCTGGCAGCAGCGCCTAACCCAGCACTGGTACGACATGCGATTCCAAGAAGTGGCCATGTCTGAGGCCGTAGACCTACAAGTCAATCAGGTTTTGAAGGTAGACGCTCGGGTCCATCTAGGTACCTTAACCCCTGAAGACATCCAGGTCGAACTGTACCGAGGTGCCGTCGACGTCGATGGCGAGATCCATACGGGGATCGCCACCCCCATGACTTACCAAGGGCAGGATGATCACGGCAACAGCCTCTATAGCATCACCGTGTCCTACACCGCCAGCGGTTTGCAAGGATTGTCCCTGCGTATTCTGCCTCAGCACAAGTACCTCAACAGCGCTTACGATCCCAAGCTCATTCTCTGGGCCGATCCCCAGGACGTGACCGTGAATGTAGGGCCAGATGCCGGGAAGTCAGTGGCACCATTAGGGGTATAGGGGCATTGCAATGCCCCTATACCCGCAACGTCCCACGCCCAGCCCAGGTGGCAAAAATTCCGCCAGTGGCAAACATCAGTAGGCTGTAGATGGCAGCAGGAACAGCTAAGTTGGGCTGATTGAGCAAGGTAGGGGCACTGGCAACGGCGATCGCCAGGGTGCCATTCTGCAGGCCTACTTCTACGGTGATAGCCGTGGTACTGGGGCGATCGAGACGGGCTAAGGTGGCGATCAAATAACCGCAGGCCATGGTAGTCACGTTTAAAGTCAGGGTGGCCCAGCCCACCTGGGCAAAAAAAGCCAATACATTGGCCCGTTCTTGCACCAGTAGGCCCGCAATAATCAACCCTAGAAAACCCAGGGCCACCCACTTCACCCGCCGTTCAAGCCGGATCGCTAACGCCGGATAGGAGTGATGCAGCCCCATTCCTAGCCCCACTGGCAGCATCGTGATCACCGCAATTTGCAAGACCGTAGCCCCAAAAGGCAACCGTAAAGCCATGGTCTCCCCCATGAACATTCCCATGGCCAGGTTGACCACCAAGGGAATGGTAAATACAGTAATTAGGCTGCTGATGGCAGTCAGGGTAATCGACAGGGCCACATGGCCCCGAGCCAAGTAAGTGACCAGGTTAGACGTCGGCCCCCCTGGGCAAGCGGCAATAATCAAAAGACCCACCGCTAACTCTGGACTCAGGGGCAATAGCGACGCCAGCCCAAACCCCACCAAAGGCAGCAGCACCAATTGAGCTGCCAAGCCCACTATCACCGCTCGGGGATAGACCAACACCCGGGTAAAGTCATCGAGCTTGAGACCCAACCCCATGCCCAGCATCACCAAAAACAAGGCCAAGGGCAGCACCACCGCCGTCAGCAGGCTCGATTCCATGACAAACCCGTCTAATTTTGCTTTGGGCAGTTTATACCGATTCTGGAAGATGGCGCTACAGATGGCTGGGAAGAGAGTGGTCCGATATGATCACCATCAATGTTCTGAGGCTGAATCACAATGAATGACCTGCATAAACTGGCGGTCAATGGCACCCTGATGCGGGGGCTGGCGCTCAACCAAAACCTGTTGACTGTGGGGGCAAAATTTTTGTACGAGGCCAACACCACCCCTGACTATCGCTTGTGGTCTATTTACGACAACCATCCAGCTATGATGCGGGTCAGCCAAGGTGGGGTCGAAGTTGCCCTAGAAGTCTGGCAGGTTCCTACCGCTGGCCTGCTGCGAGTCCTCCAACAGGAACCCCCTGGACTCTGCGTTGGTAAGGTCACTCTCAACAATGGTGAAACCGTCCTGGGGGTGCTGGGGGAACCCTTTCTGTGTGAGGGTCAAAAAGATATTTCTGAATTTGGCGGTTGGCGGGCCTACCTGGCCCCAGAGCCAGAGTAGGATTGACTGGCAGAAATGATTATCTTGACTGAGGGTGTCGGGTGTCGGGTCGCGATCGCATAAAAGACTTTTCTCATTTTGAGTTCGCCAGTGAGGCCTTTCCCACTCGAACTGTTTAACTGTTTATACGAAGGGGACCGGACCGGCGGTGGTGCTGCTCCATGAACTACCTGGCCTGATTCCTGAGTGCGTAGACCTGGGACGGCAGATTGCAGCAGATGGTTTCACGGTCTACATGCCCCTGCTGTTTGACCAACCGGATCGCCCCTTCTCGGTGCTTAAAACTCTGGAATTGGTGGCTCATATCTGCATCAGTCAAGAGTTTTACTGCTTTGCGAAGCATCAGTCGAGTCCGATTACCCAATGGCTTAAAGCCCTTTGCAGAAAAGCTCACCAGGACTGTGGTGGGCCGGGAGTCGGGGGGATTGGCACGTGCCTGACCGGGGGCTTTGTGCTGTCTTTTCCAATGGCCCAGATGCAACGCCGCCTATCTTTTGGATTCAAGTGTTTGAGGTTTCCCTAGGGCAATTTGATACCAGTTGTTGGAGTTCAGTGCCCGTCCTTCCCCTAGCCTCCTGTTTTCCTTTCACGGCAATGAAGGCCAGCGTGGGTAAGGATTAGCTGATGGCCTTGAATATGGTGAAGCTTGCCACTGACAACGCCTTCCCAAACGTCATACTTCATAGTCATCTCAATAAAGCGTTTGAACGTTTTGGTTTTGATATCGGCCAAGACGGTATAGCCGCTGCAAAACATTTCGATTTTTGTAACGCCCCTAGGAGCAGCCGTGGCTATGGGGATACCGCTAAATTTAACCGTGATGTCGATTTCACCTTTTGCAGGCATGGCCTAACACCCCATTAAGGCTGGAATTAATGGCAGACTCAAAAGATTAACGTGATCCATGCCTCAGGAAAACCTTATGCCTGTATACAGAAGCCCCCCTGAGCCGCGCCCCCTGGGCCTGCTGGAAATCTTGGCAGGTTGGCGCCATAGGTCGGGTGGTTAACTGGCTGCTTTTGCCAACGTTATAATATGCCCCATTATGTTGTACAACTGTACGACGGAAATGTACGGCAGAAAAGGCGTCAAGGGGGTGACGATATTGTTATCGTCCTACGAGTCTTAAAATGTTCTCAGCGGAGCAATCGATGCGACTGGCAGACTTCATTCTTGGGAACATCGAGCCCATCCTCACAGAATGGGAAGCGTTTGCGCGTAGCCTCAAGTCTGGGGCGACGATGACAAAGCTCGCCCTGCGTGACCACGCTAGGGGGATACTTCTGGCAACCGTGGAGGACATGCAGACCGGTCAGAACCCCGCGCAGCAGGCAAACAATACTAAAGGTGACGGCGATGCTGTTGGTGAGGAGAGCGATCGGCTCGACCACGCCTCGGCCCTACATGGTGTGCAGCGTGTGGGCTCGGGCTTTGACATCGTGGAAGTCGTCGCCGAATACCGCTCCCTGCGCGCCAGCGTGCTCCGCCTGTGGCATAAGCACCACCCGCAGCTCGATATCAACGATATTGATGATCTCATCCGCTTCAATGAATCGATCGATCAATCGCTCGCCGTAGCCGTCGGCAGTTACACCAATCTCGTCGAGCAGTCGCGCCGCCTGTTCCTGGCGATCCTGGGCCACGACCTGCGTGACCCTTTGAACCGCATCAGCATGGCCGCACAACTCGCCTCACGCAGCGCAAACGAAGACCCAGGCTCTGCCAAAGCGCTATCAATGATCAAGACGAACACGGAGACGATCACGCGGTTAATCAGCGACCTGATCGACTTCGCATCGACGGGGCTGGGCAGCGCGATGCCGCTGACGCGTGGTCCGGTTGATCTGGAAAAACTGTGTTGCGATGTCTTTGAGGGATTCTGCTTTTCCTACCCGCAGCGCACCCTGCGCTTTCACTCAGACGGCGACCTGGCTGGCGACTGGGATGCGGCCCGACTCCAGCAGGTCGTCTCCAACCTGATGCGCAACGCACTTCAGCACGGGTCGCCCGAGGGGCCAGTTGACCTATCGGTCGCTTCAGAAGAATCAACCGTAGTCTTGAGCGTGTGTAATGAAGGGCCGCCGATCCCGTCGGAGAGGCTGGGAAAAATCTTTGATCCACTCATGCGCAACGCTGTGCCGGAGGAATCGGCAGCGCGGCAAGCTTCTGGCAGCATTGGTCTGGGGTTGTACATCGTGCGCGAGATCGTCGTTGCCCACGGGGGTACAGTAGAAGTCACCTCGACGACGCAGGCAGGCACGACATTCACCGTTCGCCTGCCGCGATCGCAGCCAGATTAAGTACTACCATCACCCTGCGGTTAACACCGTTGAGGATAGATGGAAGCATGGCGATCGCCAATGAAAGCTGAGTATTTCTAACGTCAGAGTTTGCGGATCGTTGTGTCGCGTACTGGCCACAAAAAAGGCGCTCCCCGCAGGGAACGCCTTTTCTAAATCAATGGACTAGCCAAAACTAGCCGATGATTTCAGGAGCCTCAGCAGAAGCCAGGTCCAGAGGGAAGTTGTGAGCGTTGCGCTCGTGCATCACTTCCATCCCCAGGTTGGCGCGGTTGATCACGTCTGCCCAGGTACCAATCACGCGACCCTGGGAATCCAGGACGGACTGGTTGAAGTTGAACCCGTTCAGGTTGAACGCCATGGTGCTGATGCCCAGGGCGGTGAACCAGATGCCGATTACAGGCCAGGCACCCAAGAAGAAGTGCAAGCTGCGGCTGTTGTTGAAGCTAGCATATTGGAAGATCAGACGACCGAAGTAGCCGTGGGCCGCCACGATGTTGTAGGTCTCTTCCTCTTGGCCAAACTTGTAGCCGTAGTTCTGAGACTCGGTCTCGGTGGTTTCACGCACCAGAGAAGAGGTCACCAGAGAACCGTGCATGGCGGAGAACAAAGAACCGCCGAACACACCAGCCACACCTAGCATGTGGAAGGGGTGCATCAGAATGTTGTGCTCAGCTTGGAACACCAACATGAAGTTGAAGGTACCGGAGATACCCAGGGGCATACCGTCCGAGAAGGAGCCTTGACCCAACGGATAGATCAAGAACACAGCGGTAGCAGCGGCCACAGGAGCGCTGTAAGCAACGCAGATCCAGGGGCGCATACCCAGGCGGTAGCTCAATTCCCACTCACGACCCATGTAGCAGAAAACGCCAATCAGGAAGTGGAAGATAACGAACTGGTAAGG
>NZ_SMDQ01000030.1 GCF_012911975.1 Nodosilinea sp. P-1105 | reverse complement strand
TCAACTTCCCGGTGAGTATTTACACTCGGCTGGGGCCAGAATCTGAGGAACCTCCTTAGAAATGAGCGAACCGGGAGTACTAGGGTTCTGCTCAATCAAACCACTCATAGCCAGGGTTTGCCTTGAGCAGAACCCAATCCAATGAGGTATTCAGAATGCAAATTCTCGGACTCGAACTCCTGTTTGTGGTGCTGTGGAGCTCTGGCTTCATTGGCGCGAAATATGGGTTGCCCTATACGGGGCCATTCACGCTGCTGTTTGTGCGATATGTTTGTGTGGCGATACTGCTGTTGATCTGGCTCAGCTATCGTCGGAAGTTGCGGTTTCATAGCAAGACGGCGATCGCCCGTTCTGCCGTCATTGGTTTGCTCGCCCACGCCATTTGGCTGAGTGCAGCGCTTGGGGGGATTGCGCTGGGGGTTTCACCGTGGATTGTGGCGCTGATCACAGCGTTGCAGCCGATGGCCACCAGCGTTTTATCTGGCCCTTTCTTGGGAGAGTCGATATCGGTTGTGCAGTGGTGGGGCACGGGAGTCGGTCTGGTCGGCGTCGTTTTGGTGGTCATTACCAAACTGGAGGGTGCCGGGGAGGCTGCGGCAATCGGGTACGCGCTGCCCTTTTTGGCGGCGGCCAGTATGACCGTGGCGACCCTATACCAACGGCACCTGAACCGCACCCAGCCAACGCAGAATTTGCCTGTTATTCAGAGTTTGTTGGTGCAAGCCGTAGCCAGCGCGATCGCCCTGTGGCCCCTGGCCGTGTTTATCGAAGGCTTGAGCGTTCAGTGGAGTCAGCAGTTCGTTTTTGCCCTGGGTTGGTTAATTGTCGTGCTGTCCATTGGTTCCTACGGGCTGATGTTGAAGCTGTTAGAGTATCGCACAGCGGCCCGAGTGGCCAGTTTGATGTATTTGACGCCCCCCACGACCCTAGTGTTGGGATTCCTCTTATTCAATGACCAAATCGCTTGGGTCGATGCCGTCGGTCTGTTGATTGCGGCGATCGGCGTAGTCCTGGTTTATCGAGGGGGCAACGATAGTCCGAAAAAGGTAGCAAATACGGACCCCAGACGTTTCCTCAGCATGAAGCCCTGAGCCCCTAGCTTCTTCACGCTGCGAATTCAAAATTCTGAATTCTGAATTCTCCTTCTTCCCCATCCCCCATCTCCATGCAAAATTCTCCCTGTTACCCATTTCCCTGCCAGGGCGGACACACAGGTCCGCCCCTACGCCATCACCCCACCATCCCATCACCCCATCACCCCTACCCTGCGGGAAGCCGCTTAAGTGCCCTGCACACGCTTCGCGTTCCATGTCGCTTGCGAAACGCGTCTACACCCCATCCCTAATTACCCCCAGCCTGACCGGTGCATTGCGGCCCCAGGTTGACCACCAACAGCCAGACCCCGACCGCTAATGCACCCTACGACTTCAATCCAAAATCCGAAATCCAAAACCCAAAACCACCCCATCCACCCATCCACCCATCCCCCCATCCCCCCATCCCCCATGTCCACCAGCGTCTTCGACATCTTCAAAATCGGCATCGGCCCCTCCAGTTCCCATACCGTAGGTCCGATGAAAGCGGCGCAGCGGTTTGCCCAGGGACTGGCGGCAGCGGGGCTACTGCCCCGGGTGAAGCGGATTCAGGTGGACCTGTACGGTTCCCTGGGGGCGACCGGACGGGGCCATGGCAGCGATCGCGCCGTCTTGCTAGGGCTAGAAGGGGAATCCCCAGCTGGGGTGAATCCAGACTTAGTGGCTGGGCACTTACAGCGTATCCGCCAAACCCAAGCGGTCTGGCTACTGCGACGGTGGGCAATTCCCTTTCAGGCAAAAACTGACCTCCAGTTTCACTGGCAGCCACTGCCCTTTCATCCCAATGGCATGGTGTTTACGGCCCTGGATGCCACCGAAAATCCGCTGCGACGGTGCACCTACTATTCCGTCGGTGGTGGCTTTGTGGTAGATGACCAGGCGGCTTGCCTAGATCAGTTGCAGCTACACCAGTCGCCGGTCCCCTATCCCTTTAAAACAGCCCGTGACCTGTTGCACCACTGTCATCAAACGGGGCTTACCATCAGCGAATTGATGCTTGAGAACGAAAAAACCTGGCGCCCTGAGGCCGCCATCCGCTCCGACCTGCTGCGGCTGTGGCAAGTGATGCAAGACTGTGTGGTGCGGGGTTGCCGCACCGAGGGCATTCTCCCCGGTGGCCTCAAGGTGAAGCGCCGCGCCGCCGACCTCTACCAAACCCTGAAGCAGCGTTCAGAATATGCCCTTGCGGATCCGCTCAGCATTATGGACTGGGTGAACCTGTACGCCATGGCAGTGAACGAAGAAAACGCCGCCGGTGGGCGTGTGGTCACCGCCCCCACCAACGGAGCCGCTGGCATCATCCCCGCCGTGCTGCACTACTACACCCGCTTTTGCCACGGGGCCAGCGATGATGGCGTGGTACGGTTTTTGCTGGTGGCCGGGGCGATCGCCATCCTCTACAAAGAAAACGCCTCGATCTCTGGGGCCGACGTGGGCTGCCAGGGGGAAGTGGGGGTCGCCTGCTCCATGGCCGCCGGGGCCCTGACCGAAGTCCTGGGCGGCAGCCCCGCCCAGGTGGAAAACGCCGCCGAAATCGGCATGGAGCATAACCTGGGTCTCACCTGTGACCCCGTGGGCGGTCTGGTCCAAATTCCCTGCATTGAGCGCAACGCCATGGGGGCGATCAAAGCGATTAACGCCGCCCGCATCGCCCTCAAGGGTGACGGCCAGCACTGCGTCCACCTCGATAACGTGATCAAAACCATGGGCGATACTGGACGGGATATGCACGACAAGTACAAGGAAACCTCCCGGGGCGGTCTGGCGGTGAATGTGATTGAATGCTAACCCCGCAACCCAAAACCCGCCCCCTCACATCTGCGGCATAAACAATTTCTCCAATTGCTTTTGCACCCAGACGACGGGGTTTTTATCATACTCCTGGTTAATTAGCCCCAGTTCCCGTAGACGCCGTTTTTGGTGGGTTAACTCCACTTCGTGGCGGCCCATTTCTTGCACAATCAAGTCGTATAGCCGGGGCTGGCTCTGTAAAATTTGCTTGAACCCCTGGGGGCTAATGGCAAAGACGGTGGTATCTTCCATGGCCGTCACCGTCACCGTGCGGGGAATACCCAGCATGAGGGAAAATTCGCCGATAAACTGACCGGCGGTCATCATCGTCGGCTGGTCCTGCCCGTTAAGGGTATACCCCACCGTCCCCGACAAAATAATGTAGAAGGCATCCCCCGGGTCCCCCTCTCGGTAGAGAACTTCCCCGGCTTCTAGCCGACGTCGATGGCCAATTTCTACCAGCTTACGCAGCTCTACGGTACTGCAATCGGCAAAATAGGGAATCTGCCGCAGCAGATCTCGTACAGCCATTGGTTTCAGGTGGCTTTCGCTGAAGGTGGGCACCGCCTGCTGCACCGCCTGGTGCTGCTCGTAGTCCGCCACGGATGCCTGCATCACCACATTAGGGTTGCGATGCCACAGGTCATAGCGAGGGGAGGCCAGGCGGATGTGATGCTGCCGCAGGCTCTGATCGATGATGAACCGCAGGGAACTTTCTGTTTTGTGTTTTAGATCCACCCGATTCACCCAAATCCACAGCACAAAGTCTAGGGAGGTCTGGCCAAAGCCGGTAAAGTACACCTCGGGCGGGTATTCGTAGGAGACGGTTTCCTCCAGGTAGGCTGAATCTAGCAGGGCTTCAATCACCAGTACGGGATCACTTTCGTGGGCCACGCTGACGTACACGGGCACCCAACCTTTGGTGTCGGTATATGTCCAGTTAATTACCTGAGTGCCGATCAAATTGCTATTGGGAATGACGATGTGACGTTGGGTGATGGTGCGAATTACTGTGGACCGCAGGGAAATTTCGACGATATAGCCCGAAAGCCCTTCCCATTCGATAAAATCTCCCACTTTCAGCTTTTGTTCCACCAGCATGGCGATGCCGCTAGTGAAGTTGCGGGTAATGTCTTGCAAGCCGAAGCCAATGCCAATGCCCAAGCTACCGGCCAACACGGCGATAGAGGCCAGGTTGATGCCCAGCATTTGCAACAGGAGCAAGCCCAAAAATACCGCCAAGCCGTAGCTGGTAATGGTGGCAATGGATTCCCGGGTGCCCTGCCTAAACCCCAGCCGACTGAGAATTTGATTGGCAAACACCCGCTTAAACCCAAACGCCACCAGCACCGCAATCAGCAAGGCCAACAGGAACTCGGCAATTAGGTTCAAGGTCAAGGCTGCACTGCCGAATCTAAATAGCGGTGTATGCAGGACGGTTTGAACAGTGTCGAAAAAATCGGGCATCGATGACTCTAGATTGACAGTGTCGGACCAAAGGTCAATCTAGATTTTGCCCCATGGGTGACCGCGATCGCGATCTTTAAACGTCATCACCAGTATGGTACCGAAATCTAGGCGGCAGCCACACTGTTTTAATCACCCTGGGCGCCTACCCGGCGGCAGCCAGGGTCTGCTAATACTGAGCGACAACACCTTCGAGGGTGATCGCGCCTCCCAGTCACCACAGGCACCACTGGTCACTGTCAGTCGCGCACTGACTACATTTCCGCCTCTAGGCCATCGATGTAGGCCGTAATCGCGTGATCGCTAAAGCGGCGGCTAACCACCTGCCAGGTCAGGCGCGAACCCAGGTGATAGGCCGCGTCCACATGGGCAAACCCCTGCCACTCCCGAGGGATGCGGGTGACAATGTCCCAGCCATTGACAAAGCGATAACTTAGGGGAATCCGGCGATTGTAGGAGTCCACCATTGCCTGGTTACCCACCCGGGGGGCACCAAAGGAATAGACCTCGAAACCCAAGTGGCGCTTTTGTCCCAGGTTGTACTGTAAATCCAGGGCAGCAATGGTGGCCAGGGCGCCCCCCAGGCTATGGCCGGTGACAATCACCCGCTGACCGTCAAACTTATCCATTACCTCCAGCAGCACCTGCCGTACCGCAAAGTAGGCCATCATGAATCCCTGGTGAAACCTAACGGTCGGGTTACCGTCTTTGTAAGGGTAAATTTGTTGGCGGAATTGGAAGTTGTTGACCCAGTCGATCGATTTATCAGAGCCGCGAAAAACCACATACATGCGATCGCTGTTCACCTGGTTCAGTACCGCCACCTGGGTATCGGTAAACCCATTGTCCTGACTTTCAACAAACAGGGGGTCTATATCCGGGTAGTCAGAAAATCGCAACCCAGAAAAGTCGCGATAAATTTCTTGGCAGAGGCGAGCACATCTGAGGGCAAGGGCAAAGTCAACCATGACAATCTATCTCCGGAAGAGGTGTGGTATTTCCCCAGGCCACCACCTAAGGGGCAGGCACCGCCCACCAGGCTAGGGCATAGGGTTGGACGGGTTCGGCATGCACCGACTGCTGATAGATAACTCTCAGTTTGTACCGCCCTGTTTCCGGAATTTGATAAAAAATGTGTTCAACGCTGTCCACCTCACTCACCGAAGACCAGATGCTCTGGTTGATATCGTCTGTGTCAGCGGGCATCAGGTAAAGATCGAGGTTGTTGAGACCTTTATCTTTAAACGTTTCCCCCATCTCATAGAGCCCGTTGTTATTCTGGTCTACCAACTCCACCACCCGCTCCCAGGTTAGGGTTGCCGACAGATAGCTGCCCTCCTGTAGGGGGGTATCAAACACGTAGTCGTGGACCGTTTCTCCGGCGGCACCAGGGCGATCAAGGGTGGCATAGTTCCAGCCGATAGGGGGAATGGTTTGCTCGGGGCCAAAGGCGCCGGGCAAGAGTTGCTGATACGCCCGATAGGCATTCAAGTGCCCTGTGCCCATGTCGCTGTGCAGAGGAATGGCGCGATCGCGGTAGGCATCCGACTCCACCCAGGTGCGGTTCGCCTTATCTAGCAATGTCCGCCCCATGCCCAGACGCTGGCCATCCCCTTCATCCTTGAGCTTATCAGCAGAATTTAACAGCACCGCTTTCATCACCATCGGGTGACGTCCCTCCAGGGGCCAATGGGGCACCCCCGCCCGAAACTGCCGGTCTACCAATTGCTGTAACAGGGCAATGGTGCCAACCACATGGGGAGAGGCAAAGCTACTGCCGCTGGTGGTACGGGCTCGGCCATCGGGGTCAATCAACTCAATATCGCTGCCGGGGGCCACCAGACTAATGGACCGCCGCGGCCCCTCGTTACTCTCATACACAGGGGAGCGACGGGAGCGCACCGTCGGTTCACTGCCCAGGTTGGCTAGGTCCACCTTGGTAAATCGTCCATCCACCTGGCGGGAGAAGGCCACATTAATGCCATTAAAGTTATCGGTGGGGATGGGAATGCCCCCCAGCCCTTGGTTACCCGCAATCACATAGAGGGTCTGGTGCACCCGGGCCGACCAATCAATACACTGGGTGAGTAGGGCATTGCCATCTAACACCGGGTTAGGCCTGGGGTCTCGGCTCAAGGGTTCCCCAAAGCTAAAGTTAATGGTGCGCACGTCCCCGCCATTTTGCAGTGCCACCGCCTGGGCCACCAAACATTCCTGGGGTTGGGCGCTGTCCCCATCCAAGGGGCCCACCGCTCCAGAATACAGGCGGGCATCGGGGGCTACCCCCGTCAGCCGTTTATCCTGACTGATCATGACGCTGGCCACATTGTTAGCGTGACTATCGACAAATTCGTCAGCCCTGGCCCACTCATCCAACAACAGTACTCGCTGCACCACCACAGGCATCTCTTCAAAGGCAATTTTGTCCAGCCCAAATTGGCTGGGCCGACCAATTTCCACCTGGCCAATGGCAACTTTATCCCCGGTAAGGGCGTAGGGCTGATGGTGCAGCCGCTGGGCATCAATCCCCTGGGGACCGGTGGATTCTGACAGCGCTAGCACCGGCAGTGCCAAGGCTATGGAGCTACCCAGGCCGCCAATCCACCAGGCGACCTGAGCCATTGACCGTGATCCGAAAGTGCCGAGCCCTGGCCATCGTTTCACCATATGACGTCTGTGTCCTCAATAGTCTGACTGGCACAAGTCTGACCAGCACAATCATGCCTGCGGTCTTGGTCCCTGGGCAAACTCTACCGCAAACTATAGCAAAAGCCATAACCACCAGGGAGTGAACTGCCTGGCTCATAGCCAAAGTCTGCTAAAGCAGACTAGGAACTTCGTTACCCACCCTCTTCAGAGGGTTTCTGCTTTAAGCCTTAGACGTTTAGAACGCCGGTACAGATCCCAGCGGTTGACTAACGGCGGTGCCCTTCGATGGAGCAGGAAGAAACCCGGTGACGGCAGTTCCTGGGGCTGGTGGGCAGAGCCCACCCTACGATCGGAGCACTGTTTCCTTAGGGGGGTTCTACCCTGGGATATCCCAAAATTCCGGGCTAACCAGTCTAAGAACCCTGGGATCTTGCATACTGTACCGATGCTCTAATCCTTAGCTCAGCGGCTAATCTGCCTTCTGCCTGCTACGCACGAGCAAAGCTCTACTACCTTCTGCTCTACTACCTTCTGCTTTCTGCCCTAGTCAGCCCCCTGCCATTCTCCTTCAGCCGGATCCTCAGCATCGGGGGGATCGCTGGTAACCTGTTCCACCTGACTGACAAAAAACTTGAGCTTAAAGGGTTGTCTCAGATTCTGGGCTAAAAACTCTTCTAACAGCTGCACCTGCTTCACCGACACGGGCTCATCGGCATACACCGCCAGCGATACCTCTGGTGGGGTGACCACCCAGTTGGTGCTCATGTCAATCAGGCGCAGCCGCTGAAAGGTAATGGTGCCATCTACCAGGGCAGTTTTGACACTGGCTTCTAGTTGGTTTTGCCGCAGCAGTTGCACGGTGCTACCCCCCAGAGGGACCACCAACAGGGCCGTAAACAACAGGGTAATGCTAAGGGGCCGCTGGGCCTGGTAGAGGGGGGAATAGCCCATCAACACAAAGGCCGCCATACAGGCCAACGTAATCCCAAACAGGTTAGTCAGATACAGCAGTAATGCCCCCCAGGTGAGTTCCATATTGCCCTGGGCCAACCACAGGCCAACGGTACAAACCGGTGGCATCAGGGCCACGGCGATCGCCGTGCCGGCCACCGTACTCGACAGCTTGGGCTCTACCTTGGCCACCCCGGCCAGGGCTCCGGCGGTCACCGCAATCCCCAAATCTAGCAGGGTGGGCTGGGTGCGTCCCCACACCTCGCTGCCAAACTGGGCCACCCCGCTGACCGAGGCCAGGCCAGCGGCAATCAAAATTGACAATATCGAGCCCACTGCCAGGGCCCACAAGCTGGCTCGAATCAGCTCTCGATCCGCTTCTAAAATACCGAAGGCGGCCCCGCGAATCGGTAGCATCAGCGGGGCAATCAACATCGCCCCAATAATCACCGCTGCACTGTTGGCCAGCAATCCCAGGCTGGCGATAATGCAAGAGCCTACCACCAGCACCAGGTAAGACCAACTCAGCTGTGATTCCTCCATCAGCTCTAGGCGGGTTTTATTGAAGGCGTCTAGACTGACGCGGCGGCGATCGTGGGGGTAAACCCGCTGTAACTGCGCGATCGCCAGTCGTCCCTCACTCCCCACTCGAAACGCCAGAAAGCTGCCCATGCTGCGGCAATACTGCCACTTCTTTCTAAGGTTCTGCCGAAATTGCTTTAGATTTCGATTCACAGCCGCTACCTCAGGTCACGGATGGATCGTACCATCAGGCATTGTAGTTCCGTCCAGGCGGCTATGGGTCATCGTCGTGCTGCTAATTTCGGCTCGCTCTAACACCGCCTGGCGCAGATCTGCATCGGTCAGATCGGCCCGCCCCAGATAGGCATCCACCAGCAAAGCTTTCTGCAAATTGGCACCCCGTAAACTAATCCGTGCCAGGTCGGCCCGGGTCAGGCGGCTTTCAAACAGGTCGGCATAGTTGGCTTGGGCCTGGGCCATTTGGGTATCGCTAAAGTCTGCCCCCCGGGCCATAGCGTGGTTCAAGCTGGCCTGGGACAGGTTACCTCGGTTGAAGCGGCAGTGGGTCAGGTCCGTATTATTCAGGTTGCTGCCACTGAGATCCACATCACTGAGGTTGGCATGTCTTAACAGCGCCCCTTCCAGGTTAGCCCCCCGCAGATTCGCATCCCGCAAAATGGCTTCGCTCAAATTCGCCTGACTCAAATCCACATGGGCCAGATCCGCTCCAGATAGGTTAGTGCCCCGCAGGTCCACCAGGCGCAGGTTAGCCCCCCGCAGATTGGCGGCATACTTCCGGTTTTCTTGGCGCAGGTTAGCCCCCCGCAAACAAGCTCCAGTTAAATTGGCCCCACTCAAATCCGCATTGCGCAGGTCGGCCCCGAGTAAGTTGGTGTCAAGCAAATCCGCCAGGGTCATAACCGCACTGCGCAAGTCTGCCCCCTGCAAGCTGGCCCCATGCAGGTCCGCATCCTGTAAGATGGCCGCCGATAAATTCGCTTGGTTGAGGTTAGCCCCGGCTAAACAAGCCCGAGATAAGTTAGCCTGACGCAAGTGAGCCCGGTTTAAAAAGGCCAGCATCAGGTTGGCATTTTCCAGGTCCGCCTGAGCTAAGTTAGCCCCAATTAAATCGGCCCCCGCCAGGTCAATGCCCACTAGGGTACTGCCCCTAAAGTCGGTTTCCCCCCGGGCGTAAGCATCAAGTAGTTCGGTTGCGTTCATAGGTTTCGGGATCGCCCCCAAGGAATTAGGCCAGAGACACAGGCGTAGAATGGACTACCCCTGCTGCGCCATGGGTAGTCCCATGGGACACAGCAGCGGGCACGAAAGCCGCCTCAGGATCGGCTGGATAGTAAGCTCGCATGGCTTGAACAATGGACCCGGCCACCTGTTCCATGGGGGCATCCTGGCCTAAACAGCGGGCGATGATCGTCAGTTTACTGTCTAAATCGGCGTAGCTGGGGCAGTAGTCGAACACTTGACGCAGCAGGCTATCGAGGGTGCAGCGTTTTAACTGTGACCAGTCTTGTCGAGTGTAGCCAAAGGGACCATGCAAACAGGAGTATAGGAGAATTTTCGCCCGTAGGGGGCTAGTGTACTGAATGATCTCTAGGCGCAAATCAAACAGAGTGGAGCGCCCTTGTTTTGGGGCCATCGCCGCCACAGGTTGAACCACCGTCGGGGCCACCGCCGGGTTAGACAGGTCGGCGTGGAGGGTGGTGAATTCCACTGGGGGAGAAGGGGCAATTCGAGTGACCATCGTCTCCCCAGAGGAATCTCTATGTAGGGTGGCTAGAGCAGCTTCAGGGGCTGGGGAGTCGCCATCAGAAAGTTGCGCTGCCCCCGTTTGGCTGGCATACAGCGGCTGCATATAGCTCAATAGTTCGTTGGCCACCTGGGTGTAGAGGCTTCGACGATTTAGATGTTTGAGGATGCGGCTGAGGTGGTAGCGCACATCCTGATTAGTCGGGACTAGGTTTAGGGTTTCCTGGACCAGGGTGGGTAAATCAATTTGGTGCAGTACTGTGGGGTTGTTTTCCCAGGCATTGTGGCAGAGGCAGTAGAGCAACTTACGCATTCTCAGGGATTCTGGACTTTGACTGATCTGCCTGGCGGCGGTGCGGCAGCGCTCCTCTAGGGTGCGAATGGTGATTTGGGTGGGCTCGTCATCGCAGCTGGCTGCATCGTCGGTGACATCTGGCGATCGCAGGTACCAGGGCTGAACTTGACGTAATACTGTGGCGGCAATATCGCTGTACAGATCAGGACGATTCAGCCCCATCACCACTTGCTCTAGCTGCTCTTCTAGCTCCTCTAGGCTGGGGTAGCGCTGCTGGAGGTGAACCAACAGCGATCGCAAATCAAATTGCTCTAGTACTTTGGGGTCGTTTTCCCAAGCCTGTTGATAGGTGGCAAACACCAGCTTTTTAATCCGCAGGCTGTGGTGATCGGTGGATAGGTTACGCACTGCAACCGACAGTAATCCCTCTGCTGTCATCGGCAGGGTGCAGCCACCCTCTGCCCCAGTCAACGGCTGGTCGGTCTCTAGGGCTTCGGGGTCCAGCGCCAGTTGGTAGGCGGGTACAGGTTCCTGGATATTTTTTAGGTGTAACGGGCCTAAAAATGTGGCGTGTAGCACTAAACGGGCCTTCACCACGTCATAAATGGTTTGGGAAACGCACAGTCCCCTGGGTTTCGCATAGGTCTGTAGCCGGGCGGTAATATTCACTCCATTGCCCATCACATCCTGCTCACTCACCAGAATATCCCCTAGGTGAATGCCAATGCGGTGATCCAGATACTGGGTGGGGTCTAGCCCGCTGGTTTGCTCAATCAGCCGTCGTTGCATCTCCAACCCACAGGAGACCGCCTCCACGGCACTGAGGAAGTACATCAACAGACCATCTCCGGTGGATTTCAGCACGGTGCCGCCAAAGGCTTCACAGGTGTCGGCAATCACAGTGAGGTCTTGATCAATCAGCCGCAGGGTTAGCCCTTCATCCATCGACATGCGAGCGCTAAACCCAACGGCATCGGTAACCATAATGGCGGCTAAGAGCCGCTGGCCGTGAGATAGCGATGACACGCGACGTTCCATGAAGACTTGGGGTGGTGCACAGCAATTAACCATAGGTCTGGACAAACGGCAGATACCTTCGCCAGTACCCCCTAAGATTGCCCGCTTAGTTGCTGGGACACGCTATAGTCAGGGACAGAATCCTCAGCTTTACCCAGTCTTCATATCGGCGATCGCGCCTCGGGCCATGGAGGCGATCGCTTGATCCGTCGCCTTGGGCAACTGGTAATAGCGGCCTCCAGCGGCCTTAGCCAATTCTTTGCCAAAGCCGGTAGAGACAAACTTGCGCTCAGTGTCAATGATCAACAACTGATACCCTACCCCTCGAATCCGGCCAGCGATCTCCAGCAATTCTTGCTTGATGTCGGGTTTTTCATCGGCCTCCATGGGTTCCCCCAGTGAGCGGGCCAGGGGAATATTGCCCCGACCATCAGTAATCGCCACAATCACCACACTACCCACGTCCCCCGACTGCTGGGCATTGGTGCCCACCCGCACCGCCTGGGTCAAGCCATGGGCCAGGGGCGAACCACCGCCGCAGGGCATCCGCTCTAGCCGCTTGCGGGCCATGGCAATGGAACGGGTAGGGGGCAATAACACCTCGGCCTGCTCGCCCCGAAACGGAATCAGGGCCACCTGGTCGCGGTTTTGGTAGGCCTCGGTCAGTAGGTTTAGCACCGCCCCTTTAGCGGCCTGCATCCGGTTTAGGGCCATAGATCCAGAGGCATCCACCACGAAAATTATCAAGGAGCCGGCTTTACGGGCCAGGCGTTTGGCTCGAATATCCCCTTGCTCGACAATCACCCGGCGATCGGGTTGTCGCTGACGGCGAGCCTTTTGATAGGGGGCCGCGGCCCGTAAGGTAGCATCTACCGCAATCCGGCGGACAGGGCCTTGGGGCAAAAACGGCTTGATGTAGCGGCCCCGTTCCTCAGAAAAGATCAAATTTTGGCGACCCGACGACCCTTGACGGCCCATGGTTTGGGCAAACAGCAGCATTGATGGGTCTAAAATCACCCCCTCTGGGTCAAACACGAACTCCTCAGGGATGCTGGGGGGGCTATCTTCGGGGTTGTCTGGGTTATCCTCCTCTTCTTGATCGGTATCGGTGTCGTCGTCTTGGTTATCTTGGGGATCTTGGTCTGGGTCAGTCGGTGGTGGCGGTGGCGGTGGCGGCGGTTCTTCCGGCATCTCTTGGGGCAGCATCGAGCGGGGCACAATCACTAGCTCTACCGCCACCCGCAGGTCGTCGGCAGATACCGTAGCCCGGCCATCAAGGGCGGCATGGGCCTTGGCTACCCGCACTGCAAACAACTCTGCCCGGTGCCCCTGAATACCCCCCCGTAGGGCTTCAGTGACCAGGTATTGCACTTGCTCTCGGCTGATGGTGACGTCTTTAAGCCACTCTCGGGCCAAGATAATCTGGGTTTTTAGGGCGTCCATTTCGTCGGCATAGCCCGCCAAAAAGCTCTGGGGGTCGGCGGCGAATTGGGCCGTTTGATCGACCACGGCCACTCGATCTTCTAGCGTCATGACGCCGTCGGCGGACAGGGCAATGGCAATGCGATCCAGCAGGTGCTCTCGCAATACCCCTTCCTCAGGGTTATAGGTGGCGACCAGCAGGGGCTCACAGGGATGTTGGAAGCTAATGCCCTCCCGCTCTATTTGGTTGCGGCGAGTGGTGAGTGTGGCCAGCAGCAGGTTGGCGATTTGGTCATCTAACAGGTTAATTTCATCTACATAGAGCACCCCCCGATGGGCCTCCGCCAGCAGCCCCGGCTGAAAGATACTTTCCCCCGCCTGGATCGACTTCGCCACATCCACTGAACCCAGCAGCCGATCTTCGGTCACCCCCAGGGGCACCTGCACAAAGGGGGCCGGGATCACCCGAGTGGGGATATCAGGGCTGTCGGGACTAAATCGCTCTAGGGTCTGGTCATCCCACTGGCGGGGATTGGTGGGGTCGGTATTGCAGCAGGAGCCTTCTACCACCTCAATCGGGGGTAGCAACTGGTGCAGCGCCCGGGCCATCACCGACTTTGCCGTACCTCGACGACCGGCAATTACCACCCCCCCCAAACCAGGGTCCACTGCCGCCAGCAATAGCGCCATCTTGATGGCCGACTGCTCAACGACCGCCGCCAGGGGAAAAACAACAGGAATCGGGGATTCTACAGTGGTAACCATAGCCAGAAATAGGGGAGTCAACGTTCACCATATCAGGAATCGCTGGGGGCCAACCAACTGATATTGAGGGGTTTGCCCGATAGGGCTGAATTCTATTGGGTGGTTCTAAGGTCTCTGCCGTGCCTCCCAATTAACCCCGTCGTTAACATTTCGACACTTTAGCCCGGCTAGGCTCAGTAATCTCCTCAGGGTGGTAATTCTTTCAGGACGTGAAAGTCCGTTTTTTCTACATTGGGATTGGTTTGGAATTTGCCGATGCTATGAAGTAGGGCTGCTGATCGGCGATCGCCTGTGGCGATAACCTGAGGAACTTTGGGTATCTTGCGGTTAGGCCAGATGACTGCCCTAATTTTCTAGACCTAATTTTTGATTCCTCCTCTGTTCTCCAACCGAGACCTACCCCATAAACATGGCTTTAAATTCCTCTCTCGAAATCGTGTCCCCCCAGATTGGCCCCCTGTCCCCCCACGCCATTGAATGCAAGCTTTTACTGGATCGCGGCCTGTATACCCCCTGCCATATTTGGGTGCCCGACATTGATCACAGGCTGCCAGCGATATATGTCGATAATCAGTTCTACAGCTTTTTTAAGACCACCACCCAGGCGTCAAAAGCCTTAGATGTGATGGCGCGCCTGGGCAGACGGGATGACTATGTGGCCCTGACCCAAACGGTTCGAGGGTATGCGGTGTGGGCCCATGAACCTGGGGCCCGCTATGCCCCGCCTGACCGTAACCCTGGCTATAGGGTGTACCCGGTGTTTGGTCCTAAGCCATGCCTACTGTTGACCCACCCCAGTGCCTACCAACTACAGCGGCTGCGGGTACCCGATATGGCTAACCCCATTGATGGACTGTTGTACCAAGGCCAGGGCTACAGCATCTTCAAGCAGGGCCAAACGGTTGACAAACTGCTGACAACCGCCGCTAAGCTGGCCCAGCGAGGGGACCACCCGCTGATTGCTTTCACCGCCTCCACCTGTCTTTTGGCCGTCTTAGAACCTGGTAGCGAAGTGGTTTAGACAATTCAGTATCAGCAGGGTTCCCTAATCCTCTAAGGTGGATGATCTAAAGTGGACAATGTGAGCCTGATGGGCAACGGAAAGGGAGCCAATGACTGATACACCAATGACTGATACAACAGAGCAGATTACAGTATTTATTTGTGGATCGGCCCTGCGCGGCCAACCCGACAATCAAAACTTGCAAGGGGCCGATTTTGTGGGAGAGGCGCAAACGGCCCCAATTTATCGGCTACACGCGGTGAAGGACGGTTGGCACCCTGGAATCTATGAAGTCGGGGAAGGGGGGATTTCGATTCCTGGAGAACTCTATGCCATGACGCCGCAGCAATACACCTACCTAAAAGAGAATGAACCTCCCCACATGTACCCCCATGAGGTGCAACTGGTGGGAGGCGGCACAGCGATCGCGTTTCTCTACCCTAAAACCTTAATCGACGAACACGGCTGGCCCGATGTGTCGGAATACGGGGGCTGGATTGCCTACAAGGCAGCGGTGGCATCGGCTAATTCGTGAGATCTGGTGCGGCCTTGACCGACCACTAGTGGTCTGCGGCAGAAATAACTCACCTACTCCCGTCAGCCAAACCGCTGCCTAGAGCGAGATTCCCTTTCTGCCTTTTGCCTTTTTACTTCTGCCTTTCTGTACTAGCCACCCCCTGAGGTTTTTTGCTGCCGCATCAACTCTGGCCCCTGGGAGGTGCCCAGGCGCGTTGCCCCCGCTTGCACCAGAGCGATCGCCTGGGCCGCAGTCCGAATCCCGCCTGAGGCTTTGATGCCCACCCGGCCCTTGGATAACTCTCGCAGTTGCTCGACCACCTCGATGGTGGCCCCCCCATGCCAGCCGGTGCTGGTTTTTAAAAAGGTGGCCCCGGCATCCATACAGAGTTCGGCGGCCAGGGTAATTTCTGCCGGGGTGAGTAGGGCCGTTTCTAGGATGGCCTTGACTGGCTGGCCGGTTTCTTCACACAGGAGGGCGATCTCTCGGTGGATGGCATCTTGCTGCCCTGACTTGAGCCAGCCCAGGTTAATCACCACGTCTAGTTCGGTGGCCCCTCGCTCGACGGCTTCCTGGGCTTCGTAGAGTTTGGTGGCGGTGGTGGTGGCCCCGGTGGGAAAACCAATCACAGTACACACCTGGACCGGCCGCTGGTGCAATAAATCAGCGGCCTGACCTACGTAGCAGGGAGAAATACATACCGATGCAAACCCGTAGCGATCGGCATCGGCACACCACTGGCTAACCTGGTCTGGGGTGGCGGTGGGGCTCAATAACGAGTGGTCAATCAATGGAGCTAGGTCGATGGCGTCATCGGTGGCGAACAAACCCTTGGCCATGGGTGAGGGGTCTCCTGATAGGTGCCGAATGATGGACTAGGCCGTTAGCAAAACGACCGTTTTTCACTATATCGCGCCACTAGATAGTGGCTTAGTCTAGGATCCAAACACTAAGGGACTTGAGGTGTTTCTGTCATGTTGTGCTCACCCCATAGGGCTGAGTGGATAGCTGCCCTCTGCCCTCTGCCCTCTGCCTTTCTTTACTAGGTCATGGATCAACCGCTGATTTCAGCCATTATCTGTACCCATAACCGCGCTAACGACCTGAAGGCGGCGGTGGATAGCCTGCGATCGCAGACCTACCACCCCTACGAAATCATCATTATCGATAACGCCTCGACCGATAATACCCGCCAGGTAATTGAGGCCTTTGGGCCTGACCCGCCCATCACCTATGTGTATGAAGGCACCCTAGGGCTATCCACGGCTCGTAACCGGGGAGCGCAGGTAGCCCGGGGGCAGATTCTGGCCTACCTGGATGACGATGCCGAGGCGGCAACCGGGTGGCTGGCGGCTCTGGCGATGGCTTTTGCCCCCCCGTCGTCGGTGGCGATCGCAGGTGGGCGGGTACGTCTGGCCTGGCCCCCAGGCTATAATCCGCCGCTTTGGCTATCCCCAGGTATGCTGGAAACCCTGGGGATTTACGATTTAGGGCCAGCCATGCGGCCCATTACCAATCCTCGGCAAACGCCCCGGGGGCTGAACTACGCCATTCAAAAGTCGGTGTGGCAGGTCATGGGGGGGTTTAATGTGGATTTGGGGCGGGTAGGTCACAGCCTGTTATCCAACGAAGAACTGTACATGACCCAACGGGTGTTGGCCACCGGATTGGGGGTGTTGTATGTGCCCCAGGCAGAAGTCACCCACCAGGTCGCCCCAAACCGCCTGCGCCGTCGCTGGTTTTTGCACCGTAGCTGGTGGCAGGGCATCAGCGAATGTCATCGCGATCGGCTAGAGCAAACCCTTACCCTGGGGAGCATAGGAAGTCGCAGCCTCAACCTGGTGCGGGGGCTAAGGAAGGGATTAAGCCCTGGGGGTGATCCTAGCCAACGGTTTGAACACCTGGCCTATAGTTATGGTCAGCTCGGCTATGTGTGCAGCGGCATTGGCCACTTAGCCTATAGCCGGCTGCGCCCCGTGGTGGACGCTGATGCTGTTAAAGGCCCTCCCCATGACCCCATGCCCTGACAAAGTGCCGGTCTCTGTGCTAATTCCGGCCAAAAATGAAGAGCGCAACCTGCCGGCCTGCTTGGCGAGTTTGGCACGGGCCAACGAGATCTTTGTGGTGGACTCCCAGAGTAGCGATCGCACCGCCGCGATCGCCGCTGCGGCCGGAGCCCAGGTCATCCAATTTCAGTTCAGTGGTGACTGGCCCAAAAAGAAAAACTGGGCCTTAGACCATCTGCCCTTTAGCCATGAGTGGGTGTTGATTGTCGACTGTGATGAGCGCATTCCCCCTGCTTTATGGGATGAAATCGCTACGGCCATTCATCAGGGCAGTTACGACGGCTACTACCTCAACCGGCGAGTCTGGTTTTTGGGCACCTGGATTCGCCACGGCGGCAAATACCCCGACTGGAACCTGCGCCTGTTTCGCCATCGCCAGGGCCGCTACGAAAACCTACACACCGCCGATATTCCCAACACTGGCGACAACGAAGTCCACGAACATGTGATCATCGAGGGGGCCGTGGGCTACTTGCGCCATGACATCATCCACGAAGACCTGCGAGACCTGTACCATTGGCTGGCCCGCCACAACCGCTACTCTAACTGGGAAGCCAGGGTCTACTACAACCTGCTTACCGGCCGAGATCGAGGAGACACCATTGCCCCCAACCTGTTCGGCAATCCGGTGCAGCGCAAGCGATTTCTAAAAACCATCTGGGTGCGTTTACCCTGCCGCCCCCTACTGCGGTTTTGGCTGGTGTACGGTGTACAACTCGGCTTTTTGGATGGCCGGGCAGGCTACATCTACGCCCGCCTGCTGAGCCAGTACGAGTCCCAAATTGGCATTAAGCTGCTGGAGTTACGCCGGTTTGGCGGTCAGCTTAACCCTGGCCCAGCCCCAGCCGAACCCTCCTATCCCCCCGCCAAAACGTCAATCTAGATACCTGTTTCCCCAGGAATACCAGGCATTTCCCAAAGGTCACTCATCACGAAAGCTAGACGGCGAGATGCCTGGAATGGCAGGGATGGGGTAGATTCGTAAGGGACGTGGGCTGATCCAGCTCAGATGTCCCTTGGGAGAGTTACCTGCCGCCAGGCGGCCGATCTACCCTTAGAGACGCTTTATCGTCCCTGCCACCACTATCAATGACTATGGCCAAACAGCGCATTCTTTCTGGCATTCAACCCACCGGCAACCTACATCTGGGTAACTATCTGGGGGCGATTCGCAACTGGGTCGAGCTGCAAGACCAGTACGATGCTTTTTTATTCATGGCCGATTTGCATGCCATCACCGTGCCCCATGACCCCCAACGCTTAGCAGACAATACCTACAAGGTCGCCGCTACTTACATCGCCTGTGGCATTGACCCCGAGCAGGCGACGATCTTTGTGCAGTCGCACCTATCCGCCCATGCCGAGTTGGCTTGGTTATTTAACTGCATTACCCCCCTCAACTGGTTAGAGCGGATGATTCAGTTCAAAGAAAAGGCGGTGAAGCAGGGAGAAAACGTCAGCATCGGGTTATTGGATTACCCGGTGCTGCAGGCGGCAGACATTTTGCTGTATGAGCCTGACCTGGTGCCAGTGGGGGAAGACCAAAAGCAGCACCTGGAACTCACCCGCGACATTGCTGCCCGGCTCAATTTTCAGTATGGCAGCGAAGATACCCCGATTTTGAAAGTGCCAGAGCCGATGATCCGTGAGGCGGGGGCGCGGGTGATGAGTCTCACCGATGGCACAAAGAAAATGTCGAAGTCTGACCCGTCTGAACAAAGCCGGATTGATTTGACCGATTCGCCGGAGGTGATTACCAAAAAAATTAAGCGGGCTAAGACCGATCCTGAGCGGGGGCTGTGGTTTGATGACCCAGCCCGACCCGAGTGCCACAACCTGCTGGGGTTATATATGGTGCTGTCGGGCCAGACCAAAGCGGCAGTGGTCGCAGAGTGCCAAGACATGGGCTGGGGTCAGTTTAAGCCCCTGCTGGCAGAGACGGCGGTGCAGGCGTTGGCTCCGATTCAGGCTAAGTTTAATGCCTTAATGGGCGATCGCGCCTACCTGGAGCAAATCCTGAAAACCGGGCAGGAAAAGGCGGCCGCTGTGGCCTATCCCACCCTGGCCAAAGTTAAAGACGCCCTCGGCTTTTCCCATCCCGTTTAACCTGGGTTGGCACTTATACCTCGCGGCCTCGGTCAGCTACTACGCCTGCAACTTGATATCTGGCACCGTAAGCTGACTTTTAGGACATGTTCTACTGAGTGGTGGGTGAGTGGTGGGCAATGCCCACCCTACGAAAGCTACGATCGCTGACTAAACGCGGAATTTTCTTGCTGGGAAGTCTCCTAGAACACTGGTTCAGAGGCGTTGTGTTCCAGCCGATCCTGGCTCCAGTCCCGCTCCCCCAACAGGTTATACTAGCCAAACGCCTGTTGAGAATGCTTTTCAAGGAGATTTTGTTTGACTGCTGCACCCCTGGGTTATCGATTCCGGACCGCTGCCCAAGCGGGAGATTTTCTGGTCACTGCAGAGGTGATGCCCCCCAAGGGTGGCGACCCCAGCCATATGCTGGCCAAGGCCCGGATGTTAAAGGGGCGCGTGCATGGGGTGAATGTGACCGACGGCAGTCGGGCGGTAATGCGCATGGCCTCCTTGGCGGCGGCGGTATTGTTGCAACAGGAAGGGATAGAGGCCATTTGTCAGATGGCCTGCCGCGATCGCAACCGCATTGCCCTGCAGGCGGATCTGTTGGGGGCCCATGCCCTGGGCCTGCGCAACCTGTTAGCCCTAACCGGTGACCCGGTGAAAGCGGGGGACCACCCCGAGGCCCGGGGGGTATTTGACCTAGAATCGGTGCGCCTGTTAAAGCTGATTCACCAGTTGAATGGCGGGGCAGACAGCCACGAAAAGCCCCTGACCGACGGCCCGTTGGATCTGTTTTGTGGGGCAGCAGTGGATCCCCAGTCCCGCAGTTGGTCAGGGCTCCAGCGCCGGTTTGAGGCCAAAGTGCAGGCCGGAGCCCAATTTTTCCAGAGTCAGTTGATTACTGACTTTGACCGCCTGGCTAAGTTTATGGACCAAGTTGCCGCCGGGTCTAACCGTCCGGTGCTGGCCGGTATCTTTTTGCTGAAGTCGGCCAAAAACGCCAACTTTATCAACCGCAACGTGCCGGGCGCCCAAATTCCCCAAACCATTGTCGATCGCCTGGCCGCCGCCGCCGACCCCCTGCAAGAGGGAATCAAAATTGCCGGTGAACAGGTAAAAGCGGCTCACCAAATCTGTCAGGGGGTTCACCTGATGGCGGTTCGCCGGGAAGATTTAATTCCCCAAATCCTGGATCTGGGCGGAATTAAGCCGATTACTGCCGCTGGAACAGCGATCGTTGACCAGCGAGACCGCTCGGCGGTTTCCCTGTAGCTAAGGCGATTTTTGGATAAAAAATACCCCCGTAGGATGGGCAAAGCGTGCGTACCCATCGATCGATAGCCTCTGACACCTAGCACCTGCCCCCTCAGCAACGGTGGTCATATTTTTGCCAGGCAGTACGAGGTATCCATAGACACAACGTTCTATGAACTTTTTACAGGGCCGTGGATAAGGCTGAGCCTAAACTAGGCACCCTCATAGCAGGGAATGGCAATGTTTCTTACCCCTTGATCCCATGCCAGCTAACTCGATCTTTCCTCTAGTTCAGGCAATAGAGCGGCAGCCTTTAGTCATGGCTGCCAATGACGCTCTGACTCAGGTTTTGGCCTGTATGAGTCAAGCCAAGCGTAGCTACGTGATCGTCATCGACGACCACCAGCACCCAGTGGGGTTGTTTACTGAGCGCGATCTAGTCCGGCTGATGGCTGAACGCCAGCCCCTGGGGCCACTCACCCTGGGCCAAGCTATGCAGCGCCACCCCATGGTATTAACCGAGACTCAACTGGATAATGTTTTGATGGTGCTAACCCAGATGCGTCATGCTCGGGTGCGCCATCTGCCCATTGTCTCTGCCCAGGGCACCCTGACAGGTGTGCTCACCTATGAGGGCATTCGCCAGTTGCTAAAACCGATTGATCTGCTACGGCTGCGCCGAGTGGAAGAGGTGATGGTGCCCCAGGTGATTTGTGTCCACCCTGGGGTCTCTGGGCTTGACCTGATTCGACAACTGCATCAGCACCAGGTGAGCTGCTTGATCGTTACCCAAACGGGGCAGCCTGGGTTGCCCCCCCTGGGCATGGTTACCGAACGAGATATCCTGCGACTACAGTTGCAGGCATCGCCGCCGCCGCTGCACACCTGGCAAGCGGCCCAGATCATGTCATCTCCGGTGCGATCGACTCACCCCCAGGTGACGCTCTGGCAAGCCCACCAGCACATGCAGGCCTATGGAATGCGTCGGCTGGCTGTGGTGGATGAGCAAGAGCGTTTGATTGGGTTGATTACCCCCACTAGCCTGATGCAAGGGCTAGATTTGATCGAGACCCATATGGCCATTGATACCCTGCGGGAAATTGTGGCCGATCGCACCCAAGACCTGAGCCAGTCTAATCAAACCTTGCAGCGACAAGTGCATGAACGGCGGCGGGCCAAGGCGGCCCTGCAAAAGCAAATTGCCCGAGAACGTTTGGTGAACCGCATTGCCGATCGCATTCGTGAGTCCCTGAACCTGGACAATATTCTGGCCACCACAGTCACGGAAGTGCAGCAATTTTTGCAGGCCGAACGCGCCTTTATCTACCAATTTCAAGGGTCTGCTGTGGGGCACATTGCGGTGGAATGCGCCCAAGGTAGCTGCTCGACCTTGCAGGGGAACACCCAGCTTGAAGCGGTCTTACAGCGTATTCAGCCTGATTTTTACCAGCAGGGGCGGCTGTACTCTATCCCCGATCTAGAAACCACTAGCATCCCTAGCCCAGAGTTGCAGCTGTTTCGGCAATTACCTATCCGGTCTCTAATGATTGCCCCCATTGCCACCACAACACACCTTTGGGGACTGCTGATTTTGAACCAGTGTTCTGGGCCTCGCCGCTGGGAAAAGCTCGAAATTGATCTGGTCAGACAGTTGGCGACCCAGGTGGGTATTGCGATTCAACAGGCCGAACTCTATGCCCAATTGGCAGCGGCTAATGCCCGTTTAGACCAGCTTGCCCATGTTGACGGCTTGACCCAGGTGGCGAATCGCCGTCAGTTTGATCAGAGGTTAAACCATGAATGGCGGCGGGCAACCCGGGAACAGCAGCCCTTGGCCCTGATTATGATGGATATTGACTATTTCAAAGGGTTTAACGACACCTACGGTCACCAGGCTGGGGATGACTGTCTAAAGGCTGTGGCTCAGGCGATTCAGGCTACGGCTAGGCGCCCGGCAGACTTGGTTGCTCGTTACGGTGGCGAAGAGTTTGTGGCCCTGTTGCCCAATACCTCCCTAGCCGGGGCAACGGCGGTTGCTGAGGCGATTCAACAGCAGATCAAGGGGCTGCAGATCGACCACGCTAGCTCTCAGGTGAGTGATTGGGTCACCCTCAGCTTAGGGGTGGCGGTCACAGTTCCCTACCCTGGTCAATCGATGGAAGGTTTGATAGAGCAGGCCGATAAGGCCCTATATGCGGCTAAGGTGGCAGGTCGCGATCGCTACCAAGTCGCCAATTCTTAAAGGATAGGGCCAATGGTATAACTAGGGTGTCCATGGCCGCGATCGCTGATCCGACCCAAGGGTTTGGCGGTTAGCGTCGGGTGACGTTCCGTGAATTTTTCAGCAAATCTAGATAGCTCTGCCCCTAAATTAGGCACGCTTAAACCAAATCCAAGTTCAGGTGTGGAGTTTTGCCTGGGAGCAAACCCGAGCTGGACCTGGTACAGACTGTCACGCTAGTTCAATTGCCCCCTTGCGCTGATGCCTAATCCATCTATTTCCAGGGAAAACAACGCTGTAGGGGTTGATCAAGCCCTGGCGTTTCAGGGACCCTTAGCCCAGGCCCCAGCCCTTTGGCCAAAACAGCTGCATCCTCACCCTGACCCTGTGCTAGACAACTTGGTCAATCTGGCTGGGCAGGTGGGGTCGGTATCCACCGTGGTGCTGACCCTGACCAATGGGGGGCAGTATTGGTGTCAGGCGGCCTATAACTGGCCTGGGGGGGACGATCCATTTTGGCCCCCGGTGGTCGAGCCAACCTGGCTCGATGCTGACCAATTGGCGCAGCGGCAGCATGGAGATTGGCCGGATGGTGCCAGTGCCTATGGGGGCATGCCGCTGCTAGGGCCAGCCGATGAGCTGATTGGCTTGTTGTCGGTTTGGGCCACCAGGCCGACGGGGTTAACCGCCAGTCAACGGCAGGGGCTGCAAACCCTGGGGCAGCAAATCATTCACCATTTAGCAGAGCAGGTTAGCCGATATGGGCTCCCGGCCCAGTTGCCTCAGCCGCTTGCCTGTCAGGGCAGCCTCCCACCCCTGTGTTCCTTGGCGCAAACGCCGCCCAAACAGGTTTTTCAGCAGCAGCTCCGGGATCTGGCCGGAGTTGATCAGTTGGACCTGTGCGCCGTGCTGGAGCACCTAGACGACGGCATCTTATGCTGCGATCGCCACCAGAGCATTACTGTGATCAACCAGGTAACCTGTCGACTTTTGGGCCTCAAAACCGCAACCATCACGGCGGCTGAGTTAACGGCAGCGGTTCAGATATATATGCCGGGCGATCGCACGCCGCTGAAAACCGATGACTTTCCCCTGTGGCGGGGGCTGCGGGGGGAAACCCTGCGAGATATGGAGCTGATGATTGTCCATCCCAACGGCGATCGCTACATGGTGTTGGCCAACAGCCGCCCCATACTCACCCCTGATCAGTCGATCTATGGGGCCATCATCAGCCTCTACGATATTACCCAGCGTTACCGGGATGAAACCGCCCTACGGGCCAGCAACCAGGGGCTAAAAACCCAGGCTCGGCAACGGCTAGAAGACTTACAGGCGATTAACCATCAGCTGCAACAAGAGTCAGCCCAGCGGCAGCAGGCCGAAGCCACCCTGCGGCTATTCTACGACCTGCCCTTTTTGGGCATGGCTATCCTTGGCTCAGATACGAAAACGTGGCTCAGGTTTAACGATCGCCTGTGCGGCATCTTAGGCTATAGCCGTGACGAATTGCAGCAGACCACCTGGGCTGACCTTACCCATCCCGATGATTTGGCCCCCTGCATGGACTGGTTTGCCCAGCTCACCCACACCCCCGTCGACACCTGCACCATAGAAACCCGATTTATTCGCAAAGACGGGCTGATTGTCTATGGCTCTGTCGATATCAAAGTGGTGGCGCAGCAGAATGGCCGTCCCGACTTTTTTGTAATCACAATTCAAGACATTAGCGAACGTAAGTTGATCGAAACAGCGCTGATTGAAAGTGAAAATCGGTTTCGGCTCACCTTTGAACAAGCCGCCGTTGGCATCGCCCATGTCGCCCCTGACGGCTCCCTTCTGTGGCTGAACCCAACCCTGAGCCAGATTCTGGGCTATGGCCCCTATGAACTCATTGACCAGTTGCTGCACGACATTATCTACCCGGAAGACCTGGCGGAGGATCGGCGCTATGCCAACGAAACCCTGCTGGGGCAACGCCAAAGCTATACCCGGCAGCAGCGCTATGTCTGCAAAGACGGGCGCATCATCTGGGCCAACCTAACCGTGTCGTTGGTGCGCGATCAGGCTCAAAATCCCAAATATTTTATTGTGGTACTGCAAGACATCACCCAAGCCAAACTGGCTGAAACCACCCTGCAACAGTACGCCCATCGCCTGCGGGGATTACACAATATGGACCGGGCGATTCTGACTAACTTTAAATCCCAGGACATTGCCCACTCTGCACTGTTGTTACTGTGCCAAGTGCTTCGTGCTCCCCAGGGGCTGGTGGCTTTGTTTAACCCTGACACCGAAACCGGTGAGATTTTGGCGGGCCACCCCCCCCTCACCCCGGATGCTGACTGGACTGCGCCCTATACGGGGACCGCAGCACCAACAACGGCCACGGTGTTGCCATTTGATCAGTTTGTGTTTACCCAACCCGACCGGACAGCGGTGGTCCACCGTATTCCAGATGTTGCCTTGCAGTCGCCATCTAGGTTTTGGGGGCAATTCTCTACCTCCCATATCCGCTCGATGATCGCCATTCCCCTGGTGGTTAACGATGGGGTGATTGGTGAAATCACGCTGGTTTCCTCTCGGTTAGGCCACTTTACCCGTGACCATGAAGAGGTGGCCCAGGAAGTGGCCGATCACCTGGCCATTGCCCTGCAAAATGCTCGCTTGTTTGAACAGGTGAAATGCGATCGCGCCCGTTTACATGCCCTGTCGAGCCAGCTCTTAGAAGCCCAAGAAACCGAACGCCGATTTCTAGCCCACGAGCTACATGACGAGGTGGGTCAGGCCCTGACCGCCGTCAAGCTCAATCTGCACCGCCTGGAACGGTTAATGCCCACCTCCCAGCCCCAGCCCCCCCTACAGGATTGCTTTCACATTGTTGAAGGAGCCCTGCAACAGGTGCGCAACCTTTCCCTGGACCTGCGCCCTTCAATGCTGGATGACCTGGGGCTAGTACCGGCCCTCCGTTGGTACGTTAGCCGCTACGCCGAGCGTACCGGCCTGCAAGCTACCCTGATCTGCGATGCCGCCCCCCCCGGACTACCTGCATCGATGGAAACCGCCTGCTTTCGGATCGTGCAGGAGGCCCTCACCAATGTGGCTCGCCATGCCCAAGCCCATAGGGTCACTGTCACCCTAGAACAGCTGGGCCAAACCCTACACCTATCCATCCAAGATGACGGGGTGGGCTTTGAGCTGGACACGATTCGGCAGACCAAGCAACAAGGCACCAGTCTGGGGCTGCTTGGCATGGAAGAACGGGGAATGCTAGTAGGAGGGCAGCTAACCATTACCTCCGCCCCTACCCAGGGAACTTGTATTCACCTGCAAGCTCCCCTCGCCAATTTGCCGACTGTGGTTGGCAAATCGGGCGGCGGCCCTTAGGTGATGGTCAGGTTGCAACTATCTCAGTGGGTTAAACAGGTTCAATGGCTACCATCAAGCTGATTCTAGTTGACAATCACACCCTGGTCAGGGCAGGCTTCCGTTCGCTAGTCGAAGATTTGGCCGATATCGAAGTGATTGGGGAAGCTGACAACGGCCGCACCGCCCTGCACCTGGTGGAAACCCTCAAACCCCACCTGGTGCTAATGGATATTGCCATGCCAGCCATGAACGGCCTAGAGGCGACGGCGCGAATTGTGCACGACTTTCCCCAGGTGCGGGTGCTGATTGTGTCGATGCATGCCAACGAAGAGTATGTCTACCAAGCCCTGCGCTCTGGGGCATTGGGCTATCTGCTCAAAGATAGTGGCATCGAAGAACTGGAACTGGCCATTCGGGCGCTGGCCCGGGGGGAAACCTACCTGAGCCCAGCTGTCTCTAAATATGTGGTGACGGACTATGTGCGCCGCCTGGGGGAAGAGGGTAACCCGCTGGACCAAATTACCCCCCGACAGCGGGAAATTTTGCAGCTGATTGCCGAGGGCAAAAGCACCAAAGAGATTGCGGAGTTACTCTACATCAGCACCAAAACCGTCGAAACCCACCGCACCCAACTGATGGACCGGCTCGACATCCACGACATTGCTGGGCTGGTGCGCTACGCCATTCGGGTAGGGCTGGTGTTGTTGGATTAGGACTGACGGGCAGAACTATGACCACCGTTGCTGAGGGTGTCGGGTATCGGGTGTCAGGAATGGTGGGCTGACCTATGTCCCAGAGGTTTAGTGGGCGGCTAAGCTAACCCGGTGACAGGGGCTAATTTCAGGGCCGTGGCCGATCGAACTCAGCAAATCCCTGATACGGTCTGTGCGATTTATTTTTTACGGTAGAGCTAAGCCTGGGATGATGCCAAGCTTGCCCTATGGCGAGGGCATACCGATGCAGGAGGCAGCCATCATGAGCAACCGTACCGACCCATATCAGATACATAAGGCCACCGAGGAAAACTGGTTGCTGGTGCCGGCTAAGGGCCACTCTACAGCCCTAGCCCACAGTTGGGTAGGCCCTATCCCGGCGGCTGGTGACACCCTCGTTCGGATGTTCAATCTGATCCAGCGGATTCGTCAGTCCCTGGATTTGGATGTGGTGTTGCAGACCACGGTCTCTGAGGTGCGCCAGTTATTGCAAGTGGAGCGGGTCTTTTTATTTAAGTTTCAACCGGATTGGAGCGGTACGGTTATGGTCGAAGACTGTGCCCCCCATTGCCTATCGTTGCAGGGGCGCCAGGTCTATGACGAGTGCTTTGCGACCCATTGGGTGGCGGCCTATGAGCAAGGGCAGGTGCAGGCGGTGGCTGATATTCACCAGGCAGGGCTAACCCCCTGCCATGTGGATCTACTGGCGAGTCTGGGGGTGAAGGCCAATCTGGTGGTGCCGCTGCAAGTGAATGACAAATTGTGGGGCTTGCTGGTGGCCCAACACTGTACGGCCCCACGGACCTGGCACGGGGAAGAGGTGCAGATTATGCAGCAGTTGGCGATCCAGGTGGGGATGGCAATTCAACAGTCAGAGCTTTACCGCCAGGTGCAGGCCGAATTACTGGCCTACAAACAGTCAAAAGCCGAGCTGTTGCATCAGGCCCAGCGATCGCGCGATCGCCACCTGGACAGCATTGGTACCCTGGCAGGGGGGTTGGCCCATGACCTGAGCAACATTTTGACGCCGATTGTGCTGGCCACCGAAATACTAAAACGACCCACCCTAGACCACCAGCAACAGCAACAATGGCTCAACCGCATTCAAACGAGTGCCCACCGAGGGGCCAGCCTGGCGGATCAGGTGTTGTCGTTTGCCCAGGGCATGAGGGGAAAACGCACAGACCTGCAATTGGCCTATGTGCTGGGGGAATTGGTGCAAACCCTGCAAGAAGCCCAACCGTCCACCATTCATATGACCTCCTGCCTGGGGCAGGCTCACCTGTGGACGGTGACAGGGGACGCCATCCAACTGCACCAGGTGTTTATGAATTTGTGCCTGAATGCCTGTGACGCCATGGCCGATGGTGGGCATCTGCACCTGGAAGCCCGTAACCTGTGGTGGCGAGGGTGTGAGGAGCATCCCCCCGGCCGCCATGTCTTGGTGACCGTTACCGACACTGGCACAGGCATGCCCCCTGCCGTCTGCGATCGCAGTTGCGAACCGTTCTTTACCACCCAAGCCCAAGCCGGCCACTCGGGCTTGGGGCTATCTACTGCCCAGGGGTTGGTCAAAAGCCATGGCGGTTGGTTAACCGTGGAGAGTCAACCTGGGATGGGCACCTGCGTCAGCGTTTACCTGCCAGCGGCACGGACCGCGATCGATGATGACATTGCTGTGGCCTGTCTACCGGCGATCGAGGGGCAAGATGCCCTGCTGCTACTGGTCGTGGCCGATGACGACCAGCGTGAACTGCTGCAAGCCGTGCTTGAGAGCTACAGGTATCGAGTCCTGTTTGCAGAAGAAGGGGCCGACGCGATCGCCCTTTACATTCAACACCAGTCGGAACTGAGCACTGTGGTGCTTGATGTAACCTTGCCCACCCTCAATGGCCCAGCCATGCTGCGCCGTATGCATCAGATTAATCCCCGGTTGCCTTACCTTGTGGTGGGCAGTACCCCCACTCACGCCCAAGGACTGGGAACGGCCTATTTATCGGCCCCTTTGGTGATCCCGGCCCTGATGCAGACCTTGAGCCAAACCTTGCAATCTAGGTTTCTGGCGTAGCCCCTGGCACCCGAAACCTGATACCCAACTTCAGCGTTGCTATCAAGTCCGGGGGCTAGGGGGGCCAAAGTTGGTAATCTTGTGTGTATCAAGTAGCCCCTGCCAAGGGGAAAGCAGAGGGGGTGATGCAGGGCGATCGCATCAAGCAGTGACTTGGATGCATCAAGCCGCCCAGGGGTGGGAGATAGACACAGAGTAACAGAGCGAAGGGAAATAGAAACATCTCGGTCTTTGGCAGAGTTTGAGATCCCCCCTTTGGTCGCAACGGCATCATTTAATTACATTCCTCTCCTTAAACGATGCCGACAACGTTAACCGTATTTTTACCAGCCACTGGTAACGGAATGTTGCAGCTGATCCGAGATAGCCTGAAAGCTGTTTATTGATGACCCTTATAGATTTTGAGGCATAAATACTTATCTCTGTAATTCCCTCGATTTAGTCGAGACTTTTTACACCTCTCACGTTTTTTCTAATAAGAACCAAGCTTAAGTTTTATAAATAAATAGTCACAAGGAGCATCAAGAGCCCCGTCAACAAAGGCGTTCACGAATCCGGAAGATTTTTGTATTGATTCTATAATGATTTATTTGAAGCGATTTCTATTTCGACTGATTGAAAGTTTTAGAGTCAAAACTATCGAAATTTCTGTACTTTTGCTGATAGCAATACCCTGGCCCCTGGCTATAGTTAAACCATGAAGCAAGAAAAGGCATGAGCCCCACGGCTGGCAAACTCCCTCAAAGCTACAAGAGGGCAAAACCACCGCCAACTCATTCCAAAAAAATCTTCTTCATTAACACTGTGTTCAGGAGACCCACACCATGTTTGCTAAAACCTTCCGCAATTCCCTTCTCGCCTCCAGCCTCCTCATCGGCGCATCCCTCCTCGTTGGACCTGCTGCGATGGCGGAAGATGATCCACTTTCAGTTGATTCTGGTGATGACGTAACGGGTGTCGTACATCTAATTAACGAAATTACCTTTGCTCCAGCCGCTCCTACACCAATTGTGGCTGATGCCGGTGCTACAGGATTCGTTATGGGAGAACTAAGCCTTCGTAACAACCATGTAAACGGCTGGACGTTGAGTGTTGTATCAAACAACGGAGGAGAATTACAAAATGGCTCCCATGCCATTGAATATACTGCCGTAACAGCGGCAGCGGTTGCAGGCGAGACCACTAATAGCTCGGTAGATCCAGCCACAGGGGGAAATTTGATTGTTGCTGACTATACAGCTGCGGTAGCTGCAGGAGTGAATGAAGTTCAAGTGACAGCTAATATCGCTAGTGGTCAACATGTACCAGCAGGCGAGTATACAGATACCTTGACCTTTACCCTGGAATCTGTGAACTAATTGTACTGAGTAAAACTACTCATCTCTCTAAGATTTTAGGTTCTTCTGTCTTGTGGAGGTGCTAGCTTGTACCTCCACAATAGTTTTTTAGAGAGGTTAACTATGAATACTTCATACCTCTTGAAGCGCTTAACTTATTTCCTTTTGGGTATCAGCCTTGCATACTCTTCGGCAGCGCTGGGGAGCGTCACCTACAACTCAACCTCTAGCTTTAGCTTAAGTTATGCAACTGGCAACCCCAACCAAGACTTTGGCACGGTTCAAATCCAGTCTGACAATCCCAACGGTTGGGTCTTAAAGGTGCGTTCCGCCCAGGCGGGCAACCTTGCCCATGCTAGCCACCCATCTACTATTCCCTATACCCTAACCGTGAATGGCATTTTGGTGGGTAATCTTGCCAGCGGCACTGATGTCGAGGTGATGACCACCTCAACCTTGACCTGTGCAGCACCGACCGGTTGCACCTTCCCTGTCCAAGCCACCATCTCAGCCAACAACGTCAATGGCAAACCTGCTGGCCACTACTCAGACACGCTAGTTTTTTCATTAGTTAATAAGTAATATCAATTCCCTATAACAACGCCATTAACGTCCCCTGAGCGGAGTCGAAGGGGACGCTGACTTCGACTCCGCTCAGCCAGCAATAAATAGAATTTGCTGAAAGAATTCATATAACCCCCTTAGGTTGGGTGGAACGAAGTAGAACCCAACACCAGATTAGGTTTTGTTGGGTTTCGCTAGCGCTTCACCCAACCTACGGCATCAAAGATTTAATCCAGACTTTCACGATTAAGAAGGTTTGTTACAGGCTTTTTATTTATCTCTTGCCTGACCTGAAAAACGGGAAATCTACCCATAACACCCCTCACCCCTGTCCCACGGAGACCCCCTATGAAAACCCTAGCGCGTGTTGGTTGCCTAGCCTCAGCTCTCTTGAGTGCTGGTCTGATGATCGCTCCCCCTAGCTGGGCTAATGCCAGCTATCAATTAACCCCCTCCCAGGTCACCCTAGAACCCAGTGGGGCGCGATCGACCAGTTCTTTTCGGGTTAGTAATACTGGCAGCGAACCGGTGGCCATTGAAGTGCGAATGGTCGAGCGCAATATGGATTTGCAAGGCAACGAAACCCGCCCTGCTGCTGACGATGATTTTGTGGTTTATCCGCCTCAAGTTTTGCTACAACCGGGGCAGTCGCAAACCGTGCGGGTCACCTGGCTGGGTAATCCCAACCCAGATGCTGAGTTGGCCTATCGCCTAATTACAGAACAGTTACCCATTCAGCTCAACCAGCCTCAGCAACAGGTCACCGCACCAACCGTCAGAATTACCGCCCTCTATAACTATGTGGCGTCGGTTTATGTGGCCCCCCGAGGGGTCAGCCCTGATGTGGTAATCGAAAGTGCCAGCCACCAAAAAATCAACGGCCAAGATGCCCTGGTGGTGCAATTCCATAACCAAGGCACCGCCCGCCAACTGCTCAGCGGCTTAAACCTGACCCTCACCTCCACCGCCCAACCCTCCGCCACCGTCACCCTCGGCCCCGATCAACTGCGGGGGGTCAGCGGCGAGAATGTCTTAGCCCAAAACCGGCGACAGTTCACCATCCCCTGGCCCGAAGGCCTACCCGTAGGCCCCGTCAACGCCACCTTCACCCTGCGGTAACCACCCACCAGGGCAGACACCCAGGTCTGCCCCTACAACACCGCCCTCACCCACAATTCCCCGCCAGGGCAGACACCCAGGTCTGCCCCTACCACCCCTTTCCACAATTCCCCGCCAGGACAGACACCCAGGTCTGCCCCAACACCCCCCACCTCAAAATTCAAAATTCTCCCCCACCCCCCCCTCTCCCCATCTCCCCATCCACCCATCCACCCATCCACCCCCCTCCCCCCCTCCCCCTCCCCGTGTTCACCCCCCTCTTGCTCACCACGGCCTCTCCCCTGGCCAACCCAGTGGTCCCAGAGGTCGAGCCACCCCCCCAAGTATCCATCACCGACCGGTCTCCTCGGCTGATGGCCGCTGCCCCTGATCGATCAGGAACAGCTCCTGAGGCCGCTAGTGTGACGCTGGCGGCCTCTCCATTGCCGAGTTTTTCCACCAGCCACCAGCCCCTACCGACGTCGGTGGTGCAGGCCGCTGCGCCGCTGCCTAAATCAGCCACAGGGACAGATGTACCGACTCCCATCGCCCCCGTCGCCCCCGTTGCTTCAGTTGAATCGCCTGAATCGCCTAGCCCGGCGATCGCCTGGAACCCCAAACCCCAGATCGCCCCGCCCACGCCGGTACTGACTCCGCCCCCCTCGGGCGAGGCTTTGGTATTGGCTGAGGGACCTAACGACCTGGGGACCGATCTGGGGGGGGATGGGCCGGAGGAGGCCCCAGAAAATACTCCAGAGCCAGAGCCAGCAACCCCAGCATCGCCTGAGCCATCAACGGAGCAATCGGCGGAAACGGAGGATGAACTGTTCGAGCGGATTTTTGGGCGGCCTCGGCCCCAGGCCCAGGCGATCGCGGTGCCGTTGTTTATCAATGATCAGGCCCAGGGACAGGCGGTGGTGGACATTGCTGGGGAAACGGCCCAACGGGTGCAGGGTAGGGCGGTGCTCGATCGCACCAGGGCCATCCTCCAACCCGAGGTGCAGGGGCAGCTAGAGGCGGCGATCGATGAAGACGGGTTTTTGGCGGTGGAAAGTCTGCGGCAGGTGGGCCTGGCGGTGATCTTTGACCCCAGCCGCCTGGAGTTGTATATCCAAATTCCCCCGGCCCTGCGACAAACCAATGTAATCAACCAGTTTGGCCTACCGCCGGAAGCCGCCGAGACCCTGCCCACGAGCACCGTCAGTGGCTACGTCAACCTGCGGGCTGGGCAAAACATCGCCTGGTCGGGGACGGGGCGGCAACCCCTGAATCTGGCTCTGGATGGAGCGCTGAATATTTCCGGCTGGGTGCTGGAGGGTAGCGGCAACTGGGTGGAAGGCCGACCCCAGGGGTTTAGCCGGGGGGATGTGCGGCTGGTGCGGGATGACACCACCCAGGCCATTCGCTATGTGCTGGGGGATCTATCGATTCCGGTGACGGGTACCTTCCAAACGGTGGTGCCCATGGCGGGGATTTCAGCCTCTCGCAACTATGCCCTACAGCCCTACCGAATTACCCGCCCCACCGGGGAATACACGTTTTTCCTGGAGCGGCCTGCCACCGTGGAGGTGTTTATCAATGGCTCGCGGGTGCAGCAACTGCGCCTGCAACCCGGTCCCCAGGACATTCGCAACCTGCCCCTCAGCACTGGCACCAACGATGTGCAGTTGATTATCACCGATGACCTGGGCCAGGTGCAGCGGCTCAACTTTTCGGCGGCCCTGGCCGGAAATTTGTTGGCCCCTGGGTTGCAACAGTTTTCTTACAATTTGGGTTTTCCCTCGGGCTCTGGGGGGGGCGGGCGACAGTATCAGTGGGATACGCCGGTGCTCTCCTTGGCCCATCGCTGGGGGGCCAGGGATGACCTCACCCTGGGGGGCTACCTCCAGGCAACACCGTCGTTTCAGCTGCTGGAAACCGATGGGGTGTGGGCCACCACCGCCGGTAATTTTGCCTGGGCCGTGGCCGCCAGCCACCACAGCGAGGTGGGGATTGGGGCGGCCCTGCGCGCCCAGTACGAGTTGCCCCGCGATCGCCACGATCCCACCCATCGCACCTTTCGGGTCGCGGCAGAGTACCGCAGCGATCGGTTCACGACCCTCAGCTCCTCCACCCCCAGCAACACCCGCCTGGATTTATCCGCCACCTACAGCCAGCGAATCTTTGGCGATACCTTGGCCAACCTCAGCGGTAGCTACCAGCTGGGTCGAGAGGTACCCGATACCTACAATCTCAACCTGGGACTGTCCCGGTCCCTGGGTCAGGGGCTGCGGGGCAATGTCAACCTCAGCTATGGTCGCAATGCCCAGGGGCAAGAGGACCTGAGGGCCTTTTTGGGGGTGAACTGGCTGATCACCCAGGGCCGTCAGTCGGTGGGCCTCAACACCAACCTTAGCAACACCAACGACATGAGTAACCGACTCTCCTGGCGCCATAGCCCCGATCGCCGTCTGCAAAGCCCCAGACCTTCCGTGGATTTGAACCGCAACAGCCAGGGCTACACCCTCACCGGGCGGCTCAACTACACCGACTACCGGTTTGACACTGGCCTCACCCAGGAAATCGCCTGGCCTAACCAGGCCGACACCACCGCCAATACCCGCCTCACCTTTGGCACCGCCCTGGCCTTTGCCGATGGCCATGTCAGCTGGTCCCGACCGATTAACAATAGCTTTGTGATGGTGGTGCCCCGCGATCGCTGGCGAGGGCAGACCATTGGGGTTAATCCGTCTTCTAGGGGCTATGGGGCCGTGGCCGATGGGCTGGGGCCAGCGGTGTTGCCCGATGTCTCCCCCTACTATGTGTCGCGGGTGCGCTTAGAGGCCCCGGAGGCTCCCCTGGGCTATGACCTCGGCCCCGACAACCATGTGATCCTGCCCACCTATCGCAGCGGCACCGTAATCATGGCGGGCACCGAAGCCACGGTCTTTCTGCGGGGGGTGCTGCGGGATGAAGCGGGTGAGCCGATTGGGCTCCAGGCGGGGGAAGTGGTGTCGCTGTCAGATCCTCAGTGGGAAGCCCAACCCCTGTTTACCAACCGGGTGGGCCGGTTTGCGGTGATGGGATTGACCCCAGGTCGCTACGAGATTCGCCTGCTGGGGCGACCAGAGCCCGTGGCCAGCTTCGAGATCCCGGCCCACGCCGAGGGCATCTATGACCTGGATGTCTCTACGGGTACCCTGGTGCCGTTAAGGGACTAGGGGAGAAAGGCAGAAGGCAGAAGGCAGATATCTACTGGCTTACTAGGGTCTTGGTCCGTAGGGCCTGCACCGTCGCCATCACCGCCGTCGCCACCTGGTCAATCTCGGCCTCGGTGGTCCAGCGGCCCAGGCCAAACCGCAGGGAAGCATAGGCTAATCTATCGTCCCGGCCCAGGGCTTTGAGCACATGGGAGGGGGCGGTACTGGCGGTGCTACAGGCGGCCCCCGAAGAAAGAGCCACGGTGGATCGCAGCCCCAGCAGTAGGGCCTGACCATCAACCCCTGCGACACTGACATTCAGGTTGCCGGGTAGGCGCTGGCTCGGGTGACCGTTTAGGTGGAGGCCCCCCAGGGGTTGGAGCTGATGCCATAGGCTATGGCGTAGGTGAGTCAGGCGATCGCCCTCCCTTGCCATATCCGCCAGCCCCAGCTCCACCGCCTTGGCAAACCCGACAATTTGGGGGGTATACAGGGTGCCCGATCGCATTCCCCGCTCATGGCCGCCCCCATGGAGCTGGGCCGCCACCGTCACCCTCGGGTTACGCCGCCGCACGTAAAGGGCACCAATGCCCTTGGGACCATAGACCTTGTGGGCGGTCAGCGAGAGCAGGTCAACGGCCATGGCCTGCACATCCAGGGGGATTTTGCCGATGGCTTGGGCCGCGTCGCTGTGGAACAAAATGGCGCGATCGCGGCATAGGGCCCCAATGTCAGCCAGGGGTTGCAATACCCCAATTTCATTGTTGGCGGCCATCACCGACACCAGTACCGTGTCATCCCGCAGGGCCTGGGCCAGCTGGGCCAGGTTAACCAGACCATCGGGCTGCACCGGCAGGTAGGTTACCTCAAACCCCAGCTTTTCCAGGTAGGCGCAGGGATCAAGCACGGCATTGTGCTCGGTCTGCACCGTTACGATGTGCCGTCCTTTGCTGAGGTAAGCTTCTGCCACCCCCTTGATCGCCAGGTTGTTGGCCTCCGTGGCCCCGCTGGTCAAGACAATTTCCTCGGGGCTGGCGTTGATGGCCATCGCCAGGGTTTCCCGAGCGTGCTGGACGGCGGCCTCTGCTTCCCAGCCATAGCTGTGGGTGAGGCTAGCCGGGTTGCCGAAGTGCTCTGTAAAAAACGGCAACATGGCCTCTAAGACCCGTGGGTCTACCGGGGTGGTGGCATGGCTGTCTAAGTAGATGGGACGCTGCACCATCAGGAATCATATCCCCAGTTACTTGGTTCTTAACCTTGGTTATGTTTATTCTACCGACGAATCACAGGGTGCTCTGAGGGGAGCCGCTATATCCAGTATTTCCAGGTAGCTGGCGAAACAAGACGTTTGCTCAATCTTGCTGTACGCTATCAACGTTGTTGAGGTTACTCAGTCGATGACAGCCGCCGATCGCCCTTCTACCCTAGAACTACGGGAAATTGTTACCGAACAGCTAAAACTGTTGCTGGAGCAACGAAACTATGACGGGGCCAAAGCCCTACTCGTTCCAGTTCAATCGGTCGATATTGCCGAAGCCTTAGAAGGGTTGCCCCAGACCATGCAACTGGTCGCCTTTCGGCTCTTGCCTCGGGCGAAAGCGGTAGAGGTGTATGAGTACTTTTCCACAGATATGCAGGAAACCCTGATCCAGGAGTTTCAGGCGCAGGAAATTCTGGAAATTGTCAATACCATGGCCCCCGATGACCGGGCCGAATTGTTTGACGAACTGCCGCCGCAAATGGTGCGGCCGATTTTAGCCCAAATGTCCCCAGAGGAACGGCAGGTCACCTCCCAGTTGTTGGGCTACCAGCCAGAGACCGCTGGTCGGCTGATGACCCCAGAATATATTTCCTTAGAAGACCACTGGACGGTGGCAGAAGCGGCTGAACAGGTGCGCAGCCTAGCCCGCGATCGCGAAGTTAGCTACTACATCTATGTCACCGATGCCAACCAGGTGCTGACGGGGGTTGCCTCCATGCGCGACCTGCTGCTGGCGGACCCCAACCAAACCCTAGCGGCGGTGATGAACCCCAACGTGGTCTACGCCCAGACCGATACCGACCAAGAAGAAGCCGCCCAGCTGATCCAGCGCTATGACCTGGTGGCCCTACCGATTGTCGATCGGCAGCGCACCCTGGTGGGGGTGATGACCGTTGACGATGCCATGGACGTGTTGCAAATCGAGGCCACCGAAGACATTTACACCATGGGGGCAGTGCGCAGCGAAGGCAAAAACTACTTTCAGTCCAGCCTGTTGTCGGTGACCCGCAAGCGGATTCCCTGGTTATCGGTACTGCTGCTGACCAACACCCTCACCATTTTTGTGATGAGTAACTTTGAAGAAATTTTGGACGAGGTGGTGGCCCTAGCCTTCTTTACCCCCCTGCTGATTGATACCGGCGGCAATGTGGGGGCTCAGTCCTCGACAGTGGTGATTCGCGGCCTCAGCACCGACGAACTGAAAAACCGCAAACCCCTCTGGGTGGTTTTGCGCGAGACTCTGGCGGGTGGCATGTTAGGCATTCTCTTAGGTGTCGCCGTAATTGTGTTGGCCTATGTGCTGATGGGGCAGGTTCAGGTGGGAATAACCGTCGGCATTAGTTTGTTGGCCATTGCCGTAATTGCCGCCACCACCGGGGCGGCGCTACCGTTTCTCTTTAACGCCATGGGCTTTGACCCAGCGTTGATGTCAGCGCCGTTTATTACCACCGTGGTGGACATTCTGGGCATCTTTATCTACCTCAGTATTGCTACGGCGTTGTTGAATATTTAGCTGGTGAAGGTTTAAGGAATGCGCCTCCAAAATGAGAGCCGATAGCCAGGGCGATCTAGCAGTTGCTCAATCGCTTTGAACTCTCTCCAGGTGAGCCCTTCAAACAGGAGGGGGGTGGCTTTGTCAGGGATGGCGATCGCGGTTGGCAGCATGGGAATCTCTGGCTTGTCGCTAGAAACTTGTCGCTAGAAATGGGAATACCATTACAACTGGACAATAACTCTTCCCGTATTCCACAGGGGCAAGGGCACGGCCTGGAATACCCACGATGGTGCTTCTACTACTCAGCGCAGGGACGCTCAGGGAGGTGGTGCCAACGCTATAGCATTGGCACGATAGGCATAATCTACGGATCGACTGACTGATCCTCTATGGCAGGTGGAAGCGCGATCGGGGCAAAGGCTTTGGTGTCGTCCTGGTCAAGTTGGTGGGCCAGGTCAGCGGCTTCTAGTCGCTCTAGAAACGGCAAAATCTCGCTAAAGCTCCTAAAGCCAAGCTGCTCCAGGTCTTCGAAGGTAATGGTTTCATCAGAAATTGGCCCGCGCTGCTCTAAAAAAGCTCGCACTCGTTCTTCTTGAACGCTCAGGGCCGCCCGTTCTCTTAGTTCTGGGGCAGCCGCCTTTAGCCCCTGGGCCAATACGTCTGAGTCAATCAAGGTGACCTGCATATTAGCAGCGGTGTCAAGTACGGTGTTACCGAGCCGGTTAAACAGCCGGGGCTTGCCTAGAGATACCTCGCAGAAGCGCTTGGCGGCCTCTGGGGTAAACGGCAGCACCGATCGCGGATCGTCGGGGTCAGCGCAGGAGTTGTTGATGCGGGCGCTGTTGAGGTAGTTGATCAGCATTCTGTAGGTGGTGGGCTGATCGAGTTCTTCCAGCTTCAGTTGCAGGTCAAACAGCCCCCGCTCACTGGTCAACAAATCGCCCGTAATGCCCATCGGGTGCCCCGTTAACATGAACCAGGCCCGCCCTTTCAACATGCCCTGGGCGTCGTGCATCATCTGGCGAACGGCACTGGGGTTGCGTTTGTCCAGGTCGTCAATGGCGATGACCACGCCCTGGGGATACTTTTCCTGGGCACGCTCCAGTAGGGTATCGAGGCTGACGGTGGGGTAGAGCGGCTTTGTGAGCGGTAGATCTTTCTCGGCAATTTTGCCGCCAATGCCCAGGCTGCCGCTTACTTCTGCACTGCGCTCTTTAAGAATTTTGGCGGTCGGAATCCCCATTTGGTAGAGCTGGCGCTGGGCCCATTCATCGTCGGCCATTTCGCGGGCAACGGCAATCAGGGCAGTGGTGGCCAGGTCGAGATCGGCGGGTAGGGAAATATAGGCGGTCAACATCTGTGGCCGCTTGCGGCGCAAGACCGACAGCACCTCCCGCAAAAAGGCACTTTTGCCAATGCCAATGCGGCCATAGACCAACACCCGCCGCCGCTCCCGGCTTTGGAACAGGTTAAACACTCGGCGCAGCTCCTCTTCGCGCCCGGTGAAGATGTACTGTAGTGTTTCGCTTTCTAGGTCAGGGGGGCTTTCGGTAAACGGAATTTCGCGCAGGCCCAGGCCCTGCACGTTGCTGGTGGATTGATCAAAAATATCATCGGCGGTAGTCATGCAGGCACCTCGCTCAGCTGCTGCTCTGCCCGCTGGGCCGCCTGGTAAAGGTTATCCACTTCTTTTACCCTGTTTTGTCTGTCGAGTTGCTGGTACAGGTCGCGGGCTTGCTGTAGCTGGGCCATGCCTTTTTTGAAATAACCCTGGGAGGCCAACACACTGCCCAACCCGTGACGACTTTTGGCAATGCCAGGTGGATCGTTGAGGTGCTCGTACAGGCGCAGGGCGTCGCGGTAGTAGAGACGAGCATTATCCCAGTCAGATAGGGTTTCGTGGGCGCGCCCGGTTTGGTACAGCGCATTGGCATGGGCGAGGTGGTCATCCCCCTCGCTGAGCAGCCTGACGCTGTTGAGCAAGAGCTGTAGCCCCTCTTGCCATTGCCCCTTGCGTACCAGGCGGCTACCCAAAACAGACTGGGTGGCAGGCAATGCCTGCCAAATTTTTGCGCGATCGTAATGCTCTTGATTAATGACATCTAGAGCCCTTGTGTAAGCATTCAACGCATCTTGTAGGTCGCTGGCATCTTGGTTATGCTCAAAGCGGCGAGATAAGGCATTACCCAGCCGATACTGAGAATCGACAAAATCTGGGCTGCCGGGTACAGCTACCTCCAGTGCTCTTTTAAGCAAGGTAATAGCAGTATCTAAGTCAATTAGATTTTCTGTAAGAGAGGCTCGTTTTATTAGCGCTTCAGCTAAATTTCCTCGGTGCCGAGCCCAGGCCTCAGGAAATGCTTCACGAGTAGAAACATGGTTTGCCAGTTCGTAAGCCTCCACTGCTTTTTCTAAATTCTCGACTGGATTCCCTCGAATGCGATCGCGATAGATATTGCCGAGATTGTTTTGCGACCTTCCCCAGTTTTCTGGAAAGGCATCGCGGGTGTAAATCTGAAGCGCCAACTCATAGGCGGCAATCGACTGTTCTAAGTTTTCGGCTCGATCGCCTCGAATGCGATCCCAATAGACACTGCCGAGATTACTTTGCGTCCCTGCCCACTTTTCTGGAAAGGCATCGCGGGTGTAAATCTGAAGCGCCAACTCATAGGTGGCAATCGCCTGTTCTAAGTTTTCGGCCCTATCACCTCGAATGCGATCGCTGTAGGCAGCGCCGAGATTATTTTGCGTCATCGCCCACTCTTCTGGAAATGCGCTGCGAGTTCTAACTTGAAGCGACAATTCATAGGCCACAATAGCCTGTTCTAAATTCTCGGCTCTATTACCTCGAATGCGGTTGCGATAGGCAATTCCGAGATTATTTTGCGTAGTTGCCCACTCTTGTGGAAATGCGACGTGAGAGTAGACCTGAAGTGCCAATTCATACGCTGCAATAGCCTGCTCTAAGTTTTCGGCTCTATCACTACAGATTCGATCAATGTAGACATTACCAATATTGTTTTGTATCCCTGCCCATTGTTCTGGGAACGCGTTGCGAGGGTATACCTTCAACGCAACTTGAGAAGCTGCGATGCTCAACTCCAGGTTTAAAGCCCGATCGCCCAGCGGAAATTTCCAAAGTGAGCTTCCAAAAGCGATAAATAAGGATGCAACGTTTTGCGTGTCCCCAAACTGCCCACCTGCCAATAGCTTAGGGAACACTTGGGGTAAAGCTTCTAACAGATTTTCATCTAGCTTGGCTAAGTGTTTCTGCAAAAACTGCTCGACCTGTCGCTTATCTCCCTTAGCGTTGGCATAGCACTTGCCAAAAGCCCGCATAAACTGGGTCACATTGCGAGTGGGTACCGCCTTTGGTTGTCCAAATCCTTTGCCCATCACACCCTCTGCGCCAGCTCGCCCATCGTCAACAGTGTCGTAAGTTCAATGGTAGTGCCATATTTCTCAAAACACCCACTACAGCCCCAAAGCCGCTTCCTTCAGTGCGATCACTGGCCACCATTTTCGCCAGCGCTTCCATGATCTGTAGCCTCTTGGCCAACCCCCAGCTTGATCCAAAATCAGCGCCTTCGATCGCGCATAGTGCCGACCCACCAGCTTGACGAACCCAAAACTACTGCCATGGCTCACCAGGCCCGGGGCTGAAACCCTTCATCGTTAAGAATCGCCACGGTTTCACCAGATTGGGCCAGCACAAACAGCCCCTGCCGGTAGGCATAGCGATCGGCTCCTGCCTCAATGCCAATCCCTGCCACGGCACCATAGAGTTGCATCGAGGCATACTCTGGGAAAAAGTCACGAAACCGCTCCAGGTCAACCACAAAATCATTGACGTCGGTGACGCTGAGGCTGCTTTTGACCTCAACTACCAGGACATGCCCCTGGTTGACCACCAGCACATCAATTTCGAGGGTGTCGCCCTGCCGTCGTCGCCTCACCCGCTGGCTAACCTGATAGACCGGAATACCGCGCTCCAGAAATAGCCGCTCGCAGGCTGGGGCCACCAGGTCTTCCACAAACCGTCCCCAAGCTCCCCCCAGCGCTCCCAGGTGCTTGCCCAGTGCCCCGAGTTGGCGAGTGAGCTGTTGATTAACCTGGCGATTCTCTTGAATCGTCGCTTGAATTTGGCGCTCGGTTGCTTGAGACTGTTCTTTGAGCAAGCGCTCGGTTTCCTGCAAGCGGCGATCGCTTTCCTGAAACTTGCGCTCGGTTTCTTTCTGGGCTTCGGTCAGTTCGCCGAGCAAGCGCCAAACATCGTCTGCGGTGGTGGCCATGGTGGATCAGGCATGGGCTAATTTAATTTTAGGCTATGCCCAGGGGGGCAACGCGATCGCCCTACTGGCAAATTAGTCCCATGCTCTTACGTTTTCTGCCTTCTGCCCCTTCGACAAGCTCAGGGCATGATTCTGCCTTGCTGTACTAGCGTTCCCATCGCCTCTCCGAGGTCAGAGTTATCTTGTCGACCATGGCTGGCCTGTCGCTATTGGTTGGCGGATTGGTCTGGTCTATCCCTTAGCCCCGCAGCAGCAGTCGGTTAGTTAACTCCGCTTCCAGGGATTTATTGCCCACCGCTCGGGCTACCCCCAGCCCCTGGCCATAGGCCTGCTGAGCGGCTTCAACATTCCCCTGGGCGTAGTGAAAATCCCCGAGCCAGCGGAGACTGTGGGCCGCCTGCAAGTCAGGGGTGGGGGTGTCGAAGGGGGTGAGGGCTAGCCGCTGGTTCAGGTGGGTGGCCATGGCCCTGAAGTCTTCTTGTTCCAGGTAGAGGCCGAGTAACCCGTCTAAGGCTCGGAGTTGGGTACTGCGATCGCCCCCGTCAGCCCCCAGCCGCAGACCCACCCGATAGGCCCCAATGGCGTTGTTGTCTCGTCCCAAGGCCACATACACATCCCCCAGGTTATTGGAGGTGTTGGCTTCCCCCACCACATCGCTGGCCAGTAGGCGATAATTGGCTGCCGATTCCAGTAGGGTCACGGCGGTCGTTAGATCCCCCTGACGGGTGGCAATCAGTCCCAGGTTATTCAGCGAAACGCCCATGGCTCGAGGGTTATCAGTGAGCTTAGCCACATCCAAAGCCTCAGTAAACCGACTTTGAGCCTGAACCAGCTTGCCTTCGGCAAAATACAACATACCGAGGTTGTTGAGCCCTAGGGCTTGGCCCACAGGGTCATTGCGGTCAGCCGCAATGCCGACCCGGCGGACAAAGGCGTTTTCAGCCTCAGTAAAGCGTCCCATCTGGGCATAGGTGGTGCCCATAGCACTAAAAGCCCGACCAGCCCCCTGGCTATCCCCCAGCAGGCTGTAAATGTCAGCGGCTTTGGCCCAGGCTTCAACGGCTTGGCCAAACTCTCCTGCAGCCAAGGATTGGTCCCCCAATTGCATCCACTGGTCCGCCGCATCCCGGGATGGCCCCTGGGTGGCGTTATGGGGATGAATATTTAGTTGCTGGTTCAAGTTAGATGCCTTAGCTGGGCTCATGCCGACCAGGGCCACCAGGGATAGGATCAGTAAACTCAGGGGACGGTTCATGGCTCGTATCTAGGATGAGGGTTGCCGATCGACAGCGATGCCAGCCAGTTCTGGCACCTCTAGCAGTTGATCGAGGGTATCATCGCCCAGGGATGGAACCACTGCGGTCGGCATTTGATCCAAATAAATGGCCCGAATATCTTCTGGTAGGGCGACTTCCAGGTGTTGTTGGGCTCGGATTAAGGTCTGCCGCACCTCAGCCGCATTCAGGGTTTCCCCTTCTGCCTGTAAGTAGGCGGCAATGCGATTCTCACTCCAGCGGAAGGTGAGGGCCATCACCATTACCAATCGCTCGATCGCAGGCAGATGATCGAGGGCCTGTTCCACATAGCACCAAAAGGGGGGCGAGGCTTGATCAATGGAGTAGTGGATGGCCTCTACCTCAGGCACCACCGCTTGATTAATGCACAGGGCCGTGATGTTGATCACCCAGTTTTGTAGGGTAAAGGAGCTCTGGGGGGCGTTGTCATCACCGGGGGCAGGGCACTGCACCCCCCCCAGTTCGTGGAGAATGTGTCGCCAGGTAAGGGCGAACAAATACTCCGCCTGCACAGGCGATCGCGCCGAGTGGCGAATCAAACTATAGACAATGGGGCTATACCGACAAAAAATAGCGGTGAAGTACCGGCCTGATTCACTGTGGCGTTTAAATAAACTGACCAATTCCTGATCACTGAGGTGATGCAGGGATTGAACGAGGGTATGGTCGCACTCAGGAAAGTTAGGAATATTCACTGCGCTAGACTGATAAGAACAGAGACTAAATCGGGACAGGTCATGGGCAAACAGAGCAGCACCCGGCCAATCAACCACGAAAACCCTAGTCCTTTTCAAGTTTCTAATGATTGGTTAGCTTGATTAGCCTTTACTATACCTACAGCTTTGGATTTACACACATGATTTTATAAAAATACTGATATTGATCGGTCTCGATCGGTGCAGGGGCGAATGTTATTTTGTAGGCTATTGGGAACGTTGGGTCGTCATTAGAGCACCCCAGCTAGCTGTCACCCTAGCCAGCCAGCCTCAAGCTTCTGTCATCTTCCCTGACAAACCGCTTGATTCCATGGCTTACAGCCACCGCTATGTAGTTGATTCATAAACGCTACCCTTGTTCTTATGTTAATGTCACCGCCCTTTCCTATGGTTCATGTCAGTTCTATGTTGGCCCTGTTAGGGCTGCCCTTAGACAGCATTATGTCCACCCAGGGGATCATGGTCATGTTGCTGGTGGCCTATGCCGGGGCCATGTGGATGTTTCTCAAAAGCGCCCCGAAGGTTTATACCTTGATGGTGTCTGATCTAGAGGTAGCTCGACACTTTTACGAAGGGATGCTGAACCTGCCTGTGGCAGAGGTGCCCCTGCACTATTACTACAACTACGAGCAGACCCTAGGCACCGCTGGCATTGATCCCTTTTACATGGGGGGAACCACCAGCTTTGCGAATCAGCCGATGGCTGGGGCTCAACCGGAAGGGTTATGGTATCAGCTCCGCAAGAACACCCAGCTGCATGTGATTTCTGGGGCTAGTTTGGGGCACCGCAATCAGCAGCGTCATGTCTGCTTTGACCAGAAGTGCCTAGAGTATATTTTGATGCGGGTCCAGCTCGGCGGCGTTCAGCACAAGATTCGGCAAGAGCAGCCCTTGAACTTTCTGGTGAAGGACTACGATGGCCAGGTGATTGAAATGGCCGAAATCGCTGATTAGCCATAGGCAGTCCTAAGCGATCGCGGTCACAGGCTGAATCCGAATGGGGCGATCGGTGTACTCGGGCACCCAGCCATCGGTGCTGACAAAATAGCGCACCGCTTTGATGCGGCGAGTGTTGGTCAGCACAAACCAATGTTCGGTACCGGCGGGTACGTTAATGTATTCTTCTGCTTCCACGGTTAATTCCACCTGGCTATCGTCAGGCAGGACAAAGCCAAACACCCCTTCACCATCAATGATGTAGCGAATTTCGTCATCGGCGTGGGTGTGGATCTTGTCGAACTTAGTCAGCATTGCCTCTAGGTTGGGAACCTGGGGGTTGAGCACAATCAAATCTCGATTCTGGTATCCTTGCTCGGCCTGTAACTGCTGGAAATAGTGGTCTAAGGCTGCTAGTACCGTTTCTTTTTGACTATCCGTTAGGCTGGCTTGGGCCAGCAGGGCTTGCAGGTTGGCATCGTTCCCCACGGGCCAGCGGTGGAGTTGTATATTGAGGGGATCCAGGTGAGTGGCGATCGCCGCCAAGTCTGTGATCACGTGCCCAGTTTCTAGTCTTAATCTTGCCATGGTGGCCTCTCCAATCGGGTGATGTGCTCGCTAACGGTAGAGGAAAGCGGCCGTCAACAGGTCTTCTATTTTAGAGGGTTTCTACAGATCCCAGGGTGCTTGGACTCATGGACGATGAATTTCGGGGTATCCCAGAACAGAACCCTGGGATCTAGACCTACTGTACCGGTGTTCTAGGCTAGCGAGGGTTAAGATGACATAGATTTCTAGGGACAGGCGCTAAAGGCATAGACCCATGACCATTTATTCAACCTTGCAAACCACCCAGCGGCAGCGGGTCAACGATGGGGTGATGGTCCCGGTGCTGGAGGGCTGTGATCGGGCCGCCTATACCCTGGTGCTGGTGTGGCCCCAGTTGGGGGACTTCGACAGTTTGGAATATGCCTGGTGGATACAGCGGGAAGCTGACCGGTTGCGGCAAGCTGACATCGCGGTGCGGGCGGTGGGCATTGGCGATCGCGCCAGCGGTCAGCAATTTTGTAGTTTCACGGGCTTTCCAGCGGAGCACCTGTTTATCGATCCGGCGGCAGCCCTGCATCGTCAGCTCGATCTATACCAGGGGTTGACCCTGCAACCGCCGGGGTTGTCTGCTGGCCAGAGCGCTTGGCTAAACCTGCTGCTGATGTGTGCCGGACTGGGCAGCCCCGGTACCCTAAAGGAAGTGTTTCGGGGCTACCGTGGCGATCGCCAGGCACCACAGCTGATCGGTGATGACGAGGTGGTGAAAGCGGCCCCCCTGCCCCCCTTGACCGGAGATACCTTCAGCCGCGCTGGGGGTAAAGGGTTTCAACGGCCGTTTGAACTGGCGACCCTGCGCCTGCGCAACATGGCCGAGGTGCTGAGCCACTGGGGCACCTATGTGCCAGACCTCGCCTACCTGACCCAGCGGGGCGGCACCTTTTTATTTGATGCCACGGGGGAATTGCTATACGACTACCGCGATCGCGGCATCCTCGGGTTTTCAGCCACCATGTCCTATCCTTTAGCCTTTTTAGATGAGGCCATTGCCCCTGCTTCGACCGCTATGCCTATGGCAGAATAGAGCCAGGCAGCCCGCCGACGGCCCTGATTCTGAGGTTGCCCCTATTGAGGCGAGTCCTATGGTTCAAAGCCCCAGCCCTCCCCAGGTTCTTTACCCCGATGCCGATGGTCAGCCTATGGCCGACAATACCCTGCAATATCGCTGGATTGTCCGTCTGGTGAGTAATCTCAGGCGGCTCTTGCACGATCAGCAAGGGTTTGTTGCCGGGGATTTGCTGTGGTACCCAGTGCAGGTTGACACGCCCCCAGTTCCGGCCCAGGCCCCTGACGTTATGGTTGTCATCGGTCGCCCCAGTGGCGAGCGGGGGAGCTATAAGCAGTGGAAAGAGGCCAATATTGCCCCTCAGGTGGTCTTTGAGATTCTGTCCCCCAGTAACACGGCCCGGGAAATGCTGGCTAAGCAGGCGTTTTACGGTAAGTATGGGGTTTTAGAGATGATCTTTTACGATCCAGATTCCTTTGAGTTTTGGGCTCTCGTTCGCCCAAGTCCTGACCGCGACTTCACCCCGATCATGGCGATCAACTTTCCCTGGGTTTCCCCGACTCTGGGAATTCGATTCGAGCTGTGGGAGACCGGCCTGGAAGTGTTTTACCCCAACGGCGATCGCTTTCAAGACCCGGAAGTGGTGCTGGCAGAACGGGATCTGGCCTTTGCCAAGCTCAGGGAGCTGGGCATCGACCCGACCCAGCTTTAGCTGCAACTTAGGGGCTTGGGTTTAGATTGCCTGAGGACAAGAGACCCGATCAGAGACCCGAAACGGCCAGGGGTTCACCACGGGTTCTAGTAGCCTGTCAAGCTAGACGTGACGGATCAGCAGGTCTGCGGTAAACGGTACACGGCTTGCCTTAAACCGCTTACCGTTTACCGTGAACCCTAAGTCACATCTCTCGCCATTATTTTTTTAACTCAACACTAGCTCGTCTGCCCGGAGACAGCCTCAAAGCAGTGGCCTTCTCCGGCATGGCCCAGTTCAATCAAGCTGGACTCCAGACGGGCGTAATCTGCCTCAGACAGCATTTCCTCCAGCATGGCCATATCAGCTTCCACCTGGCCATCTTCAGCCAGGGCGGCGAGGGGGTCAAAGCCAAAGGCCGACTGGTTCAGCGGATCGTCCGCAGGCCGTGACCCTTCCCCAAACAGGTGGTCAAAGTGCAGAGTGGCCTCCAGGTCAGCGGTTTCCCCTGTTTCTACAATCCCCTTGCGCTGGTCCCCAATGAACTCCCCACAGTAGTAGTCCAGTTCTTGCTCCAGGTTGAGCACAAAGTCGATGGTTTCCCCATCCCGTTCAGCGGTGCCGATAATCACCAGGCTATAGTCTTCACCAGGGCCATCGCTAGCGGGGGATAGCCTGTAGGAAATGGCGTTGTAGTGACCTTCGGGTACATCGGTAGCGTCAGCCAGAAATACGGTGGGGTTGTCTTCGTCCCCGGTGACTAAATCCACCGAAGCATCCCCAAAGCTGACCTCTTCTTCAGGATCTTGAATCGGCTCTAGGGAAAGGTAGTCGTAGGGGGGATCAGTTTGGTAGGCCTTGAGGTCAGTAAAGTTAGCGTAGATATGGTCAAAGCTGAGTTCCCAGCCATCGCCAGAGGTAAAGCCCACCTGGGGCCGCTCTTCCCCATTGCCAAATATTTCTAGGGTGGTTTCTTCGGCGTCAGTTTCAGTGGCGGCAGGGGGATCGCCGTTGGCATCAGGGGCCGCAGCCTCGGGGGTGGTATCGCAACCCCACAGTACAACTGGAGCAGCAACGGCTAGAACGCCCTGAAGAATACGTTTTTTCATAGAGCTAGATGTGATCAATAACAGCAAATCAACCAGGCCCAAGTTCGGAGCTGAGGTTCCGCCTGGGGAAAGCCCCCGATCTCGAGCTGGAATTGGTATAAAGGCGCATATTTGCCCATCACTCAAGATTTCGAGCCATGGAACGCCCAGTGCTTTAACAAACCACGAGTTGCTCTAGTTTTTCAATGCGGGTGGGGGGGAGGGGGATTGATCGCCCTTGGCTCTAGCAGGGCTTGTCGCAGGTAGCGGCGGTGCAAAATTTCTAGCTTGCCCCCAGCTTCTTGAATGAAGGCCCGCTGGCGCCGATACAACCCCTGAAACAGGTTGGCAAACAACAGGGCCACCATCGCCACCACCAAGCCCATCGCCGTGGAGGTCAGGGCCTCCCCCACCCCCAGGGTGACCCCGGCGGCTGAGTCGCCGGTATTTTCCCCCAGGCGAATGGTCGCAAACACCTGCATCAATCCCAGGACGGTACCCAGTAACCCCAGCAGGGGGGCGATGCCGATCACCGTTTCGAACACGGTGTGAAACCGCTTCAGCAGGGGCAGTTCTGCCTGGGCCGCACTTTCCAGGGCCAGGGAAAACTCTTCGGGGGTGGTGCTGTCGAGGGTAAGGGCGGCCAGGAAAATGCGGGCAATGGGCAGTTGGGGATACTGTTTTAGTTTTGCGATCGCGCCATAGGGGTTTTGGCTATAGAGTTTCAGTACCTGGGGCACTAGCCCCCGCTGTTGCCGGCTAATGCGCAGCCAGAACCAACTACGTTCGACCACCAGGGCCAGGGTCAACATTGAAAATAGCAGCAGGGGCACCATCACAATGCCCCCGGCGGTAAACCAGTTCGCCATAGGGGGAAGGTCTCAAGGGTAGATGTCTAAGGGGTGAATCGTTAACAGGAATAATGTTCAGTCAAAAAAATAATGACGAGAGATGTGACTTAGGGTTCACGGTTCACGGTAAGCGGTTTAAGGCTAGCCGTGTACCGTAAACCGTGCACCGCATACCTTTTGACCCGTCACGTCTAGCTTGACAGACTACTAGGCATTGGATAGTCGGGCCACCTGGTGTCCCCCTAATTTGTCATGGGTTTCAGCCAGGAGTTGAGGAATTTTATCGCGGTGGGGGCTATGTTGCAGGCATTGGCTCAAGTTCAATTGATCCAGGCGATCGGCCTTTTGCCCCGGAAACCAGTGGCCCCCGTTGCCCAGCAGTCCGTAGCGGGCCTTGGCATACGCTTCCATGTCAAAGGCCAACAACAGGTTACGCAGCCAGAGAATTACAGGAATGTTGATATGGCCAGGGGTCTGCTCAGGGCTGGGTAAGCCCACTTTCCAGGTGCGCAACCAGTCTTCCCCCAGTACGGCCTTGGCCCGGTGCTCTAAGCGGTTGAGGATGGGCTGCAGGTGGGTATTGGCCTGGGCGAGCAGGGGTAGGGTTTTCACATGCTCGTCAAAGTCGGTGGGGCGGGCGGCCCCAACGCTGAGGGTGTGGATCTGGGGATGGTTGAGGCAAAACAGGTCGTTAAAGACGATCGGGCTGAGGGGGGCGCACAGTCGGGTGAGGGTGGCAGAGGGGTTATACAGGTGGCCCCCCTTATCGGAGGGGCTGATGATAAACACCCCCATGTCGTGGCGCTGGGCGGCGGCGATGGCAGGCCAGTTGTCCTGGTTGATGTAGTACCAGTGTAGGTTGACGTAGTCGAACTGGTCAGAGGCGATCGCCTGCTGGATCACCGCCGTTGGAGCATGGGTGGAAAAACCAATAAACCGTACCCGTCCCTGCCGTTGAAATTCCCGGGCCACGGCCATGCAGCCCCCAGGGCGCAGGGTCCAGTCCAGCAGTTCGGCGGTGTTAATGCCGTGGATGCCCAGTAGATCGACGCTGTCTAGGTTCAGGTTGGCCAGGGATTGGCTGAGGGTGCGGCGAAAGTCAGCCGGGTCTGGGGTGGGCGATACCTTGGTTTGAACGATCAGGCGATCGCGCTCCAACCCCGGCAAAATTTGCCCCAGCTGAACTTCTGAGGTGCCATACCCCCGGGCGGTTTCAATGTGATTGATGCCCAACTCCAGGGCACGGCGGATGGTGGCCTCCAGGTTAGCCTGGTTTTTGGCCGGAATCTCCGCCAGGGGAACATCCTTCCAGGAATGCTGGTACCGCATACCGCCACAGGAAAAAACCGGCATTTGAAGTTCGGTGCGACCAAAGCGTCGGTACTGCATAGGGACTGATCGGGCGAAGGGCTATCCATCACGGTAATCAAGGGATTGCCGGATGTAAAGGTGGGGGCTTCAGATCCCCTCAGAGTTGGGGGGCGGGGGGGCAAAGCTGTTTGAGGCCAAGTCCAGCTCGGGAACTGGACTTTTCCCACAGGCAGAACGCCAGGTCTGGACTTGGATCTGGTTTATGTCACCAGGCTATCTGCCCTGGGCCGGAGTCTGAGTGCATCCCACTTTTGTAGCCCACTCAAGAGAAGCCGCTCCGCGTCTACACCCTAAATCCCTCTCCCAGAGCGGGAGAGGGACTTTGAATCCGGCCCCCCTTCTCCCATTTTGGGAGAAGGGGCTGGGGGATGAGGGTAAATTTGCATAACTGGGATGCACCCCAGAGTCTTGGCTACCGATGGAGGTAGATAATAATGAGGAATTATGTCAGGGCAGAGGAGGCTTGAATCATGGGTATTTGGCGGGCGGGGCTGCGACTGGTGCTAGGGGTTGGTTTGATTCTGCTGATCTGGGCTGCCCCAGCCATGGTCAACGGTCAAACCCAGAGGGCGATCGCCGCGCCCTACTTTCCGCCGCCCCTGTCCTTCAGCAACGCTGAGCTCAAAGGTCGAGACTTTTCAGGCCAGGAACTGCGGGCGGCAGAATTTTCCAACGCCAACCTGGAACTGACCGACTTTAGCGAGGCTGACGTGCGGGGGGCGATCTTTAGCGGGTCAGTGGCCACAGGCGCCAACTTTCACGGGGCCGACTTCACGACCGGCATGTTGGACTCAGTCAGCTTTACCCGCAGTGACCTCAGTGACGCCATTTTGGTGGATACCATTTTGCTGCGGGCCACCTTTGAGGACACCGACATCACCGGGGCGGACTTTTCAGGGGCGATTCTGGACGGTGCCCTGGCCCGCAAATTGTGCAAAACCGCCACCGGGGTTAACCCTAAGACCGGCGTTGCCACTCGGGCGTCTTTAGGGTGCCGGTAGTCAGGCTGGCGGGCCATTTATTGAACGAACGTGAGTTCGACAGAGAATACGTCTTGGACAAACAGGCTAATCGTCAAATGAACGATAAAAAGTGGCTTTAACCGTATTGAGTCAAAGCCACCGATTAGGGGGTTGAACTTAAAAAAACGGGCTCTACCGTCCTACCAGCTACGGGTGGGCGCCAGGGCATGGCCCCGAATCAGGCTACCCATGGTTTTAGCGGTGATTTTCATCTGCACCAGAGGGTTGGCGGGGACCACCGTTTTGTAGAGGTAGCTGTCAAAGGTGAGCTTCTGAACATCGATGTCAGAGCACATTTCCACAAAAGCTTCCCGGGTGGCATCCGACCGGTAGAACACGGTTTGCAGCAGATCCAGCACCTTGTAGGTCATGCCGTACTGCTTATCCCACCGCTTCAAGTACACTTTGAGGTCATCTTCGGTGGGAATGCGGGCCCCACTGTTGGACAGTTCCACAATGGTTTCAGCGCACATGCGGGCGGACTTGGCCGCAAAGTAAATCCCTTCCCCGGAGGACTTGGTGACGGTACCGGCAGCATCGCCCACCAGGGCGACCCGACCCACCACCCGGCGAGGACGGGGATGCTCGGGGATGGGGTGGGCTTCCACTTTGATGATTTCGCCCCCTTCCAGGCGCTTGGCAGCCCGAGTCCGAATGCCGACCTGGAGCTGTTTAATTTTGGCCTGGTTCACCCGCATGGTGCCGGTGCCCACGGCCACGTGGTCATATTTGGGGAACACCCAGGCATAAAAGTCGGGGGAGACATCGTTGCCCACGTACATTTCGGCCAGGTCTTCGTAATAGGCCATTTTGTCTTCGGGCAAGCGGATACGCTCTTGGAAAGCGATCGCATAATTGTAATCCCCGGCTTTGATGGCCTTAGCCACCCGGGAGTTGGCCCCATCGGCGCCAATCACCAGGTCCACCTGCAGGGACTTACTGTCTCCCACCAGGCCATCTTCCCGGTGCTCGGTGTAGTGCAGGGTATAGGGTTGGCTGTCGGACTGGGGAATGTCCAGGGTGTGGACGGTGCCGTTGATTAATTTGGCCCCGTGCTTGGCGGCGCGATTGCGCAGAAAGCCATCCAGCACTTCCCGACGGCACATGCCGATGTACTCATCATCTTTGAGGGTACTGCCGATGTTGACCTCCACATTAGAGGGGGAGATCATCTTCATCTTGCGCACCCGGCGATCGATAATGTTGGGGGGCAAGTCAAACTCATCCACCATGCAGAGGGGAATGGCCCCACCACAGGGTTTGGCGTTATCTAATTTGCGCTCAAATAAATAGGTTTCAATACCTGCTTTAACTAGCGTCTCGGCTGCCGAGGAGCCTGCCGGACCTGATCCTACTACTGCTACCCGAAGTGACAAGGATATTTCTCCCGAATCGCGAAGAAGCTACGAAGGGCATCGTATCACGCTAGTTTTGGCAATTTCAGCCGATTTCGAGGGATGTAACTGGATTGAAATACTCGTTTACAATGCGAAACCGAGAACGGGTAAGAATCTATTCCTTGGCCAGAGGTTTTTCTATCGGTTAACAGTATACGGTCAACGACTTGCGGCTCACGGTCAGCGGTTTGCGGTCAGCGGTTTGCGGTTTGTCCTAAACCTTGCACCGTCCACCCTGCACCGTATACCGTCCACCTTGCACCGTATACCGTGTACCGCTCACCGTCCGCTTCCCCGTCCTAACTATCCGGCTGTAGCACCTCCTGGTAATCTTCTGCCTTCAGCTTGCGTTCCATCAAGGCGGCCACGGCTTCTTCGGCAGAAATTTCGCCATTCAATAACAGATGCACCTGTTGAGAAATCGGGACCGAGATCTGTTCCCGCTGGGCGATCGCCATCAGCACATGGGAGGTATTTACCCCTTCAGCGGTGCTACCCAGTTCCACTAAAATTTGCTCTAAGGATTTTCCCTGGGAGAGGCCATAGCCCACCCGGTAGTTACGACTAAGGGCACTGGTGCAGGTGGCTAGCATGTCCCCCAGGCCCGAAAGGCCCAAAAAGGTCTCTGGCTGGCCTCCCAGGTGGGTGCCAATGCGCATCACTTCGGGCAGAGCGCGGGTAATCAGGGCCGATCGAGCGTTGGAGCCCAGGTCCAGCCCTTCACAGACCCCCACTGCGATCGCAATCACATTTTTGAGCGTCCCCCCCAGTTCAGCCCCCAGGGGGTCGGTGCTGCGGTAGGTGCGAAAGTTGTCACAGGCAAACACATGCTGTACCGCCTCGGCTGCTGTCTCATTGGTGCAGGCAATCACCGTAGCCGCAGGTAGACCAGCTTCGATTTCCTTCGATAGGTTGGGGCCAGACAAGACCGTCACCGCATGGTTAGGAAATGCCCGCTGAAAAATTTGCGATGGCGTCAGGGTGGTTTCAGGGTCCAGCCCCTTGGTCGCCGTCACCAGCACCGTGGTCTCTGGGATATGCAGCGCCTTCAGGCGGTTAACCACCTCCGGCACCCCTTTCATCGAAATCGCTGACACAATCACCTCAGCCCCGGCCACCGCATCTTCTAAGGACAGTTCACTGCGGCGAGACCAGATCCGCACCTGGTGGTCGTTGGTATTGGCGATGTGGGCCAGAGCGCTGCCCCAAGCCCCAGCCCCAAGGATAGTGAGGTTGACCTGGCGATGTTTGTAGTCTTCAAAGACTTGGTGTAAGGCGTCAGCGCTGGGGGAGGTTGTGACCATGGTGAGTATGGGTAGATGGGTGGATGGGTGGATGGGGAAGGTGGGGGAGATGCTTGCCCTGAGCGGAGTCGAAGGGGGTGGATGGGTGGATGGGTGGATGGGGGGATGGGGAAGGTGGGGAAGATGCTTGCCCTGAGCGGAGCCGAAGGGGGTGGATGGGAGGATGGGGAGTTAGACGTGAGAGGCTTTCTTCAGGGTGGGGGAGGTGGGGAAGGTGGACTGGGTGGAGTCCAGTTTCCCGCTGGGATTGGTCTGGGGTCTGAGGTATGGGTATCGGGTGCCGGAATCCCCTCCTGGGAGGGGCAGGGGTGGGTTGCTCAGGCTCACGATTCAGCCACACCCCTGCCACCCGATACCTAACCCCTGAAACCTAACCCCTAACACCTCCCCCTTTGCCTCATGTCGCCTGCAACGTGACCGGATCGCGACTCAAGGAAAAGTCAGGGATGCAGTTGGCTTCCATGAACTGATGGTAAGCGCGGATGTTGCGATCGCAGCGTTCCTCGCTCCAGTCGCAGTACTGGCGCAGTACCTGGGCCACCACGGGTAGAGCGTCAAAGCCATAGTTTTTGTGCATGCAGACCGTGGTGCGGCGGCGCAGAATGTCCACAAAGGTATGGGCCATTTCAGATTGGGCCGCAAAAACAATCTGGGCCTGAATGTCATAGAGCCCTTCCACAATCGGTTCGGCCAGGGCTGGGTTGGCTTCTACCAACGCCAGTAAGTCAGCGACCCGAGCCCCATAGATGCCCAACAGGTGATCTAGCACTGGTGGGGAAATCAGGTGGCTGTAGCGATCGTGCCACTGTTTAACCTGAGGGTCATCCAGTAGAATCGCCCCTGGCAGCGATCGCTTATGGGTGGGACAAGGGGGAACAGTCTGTTTACGCTTGCGGAAGACAGCATTGACAAATTCTTCACCCACCTGGCGATGGGTGGTGAGTTTGCCGCCAATCAGGGAAATCAAGTTTTCCGCCCCTTCTTTGCTGTGGTCGTGCAGGATATGGTTTCGGGTGATGCTGCCAGCTTTCTTGCCCTCGGCATAGGGGAGGGGTCTAACCCCCGCGTAGGTAAAGCGCACGTCGTCCCGGGTTAACCGAGCGGCGGGTAGCACTGCATTGGTTTCAGCCAGTAAGTAGTCGACTTCTTCGGCGTCGGCTTTGATGTTGTCTAGTCTGCCGTCATAGCGTTCGTCGGTGGTGCCAATCAGGTACTGCCCCAGCCAAGGAATAATGAAGAAGGGGCGTCCATCGGACTTGGCTTCAACATAAAGGGCAGAGTCAGGGGCACCCGGGAACGGATCAACAATGATATGGCTGCCTTTGGTGCCGCCAATTTTGCGGCCTTTGCTGATGGGTGACTCACTTAAGCCACATACTTCATCTACCCAGGGGCCAGAGGTATTGACCACCACCGTTTGATCGTGGGTGGTGATCTCAAAGCTGTGGTCGCTGAGCATATCCCGACAGGTTAAGCCGGTAATTCGCCGATTACTCAAGTGAATGTCTTCTACTTTGGCATAGTTCAGTACCGTGGCCCCAGCCTGCTGAGCATCCAGAATATTTTCTAGACACAGCCGTTCCGCGTGTTCCGCCTGCCCATCGTAGTACTGGGCTGACCCCGCCAACGCCTCGGCATCGATGGCCCGAAAAAGCTGTCGTGTGCTCTGGCGCGACAGCATACGGTGATTGGGCAACGACTTGTCGTAGCTCAGCACGTCATACAACACCATCCCCACTTGAATGATGCGGTACCCCCGGGAACCACTGCGGTAAATGGGGATGGTCATTTGGACCGGCTTAGCCAGGTGTGGCGCATTGCGCAGCAGCACCTCCCGCTCATGTAATGACTCTCGCACCAGGTTAAATTCAAAATATTCTAGATAGCGCAATCCCCCATGGATTAGGCGACTAGACCAACTGGTGGTGCCGCCGGCAAAGTCGCCCTTTTCAATCAAAATAGTCTTTAGACCGCGTAAGGCCCCATCTCGGGCTGTGGCGGCTCCATTAATGCCGCCGCCAATCACAATTAAGTCAAAAGGCTGGTTAGAAAGAGGTTGGAAATCGCGCATGAATCAGGTCGAGAGGTTTGGGGGACTGAGGCAGGGGGAACTTAAGATGTTGGGGAGATGGGGAAGGTAGGAGAGATGGGGAAGGTAGGGGAGATATTCTCCCTAAGTGCAGTAAGCGTTTGTTTTATCTCCTCACCAGTCTTACCTTCCTTACTTCCCTGTTAGTCCCATCTCCTCTCTACCATAATCACTAGGCTAAAAGATAGCTAGGCCGACACTAGGGTCTTGTCGGGCTCTTCAGCAATTACCGCATTGGCTTCACGGAACATATGATTAGCCCACTGCTGCACGTCATATTCGGTAATCGCTTGATGCATCTTGGCCATACGACGCTTTTGTTCCTCGGGGGGCATCGCCAGAGCAATGTCAATGCATTCATCCATATTCTTGTCAGAATATGGATTGGTTAGCACTGCGTCGGGTAACTCTACCGCCGATCCGGTAAATTCTGATAGCACCAACACCCCATCTTCGCCCCCATGGGCGGCAATGTATTCTTTGGCCACCAGATTGAGGCCATCCCGCAGGGGGGGAATCCAGGCGATGTCGGCAGTTTTGTACAGTGCCATCAAGTCATCGAAAGGAATTGGTTCAGTAAATAGAGTGATGGCATTCCAGGTCAGGGTGGAGAAACGACCATTGATCTGCCCTACCAACTGCTCGATTTCACTCTGGGCGGTACGGTAGACCCGCATACCAGCCGCGGCTTTGACGGCTGTCATAATCAGGTTGACGTTCCCCCGTAACTCGGGCCGCCGCTCCAGCAGCCGTTCGTAGCACAGCAGCATTTCCCTTGCCCCTTTCACGTAGTCGACTCGACCCGCTGACACAATCAATTTGTTATCGCCAATGTCGTTGCGAATATCTTGAACCCGTTGCTGCACCGATGGCTTATTGACCATGTCGTGGATGTAGCTGGGGTTGGTGCCGACGGGAAAAGCATCGACGTTAACAATCCGGCCTTGGTACTCCAGCTTGGTGGTCATATCGGGTTCCGCTAAGGCGGTGCCAAAGGGGGTAAAGGCGGCGGGCACAGGGTTACGCTCAACTAGGTTGACATCCCGTAGGCTGCGAGCCGCAGAAACAAAGTTCTCTACATAGCGGGGAATGTGGAAACCACACAGGTCGCAACAAAGCAGGCTGTCAACGATCGCCTCGCGCCAGTGCAAAATATTAAACACATCGGCGGCGGGGAAGGGGGTGTGGTGGAAAAAGGCAATTTTGACATTGGGCATTTTTTGCCGAATGTAGTAGGGGGTAAGCCACAGGTTATAGTCGTGAATCCAGATCAAAGCATCGTCTGCGGCTTCCTCGCAGGCCGCATCAGCAAAGAGTCGATTGATGTGTTGAAAGTTCTCCCAGTCCGAGCTTTCGTAGGTGAAATGCTCGGGGAAAGAATGGAGAATGGGCCAAATCGCTTCTTTGGCAGTGATGTAGTAGAAATCCTTGACGCGATCGGCTGTTAGGGGAATGCGGCGAATCACAGCCCGATCGCTCCAGCCTTCCATCGTAACGCGATCGTCAAAGGCTTCCTGCTGATCGGCAGACACCTGCTTCCAAGCTACCCAAGTGCTGCTATCGGCGTTAGCAAAGAAGCTTTTTAGGGTGGGCACAATACCGTTGGGGCTTTTCTTTTCGCGGTAGACGGTTTTGCCGTTTTCTACCACTTCGTCATAGGGTTCTCGGTGGTAGAGAATGACTAAGGAAGATTTCATGAGATCGTTCTGCTCCTTGATAACGCCTGAGTAGCAGGTACCCATAGGCTCATTACAAGCCAATCATACCTACATACCGTAGGTACATTCCGTTATAAAGTCATCTACCCCCAGGCAGAATAACGCCACTAGCACAAACGTAACCGCCAATCGTAACCGATCGTTTCTAGCTGTGGAAGACTGATGCATTGTGGCGATCGCTAAGAGTCTGCCATCTAAATCTTAAGTATCCCAACCAAAAAAGCGCCTGGAATACAGACGCTAGATTCAGCTAGAGAAGATGATATTGGTCAATCTCTGATTAAGTTCTCTGATTAAGTTTGTAGCTGGAGCACGTTGTAGCAAGCAGATCTCAAGCCAGCGGATCTGACTCGGGCAGAGTCCATCTTGGGTAGAGTCCATCGTGACGATCCCCCCTGACCTCCCTTGATCACGGAAGTAGGGGGGATGCCGCCGGTTTTAGTTACAGGGCCTGACGCAACCCCGTGATTTGCTCAAAGCTGCCGGCGCCGCATTCCTTTTCAAATTCCTGTTTAATCCAATCTGGGCGTTTGCCCAGCCGCTTTGCACTTTTTTGCAGATACTCAAAATACTCCAGCATTTGCGGGGGGGTGGGGCGGGGTCCCAAAATCGAGCCCAGGCACCAGGCATCCTGAGGCCAGCGGCCACAATGCTCCCAAAAAGACCGTTCAGCCCAGGTGGGGGCATTGCGGCGCAGATAAGCCCGGCGCCGATGGCTGTGGAACAGTTCCACCAGGGTGGGAATATCGTTGATTTGGTGGGCCTGCTCAGCAGAGTAAATTTCCACCATGTCCTCTAGATTCAGGGGGCGTTCAGTGATCCACTGGTGGCCGCAGTCGGGGCAGCGGGCAATAAACGACAGCACAATTCGCCCGCACTGGGGGCAAGGCTTGGTGGGGGCTGGCTTGCCCGCCCCGCCCCCATCTTTTTTCACCGGTAGGTGATAGTCCTTAATGTCTTCAGGAAACCCCAACCGCTCCAGGTTGCCCGCCTGGTCCAAAATGATGCCGTAGGGCTTGCCGGTCTGGGGAGAAATGCGCATCACCCGACCAATCTGTTGCAGGTGTAGGGCACTGGATTGGGTGGGTCGCAGCATCAGCCCCACTTCCACACTGGGTTCATCAAAGCCGATGCTAATCACATTGCAGGAGGTTAGTATCAGGATGTTTTCGTCTCGCAAATCGCTGTACATGCGCTGGCGCTCTTTAATCGGGGTGCCCCCTTCCACCGTGTCGGCAGGGATACCCGCGGCCCGAAAAGCATCCGCCACATGGCGAGCGTGCTCAATATCTACACAGAAGGCAATGGTGCGCTTGCCGGGGCAGAGCCGCTGCCATTCTTTGACAATTTTTTCGATCAGCTCGGGGCGATCGCAGGCGTTTTTCAGCCCGACTTCGTCATAGTCCCCTCGCACGGTTTTGACTTCCTTCAAGTTGGCGACCCCGTCTGGCGGCATGCTGTAGTACTTCATCGGGGCCAGGTAGTTCATCTGCTGGAGCTGGCTGGGCACCGGAGACGCCACCAGGGTATCCATGTAGTCCCCCAGTTGCTCTTTGCCCAGGCGTTCTGGGGTGGCGGTCATCACCAGGTGGACCGCGTTGGGGAAGGTCTTGAGCACCGACTTACCCACCTGGCTAAACAGGGTAATGTGCCCCTCGTCAAAAAACACCACATCGGCGGGCCACTGCTTCCACCAACGGCGCTTGCCCATGGTCTGGATACTGGCGATCTGGATGGGGGCCTCGCGGTTCTCCTCCCACCCGGCTTTGATAAAGCCACAGTGCAGCCCAAAGGACTTCATCTTGTCGTAGGTCTGGCCCACCAGCACGTCCAGGTGCACCAAAAACATCAACCGCTTGCCTGCGGCCTCGGCATGGGCGCAGATCTGGCCGCTGATCACCGTCTTGCCAGCCCCAGTTCCGGCCACGATCGCGATCCGCTTATGGCCCTGGTTGAGTTGGCGGTAGAGATCGTTGATCAGATCAACCTGGTAAGGACGGAGTTTGGGTGGCATTGGGGAGTGGTGGGGTGGTGGGGGGATGGGGGGATGGGGTGGATGGGTGGTAGACGCGTTTCGCAAGCGACATGGAACGCGAAGCGTGTGCAGCGCACTTAAGCGGCTTCCCGCAGGGTAGGGTGAGGGCGTAGGGGCGGACCTGTGTGTCCGCCTTGGCGGGGGAATGGGGAAGGAGGAGGATTTTGGATTTTGGATTTTACTCGCGCAGCGTCTCCGAAGGAGAAACGTTGAATTTAGCCAATATATTGGTACTACTATATTGACCTGGGATCAAGGGTTGTGGGGGTTATCATGCAAGTATGTTCTGACGGATGCCCGTGATGACCACCTATCCTCACACACCTCTAACCGTGCCGCCTTTGGAAAGCGGCGATCGCCTGAACCGCGATGAGTTCGAGCGCCGCTACGCCGCGATGCCCAAGTTGAAGAAGGCCGAGTTGATAGAAGGAGTTGTATACGTGGCTGCAGCCCTGCGTTTCGGGAGCCATGCGGAACCCCACAGCTTTTTGATGACCTGGCTAGGGCTGTATTTTGCGGCTACCCCCGGCGTGCGGGTAGGTGACAACCCCACCGTTAGACTTGACCATAAGAATGCGCCTCAGCCCGATGGAATTTTGAGGCTGGAACCATCTCTGGGAGGGCGATCGCACCTCAGCAGTGACGACTACATAGAAGGCCCCCCAGAACTCGTGGTAGAGGTGTCTGCCAGCACTGCTACTGCAGATTTGCAAGATAAAAAGGCCGTATACTGCCGCCACGGCGTCAAAGAGTATATTGTCTGGCAGGTGTTCGATCGCAAAATTGATTGGTTTTATCTAGAGGGCGATCGCTACGTCGATCTACCTTTGGGGGCTGATGGGGTTTGCCAAAGTCGAGTTTTCCCCGGCCTGTGGCTGGATCGTGAAGCCATGGTACGGGGCGACTTGGCCCAGGTGCTGTCTGTGGTGCAGCAGGGCTTACAGTCTTTAGAACATAAGGATTTTCTGGGCAGATTGAATTCTATTCAGGACACATAGGCATGGAAACGCGAACGCTGGGCAATACGGATATTGAGATTACGCCGCTAATTTTTGGCACCTGGCAGGCGGGGAAGAAAGGCTGGGTGGGGATAGAAGACCAGGCGGTGATTGAGGCCATGCAGGCGGCCTTTAAGGCGGGTATCACCACCTTTGACACGGCGGAGGTGTATGGGGATGGCTACTCGGAAGAGTTAGTGGGTAAGGCCCTGGCGGGGGTGCGCGATCGGGTGATTTTGGCCACCAAAGTCTTTGCCAATCACCTGAAGGCGGATCAGGTGATCGAGGCCTGTGAGGGTTCTCTGGGGCGGCTACAGACCGAGGTGATTGATCTGTACCAAATCCACTGGCCCTCGGGCTCGTTTAAGAGCGAGATTGTGCCCATCGGCGAAACCATGGAGGCCCTGAATCAGTTGAAACAACAGGGCAAAATTCGCGCGATCGGCGTGTCGAATTTTTCTAAAACCCAACTACAAGAGGCGATGCAGTACGGACGCATCGACAGTTTGCAGCCCCCCTATTCCCTGTTCTGGCGGGGGGTAGAGGCCGAATTGCAGCCCTACTGTGTCGAGCACAACATCACCATCCTGGCCTACTCGGCCCTGGGCCAGGGCCTGCTGACCGGCAAGTTTGGCCCCCATCACCAGTTTCCCAAGGACGATATCCGCAGTAAGAATAAGTTGTTTCAGCCCCCCCTCTACGCCAAGGCCCAAGCCGCCCTGGCCCAACTGAAACCGATCGCCGATCGCCACCACACCACCCTGGGCAACCTGGCCCTGGCCTGGTTGATGGCCCAGCCCCAAACCACCGCCATCGTCGGAGCCCGCAATGGGGAACAGGCCCAGGAAAATGCCAGGGCGGTTGAGGTGACCCTATCGGCGGCGGATTTGGCTGAAATCGATGCCATTAGCCGCACGGTCACTGACCATCTGGATGACAATCCAGTCATGTGGACCTTTAATGTGTGACCAAATGACCAACCAGAGTGCCGGTACAGACCCCAGGGCTCTACCCTGGGAGGCCCCAAAGTTGACAGTCCATGAGCCCTAAGAGTCCTGGGAGCTCGACGTCATGTACTGGTGTAGGCTTAATAACTGTGGCAATCCCTTTCAAGACTGGGAAGGCGTGATTCTAAGCTGAGCTGCGATCGGGTCATTCCATTAACAGTCACTCCATTGACAAAAGAGGAGCTGCAGCTGAGCTAGCTTCAACTTCAAAGAAGTATAAGTTCTCAAATACTAAAGAAGTACAAGATCTTAAGCACTTTGGAAAATACAAACCTTATTGAGAATAACAACGAGATCTCAGTAGTTCTATTCCTCCCAGATTTTCAACAAGTCGTTAATCTGGGAGAAATCAAATAATCGATCTCCTCCTTCCTTAGCAAATTTTCCCTTATTTCCACGCTTTAACCGTCTGCCCCCCTTGCGGTTCAGATATGTGGTTGTTAACGTGAACAGTAGAGAGATGTGAGTGCGCTCGCAAGGAGCAGTGATGTACTCAGACAAAAATTCTCGGAAGAATATGGTTGACAGGGGAAGCAGGCAAAAATGAAGCAGTTGGTAGCTTGTCTATACTGCGTCATTAGCTTAAGCGATTCCTGAACAATGCATACTCAAGGCAGGGTTCTGATAGAGAAGCAACTCTAGCCCAAACGGTTTAAAAATGCCAGGGATAAGTTTTTCCTGCCTTAAGCCACAGTCTTTGAATCAGGTGCACATTATAGTCGCACGCAAATGAAGTATTGCCTTTCAAGGTAATGCGCCTTTCAAGGTAATGCTAAGAGTTGCTGTTTACCTGCTCAGCAATGCAGGTTGAAGATATTTTGATATGGAGCGAAACAAATCATGGCTAAAATGAAAGAGTCAACTTTGTCAAGAGTAAGCATGGGTTGTGATTTAGATGTTGGCACTAATAGATTGGAATGGGGTTGTAAAGCTGATATTCCTGGGATTTCTACAGAAATCGGCATCGTGGTTGACGTTAGCGAAAACTATGTTGAGATTGAAGCGCCATGGATACCAGGTACACAACGCCATGAGTTGGAGTTAACAAAATATTGCATAAGTGAGGGTTCTAGGGAGACATGTGTTGAGTTAAAAGGTCGACTAGATAAGGGTTCCTGCTTTGATGGTGAATTAGTTGTAAGCTACAAGAATGAAAATGTACCTATTTTTGGCACAGTAGAACTCGAGGAAAGCACACCTAGAATTTCGCTGGGAGAGGGTTGTTAACCAACTTCAAAATGAGTGCATCCCACTCTTGCAAATTCATAGCCTATTTTGCAGGAAGAGCAAAGTTCTACGTCTTCCAGCTCCTTCTCTCAAAAAGGGAGAAGGGAAGCAAAATTCAAAGTCCCTCTCCCTTTTTGGGCTACTAAGTACACATAAGTCATGGCTGATCTCATTGCCCTCGCTTTGGCCCCTTAAATTCCCAAAATCTGGGGGACTTTAAAATTTGATCTGATCCCCCCCGGAGTCGGCAGGCTAGAGGGGGCAAAATCGGTAAAGTGGGGCAATTCGAAAATATGTGTACTTAGAGCCAGCGTTAATCATCGTTTCGGCCACTCAGGCCAAGCAAGCCTAGCCTCCAGAACGCCGCAGCCCTTGGGCAACAAGTCCTTAGGAATCAATAGTTCAGGTGGACTATCCATAAGTTGCTACGGGTGGCCGAAACGATGACAGAGGCCTTAGAGCCTATCTGGAAACTGCCTCAAACCCTCAATATACTGGTAAGCCTTCAGGGCCAGCATTTGGTTTTGGATTTGACTCACCAGCAGCAGGGGATACTGCTTCAAGTTGTCGTCCTAGAGCGGCTGAAGACACGGAAGATTTTCAGGCCTTTTTTGACCAAATGCCGCCGGGGGAGCCTACCCTGCGGGTAAGCGGAGAAGTTGAAGTTCCCCATCCCGGTTACAGAGTAGACTTAGTTCCTGCAATCACTACTCAGCCAGATTCCCCAGATGCCACGCTGGCTTTACAATTAGAGAAAGAGCCTCTTGATGGGGTCTTTCCTCAAGTGATTTCAGTGTGTTCCGTGGAGTATGAGAAGACAGGCTTAGAATTAGATCGATTTGATCAGGTTAGAATTTTCAGGCTAGAACAGGATCCAGTTGAAGTATCCATTGAAGACGTTTACTAAAGTCTGTTGATAAAGCTGGTACAGGAAAGCAGGAGATGCAGCAAGCAAACCCTGGTGCCAAGTTGAACTTGGTAGGTATAAGTGGGTTCTTTCTACCGTTTAGTGCCAGCTTAAGAGGATGTTTGAAAAGTACCCATCGGGTAACTTTTCAAACCCGATAGGCCGTCAAATCAGGTCAGACACCAGTTGTGCTTTACTGAGTCACAGTGACCTAGCTGACTAGCGGACGCCCTTTTCAAACAGTCTCTAAGGTGGTATCCGAATATTTGCAGAATTTTGTCATAGCATTATGGTTAACACTCAATCCTCTCCCGTTGATATTCGTCAGCCCCAAGCCAATGACATCGTTGGAGACCCTGTTTATGTTTGTGGGGTTGGTACAGGGCAACATGGCGAAATCACGATTCGACTGATTGACGGTCAAGGTACAGAAATCTTTCATGATTTTTATCGAGTTAGCCAAACTGGAGCACAGGCCAACTTTTGCGTTTCAGTGCCTTTATCATCCATGCCAGCTACAGCTCAGGGAACGCTTGAAATTTCCACAGGTACTGGACCTGATGGAGGGCCTGATGCGGTTATTCCGGTCATTTTTGGCAAAATGCTAATTGATAGCTATGGCGGTTTCTGGGCTCATACAGTGGAAGAGGGGGAAACGCTGTCTGCTATCGCTGAGCAACATTACAGTGATCCAGGTCAGTACCATCGGATTGTGAAAGCAAATCCAGAAAAACTTGATCAGCCAGATCATATTGCGCCAGGGCAAATGCTGCGGGTGCCCGTTGGCAGCGTTTAGCCTAAGGGTAGGGTGTTGATTATGCTGGGGTAGTCGCGGCTACTTTTCATGCTACTTCTGTGTCGCCTGTTTTGGGATTCAAAAC
>NZ_SMDQ01000003.1 GCF_012911975.1 Nodosilinea sp. P-1105 | reverse complement strand
TCAACTTCCCGGTGAGTATTTACACTCGGCTGGGGCCAGAATCTGAGGAACCTCCTTAGAAATGAGCGAACCGGGAGTCAGTCAAGCCAACCTCAGCCGAGCCCGGCTATCGCGAGCCCAGTTAACCCATAGCCAACTGGGGCAGGCTAACCTGCGCCAGACCACCCTTAACGATGCCGACCTGTCTGGGGCCACATTAACTAATGCCAACGCCCACCAGGCTGCCCTCAGCCGAGCCACAGCGCTACAAGTAACCGCTGTGGCCATTACCTTAACCCAGGTGGAGGCCAGAGGGAGTCGATGGCAAGGCAGTGACTTGCAGGGCAGTCGTCTGGATGGGGCCAACTTTTCAGAGGCGAATTTAGCCCAAACCAATCTGACTGGGGCGACCCTCACCGATGGCCGCTTCTACCGCACCAATTTCATTGGCGCCAACCTGAGCGAGGCCAACCTGAGCGGGGCCAATCTGCGGGAAGCCCTAATTCGCGAGGCAGATCTTAGGGATGCTGATTTGACCAACGCCGACCTGCGTGGGGCTAATCTGGTGCGTACCGACCTGAGTGTGGCCCGATTTTGTAACACCCGCATGGCCGATGGCGAGTTGAACAACGATCACTGTTAACGATCATTACGCTCCATCCTCGATTAAAATTTCCCTTAAGCTTCCCCGGTTGTTTTGCGTCTATTCATGTTTGGCTCCATGTCTGACTCGGAGAAAATTCCAGAAATTCTCAAGCTGATTGACATCCTTGATGGGCTTGAGGCCCTGATTGAGGCGGCCCCAACCGAAGACGTGGAGGATATTCTGGAAGAAGCGTGGCTCCAGGTGAGCGATACATTTCCTGAAGACTTTAAAGCGGCAACTCAGCATGACGCTGGGGCAGAAGGATTGCGACGCTATTTAAAAGTCAAGGCATTTTTTGAAAATCCTTCGGAACGATCGATCAGCGCCTCTGAATTAGAAGAGTACTACCGGAGCTATACCGCCTCCGAAGAGGACGAAGAATCTACCGACTTTTTCTTTCCTGACTGAGGCCGCCGCTGAACTGTACTGTCTCCCGTGGTGGGCGATCGCCCACCAAAACCTCAGGCCTCTCTTCCGGATCAAGGGGCTGCACCGCCGTAAAGATAAACCTATCGACATGTCTAAGCGGTGCTATGACCAACCCTCAACCCTCTAAGCCGAAGCTGACCCCCGCCTCAGAATATGCGCTGATTGTGGGGGCTGGGGCAACAGCAGCGGTATCGATCGCGGCCCAGCAAGTCGCTGCCGCATCTTTGCCCATAACCACCCTGGTGGCCTTGGGGCTACTTAACCGCTACCGGCTAGATCAGCGGCTGCAAGACAGTCAACCGGTGGGGCAACCCCTGGAAACCGCATCCCCCAAGCTGACCCCACCCGCCCCCCAGCGGGGGACAGCCAGCCCCCGCCCTGACCGCCAAGCCCACCGACCTCAGACGGTGGCGGCCCCGACCCCTGCGGCTCGCTTCTCCCATCGGCGTGACTATATCCATGAGTCATTGGCCGTCAAGTTGCAAGCCCAGGCGGATGTAGTCGCGAGGCAGCAGGCTAGTCTACAGCGGGTGGGGGCAGATCTAAAGCAGCACCGCCAAGCACAGGGCTGGTCTGTGGATGATGTCTATCAACAGACGTTTATCCAGCCTTACACCATTAAGGCAATTGAAACGGGCAACCTGAGCCAATTGCCTGAGCCCTTTTACATTCGGGCTTTCTTGCAGAAATATGCAGTGGCTTTGGGCCTGGATGGGGCGATTATCGCTGACCAGTTTCCTGTGGCTTAGTTTTTTGATGTCAGCTTTAGCAGTCAGGGTGCCAAGGGCCCCGGGTTTGGCGACAGCTGATCGGGTCCCCAAGGTAGCCCCTGAGGATCTGTACCGACGGCCTAGGGGGCCTCTGCAATCACCAGGACTGGCACTGGGCTGGTCTCGAGTACCCTCTGGGACGCAGCCCCCACCAAAATTTCTGTGAACGGGCGATGCCCCCGTTTACCCATCACAATTTCAGCTACGTTATAGTCTTGGGCCGTAGTCACGATGGTTTCAGGGATAGCCCCTGGCTTGGCGATAAAGCGATAGCGGATATCTGCCAGATATTGCTGGGCCTGCTGTTGTAGCTGTTTCAGACCCTCGGGATCATCCATCTGTACCACATGCAAGACCACCACCTGGCCATCGCTGCGGCGGGCCAGTTCTGCGGCTTTGGCCAGCACAGGGGCCGCCATGGGGGATGTATCGACGGCGGCTAGCAGCACAATTTGACGGGCTACCGTGACTTTGGTGGGATCTACTTCCCCCTGTTCAAGCAACTTGGGGGCAAAGGTGGGAATGGCCCAAGCGCCAAAGGGGGCGGTCACCAGAATAGATAAGGCCGCGATCGCTAACATGGTTTCGCCGCCAGCAATACCCTGGGCCAGGGGTAACGCCCCGATCGCCGCCTGGACAGTGGCTTTGGCTGAGTTACCTGGCAACAGGAACAGCCGCTCTTTCCAGGTCCAGTTGCTACCCAAGGTGGACAAGTACCAGCCCAGCCCTCGCCCGATTAGCGTGCCAATGGCAATAATCAGCAATCCTACCCCGATGGTGTCTCCCAGGACATCCAGTTGAATACTGGCCCCCAGCAGCACAAACAAGACAATTTGAGCCACGATCCACAGGCTATCGAATCCCCCCCGCAGCCGACGGGCCAGGGGGGCATCCAACTCAATCAAAAAAAAGCCGGTGGCCATCACGGCCAAATAGCCCGAGAAAATGGGCATCCTTTCCGCCAACACCACCAGCAGCAGGGCGAAACTGGCCGCCACCAGAGTATCTTGGACGGCATTTTGGGTCCAACGTTGCTGGGCTAGGATGGTTACGAGCAGCCGGGCCAACACCCAGCCCAGCACCAGCCCCAGTCCCACCTGTAGCCCAATCTGCAACGGCAATAGCTGCAACGGGCTGAGGGTTAGCCCCCCCGGTAGGGTCAGTCCGGCCTCTCCCCCTTGCCCCAAAAAGGTGAGGAGCAGGCTAAACACCAGCAGCAGCAATACATCTGACAGAGCACTGCCGGTTAAAATGGCGTCAGGAATGCCCTTGGTCACTCCCCAGCCTAAGCTCTTGAGCCGCAGCATTGCAGGCACAATCACCGCTGGGGACTCGGCCCCCACAATGCACCCCAGCATTAACCCAGTGGCTACATCAAACTGCAATAGCCAAACAGCGGCGATCGCCACTGCCAAAACCTCACTACTAGCGGGTAGAAACCCCAGTCGCAGGGCCACAGTCCCCTGCTGGGCCAGCTTTTCGCGATCTAAACCTAAACCGGCTTTCATCAAGATCACCATGACCGCCATGGTGCGCAGTCCATCGGCGGCCCCTAAAACCCCTGGACTGAGTAAATTTTGTCCCTGCGGGCCTAGGGCAATGCCAGCCAAAACCATGCCCACCAGGGCCGGAACCTTCAGCCGTCCTGCCACCTGGCCAGCAAAGAAACCCACCAGCAATATCAAAAGGATGCTTTCTATCATTGGCTACCGCTCACTCATCGGACTAGCAAGCCTGTAGCCAAAGCCCAATCACAAGCGAGCCCCTACTGCCCGCCGCTGGCCTTTCGCCACAAGCTGGAACAGTAGGAGCCATCAGCCCTAAGCGGGGTACGTCCCGGGCGGTTTCGGCGAGCTCCATCGCCATCGCTACTGTTATACCATCCGGTAGCTCGATTCTCTATTAACCGGCATGGCGCCGTTGCAGTTGCTCCACGGCTTGGGCAATGGCGGGGTCATAGAGGCGTAGGTAGTTCCAGTAGCCGCCAAACACCGCCCTGACATAGCCGTGGGTTTCAGGGAAGGGAATTTTTGCGGCAAAGTCGTCGGCGTCGGTAAAGCCGCCCCGTTCAATCCAGCGGGCGATATTACCAGGCCCAGCATTGTAGCTGGCGACCGCAAATAACGAGTGGTTGTTGTACTCTCGGTGGGTGTAGTCCAAATACCAGGTACCCAGCTTGATATTGTCCAGGGGATCGTCCAGGTTATAGGTGTCGATGTCGGATCGCTCCTTGATCCAGGTGGCGGTACCGGGCATCACCTGCATCAGCCCCGCCGCCCCTACCCCCGAGCGAATAGAGGGCATAAACCGCGACTCTTGCCGAATTAATGCCGCCACCAGCAGCGGGTTAAGCTGGCGCTGGGCGGACCAGGTTTCAATCAAATCCCGGTAGGGCATGGGGTAGACCCCATGCCAGTAGTCTGGATGCTGCGACAACTCGGCAAAGGCGGCTTGTTCCTCTGGGGCAATGTCCCAGGCCAGGCTAGACACCTGGTAAATGCCATCCAGGTGATCGCCAGCTCCCTGGCGCATCAGGCCGTCCACAAACCGCTCCGCTGAGGAGGGATCTTGGCGATTGGTGTATTCCAGTTGCCAGCGTTCCCAGGCTTTCTGGTCTTGGCCAAGGAGATACAATTCCTGGAGTTGATCAGAGCCCACGGGTAGAGGCGCCCGGCGCTCTGGAGGGGCGATCGCCGGTACTTTAGCCCGAACGGTTTTGAAATCTCCCACATCCCAGCCCAGGGCTACCGCTGCCCGCCAGGCGTAGTAAGACTCGGGTTGAAAGGCAATCACCTGCTCCAGGGCCTCCTGGGCCACGGCGGTTTCCCCCAGTTGGTGCGCCCATCTGCCGGTCCAAAAGCCCGCTTCGGCAGCGGTTTCACTGTCGGGGCTGTGGGTTAGCACCTGGCGGCCCCAGTTAACTGCTGTCGTCAGGTCTCCCTGGTCTGCAGCGTTACGAGCGTTGGTCCAGCGAATTTCAGCCGCTGCGTCAGAGTCACTATAGTCTTGTAGAATCGTTTCCCGGGTGGCCTGGGCTGAGCTCGAGCTGTCTAGACCATCCAGAATGTTGGCCCGCATCAGTAGGGCGGCAGCGGCCCGCTCGGGAAACCGGTTGACCACCTGGTCTAACACCCCCAGTTTGGCCTCATCGGACAGACTGAGGGTGAGGCGCATCAGCCCCAGCCCGGTGTCAGGGTGGTCGGGAAACTGTTGGTCCAGTTGGTTGAACAGCGCGATCGCCCGATCGCGCTGGTTACCAATTTGCAAGCCACGGGCGGCTCGGTACAGGTTGCGGGCCGACACGGGGGCCTTGGCATAGGCTGGCCCCGCCTCAGCGTAGTTGCTGCGCCGCCAAAAACCAAAGCCAACGGTTTGCCAGTCCTCGGGCTGCAGTTGGTCGGCAAATTCATGCTTGAGCCGCACCAGGGCTGTCCCAGCCTGGGGGTGATGTAGCCCGGCTCGGGCGATGGTCAGCAACAAAGGTAGGGCGTCGGCCCGGTGGGGGTCTGCGCTTAGCCGTTGGTGAGCCATATCCACCGATCTGGGGTGGTCAGGAAATTGCTCGAGCAGTTGATCCCCATAGGCTGGATCTTGCTGCCCCAGGCGGTATAGTAACGGGGCGATCGCCCCATCGTCCCCAAACTCACTCAGCAGCCGTTGCTGGGTTTGCTGGGCCGCCTCAGTCTGCCCTGCGGCTCGCTGGGCCTGCTCCAGGGCCATTAAGCTGTAGGGGGCCATAGTGGGATACTCGGCATCCAGCCCTTCTAACAAGGGAATAGCGCTGCCGCCGCGATCGGCGTTGATTAAATCTTGGGCCAGCAGAAACTGGGAGCGACTGCGGCTAATCGGATCGTTATTCTCCACATAGTTGGTGAGGGCGGCTTGCCGTTGCTCTGGGGTCTGCAACGCCAAGCCCAATACCGGATCATGCTTAGCGAAAGGATCCCGGGACGGTAGCCCCAAAAAACCAGCACTCTCTTCCCCGACCTCTGCCACCTCTGGGGAGACAACCGTGTTCACCAGGGCCGCGACAATGCCCAAGGACAGGGCACTAACCCCTGCGATCGCAAATAACGGCAGATTCGTTTTTAGCTGCTTTAGCATGGCAGACCGGCAAGGTTGAGGATGAACAATCAGATCAAAAGCCATCAGAGGCCTGCTAGGGTTGTAGCAAAAAAATCAAGAAGTGAGACAGCGGCATGGGTTTCTTTTTAGATTGACGCTCCCCTCGATCCAGCCGTGACCGTTTCCCCAGTCACGGCTGTAGCCGCCAGGGAAGTTACCCCGTACATTAATAAAGGTAGAAACGTCAAAAGAGCCTAGGTTGCATGAAATTTGAACTGTCGGATCAAACCTGTCTCACCTGGTCTGGGGATTGCTTGGTGGTTGGCCTTAGCGAAGCAGCAATACCCCTATCAGGCTCCCTGGCAGAGCTCAATGATCGCGTATCAGGGCTGCTGCAAGAGCTGATTGACGAAGCCGAATTTACCGGCAAAGCGGGCACTAAAGCGGTGATTCGCGTCGGCAATGGGGTGCGTAAACTGGGCCTGGTAGGATTAGGCGCTGCCGATAGTCTGAACGCCGATACTCTGCGCCGGGCCGCCGCTGCTGCCGCTCGCCTGGCCAAGCAAGAAAAATGTACCAGCCTGGGCCTCAGTTTACCGGTGGTGGATAACGACCCGGCCCTGAGCACCCAGGCCGTCACCCAAGCTGCCATAGAAGGGGTGACCCTGGCCCTCCACCAGGACGACCGATTCAAGTCCGACGAGGCTGACAAGGGTAAAACCACCCTAGAGACCATTCACCTGCTGGAGTCCCAGGGACAAGACACCAGCCTGGAGGCAGCCCAGGCCATCTGTGACGGGGTGATCTTGGCCCGGGAACTGGTGTCGGCCCCCGCCAACGTGGTCACTCCCGAAACTCTGGCCCAAACAGCCCAGGAGATTGCCACCGCCCATGGCCTAGAGCTAGAAATCCTGGAGCGAGAGCAATGCGAAGCTCTGGGCATGGGGGCGTACTTGGGGGTGGCCCAGGCCTCAGACCTGCCACCCAAGTTCATTCACCTCACCTACAAACCAGCGGCTACCCCCAGCCACAAACTTGCCATCATTGGTAAAGGGCTCACCTTTGATTCCGGCGGTTTGAACATTAAGGGAGCTGGCAGCGGCATTGAAATGATGAAAATGGATATGGGTGGGGCAGCGGCTACCCTGGGGGCGGCTAAGGCGATCGCCCAACTCAAACCCAGTGCCGAAGTACACTTCATTAGTGCCGCCGCCGAGAACATGATCAGCGGCAAGGCTATGCGCCCCGGCGACATTCTCACCGCCTCCAACGGCAAAACCATTGAGGTGAATAATACCGATGCCGAGGGCCGCCTTACCCTGGCCGATGCCCTGGTGTTTGCCGAAAAGTTAGAGGTGGATGCCATTGTCGACCTGGCCACCCTGACTGGCGCCTGCATCGTCGCCCTGGGGGATGACATTGCGGGTCTATTCAGCGACCATGACGACCTGGCCACCGCCATAGCTCAGGCGGCAGAAACCGCTGGCGAAAAATTCTGGCGCTTGCCGATGGAAGAAAAATACTTTGAAGGGTTGAAGTCGATTGTGGCCGATATGAAGAACACCGGTCCTCGCCCTGGTGGTTCGATTACGGCCGCACTATTTCTAAAGCAGTTTGTGGAACATACCCCCTGGGTTCACCTGGATGTGGCTGGTCCGGTGTGGACGGAAAAAGAGAGTGGTTACAACAACCCTGGCGGCACTGGCTTTGGGGTGCGCACCCTGGTGCAGTGGGTGTCGGCAATGTAGGCGTTGGCGGTATACACCAAATTCCAGTCCAGACCTGGAGCTCTGCCTGGGGGAAAACTCCAGAGCCCGAGCTGGACTTGGTATATATCCGTGGAGCTATCGCCCTAACGACCTGGGCACCGCCCAGCCCAGGGTGACGGCTCGGGCCGCCATTAACCCCACCAGGGCCAGCCAAAGCAGGTGGGCACTGGCCAGCGTCTGGGCCAGCAGGGCCAGGGGTAAAAAGCCAATGCCAGATGCCACCAGGGTGGCATTGCGTAAAATTTTGCCCGCCGTGATCCCCAGAAAATACCCGTCTAGCATGTAGGCGATCGCCCCCAGGCCCAAGATTGGCACCAACCAGCCCACATAGGTCTGGACCACAGCAATCACCGTGCTGTGGCTGGTCAACAGGCCAAACAGCGGTTGGGGAAACAGCACAAAAGCCAGCCCAAAGCTGAGCCCCAGGGCCAGACTAATGCTGCCACCAACCCGCAAGAGCTGCCGCAGTTGGCGGTAGTTGCCACTGCCGTAGTATCGACCGGCAAAGCTTTCTGTGGCAAAGGCAATGCCGTCAATGAAGTAGGCGGACAGGGTGACCACTTGCAGCAGCAGGGTATTCGCGGCCAGGACCTGGCTACCCAGGGCGGAACTGGCATTGGTAAACAAGGCAAAGCTCAAAACCAGGGCAAAGGTGCGTAATAGAATATCGCGGTTCAGGGCGAACAGGGCTTTCAGGGCTGACCCCTGCCAGGCCTGGGGGAATACCGCCCACAACCGCTGCCCACCCCCTTCCCGAACAATCAGCCCCAGCCCCATTAGCAGCATCAGGTATTGGCTAAGGGCGGTGCCCCAACCGGCCCCGGCACTGGCCCAGCCCAGCTGGCGAATAAACAGGTAGTTCAACAACACGTTGCTGCCGTTGCCCACAAAAGACAACAAAATCACCCGGCGGCCCTTTTCCCGACCCAAGAACCAGCCCATCAGCACCAGGTTGAGCAGCACCGCCGGGGCATCCCAAATCCGGGCATTGTAAAAGGCGATGCCTGCCGTTCGTACCTCGGGCTCGGCACTGAGTAGGGCAAAGCCAAGATTCCGCAGGGGGGCTTGCAGCAGCAAAATGCCCAGGCCAAAGCCCAGGGCAATCGCCCCATGGCGCAGCAAAATCAGCCAGAGGCCGTTGGTATCCTGGCGCCCCCGGGCCTGGGCGGTCATGCCGGTGGTGCCCATGCGCAAAAACCCAAAACTCCAGTAAGCCACGTTAAAAATCACCATGGCCAGGGCGACACCCCCCAGATGGTGAATTTCTGCAAGGTGACCTAGGAAGGCCGTGTCCACCAGTCCGGCCAGGGGCACCATCAGGTTGGAAATGATATTGGCGGCGGCTAATTTGAGAAAGCTGGATAGAAATGGCGGTTTCTCCAGGGGCGGAGACGGCGTGACTGGCATTAGCGATTACCCCAGGAGAGCGTCATTGACATTCGAGCCGTCAGATTGCTTAATGGGCGGATATCTCATGAATGTACTGAGTGAATAACCATGGCTGGGGCAATCTCTAGGGGCAACCGGGGGGCGGTGGCGGCGGGGCATCCGCTGACCGCTGATGCTGGGGCTGAGATGCTGCGCCAGGGGGGCAATGCCTTTGATGCCGCGATCGCCGCTGCCTTTACCGCCTGTGTCACCGAGTCTCCCCTCACCTCCCTGGCTGGGGGCGGGTTTTTGTTGGCCCACAGTGCCGATGGCCAAAATCGACTCTTCGATTTTTTCTGCCAAACTCCCCAAGCCAAGGCGGTTAATGGGGATCTCGACTTTTACCCGATTGAGGCTAACTTTGGCGACACCACCCAGGAATTTCACATTGGCCTGGGCTCGATGGCGGTGCCCGGCGTGGTGGCTGGCTTGCTGCAGGTGCACCAGCAATTGGGTCGTCTCCCTTTGCAGACAGTGGTGACCCCAGCCCAGCACTGGGCAATCAAAGGTACCCGGGTAGAACCGTTTCGGGCCTACTGCTTTCAAATTTTAGCCCCAATCTTAACCGCTACCCCTGCGGCCCGAGGGATCTATGCCCCCCAGGGAACGTTGCTGACCCAGGGAGACTGGTTTTATCTGCCCGACTTCGCTGCCCTGCTGGATCAGGTGGTGCATATAGGATCCGATCTATTCTACCAGGGACGCCTGGCCGCTCAGTTGGTGGACAGCTGCCGTACCCAGGGAGGATATCTGCGACAGCCCGACTTAAGCGGGTACCAGGTGATCGAGCGATCGCCCCTGCACGTCCCCTACGGCCAGACCCACCTGTTGACAAATCCACCCCCCAGTTCTGGGGGCACCCTGATTGGCTTTGCCCTGCAGCTACTGGCAGAGGTTAACCCTCACCAGTACAGCCACGGTAGTCCCCAACATGTGGCCGCCCTGCGAGCAGTAATGGCCCTCACCAACCAGGCCCGACAAAATGGCTACGATCGCCACCTGTATCAGTCTGATATTAGCGATCGCTTCCTCAGTGCCACCCATCTGGCTGAGTATCGGCACCAGGTGCAGATGGCCCTGGGCCAGGGGAGCAATAAATGGGGCAGCACCACCCACATCAGTGCCGTGGATGGGGAAGGCAACGCCGTCAGTATGACCACCTCCAACGGGGAAGGGTCCTCCTACATCCTGCCCGGTACCGGAGTGATGGTGAACAATATGCTGGGGGAAGAAGACCTCAATCCCCATGGGTTTCACCAGTGGCAGCCCAACCAGCGCATTTCCTCGATGATGGCTCCCACGATTGTGCTGCAGGACGGTAAACCTCTGCTGGTGCTGGGATCGGGGGGCTCGAACCGAATTCGCACGGCGATTTTGCAGGTGGTGTCCAACGTCTTGGACTTTGGCATGGACATTGAAACAGCGGTCAACATCCCCCGCCTGCATTGGGAGCGGGGAGCGCTGCATCTGGAGCCGGGCTACGATCGCGCCAGCCTGGAGGCCGCTGGGATTGGCCAGGGGGATCACTGTACTTGGTGGCAAGCCACCAATATGTTTTTTGGTGGTGTTCACGGGGTGGCCGTAGGGCCAGACGGCGAGTTTTCAGGGGTAGGGGATCACCGGCGGGGCGGGGCCTGTACCATCGTCTAGGCATTCTGCGCCAGAATGAAGGGGTGGTTATGGCGATGGAGAATTGATTTATGGTGGTTTCGGCGTCACCCCCAGGACAGCATACAGGGGCGTTGTGGACAGGGGCGATCGCTAATCCCCCCCGCGAGTTTGCCACAGCCGAACTAACAATCATCGCTGGCGCCATCCCCCCAGGGCTACGGGGCACCCTGTACCGCAATGGTCCGGCCCGGTTGCAGCGGGGGGGCGTACCGGTCAGCCACTGGTTCGACGGGGATGGAGCGGTGTTGCGGGTGAATTTTCACCCCCAGGGGGCCAGGGCCACCTACCGCTATGTACAATCCGCCGGTTGGCAAGCAGAAGCAGCCGCCGATCGCCCCCTCTACCGGGGCTATGGCAGCTTGCCGCCGATTCCCTGGTGGCAGCGGTGGCAGACCCAGGTCAAAAATGCCGCCAACACCTCGGTGCTGGCCCTACCCGATCGCCTCTTGGCCCTATGGGAAGGGGGCTTGCCCCATCGGTTAGACCTAGAGACCCTGGAGACCCAGGGCCTGGATCACCTGGATCGCCTGGATGCCAGTGATACCTTTTCAGCCCACCCCAAACGCCATGGGCGCACCGGCCAAATCTTCAATATTGGGCTAATTCCGGGGGGCAACGCCAAGCTCAAGCTCCATCGCTGTCACCCATCGGGGGCGATCGATCGCACCGAAACCATAGAATTAACTGGTATTCCGCTGATCCACGACTTTGTGCTGGCGGATCGCTACCTGGTCTTCTGCGTTTCTCCGGTGCGCCTCAACCCCCTACCCGCCGTATTTGGGCTGCAAAGCTTTAGCGATGCCCTGCAATGGCAACCCCAGCGGGGCACCCAGATCATCGTGGTCGATGCCGACAGTCTGGAGGCGATCGCCTGGAACCAGGTGGACCCTTGGTACCAATGGCATTTTGGTCGCAGCTATCTGGCCTCGGATGGCACTATCGTCTTCGATGTGGTGCGCTATCCCGACTTCGCCACCAACCAATACCTCAAAGAAGTGCCCTCTGGTCAGATGTCAACCCCCGCCCTGGCCCAGCTTTGGCAATATCGGCTAGATCCCCACACCGCCAAGATTATCGATCGCCAGTGCCTGCTCGATCGCCATTGTGAATTTCCTACGGTCATGGGGGAGGGCAGCTCAGCCCTGACCTACCTGAATGTCCATAGCCAGACCCCCATGCCTGTAACCGAACTGTTTGACGGCATCGCCCAATTTGACCCCAGCCGTCAAACCCTGACCCCGGCCCCTACCCAGGCGGGGTGCTATCCCTCTGAACCGATCCCGGCAGTGGACAGCAGCGATCCCCAGCAACACTGGGTGCTTACCGTGGTCTACGATGGCCACCACCACCGTAGCGAAGTCTGGATCTACGACGGTCATCACCTGCCCCAGGGCCCCATCTGTCGGCTGCAATTACCAGAGGTAATTCCCCCCAGTTTCCACGGCACCTGGGCCGCAGCCTAAGGGGGAAGGCAGAAGGCGAAAGGCAGAAGGGGAAGCAATTCAAAATTCAAAATTTAGAACCGCAAACCCGGTAACACAATAACCAACCTGGGCAGTCTGGTTAATATGGATTTGCAACCACTGGAGTATGGCGATGGCGGCCTCGCTATTGGAACAGGCTAAAGATGGAGATGGGGGCGCGATCGCGGCTTTGCTCACCCGTGCCCTCCAGCCCCAGGGGATTACTGTCCGGGGCGATCGCCACACCTACTGTCTGCAACTCTGGCTAACCGGTTCCCCCCTCCCTCCTCAAGGCCCTACAGTGGCCTATATCCGCCAATACATCCAGCGGCTAGGGGTGACCTCCATTGGCATTGTGCAAATCCAGGCCGAACCCACCGAGGCATCTGCGGTGGGTTGGCAAACCGAAATTTCCCTCCTGGATATGGGGGAAGCCACCAGCGCCTTGGCTCCCCAGGCTCCGCAACCAGCCCCTTTTCCCCCTAGCCCTAGCCCCAGGTCAACGGCCTCGGCCCCTGACTATCCATCCGAGGGAGCAGCGCCCACCTCCCGTAACCATCAATCCCCCCTAGCAGAGGAACTTCCTGCTACGATTAGCCGCGCCTATACAGAACTTCAGCTTCCCCTAGGGGCACCCCTAGCTCAGGTGGAGAGTCGTTACTTCAAGCTCAAAGCCGCCGCCCTACGCCGGAGCGATCGCGCTGCCATTGAGCCACTTAAATGGGCCTTTGAAACCCTCAAGTCCTACTTAGAGCAGTCCCACACCCAAGCGACTGCGCCCGTGGAATCGCTGATTGAACCGCCCCGCCCCGCCCCGGCTACCCCGACTACGGCGGCTCCTAACTCGCTTCCCCATCATCTGGCTCCAGTAGACCCTGCCACCCAAGCTTTGGAGCAATTGACCAGCCGCCTGCGGCAGTTGGGGCTGCCGGCCCAGATCACCATCCAGGCCAATGAACTGCATGTGTGCTGGCCAGCGGTGCGGGTGACCAATCCCAAGCAGGCCACAGCTCAGGTGTACCAACTGATCCAGGCCCAAAATTTGGCCGACCAGGGTTTAGCCACGATCGATACCCTGGTGGTGACTGGCCTCAGTCGGACCGGTCAGACGGCCTGGCAACAGACCCTGTCCCTACCCCGCCGCCCTACCGCCATGGAAGACACCGACTTAATGTCTTTCCATAATCGCTACAGCAATGCCCTGATTTTTCCAGCCCTGATGGGGCTAGGTATGGCCATGAATGCTGTACCGATGATTGATCGGCTGTTGTGGGGCATCAAAATTTGGATCCATGAATTTGGCCACGCCACTGTGGCCTGGATGGCGGGACGTCAGGCCATCCCCCTACCCATCGGTTGGACTAACATCAACCCCCAGCGATCGCTCCTGGTGTATCTGGGGATTTTAGTCCTGCTGGGGTTGTTGTTTTGGGCTGGGCGGCGGGAACAAAAACGCTGGCCCATGGGTTTGGCAGTGGTCTTAGCCATCCTCCAGTTTTGGATGACCTGGGTGATGTCGGTCAATCGGTTTGATATGCTGCTTTACTTTGGCGGCATCGGTGGCGAACTGTACCTCAGCACCCTATTGATGGTGGGGTACTACTTTCCCATGCCCAATTACTGGCGCTGGGATTTTTACCGGTTTCCAGTGGTACTTGGTGCTGCCTTTACCTTTTGGGGACAATTTGGCCTGTGGAAACAAATTCGCCGAGGCCGCGCCTCCATTCCCTTCGGTGGCCTGTGGGGCGACGCCGACCATGGGGATATGAATATTCTGGCCAATCGCCATGGCTGGACCCCAGGGGATATGATTAACACCTATAACGGCATTGCCAATGTATGTTTACTCGCGCTGATCGGGGTCTATGGTTATGTCCTCTACCGGCGTCACCGACACGACCTGATCCTCCTCAGCCAGCACTGGCCAGGACGATAACTAGTCCCGGATGCAGCGATAACCCACCTATCTACGCCAGCGCAAACCTTGGCGTGGCATGAGCTCCTCTTTTGCATTTTGCCTTCTTACTTCTGCCTTGCTGTACTAGGCCACTGAGTTTTGACTCAATTGGGCCAAACGTTGAAAACCCTGCTGAATCGCTTGGCCTAAAGACTTATTGTGGGGGTCAACCCGGCAGGCCTTTTTCAGGCACGCCTCTGCCTTTTTCAAATTGCCCTGGTTGAGCAGGTCATGGCCCCAACGGTAATAGGTAATGGCATGCCACTGGCGCACCTCCGGATCTTCCGGGAACCGTTGGGCTAATCCTTCCACTAAGGCCACTGCCCTGGGGAACCGTTGGTGACTGAGTAAATGACGTAGGGTTTCAAAACTGGTCACCTTCAGGTTTTGGTCTACTGGCGAGCCGCCAGGAACCGGCTGCACCGTAGACGTATTTTCCAGTTTAGTCTCTGCCGCAGGGGCGGGCTTCGGGGTTTGAGTTTCAGGGATCTGGGTCTGAGATCGAGCGGATGCCTGGGGAGAGTTCGCAGGGGGTGCCTGGGGTTTGCTTGGCACCGAGGACTGGGGCGATCGCCCAGGCACCGCTACCTTTGGTAAAGCGGCCGCCAGGGCTTCGTAAGCCTGGGTAGCCTGAATAAACCGTTCCTTGGCCTGGTCATTGCCTGGATTCAGATCGGGATGATAGAGACGGGCTAAATTACGATAGGCCAGCTTGACATCGTCAAAGCTGGCCCCAGTTCTTAGGCCTAAAATCCGATAGTGGTGTGCCAGCGCCATAACCCAACCTAAATGGCTATAAGAATTCTCTCCCTATTCTGCCAAGGTCCGGTAGAAATGGCGCAATCAATTAGGGGATTCCCCTAAATCGCACTAGAGGCCACCGTAGCCAGCTCTTGGGAGCGCTCTTCGATCACCCGATCGATCAGGCCATACGCCTTCGCTTCCTCGGCTGATAGAAAGTAGTCGCGGTCGGTATCTTTCTCGATTTGCTCGATGGACTTACCCGTATGGCGCGCCATCATTTCGTTCAGTTCTTGACGCACCCGCAAGATTTCTTTGGCTTCGATCGCGATATCGCTAGCCTGTAATCGCTGCCGACCAGTGCCCCCCATCGGTTGGTGAATCATAATTCGCGAGTGGGGCAGGGCGACCCGTTTACCAGGGCTACCCGCCGCCAGCAAAAATGCCCCCATAGAGGCGGCTAAACCGAGGCAAATGGTGACGACATCTGACTTGATGTACTGCATGGTGTCATAGATGGCCATGCCCGCAGTCACTGAACCACCAGGGGAATTGATGTACAAATAGATGGGCTTGCTGTTGTCATCAGAGTCAAGATACAGCATAGCCGCCACAATGGAATTGGCCAAACTATCAGTCACCTCTTGCCCCAAGAAGATAATTCGCTCTTGGTTGAGACGGGTGTAGATATCGACCCACTGAGAATATTGGCTACCGGGTAAACGGTAGGGAACTTTAGGAGTACCGATGGGCATAGTGCTCTTTCCACCTACGATGAGTAATAACAGGTCTAAAACATCCGTAACAAGTCTACGGAGGGTAGTTTTCGGCGGGTTATACCCCCGCCCCAGCTGGCACTTGAGGCAACTCTTTACGACTGGCCAAAACGCGATCGATAATGCCGTACTCTTTAGCTTCTTCCGGGTTCATATAAAACATCCGGTCAGAGTCTTTCATCACCTGCTCCAGACTCTTGCCTGTGCTTTTGGCCAAGATATCCATCATGGAGCGTTTATTATCAAGCACTTCTTTAGCCCGAATTTCAATATCTGTAGCCTGTCCCTGGGCCCCACTACGGGGTTGGTTTAGGACAATTCGGGCATGGGGTAGACTGGCTCGATAGCCCTTATTCCCCGCCGCTAAAATGACTGCCGCTGATCCCATCGCTTGGCCAATACAAATAGTATGTACTGGGGGCTTGATATAGTTCATGGTGTCGCAGATGGCAAAGGCTTCGGTGTCGTAGCCAATCATGTTGCCGTCATACCAAGACGTACCGGTAGAGTTGATGTAAAAGTAGATAGGCTTATCTGGGTCGTCAAACTGCAAGTACAGCAGTTGGGCAATAATCAATTCAGTGACATCAATGCCCACCTGTTGCTTGATGTCATCCCCAGAAAACAAGGGTAGCCCCAAATAAACAATCCGCTCTTTCAAAAGTAGGGACGGTAAATCGGGAGGCGGCGTACGGTACATTGCGTCGCCATAGTACGGTGCTTGCACGGCTTTTATTTCTAAACTCATAGACCGAAGACGCCCAAATACGGCTTTTTTACAGTGTAACGTGGGAATGAGCCGGGTTCTACCTAAGGACAGACGGATATCCCCACCTACTGGCGGTTACTGAGGTAACATTCTGGGCGTGGGCCAGGGGCTTCACTTTGGCCGCAGTGCTGATCATTTCTTTTTTTCCCAGCCATGGAACTGTCCTGTCAAGCATTCACGGTCCATAAGCGGGTGCCTCTGACCATCAGCCGGGGGACGACCGCCCAGTCGACTAATCTTTGGCTGCGTGTTAAGGCCGAAGGGGTTGAGGGGTGGGGGGAAGCGGTACCCTTCTCGATTGGCAGCCACCGGCAGACCCTGGAGCAACTGATGGCTGATGTGGCTAAGTTAACGTCGGCGCTACAGCCTTACCATCCCCTAGACCGTCAGGCGACTGAAGTGGTAGGGGCGACCCTAGGGCTGCAGTCGGCCACGCGGGCGGCCCTGGATGTGGCCCTTTGGGATTGGTGTGGCAAATCTACAGGGCAACCCATCTGGCGTTTCCTCGGCCTCGACTTGAGGCAGATTCAGCCGACGTCAGTGACGGTGGGGATTATGAGTCCTGAAGCGGCCCTGGCGCGATCGCATGATTGGTTACAGCAAACGGCAGCCCGGGCGATTAAAGTCAAACTGGGTAGTCCTGCTGGCCTTGAGGCCGATCAAGCGATGTTCCAGGCCATTTATGACGGCATTCCCGCCGATGTTAGCCTCAGTGTTGACGCCAATGGGGGCTGGAGTTTGGCCGATGCGATCGCCATGGCAACCTGGCTCAGCGATCGTCGGGTGACCCACCTGGAACAACCGCTTTCAGTGAGCCAAAATGCCGATCTGAAAGACCTTAAGCAGCAGTCTCCCCTACCTATTTTCGTAGACGAAAGTTGCTTTAAAGGGCAAGATATTCCTGCTTTAGCCCCAGCAATTGATGGCATTAACATTAAGCTCATGAAGGCTGGGGGCCTCACCGAAGCCCTGCGAATGATTCATACGGCCCGGGCCTGTGGTCTTCAGGTGATGTTTGGTTGCTACTCTGACAGCAGCCTGGCCAATGGGGCCATGGCCCAGTTGGCTCCCCTGGCGGACTACTTAGATTTAGACAGTCACCTGAATCTACAAGACGATCCTTTCAGCGGCTTATCCCTGGTTGACGGATGCCTAATGCCCTCCCCTAACCCTGGACTTGGACTTGACTATGTACCTCACGCCTAATAGTCGGATTGTTTTGCTCATGCACGAAGGCACCCAGAGCACCATGGGTAAGACCGGCCTCTCGATGCTGCGCTTCAGCCAATCGCCGATTGTCGCGGTCATTGACTATCAATCCGCTGGTCAATCCCTGGCCCAACTCACCGGTATTGATCAACCCATCCCGATTGTGGCCTCGTTAACCGAAGCCCTAACCTATACGCCAGATGTCCTGGCCATTGGTATTGCCCCTTCTGGCGGTAAGCTGCCAGATCCCTGGTTTGAAGAGATTGAGCAAGCGGTAAAGGCGGGGCTCAGCATTGTCAATGGGTTGCACACACCAATGGCTGACCATCCAGCCTTAAAGCCCTGGACAAGGCCCAATCAATGGATCTGGGATGTGCGCCAGGAACCCCCAGGCCTTACGGTGGGGACGGGGCGAGCCCGAGATCTGCCCTGTAAACGGGTGTTGGCGGTGGGTACAGATATGTCGGTGGGCAAAATGTCCACCATTTTAGAACTGCATCGCGCCACTCTGAAACGGGGACTGCGATCTAAGGTGATTGCGACGGGGCAGACTAACTTGATGCTTGGGGACGATGGCATTCCCCTAGACGCTATTCGGGTCGACTACGCCTCTGGGGCCGTAGAGGGGGAATTGATCAAATACGGCTACGACCACGACATCTTATTTGTAGAAGGTCAGGGGTCGCTGCTCAATCCCTCCTCAACGGCTACACTGCCGCTACTGCGAGGTAGCCAGCCCACCCACCTGGTGCTGGTACATCGGGCGGAGCAAACTCACATCTATAACTGTCCCCAGGTCAAAATCCCGGATCTCCGTTGTGTTGTTGACCTTTATGAACAGGTAGCCACGGCTGGGGGAGCCTTTTATCCGTCCCCTGTGGTGGCGATCGCCCTAAATACAGGCCAACTCAGCTCGGACGCTGCCGATAGAGCGATCGCCCAGACTGAAGCCACAACTGGCTTACCCTGCACTGACATTTTTCGTTACGGGGCTGAAACAATATTGGACCCTATTCTGGCTTCAGCAGACTAGATCTAGATACAGATCTGATTTGGGTATTCTAACTGGGGTACCTTGGCTTGGGTATTCTGAACTGAATGCTGAGAATTGGCGGCATTAGCTATAACCGAGCCAATTGATCTGTCCTGTTATCTCTCTCTGCTCCAGACTTAAGCCCAAACCTGGCCCTTGATGCCGCTCTACTTCTTCCGTAGCCGATAGGTAATACGTCCCTTGGTTAAGTCGTAGGGGGTAAGCTCTACCTTGACGCGATCGCCGGGCAGAATTTTGATGTAGTTACGCCGAATTTTGCCGGAAATATGCGCCAAAACATTAAATCCGTTATCTAAATCCACCCGAAACATTGCGTTCGGCAAAGATTCAGTGACGGTCCCCTCCATTTCAATTAAGTCTTGTTTAGACAAGCTAAATCCTCCTTACTGCGTCCATTGGTCCAATGTCCCTTGGAATGGCTGCCCACTGGCAATCCTAAGGACTCAAATGGGGGATCAAGGTATCCTCCTGGCCCCCTTTAAAGTAACAAACAATGTCACTGAAGCACTAATCTACGACCACCTGCTTCAAATTCGCTTGCACAGACTCCATGGTTTGATTACCGTTGATAGACACGAGTCGCTGTCGCGATCGATAAAAATCAATTAGAGGTTCTGTTTGCTGCCGGTAGACATCCAAACGATGGCGGATCACCGACTCATCATCATCTTGCCGCCCCCGCTTCAGTAGGCGAGCAATAATCACCTCATCGGTCACATCCAGGTTCACCGCAAAGTCAAATGGCTGCTTGATGTCATCTAGCAATTGATTCAAAAATTCAGCCTGGGGCACCGTCCTAGGGAAGCCGTCTAAAATCCAGCCCTGCTGAGCATCAGGTTGATCTAAGCGCTCTCGAATTAGCCCTAGCATCAACTCATCGGGCACTAATTCACCAGCGTTCATATAAACTTCGGCCTTTTGCCCCAGGGATGTACCTTCAGCCACTGCGGCCCGTAAGATGTCACCCGTAGAGATGTGAGGTACACCCATATCCTCAGATAACATTTTGGCTTGGGTACCTTTACCCGCTCCCGGGGGACCCATGAAAATTAAACGAGTCACTACTGTTTCACCATTCCTTCGTAACGCTGGGAGATCACATAGGTCTGAATCTGCTTGGCGGTATCAATCGCAACCCCCACTAAGATCAGCAAGGAAGTAGCCCCAAAGCCTCTGAAGGTTTGTACCCGAGTCAAACCCTCCACAGCACTTGGTACAACTGCTACTAGACCTAGAAAAATAGCGCCCAAGAAGGTGAGTCGATTCAAAATACGGCTAATGTATTCGGTCGTGGCCTTACCCGGCCGGATACCTGGAATGCTCGCCCCCATTTTCTTCAAGTTCCGGGACATATCCTCAGGGTTGACCACCAGAGAGGCGTAAAAGTAGCTGAAGAATAAAATCATCAGCAGATAAAGACCCACATACACCAGAGAGGTTGGATTGAGATAGGTGTTAACGATCTGGTTGAAGGTGGGGTTGTTGATGTACTGGGTCAGAGAAATCGGCAATACCAGGACAGCAGAGGCAAAAATAATCGGCATCACCCCCCCCTGATTTAGCCGCAGGGGAAGGTAATTGCTCTGTTCGATATACATTTTGCGACCCACCTGGCGACGAGCCGAAATAATCGGAATTCGCCGTGTGCCTTCCTGCACAAACACGATCCCCACAATCATGGCCAGGAATACCAGCATCAAAATAATCACGCCGCCCACCAGGTTGCGATCGCCGCTCTGAGCTAACTCAATGGTCTGGCCCAGGGAACGGGGCAAGGTGGAGACAATATTCAAGAAGATTAATAGAGAAGCGCCATTGCCAATGCCCCGCTCTGTGATTAGTTCTCCTACCCACATGACGAACATAGAACCAGCGGTTAAGGCGATCACGGTTTCGACCACAAAGGGAATCCCGGGCACCCGAGCAAACTGGTACAACAGAAACGAAGAGAGCAACGTACTCTGCAAAATTGCCCAGCCAAGGGCAACATAACGAGTAATTTGGGAAATCTTACGGCGGCCAGCCTCTCCCTCATTTTTCTGTAAATCTTCAAGGGCAGGGATCGCCGCTGTTAACAGCTGCATAATAATGGAGGCGTTAATAAATGGCAAAATGCCCAGAGCAAAAATACCCAGAGCAGAGAGCCCACCACCCACAAAAATATCTAAGAAACCAACAAAGCCGCCGAGACTGCCTGACTGAATCGACTCTGCGAAAGCAGCTCGATCAATCCCAGGGACTGGAATAAAAATACCCAGTCTAACTAAAACCAATAACCCCAGGGTGACCAGCAGGCGACTGCGCAAGCCAGCTGCTTGCGCCATCTGCATAAAGGTTTCCTGTGCGCTTGGCGTTTTACCCCGACTTACGACCATGAAAGAGTTCCTCGGACCTGCGTTTAATTCTTGAGTAGAGCCACAAAAGGCGGCTTCAGTACTAGTCTAAGGGATGACTGAGCTATCCCGCTAACTAATGATCTCGCAAGTACCACCAGCTTGCTCGATTTTAGCCTTAGCTGACTGGGTGAAAGCTGCCGCCCTAACCGTCAGGGCATTAGACAATTCGCCATCTCCCAGGACCTTAAGCGGGCCATCATTAGTGGTTAAGACACCGGCTTCCAGTAGCGACTCTAGGGTGACTTCGGTACCTGCAGGCAAGTGAGCTAAATTTTTCAGATTAATGATGGTGTAAACCTTCTGATTTACCAGAGGGAAGTGCTTGAGCTTAGGGATACGGCGGTAAAGCGGCATTTGCCCCCCCTCAAACCCGGGACGAGTACCGCTGCCAGATCGGGACTTTTGCCCTCGCATGCCAAATCCACAGCTCGCCCCTTGGCCAGCAGAAATACCTCGACCGACCCGACGGCGGCGGCGCTTGGATCCGGCTTTAGGTTGTGCGTCGTTAAGTCTCATGGCTGCGTAAGATAAACAATAGTTATACGTACAGATTTTCGACCGGAATATCGCGCTCCTCAGCCACCTCAGTAAAGGTCCGCAGGGAAGCAAGGGCATCGGCAGCGGCTCGAGCATTATTTAAAGGATTGTTTGATCCCAACTGCTTAGCCAGCACATTCCGAACCCCGGCTAGTTCGAGCACAGTCCGCACGGCTCCCCCAGCAATTACTCCGGTACCAGGTGCCGCTGGGCGCATAAACACCTTAGCACCCCCCCCAATCCCATTAGACGGATGGGGAATAGAGTAGGAGCGCGTCAAGGGCACATCAACTAAGTGCTTTTTGCCATCGGCTACCCCTTTCTTCACGGCACCGATGACATCCCCAGCTTTACCAACTCCGACACCGACTTGGCCTTTTTCATTACCGACCACAACGATGGCGCGAAAGCTGAGTTTTTTACCCCCTTTCACCACCTTCGTGACCCGGCGAATTTGTACAACGCGCTCTTGCCAGTCGGTTTTCTTCTCTTTAGTACGAGCTTCTTTACGACGATTTGCCATGCTTTTCCCAAGCCTCTCTTTAATCCAGCACTGTTAGACTATGCCATTGAGCGATTCCCAAGGAGTTGCGAGTGCCACTCCCTTAAACGTTTAAGCCAGCTTCGCGAGCTGCATCAGCCAAGGTGGCAACGCGACCGTGGTACAGCTTGCCACCACGATCAAACACCACCTGGTTGATGCCTGCCTGTAAGGCCCGCTCCGCCACCAGCTTGCCAACCGCCGCCGCCGCTTCCTGGGTGGCTCCAGATTGCCCACTGTCTAAGACATCTGATTCTACGGTTGAAGCAGCCACCAAAGTGCGATGAGCCGTATCATCAATGATCTGAGCATAAATGTGCTGATTCGATCGAAATACCGCCAACCGAGGCTGCTCAGGGGTACCAAACACACGCTTACGAATGCGTGCATGGCGGCGACGGGTTAACTCTTTACGACTTGCTTTCATGGCTTATTTTTTCCCTGACTTCCCAGCCTTACGTCTGATTTGCTCACCGGCATAGCGCACACCTTTACCCTTATAGGGCTCAGGGGGTCGGCTAGCCCGAACCCTAGCGGCCATATTACCGACCAGTTCTTTATCAATGCCACTGACGATAACATTGGTGTTGTTTTCAACCGCAAACTCAATGCCGGTGGGAGGTTCAAACACCACTGGATGGCTATAGCCCAGGCTGAGGTTCAGATTGCGGCCTTGGACTTGAGCCCGATAACCAATCCCTTGAATCTCTAGGCGCTTCTGATAACCATTGGCCACCCCTTCTACCATATTGGCTACCAGGGTGCGGCAAAGGCCATGACGCTCCCGGGCCAGCCGTGAGTCGTTCTTACGATTCACCAAAACCGTGTCACCCTCTTGAACCACCACTACCCCAGCAGGCAATGTGCGGGAGAGTTCTCCTTTTGGCCCTTTAACCTGAACATCCTGACCGTCAATCGTAATTGACACCTTAGCCGGGATAGGGATTGGCCGTTTGCCAATACGTGACATGATGCAATACTCCTAAATCCTTAGCATTCAATAACGCTCTGTCGTCAGATCTGTAGACCGCCTAAGGGTCAACTACCAAACGTAGCACAGTACTTCACCCCCCACTCCCTGACGGCGAGCATCACGATCGGTCATGATGCCGCTAGAGGTGGAAATGATGGCAATTCCAATTCCCCCTAGTACCCGGGGCAACTCTTTACGGTTGGAATACACCCGCAAACCAGGTTTGCTAACGCGAGTCAGATTACGAATAATCGGCTGACGAGTTTTCCCCTTGTATTTCAGAGTAATGACTAGCTGGGGCCGTTCTTCAGTGGTGACCTCAGTAAAGTCAGTAATAAACCCCTCTTCTTTGAGTACCTTGGCAATACTCCGGGTCATCCGGGTCGAAGGAATACTCACGGTTTGGTGCCGCGCCAAGTTCGCATTTCGAATGCGAGTCAGCATATCCGCAATGATGTCGTTAGCAGCCATAGTTCTAGTACGCGTATAAACCTGTATTAGTTGTCACGGAATGGCATACCCAATTCCTTGAGTAGTGCTCGCCCTTCTTCATCGGTATTGGCTGTGGTCACGATGGTGACATCCAATCCACGAATCTGATCAATACTGTCGTAATCAATTTCCGGGAAAATCAATTGTTCCCGGAGGCCCAAGGTGTAGTTACCACGACCGTCAAAGGCCTTAGGGCTAATCCCACGAAAGTCACGAATGCGGGGCAGAGATAGGTTGATGAGGCGGTTCAAAAAGGCATACATTCGATCTGAGCGAAGGGTGACCATAACGCCCACAGGCATGCCCTGACGAATCTTGAACCCCGCGATCGCCTTTTTTGCCCGGGTAACCACAGGGCGCTGCCCTGTAATCAAGGCAATTTCACTCAGGGATGATTCCAGGGCCTTGGCGTTCTGAGACGCCTCCCCTAAACCTCGGTTGACGGTGACTTTAACAACTTTGGGCACCTGGTGAATGTTGGTGTACTTAAACTGATCCATCAGTTTGGGTACCACCGTATCTCGATAAAGGATTTTGAGCTGATCTGTCATGATGATTTACTACTTTCCTGGGCTTGGTCAGGAATAAAGTGATTAATCGTTAAAGGCATTAAGGGGTAACCGTTGGACCACCAAGATATCCCTGGTTAATCAATAATTTCCCCAGTTTTTTTCAACATGCGGACTTTACGTCCATCCTCATTGAAGGTGTAGCAAACTCGACTCGCCACCTTCTCTTTCTCGGAGTACAGCATGACGTTAGAGCTGTGAATGGGCCCTTCTTGCACCACAATCTGGCCAGATTCCCCTTCCTGTTGAGGCTTGACATGCTTGGTGCGCATGTTCACCCCTTGCACAATCACTTGGCTTTTCTTGGGGTTAACCGATAACACTTCACCCACTTTGCCGCGATCGCGCCCAGTAATCACCTGAACCGTATCGCCTTTACGCACATGTACCTTCTGCCGGGTGGGCTGCTTGGTAGATGTTGCCATTACAATACCTCCGGTGCGAGGGAAACAATCTTGGTAAAGTTCTTATCGCGCAGTTCCCGAGCCACAGGGCCAAAAACTCTAGTACCCCGTGGATTGCCGTCCTGGTTGATGATTACAGCCGCATTGTCATCAAAGCGAATGCTCATCCCACTGCTGCGCCGTAATCCTTTTTTAGTACGAACAATCACAGCCCGCACCACATCCGATTTCTTCACGGCCATATTAGGCAGGGCATCCTTAACCACGGCAATCACCACATCGCCCACACCGGCATAGCGCCGGTTCCCGCCTAACACACGGATACACATGAGCTTCCGTGCTCCGCTGTTATCCGCCACATTTAAATAAGATTCCTGCTGAATCATTTTTTCCCCTAGGCCTCCGCTGCCCGATTAACAATGTCAGCCACGACCCAGCGCTTTGTCCGACTTAGGGGACGAGTTTCACGGATACGTACCCGGTCCCCTTCTTGGCAGGCATTTTCTTCGTCGTGAACTTTATAACGCTTAGTCCGAACCACAATCTTGCCGTACTTTTGATGGGAGGTCCGGCTTTCTACAGCTACAACAACGGTCTTATCCATCTTGTCGCTGACGACCAATCCCACTCGTTCTTTAACCGCCATCTCGTTTACCTATTCCCTATGCTGATACTGATTCCGCAGCGGCTGCGGTGACCTCATCCGACTGACCAGTAGCAGCACTTTCTAAGGATGCCAGTTGGCGCTCCCGCTGAACGGTCATTAACTGAGCCAGGCGATGACGAGCATGCTTGAATTGATGCACTGACTTATCAAGTTGTCGAGTGGCTTTTTGAAACCGCAGCTGAAATAGATCCCGCTTAGTTTCCACAATGGCCTCAAGTAATTCCTCATCACTGAGGTTGCGGGCATCCTGAATTTTAGGCAGTGCCATTGGGTTAAGCCTCCTTACTATCTCTGACAATAAACTTGGTTTTGAAGGGCAGCTTGAAGGCAGCTAGACGCATCGCTTCACGAGCTGTTGCCTCAGGTACACCAGCAATTTCAAAGATAATCCGACCTGGCTTTACCACGGCTACCCAGTACTCTGGGTTCCCTTTACCAGAACCCATCCGGGTTTCTGCTGGACGCATCGTAACCGGCTTGTCGGGGAAAACCCGAATCCAGATCTTTCCGCCCCGACGGACGTAGCGAGTCATAGCCCGACGACCGGCCTCGATTTGGCGAGAGGTGAGCCAGCAAGGTTCAGTAGCTTGTAGAGCAAAATCGCCAAAGCTAATGTCACTCCCCCGTTGAGCCATCCCGCGCATGCGCCCGCGATGCTGCTTGCGAAATTTAGTTCGTTTTGGACTAAGCATGGATCGGCACTCATCAATTCACAGGTTAACTTCAATCGAGAAAACGTCGGAACTTAAGCGTTAAGCTTCATTCGAGCGGTCTTCAAACTGCTGCCGCCGCCGGGGTTGCCGCCGCCGGGGTTGGACATTCGGGGCAGGAGTTGGATCTTCTTGGCCAGGAATAATCTCACCCTTAAAGATCCATACTTTCACCCCTAAAATGCCGTAAGTGGTTTGGGCGGTGGTGTAGGCATAGTCCACATCGGCTCTGAGGGTGTGGAGGGGGACACGACCTTCCCGAGTCCATTCGGTGCGAGCAATTTCTGCCCCGTTTAGCCGACCACTCACTTGGATCTTGATACCTTCTACCCCAGCCCGCTGAGCCCGCTGCAAAGCCTGGCGTACCACTCGCCGGAACGACACCCGCCGCTCTAGCTGCTGAACGATGTATTCCGCCACTAAGGCCGCATCCGCGTCAACCCGGCTGACTTCAACCACGTTTACCCGAATCTGGCGATTGGAATCCTTCAACACCTTTTGGAGGCCGGAACGGAGGGATTCAATACCTGCTCCACCACGACCAACAACCACCCCAGGGCGAGCCGTACGAACTTCAAGATCAATCTGATCGGCTTTACGCTCAATCCGAATATCAGAAATGCCAGCATTGCTGAGGGTCTTTTGGACATACTCACGAATGAGATAATCCTCTTGAAGCAGCTCGGGATAGCGCATACCTTCCGCAAACCAGCGAGAACGGTGCTCTTGCACTACGCCAAGGCGAAACCCAGTTGGATGAATCTTGTGTCCCACGAACTAACCTCTGAAAACGGTGCTTTAACGACTGATTCGAGCAAACAATATAAATAGTGGACTCTAGCCTTAACCCTTACTCACCAGGGGGAGCTACCGCGATGGTGATATGGCAAGTGGGCTTACGAATTTGATAGGCCCGTCCTTGGGCCCGAGGTCGAAACCGCCTCAGGGTCGGCCCAGCATCGGCATAAGCCTCACTAATCACAAGATCAATGGGATCTAGGCCGTTATTGTGCTCAGCGTTGGCCACCGCAGAGCGCAACACTTTAATGATGGGCTCACAGGCCTTGTAGGGCATGAACTCCAGGATGATCAGAGCATCTCGGTAGCTTTTACCACGAATTTGATCGAGTACGCGACGCACCTTGCGGGGAGACATGCGCACATAGCGGGCCACTGCCTTAACCTGCTCTGAGGTATCTACAGCCATTTCTCCAACTCCTCTGCCTAACGACGCGCTTTCTTATCACTTTTGGCATGCCCGCGAAAGGTTCGCGTAGGGGCAAATTCACCTAGCTTATGGCCGACCATCTGCTCGGTAATGTAGACCGGAACATGCTGCCGACCATTGTGAACGGCAATGGTATGCCCAATCATCTGGGGCAAAATCGTAGACGCCCGAGACCAGGTCTTAATCACCTGCTTATCTCCCTTAGTGTTAAGGGCTTCAATTTTTGACAGTAAGTGGTCGGCCACAAACGGCCCTTTCTTCAATGAGCGAGACATGATGCTTCAGCCCTACACAACAACCAACGACATGCGATACCAACAATCTAGGCGACCAATCATCTAAGCGTTCCGACCGCCCCGTCCCCGCTTAGATACCCGACGACGACGACGCACCACATACTTGTCGCTGTCCTTGTTCTTTTTGCGAGTTTTATAGCCTAAGGTAGGTTTGCCCCAGGGGGTAACTGGCCCAGATCGGCCAATGGGGGCTCGCCCTTCACCACCACCATGGGGGTGATCCACTGGGTTCATGACGCTGCCACGGACCTCAGGACGACGCCCCATCCAACGTTTACGACCAGCCTTACCTAGGCTGACGTTACGAATATCGGCATTTCCTACCTGGCCAATGGTGGCATAGCATTCTCGCCGCACCATCCGTACCTCTGTGGAAGGTAGCTTTAAGGTGACGTAGTCTCCTTCTTTGGCCACCACCTGAGCCCCAGCTCCGGCAGAGCGAGCCATTTGCCCTCCTTTACCGGCCTGCATCTCGATGTTGTGCACTGTGGTGCCTAGAGGAATCTTGTACAGCGGTAAAGCATTACCAACTTCCAAGGGGGCATCAGGCCCAGAAACGACAGTGGCACCTACCGTTAAGCCGGCTGGACAAAGGATATAGCGCTTTTCCCCATCGGCATAGTGGAGTAGGGAAATCCGAGCGTTGCGATTGGGGTCGTACTCGATGGAGGCCACCTTGGCCGACACGCCCACCTTATTTCGATGGAAATCAACGACTCGGTAAAGGCGCTTGTGTCCACCACCTCGATGGCGACAGGTAATTACCCCCCGATTGTTGCGTCCCTTAGGTCGATGCTTGGACCGCGTCAGGGACTTTTCAGGTTCGCTACGGGTGATTTCGGCAAACTCAGAGACGGTGCGCTCGCGAGTGCCTGGAGTGTATGGTCGGTAAGAACGGATACCCATGGAAATTCTTGCTGGCTACACGGTTAAATCGACGGGACGTTAACGTTATTAGATGACTACAGATCGGGGAAGAGAGGAATGGAATCTCCCGGGGCCAGCGTTACTACGGCCCGTTTGTAATGGGGACGATTACCGACAAAACGACCAAAACGTCGCCGCTTGCTCGGGGGATTATAGGTGTTAACCGCCGTTACCGTGACCTCAAATAGCTCTTCGATAGCTGCTTTGATGTCAGGCTTGGTGGCTGTTGGGATCACCTCAAAGACGTACTGATTGTTTTCCATCAGTAGGGTAGCCTTTTCAGTCACCAACGGACGGCGGACCAAATCAGCCAACGTGGGTACTGTAGGGTTAGTCACCATAAACCTCCTGAATAGCCTCGATAGCGGGGGCTGTTGCTACTAGCTGATCGGCGGCCAGCAAATCATAAATATTCAGATTATTGGCGGTGATCAGCTTTACGTTTTCAATGTTGCGAGCGGAGAGATAGATGAGCTCTTGCTTCTCGGCAATGATTAACAGCACTTTGCTACTAGCATCAACACCCCACCGGGTCAGGGCCTCTAGTAAATCCTTCGTTTTAGGACGGGAGAATTTATCATCAAAGGCTTCCACTACGATCAAGTCATCTAACCGATCCTGGAAAGCCGTTCGCAAAGCCAAGCGACGCTCCTTGCGGTTCATTTTGACGCTGAAGTCCCGAGGCTTAGGCCCAAAAATTACTCCCCCGCCCCGCCACAGCGGAGAACGGTTTGACCCAGCCCGGGCCCGCCCTGTTCCCTTCTGGCGCCAGGGCTTACGACCACCGCCCCGTACTTCGGCTCGGGTCTTACTAGACACCGTGCCCTGACGGGCATTATTCATCTGCCGCACTAGGGCGCGATGCACAATGTGAGAGGCTACATCTTGATCAGCCACCTTAAAATCCAAAGATGCCGTGCTAGCCTCTTGGCCTTCCCAATTTTTAACGACGCACTCTACCATCGTCTTGACCTATCCCTAAAACTCTCCAAGTCTCCGAAAATGTCCCATCTTTAAGGTTGAGGGACTAGGCCTTGACCCACTTAGCTGGGGCAATGCTAACCAACGCACCAGGCTTACCAGGAATTGCTCCCTTAATCAGCAGTAGGTTGCGATCGCTGTCTACCCTTACTACCTCAAGCTTGCGGATAGTAACTTGGGCATTCCCCATCTGACCAGCCATGCGCTTACCAGGGTATATCCGCCCGGGGGTTGTCCCAGCCCCAGTAGAACCGGGTTGGCGATGATTCTTAGAGCCATGAGACATGGGACCACGACGAAAATTGTGCCGCTTCTGATAGCCCGCAAACCCCTTGCCAATACTCTTGCCGCTAATGTCAACCAACTGTCCAGACTCAAAGCTGTCGGCGGTAATGGCCTGACCTAGCTCGTAGGCATCGGCTGCCTCAACGCGATACTCCTTAAGATGACGCACTGGTGTGCTGCCGGAACGGGACAGATGCCCTAATTTAGGCTTATTCAACGCCTTCTCTGTTGCTTCTCCAAAACCAAGTTGGATGGCCGCATAGCCATCGGTGTCCGGAGTCTTAATTTGAGTTACGACACAGGGTCCCGCCTCGACGACGGTGACTGGAACGGCATTTCCTGCCTGATCGAAGATTTGGGTCATGCCCAGCTTTTTGCCGAGAATACCGACTGCCACAGCCTTGTCTCCCTTAACACACTATGAAGTGCGCAAGCCCCTAGCAAGAAGCAATGCGCGCAATACATGCACTTTTGAACGTTTACACCGAGCTAATGCACCCACTGCCGTGAGCCAGCGACTCAATCCGTCACTATTCAAAAGAAATTAGGCCTTTAAAAGTTCTGGATAAAGCTGACATCATATGTGTCAGCAAACCAAGACTTAAACAGCCGAAAGCCTGGACTTGAGCAGTTCAATAACCACCCAGTATCCTTTTTGGCGGCGATTTACTATATTACATCCCAAGTAGAGATATGTCTATAAGAAAATGAAAGTAATTTTAGCGGCCAGGGCAAGGTGCAACGCTAATGCTTGACTTCTGGTTGACGCCCGACTCTGTAGGCCCCTAGAAATCACAGTACAATCATCGCAAGTACAGGTCTATATTTGTAGAGCAGCTCATAGGAGTGAAAGGCAGCGATGGCATTGCTAACCACAGGCAAATCGTTTATCCGCGATCTGGAAAACAATCAAGCGATCGCGGTGCGGATGCCCTTAGAAGGCGGTTTTGAAGGGCGCTATGGGCGACGACTAAAAGCCGCGGGCTATGAAACCATGACCCTGACCGCTCGGGGACTGGGGGATTTGTCTTCCTACTTAACCGGTATTCATGGGGTGCGTCCCCCCCATTTGGGTAAGAAAACCGTGGGTAATTCGGCCGCAGTGGGATACACCTACTTTGTGCCGCCCCTACTCACCTCTCGCATAGACGTGATGCCTGCCACCGCTAAAGGGATGGTGCTGTGGTTGATTGAAGGCAATATTTTATCCCGGCAGGAACTGGCTTATCTAGTGAGCCTACCCACCATTGAACCCCAGGTAAAAGTTGTGGTGGAAATGGGGGGCAGTCGCGCCTTTAGCTGGGAGCCCCTGGCGAATTTAATTTAGGCGGATACACGGAGTACGCTGAGGCCGTTCTATCGGCTGGAACGGCCATTTTACAGGGGTTTCCCCTGGGCTGTATGTCTCAAATGGCAATAGTGACGAGTTCTCAACCCCCTTGCCAGTCACTCCAGGCTGGGACATGGGTCAAGCTAATTTGTGGGGCCAGCTACCAGGATATGCCCACGGTGCGGCGGCTGGTGATGATCTATGCCTTGGCCGGAGTAGACTGTGTTGATATAGCGGCGGATCGTGCTGTGGTGCTAGCGGCTCGACAAGGCTTGGAAGATGCCGCCGCACTGGCCCCCTACTTAGCACCCTATCTATACGCTGATCGCCAGGATTTACGAACAAACTTGCCCTGGCTGATGGTTAGCCTCAACGATAGTGAAGATCCGCATTTTCGTAAGGCTGAGTTTGATGCTAAGGGTTGTCCAATAAATTGCGATCGCCCCTGCGAAGCGGTCTGCCCCACCGCAGCCATTCAATTTCAAGGTGTCGGCGAGGGTGGGGTAATCCGCGATTTGTGCTACGGTTGCGGTCGCTGCCTTCCCATTTGCCCAGTGGATAATATTACGGCTCAGTACCGTCAAGCTAAACCAGAGGACTTTAGCGGCGATTGGCTGCACTTGATCGATGCTGTTGAGATTCACACCCAGACGGGACGACAACGGGAGTTCTCTGCCCTTTGGCAGCAACTAACCGCCTGGATGCCCCAGCTCAAGCTGGTGTCCATTAGTTGCCCTGATCATGATCAGGTGGTGCCCTATCTGGGGCAACTTCACCAGATCATCGCTCCCTTAGCTGTGCCGTTGATTTGGCAGACAGATGGACGCCCTATGAGTGGAGACTTGGGCCGAGGAACGACCCACGCCACCATTCGCTTAGCTCAAAAGGTCTTAGGGGCGGGCCTGCCGGGCTACGTTCAAGCGGCTGGCGGAACCAACAGCTACACTGTAAATAAACTGCGTGAGCTTGGTTTAGTGCACCACCATTCAAATCATGCTGGTCATGCTGGCCCATCGGTCAATGGTCAAACCCGTGAGGCGGTTGGAAGCATCGCGGGCATTGCCTACGGCAGTTATGCCCGGGCTCTGGTAATGCCGCTGCTGGGGGCGATGGATACTGACGTTCAAACTTGGCTGGCCGCGGTTGAGGCTAGGCAGTCATTTGACAAATCCAGTCTTTCGCGCTCATGCTCATGGATAGAGCCCAAGCCCCTGGCGATTGATCAAGCGATCGATCACCAGAGTGCTTTAATGCAAGCCCTTGGGCTAGCGCGAGGCTTAGTTGGGTTGCTCAAAGATGGAGGCGCTGCGTAGACAATGGTATTTCTAACCCCGGCCTTGGCCAGCCCAGTCGTTTACCGCTGCCCCGGCCCCTAGCCTGATCGCAGCTTTGTTCTACCGTAGCTTTCAACTGTTTGCATCGCCCCGGTCTTCACATTGCGGACTTTCGTCCCCAGCACTTTATGGTTAGCGACTACAGCGACAATTTATCCATTCACAGCAACGCTTCCGACGATACACCTCCGATTAGCTCAAGTTCTGCCTCAGCTCACTCCAATGCTGCCATCGCGGCTAATTATACCGATACCCCTAACCCTGCCGCCAGCAACCCAGCGCCTACGGATGACCTGGAGCAGTTATTGGCTATTTTACCTCCGCCACTGCGCAAACTACTCAGCCAGCACAACCAACGACAGAGCTTGATTGAGGTAGTGCTTGACCTGGGTCGGCTACCCGAAGCTCGTTTCTTTGGCCAGGTGGAGTATCTATCGGATTTATCGGTTACCCAAGCTGATTTAGAGCATTGTATTCAGCGGGTAGGGACGTTTGGGGAAGACAATCGAGCTGGAATTGAGAAAACCCTCCATCGCATCAGCGCCATTCGTAACCGGGCTGGAACCATCATCGGTCTGACCTGCCGAGTGGGTAGAGCGGTATTCGGCACAATTGGCATGATTCGTGACTTGGTGGAAACCGGCCAGTCAATCTTGATGTTGGGCCGTCCGGGGGTTGGCAAAACCACCGCTCTGCGAGAAATTGCCCGGGTCTTGGCTGATGATTTACAAAAGCGGGTGGTGATCATTGATACCTCTAATGAAATTGCAGGGGATGGGGATATCCCTCATCCAGCGATTGGCCGAGCTCGGCGGATGCAGGTGGCTCGCCCAGAAGAACAGCACCGGGTAATGATTGAGGCGGTCGAGAACCACATGCCTGAGGTGATTGTCATTGATGAAATTGGTACTGAATTGGAGGCTTTAGCGGCCCGCACCATTGCTGAGCGGGGGGTGCAACTGGTGGGCACGGCCCACGGCAACCGTCTAGAAAACCTGATTAAGAATCCTACCCTGTCCGATCTAATTGGGGGGATTCAGTCTGTCACGTTGGGGGACGAGGAAGCGCGACGGCGAGGTAGTCAAAAGAGTGTTTTGGAACGCAAAGCCCCCCCCACCTTCGATATTGCGGTAGAGATGCTGGAGCGTCAGCGCTGGGTTGTCCATGACGATGTCACCATGACCATCGATAATCTGTTGCGAGGGCGGCAACCCGGGCAACAGGTGCGGACCCTAGACGACAACCAAAAGGTAGTCATTACCCATGAGCTGCCGGGCTCTGGTCGGGAGGTGGCTAAGCCATCTCGCCAAGGATCAGGATGGCGAGCGGCGGGCCATATGGTACCGCCACCACCCACCCATTACACCCCCCTGGGAACCACCAGTCGTCAATCCTCTGCTAGTTCCTGGCAGGGGGCGACTAAACCTGCCAGTGATCCGGGCTTCCTGCATTTGTTGGACAATGCTAGTGACTGGGATCAGGTGGGTCCCAATGGGGAGGATGTGCTGCGGTTATATCCCTATGGCGTTAGTCGTCATCAACTGGAGCGGGTAATTAAGACGCTACATATGCCTGTGGCCATCACCAAAGACTTAGACCAAACGGATGCTGTGCTAGCCCTCCGATCCCATGCCAAGGGGCATACTAAATTGCGCCACATGGCCCAAGGGCGGCAGTTACCGGTACACATGGTCAAGTCCAATAGCATTCCGCAAATTACCCGGGCTCTACAGCGAATTTTAGATGTAGACGACAATCCCACCGCCATTGATCTGGAACTGTTCAGCCACAACGGTGGGGATGACGAGCTAGAAGCCCTTGAAGAAGCACGATTAGCGGTTGAGCAAATTGTGATTCCCCAAGGGCAACCCGTGGAATTGTTACCCCGCTCCGCTCGAATTCGCAAGATGCAGCACGAGCTAGCTGAGCACTATCGGCTGAAGTCTCTAAGTTGTGGGGAAGAGCCCAACCGTCGTCTGCGAATTTACCCGGCATAGGGTAGCTTAGGCCACAGCACACTATAAAATAAGAGCACCTGAATGACACCTAATAGGCTCTATTGCCGTTCGTCATTCGGCTTGAACTATTTTAATGAAGCCTATGAAACCCTTAATTACTCGCCTTTTTGCGTTGATACTGGTCGCTGTTATCGGCCTCACGGGGTGTAGTGCAGGCACCAGCGGCCAACTGACCGGTGATTACCGTCAGGATACTTTGATGCTGGTAGATAGCCTCAGAACTGCGATCGCACTCCCTGATGATGACCCGACTAAAGCCGAAGCCCAGGCCGAGGCCAAAGCTGTGATCAGCGATTTTGCCTCCCGCTACCGGCGTGATGATTCGGTGGCTAACTTGAGTTCGTTTACGACGATGCGGACGGCTCTGAATGCGATCGCTGGTCACTACAGCTCCTATCCCAACCGGCCTTTGCCTGAGAAATTGAAAACTCGAGTGGAGCAAGAACTGAAGCAGGTGGAAGCTGCTTTGAATCGGGGCGCCTAAGTGCTCTCAAGCCCTTTTCATCCTCTCGCCGCCGAGGAGGGTTTTAATTGGATTAAATAGTTTGACGAGTTGGCGTGGGTTTGCTAGGATAGCAATTCTGTAGTGAAGTGCGAGTTGGACATGAAAGTCCGTGCGTCTGTTCGCAAAATGTGCGATAAATGTCGAGTGATTCGCCGTCGAGGGCGAGTCATGGTGATTTGTTCTAACCCCAAGCATAAGCAGCGTCAAGGGTAGAATCTCAGGGGTAAAACCCTGGGGGTAGACTGTCAGGACTAGAGTTTCCACTGCATCATTAGTATCCGGGCCGTTGGTGAGATTAGCCCCTCTGGCTAACATCAGCGAATATGGCACGATTACTGTGGGTAAAATGCGATTTCATTGTGTAAATGGGATACGCTTGGGTGGTTTATTCGGTGGTTTGCGGCTAGGCAGCTTGACCGGACTTGTTAGGCAAGTTTGCTCAAGCCAGGTAAAACTGCGATCGTCAGGGTCGAGCTAAGCTTAACGTCAGAACATATTTTAGGTGGCAGCGTTGCTGCAGTAGCGGATTCAACATTTGGGGAGATAGTTTAGGTGGCACGGATAGCAGGCGTGGATTTGCCACGCGATAAACGAGTTGAAATTGGCCTGACCTATATTTATGGCATCGGTCCTACCCGGTCCAAGGAAATTTTGGCTAAGACCGGGGTTAATCCCGATATTCGCGTCAAAGATTTAACGGATACCGACGTGGCTCAACTGCGGGATGCCGTTGAAAGTGATTATCAGGTAGAAGGGGATCTGCGTCGTCTTGAGAACATGAACGTCAAGCGATTGATGGACATCGGTTCTTATCGGGGGCGGCGACACCGGGCTGGACTACCAGTGCGGGGGCAGCGTACTCGTACCAACTCCCGGACTCGTCGAGGCGGAACCCGTCGTACCGTTGCTGGTAAAAAGAAGGCTCCTAAGAAGTAATGCTTATTGCTACGGCCTAAGGCTGATTGCGTAAGGTCGTTGCCCTAGGCAAAACTCGCTAACGTGAGTAGCGAGTTTTTCTGACTGTTTATTGATTTATTGATCGTTAGATTCAATTGAGTTTAGTTGTACAACCATGGCCAAACCAACCCGAAAAGTCGGTCCTCGCAAGAGCAAAAAAAATGTGCCCAGTGGCGTAGCTCATATTCGCTCTACCTTTAATAACACCATTGTTACCATTACGGACCAGTCCGGTGAGGCTATTTCTTGGGCTTCCGCTGGTTCTAGTGGTTTTAAAGGGGCGAAAAAAGGGACGCCGTTTGCAGCTCAAACCGCTGCCGATAGCGCAGCTCGTCGGGCTATGGATCAGGGCATGCGACAGATCGAGGTGATGGTCAGTGGCCCTGGGGCCGGCCGAGAAACAGCTATTCGAGCCCTACAAGGGGCTGGGCTGGAAATTACACTAATCCGCGATGTCACCCCCATTCCCCATAACGGGTGTCGGCCTCCGAAGCGTCGTCGAGTGTAGAGCTTACGGATTGTATCGAGCCAGCCAGGTATATCGAGGTTGAAGGGAGACAGCACTGTGGCACAGTTTCATGTGGATTGCGTAGAGTCAGTAGTAGAAGCGGACCAAAGTCAGTATGGTCGCTTTGTGATTGAACCCCTAGAGCGCAGCCAGGGGATCACCGTAGGTAACGCCCTACGGCGAGTACTGCTGTCTAACTTGGAGGGGGTCGCGATTACCGCTGTCAGAATTGCTGGGGCTACCCATGAGTTCTCCACAATTCCAGGGGTACGGGAAGATGTGCTGGATATTCTGCTGAATATGAAAGGCGTTATCCTGCGCAGCTATTCGAGTCAGCCCCAAATTGGGCGCTTGCTGGTGCAGGGGCCAGCTAAGGTCACCTCGGGACATTTTGAGTTGCCTTCTGAAGTGGAGGTGGTCAATCCGGAGCAGTACGTGGCTACTGTCGCCGATGGTCATACCCTAGAAATGGAGTTCCGGGTGGAGCGAGGTCAGGGGTATCGGTCTGTAGAGCGTAGTAAAGATGACGCCACTGCCCTAGATTTTATCCAAATTGATTCAGTGTTCATGCCCGTGCGTAAGGTGAACTACAGCGTCGATGAACTGGTGGTATCAGGGTCTATGCAAAAAGACCAGCTCACCATGGACATCTGGACTAATGGCAGTGTCACACCTCAGCAGGCGATGAGTCAGGCGGCTGATATCTTGGTCGATCTGTTTATGCCCCTGAAAGATGTCACCCTGGAGCCCACCTTTGACGAGGAAGTGAAGGAAGAAGACCCCAACAACCAAATTCCGATTGAAGAATTGCGGCTGTCGGTGCGGGCCTACAATTGCCTCAAGCGGGCTCAGATTAACTCCGTGGCTGATTTGCTCGACTTCAGTCAGGAAGATCTGCTTGAGATCAAAAACTTTGGCCAGAAGTCAGCAGAAGAGGTGATTGAAGCCTTACAGGAGCGGCTAGGTATTACTCTGCCGCTGGAAAAGGCCTCCAAGACTACCTAAGGGGACTACCTAAGGGTAGGTTGAGGGCGGCTTTGATGCGTTTGCGCCCTATTGTTTTTGTCGTTCATTTGAGTTCAGTGTCATGCGTCATCGTCGTCGCGTTCATCAATTGGGTAAGCCAGCAGATCAGCGTAAGGCCCTGCTACGCTCCCTTACCACCGAGTTGATTCGCCATGGGCGAATTACCACCACTAAAGCCAGGGCTAAGGCCGTGCGGGAAGAAGCCGACCGGATGATTACCTTGGCGAAGGATGGTTCCCTCCCTGCTCGCCGTCGAGCTATGGGTTACATCTATGACAAGCAGCTAGTTCATGCCCTGTTTAGTCAAGCTGACGAACGTTACAGCGATCGCAACGGTGGCTATACCCGCATTGTTAAAACGGTGCGTCGTCGCGGTGATAACGCTGAAATGGCGATCATCGAACTCACCTGATCTATCAGAGGACGCCCTTTATTTAGATCCATGTCCAAGTTGTCTCCTATACAGCGCAGCCTAGAAAGCCAGCCCCCTGAGTTTAGCCAAGCTACTCAGCGAGTTGCTTTGGTGGTGCAGTATGTGGGCACCGATTTACACGGCTGGCAATGGCAGCCCAATGCTAGAACAGTCCAGGGGGAAATCGAGGCCGCCATTCAGGCAGTATTAGGGTATGCCGTGCGGCTGCATGGGGCCGGGCGGACTGATACTGGGGTGCATGCTGCGGCTCAGGTCGCTCATTTTGATGCCCCTGACTTTATTCCGGCCCATCGCTGGGCCGAAATCTTGAATGCTCGCCTGCCCCAAGATGTGTTGATTCGGGCATCGGCCCAGGTCGCTGATACCTGGCATGCCCAATTTTCAGCCCAGTGGCGGCGATATCGCTATACCTTGTACACCGATCCCCGACCTAACTTGTTTGTGCGGCCTTTAGTGTGGCACTACTACCATCGTTATCTGGATCAGGGAAAGATGCAGGCGGCCCTAGATACTATGGTGGGGTATCACGATATGACCGCCTTCCATCGGGCCCGATCGGGAAAGCGACATTCTTGGGTTGATCTCCAGGGGGCAGAGTGCCATCGGCGTGATGCTTTTTTGACCGTCGAGCTACAAGCCAAAGGATTTCTCTACGGCATGGTACGCCTGGTCATGGGGTTGCTGGTACAGGTGGGGTCTGGAGATATATCTCCGGCAGATTTCCAGACCCTGTGGCAACAGCGGCAGCGGCAACGCGTTAAGTATTCGGCCCCTGCCCAAGGGCTGTGCCTGCTGCGGGTGGGCTACGATCCAATGCCTTTTGACCGTGAGGTGTGGTTTGACACACAACCTCACTTTTACCTAGGGCCAGCGGTGGCCTGATTTTCAGTTTTGTTCACTCATATGTTGTGGTTAAGAAAACGGCTTAAGCGCTATGACTAAAACCTACGTTCCTCCCCAAAATTCTGTTGACCGTCAGTGGCATGTCATTGACGCTGAAGGCCAGCGCCTAGGGCGTTTGGCCACAGAAATCGCCACTGTCCTGCGGGGCAAAAATAAGCCTACCTTCACCCCCCATATGGATACGGGGGATTTTGTGATTGTGGTCAATGCTGAAAAGGTGGTGGTGACTGGTCGTAAGGCCACCACCAAGCTGTATCGGCGCCATTCTGGTCGACCCGGGGGCATGAAGACTGAGACCTTTGACAAGCTGCAAGCTCGCTTGCCCGAGCGGATTATTGAGCAGGCTGTCAAGGGAATGCTGCCTAAGAATAGTCTGGGGCGACAGCAGTTTACCAAGCTCAAGGTCTATGCAGGACCAGAGCATCCCCATCAGGCCCAGACCCCTCAAACTCTTGTTGTTAACACCATTCCTGGAGAAGCTAAATAATGCAGGCTACTGATCAATCAGAACGGGTAATGTATTGGGGTACTGGTCGTCGAAAAGCGGCGATTGCCCGGGTGCGACTCGTCCCCGGCAGTGGACAACTGCTGATCAATAAGCGTCCTGGGGAAGAGTACCTTCAGTTCAACCCCGGCTATTTGACGACCGCCAAAGCTCCCCTAGAGGTGTTAGGTCTGGAGAATGACTACGATGTGTTGGTGAATGTCAAAGGTGGCGGTTTAACCGGCCAGGCAGACGCCATCCGTCTAGGAGTAGCTCGGGCGCTGTGTGAGCTGTCCCCTGAGAATCGCCAGCCTTTGAAGGTGGAAGGCTATCTCACCCGTGATCCCCGCTGTAAGGAACGGAAGAAGTACGGTTTGAAGAAAGCTCGGAAAGCGCCTCAGTTCTCCAAGCGCTAATTAGTTTCTGGGGGCTAGACTGGATGGATAGAGAACGACATCTGGCTGGTCCCCAATTTGCCCTGGTCTTTTTAGGTCATTTGCGATCGCCAGGTCATTCTTGTAAACGTTGTTTAACTCACCACCATGGCTAAGTCTGATATTCATCCCACTTGGTATCCAGAAGCTAAGGTCTTCTGTGATGGCAAGGAAATTATGACCGTTGGGTCTACTAAGCCCGAGCTTCACGTAGATGTGTGGTCTGGCAATCATCCCTTCTATACCGGTACCCAAAAGATTATTGATACCGAGGGCCGGGTTGAACGCTTCATGCGGAAATATGGCATGTCCGATGCCCCAGCGACGCCATCTGCAGCGGACGACAAGGCCTAACCATCCCTACTCGCAACGATGATATCAATCGCCAGAGGAATAACCCTTCTGGCGTTAGTAGCGGTATAGGGTTTGATCATGGCTGAAGCGTATTTAATTGAAAAGCTAAATTCCGTTGAGCAGACATTTCAGGAACTTACCCGCCAATTGGCGGATCCTGATGTCGCTCAAGATCCTGATGAATTTCAGCGGATTGCCAAGTCTCGCTCATCCCTAGAAGAAACCGTTACCACCTACACCGAGTGGAAGCAGGCTGTGGAAGAGTTGGCTGGGGCCAAAGAGGTCTACAAAGAAGCCAGTAGTGACCCAGAGCTGCGAGATATGGCCGCTCTGGAAGTGGAAGCACTGGAGCAACACCTGGACAGGCTGGAAAATCGACTCAAGGTATTATTACTGCCTAGGGACCCCAACGATGATAAGAACATTATGTTGGAAATTCGGGCTGGCACCGGCGGTGATGAAGCCAGTATTTGGGCCGGCGATCTGGTCAGGATGTACTCCCGCTATGCGGAAACCCAGGGATGGCGAGTGAAGCTGCTGAGTGAGTCGGTGGCTGATATGGGTGGCTTCAAGGAAGCCATTCTAGAAATTGCGGGCGATCGCGTCTACAGTCAACTTAAGTTTGAGGCTGGCGTCCATCGGGTCCAGCGGGTGCCAGTGACAGAGGCGGGGGGGCGAGTGCACACTTCGACGGCTACCGTAGCGATTATGCCGGAGGTGGACGAAGTGACGGTGAAAATCGATCCTAAGGATATTGAAATGTCCACAGCTCGATCGGGCGGAGCTGGCGGGCAAAACGTCAATAAAGTGGAAACGGCGGTTGATCTGTTCCACAAACCCACTGGAATTCGTGTGTTTTGTACTGAAGAGCGATCGCAGCTGAAAAACCGGGAGCGGGCCATGCAAATTTTGCGGGCCAAGCTCTACGACATCCAGATGCAAGAGCAGCAGGATGCGGTATCTTCCATGCGTAAATCGCAGGTCGGCACGGGGGCGCGATCGGAAAAAATTCGCACCTACAACTACAAAGATAACCGGGTCACCGATCACCGCCTTAACCAGAACTTTACCCTGGCTCCAGTGCTGGAGGGGGATATCGAGTCCCTAGTGCAGTCTTGCATTAGCCGTGACCAGCAAGAGCGCCTGGAAGAGCTCGCCGCTGAGTCTTCCCCAGTGGTGTAATATGTTTGTCCTACAGGCCCCACCTTAGAAGCCCAATTCTAGCAAAAGCGGGGATCACCCTGGCAGAAACCCGATCCCAGGCTCGTCTGCTAAGTTGGGGGGATATTTCAGAGCAAGGGCCATGGCTAAGTTTCTCCACATTGCCGACATTCATTTAGGCTTCGATCGCTACGACACCCCAGAGCGCACCAAGGACTTTTTTCGGGCCCTGTATACTGTGCTAGATGGCCACGCGATTCAGGCCGAGGTAGACTTTGTGGTGGTTGCTGGTGACCTGTTTGAGCACCGGAACATCAAGCCAGCCACCCTAAATCAGGCTCAAGTGTGTTTGCAGGCGTTGCAGCAAGCCCACATTCCAGTTTTAGCGATTGAAGGCAACCACGATAATCGCCCCTTCGGTACCCCCACCAGCTGGCTTAAGTATCTTTCGGAATGGGGCTTGCTGATGTTGCTAGAACCCAATGACACAAAATTGGGCAATCCCCTTTTGAGCCCGTGGGACCCTGATACCAAGTCCGGCAGTTACATCGACTTGGATTGCGGTGTACGGGTAATTGGCTCCCATTGGTATGGGGCTACAGCCCCGAGAGCGATCGAGCGATTAGGGGCGGCGATCGATCATTTACCCCCAGGGCCTGACCATACCTTGCTCATGTTTCACCACGGTTTAGAGGGGCAGATTGCCCGCTACGCCGGAGCCTTGCGTTATAGCGATTTACGGCCCCTGGAGCAGGCTGGGGTGAACTATCTGGCCCTAGGCCACATTCACAAGGCCTATGCCGTAGAAGGCTGGGTGTTTAACCCTGGCTCCTTAGAAGCTAATAACGTGGAGGAAAGCCGCTACCAGCGAGGAGCCTATTTGGTGAATTTGACCGCCGATGGCGTTGAGGCTGATCTAATCACCGACTACTTTCAGCGTCCGATTCGACGTCTAGAGGTGGTGGCTAAAGGTCAGGAGAGCCTCGACCAAATCTGTCAAATGGCTGAAGCTTTGGTTTTAGAGGCCATTACCCCCCTGTCCCCTGAGGACCCAGCCCCGATCATTGAGCTAAAAATCACAGGCCAAGTTAGCTTTGACCGCCTGGAATTGGATACAAGACGGCTGCAAGCAGAGCTCCAGCAAGCCAGTGGGGCTCTGTTTGTGCTGCTGAAATATGATGTAGACGATGTAGCCTACCAAACTCCGGTGGGGGAAGGCCAAAGCCGAGTCGATATTGAGCAGACCATCTTTGCGGATATGTTGACGGCCCACCGCGACTACAAACACCGAGCCGAGGATCTGTCGAGAGGGTTGACCGACTTAAAGGATCGCCAACTGGCCGGAGCCGATGAGGTCTCTCTTTATGAATTTGTAGAAACCCTGCTGGACTTGGACATCACTGGGGCAAGGGAATAGTTCAAAACAGCAGCAGTAGGCTACGCTGCTGCCAAATCATGACCACACCGCTAACGGCTACAAACGTGAAGACCAATTGGCGGAACTGCTGGGCACTCATTTGAGCTAGCACCCATTTCCCCAACCAGTTGGCTGGAATTGCGGCCAGTCCAATCACCAATCCATAGGCTAGGTATTGGTAGCTAAGACTACCCAAGACCCCGTAGGCTATCAGTTTCACCACATGCAAAGAAACTTTGTTAAGGGCTTTAGTGGCCACCATAGCTTCTTTTTCTAAACCGTAACCCAGGTAAAGGGGATTCATCACTGGCCCCGTACTGCCCATTAACCCCGAGCCAATGGCATTGATCAACGCTAAGGGCAAAAAGTGCCAGGCTTTCACCTGGAATTGGGTATTCTGAGACCCCAGCACATAGTTGCCAACCATGGCCAGTAGGCCAACCCCTAGCAGCAGCTGTAGCCCTTCGGGATGGACCTGGGTGAGCCCATAGCAGCCCAAAACAGCACCAACTGTGGCCCCTGGCACATACCAGGCGGTCACTTGCCAGTTAATTTCTGCCCAGAAAAAGAGGCTGCGTTGGGCATTGCCAATCAATAACCCGGTGGTAATGATAGGGGCAACCGCCTGCACCCCCAGCAATACGGAAATGAGCGGAATTAAAATAAATGGACTACCGCCCCCTGCCAGCATGCTCAAAAACCAGGCCACAAAGCTGACGATAAAGAGACACAGGGCAATCATGGGCGAGATTATCAAGATTATTAAGTAGTCAAACAGGTCATCTTTAGGCCAGGAGAGAGCAAGTTAATATTGCTCTCTCCTGGCCTAAGTGCGTCTGGTCAAAAACGAGGATTGCCAGTTGTAACAATTTTATAAGGTTTATCTTGGGGGAGATAGGGTATTTATCCCCAATGGTACTGGGTTTAAGTCAGCGACCTCGGACTTAAACTATGCTTGACACTCAATTGCAGCAACGAATTTGGGCCCATCACTATGGCTTCAGACAGCCACCACCAATCCACTCAGTCCCCGGGGGGCCACCTCTACCAGCAAGGGGTAGCGGCTTATCGGGCCAAGGCGTATGACCAAGCTATAGCCTATTTTCGGCAACTGCTGCGGTTGGCTTCCACCCCGGCTGACAGAGTAAAAGCCCAGATGGGGTTAGTGCGATCGCATCAGCGGTTAGGGCAATATGCAATCGCCCGTCAACTCTGTCAACAGCTCCAAGCCAGCCCTGTAGACCAGGCTCGCCAGTGGGCTGAGCAGACCCTCCGTCAACTGCCGGCCGCAGGTCAGACGACGGTGGCTTCGATACCTACCGACCTGGCCCAACCGGCTTTTCCTGGGGCTAAGCGAGATTTGCCCCAGCTGGACCGTCCGACCACCAACGACACCGGGTTTGTCCCCTTTAGGGCAGAGCCAACGGCACCAAAAGGGCCGCCATCAGCCTCAGCCGCCGCCGCTGCTGAGGCCCCGCAGCCTCCCCCCATGGCTGGTCCAGCCACTCCGGTACCCAGTTCTTCCCCCCCCAGACCCCAGACCCAGACCACTCAGTCATCCTCCTCCAGTTCCTCAGCAGAAACCACGACGGCAGGGAAGGGAGGCTCCCTATTTCACTACCAGCGGCTGAATCAGCAGCCCTGGCGAGGCCCCCTGGATGAGGCCCCTGGGGAACCCAACTCGGCCCCCCAGGCAGCCGCCGAAGCGCCAGCCCCAGCAAAGCCATCAGTCCCGTCGGTGAGCGCAACCACGCCCCGGCCCCAACCCCTGCCTAGACGTCCCCTCCATCTGTGGTTCGGCCAAGCGGTCACGGCGATCGCCCTGGTATGGGGAATCAACTGGGTCTTCCATCTGGGTCTGAGGGGGGTTAATGGCCTGATCCGACTGGTGCGCTGGCCGGTACGGTTTTACGGTCTGCCTGCCCTTGATCAGTCCTACAATCCCTGGGTAATCGGATTAGTCTTGCTACTAGCGGTGGGTAGCCCCTGGATACTGGACTGGCTGCTGGCCCGGTGGCATGGTCAGCGGGTTTTATCCACCCGACAGCTACAACAGCTCAACCCTCAGGCCCTAACGGTGTTGCGACAACTCTGCCGCCGCCAGGGCTGGCACTTGCCGGAGTTACGGCTGATTCCAGAGTCAACCCCCTACTGTTTTAGCTATGGCTGGCATCCTCGTAATACCCGTATTGTGGTCAGCCAGGGGATGCTGGACACATTACCCCCAGACCAGGTGGTGACCCTATACAGTGTGGAGTTGGCTCACGCTATTAATGGCGCATTACCTGTCTTATCAGCGGTGGGGTTATGGCTGCTGGTTTGCCATACCGTCTATGGCCAGTTGGCAGATTGGGCTGAACAACGGCAGCAGGCCTGGTTGCGGTCGATCATCGGCGCTCTGGCCCATGGCTTCTATGCCCTCTATTGGGGTTTACGGCAGCTGACATTGGGGCTGTCGCGCTGGCGGAGTGATTGGGGCGATCGCCGCACCGTTGTACTCACTCGACAGCCACGCCTTTTGGCGGACACCTTAATTCATCTAAGTGCCACCCTGGCCTCCCACAGTCAGCATTCGGGCTCGATTTCGCCAATTCTCTGTAGCCTGGGGGTGTTGCTACCGATTAGCCCTGCCCAGGCCCTTAGCCCCGGCAGCTTTGTGTCGACGTTAGGCCTAGGACCCGTGGTTACCTCCGATGTGACCAACCCCTATCGCCAGTGGTTGAGGATTAACACCTCCCATCTACCGCTGGGGGAACGCCTGGTCGTGCTCAACCAAGCCGCTAAGCAGTACGGGCAGCCCCCCCTCTCACTTGAGACTGCGGACCTCTCTCCCATGCCTGCTTTTGCCATGGCACCGCTGCTGCGCCAAAAAGCACCCCTGGTGGGCCTGATCGTCGGCGGTAGTTTGGCCATGGGGCTGTGGTTTTTAGGGGGAGTCACCCAAGGGTTACGGTTACCCTTCTTGAGCTGGCTGTACCAAGATCCCACGGTTCTTTGGGGGCTGTTGCTGTTGGGCCTGGGTATCGGGCTGCTACTGCGAATCAATACCCTCTACCCCGAGCCTCCCCATGATTTGCCGCCAGAATCTGCCAGCCGCTTGATATCTGCTTTGCCACCCCTACCAGTGCAGGGAGCGCCGATTAACCTCCAAGGCCAGCTGATGGGACGATCGGGGCCAGCTAACTGGTTTTGTCAGAGGTTGTATTTAGCTTGCCCCGAGGGGTTGGTACGGCTAGCCTGCCCCTCTCCCTTTAGCGCCTGGCAAGCACTCAGACGACCCCAGCAGCACCCTGCGGCTTGGATCGGACGACGGGTAACCGTCAAGGGATGGGGACGACGGGCCGGGGGTGAACTCTGGCTTGACATCGACCATATTCACCTTGACCAACGGCAAGCTATGGTCGGCCACGGGCCACAGTGGGCTACCTTGATCAGTTTAGGGATTAGCCTATGGGGTATTGTCATCATCTTTACGGGGGGCTAGCGGGCGATCGCCCAACACTCGTTAACGATATGTTGCAATATTGCTCTGGCAATGTTACATTTATTTACAGAAACGGATGCCTAAGGGCCTACCCGATCTTCGTCATCGATACGGGTTCTATTGGGTATCAGGTTCTCCTACTCTCAACACAGCAAATGGACCAGCCTTGTTAGGCTGGTTTTTTATTGCCTGAACATGAATTCTTTGGTGACTAATCCGTTTGAATGGTGGTTCTGCTCCATATCCCGTGTTACCTTAATTATTGGTTCGCTATTGCTGAGCCACTCAGGGCTCTGGTGAATACCTTTAGCGATACCGAATTAATCTGGCTATATGAGTTTTGGGGCCATGGGTTTTTAGACTTGGTGATTGGTTAGGCTGCTTGTTACAGCCCAACTCCAATGCCTTAGCGCTTATAAGTACTTTTTTATTGATGCACCTAGTTGCTTTAAATACCAGAGGTATCTAACATGTCCATCCGTCTTTACGTTGGCAATCTTTCTCGAGATCTAGAACGGCAAGATTTCGAGACAGTGTTTTCTGATTACACTGAAGATTTAGTGTCTGTGAAGCTGATTTCTGATAAGAAAACCGGTAAATGTCGAGGATTCGGATTTGTAACTGTCAAAACTGACGAAAAAGCCGATGAAATCGTGTCAGCACTCAACGGACAAGTGTTGCAGGACATGCCCCTAAAGGTTGAAAAGGCCCTGCCTCGGACCAAGGGAGATGACGCCCCTGAAGCTCGGTCTGAGGGGGGGAGTAAGCGGTCTAAGTCCAATAACCGCAAAGCGTCAACCTCTTCTTCCAGTAGTGCTGCGGCCCAGCCCGATCCTCGTTGGGCTGATGAACTAGAGAAACTCAAGCAAATGTTGGCGACTCAAACCACATCTAGTTAACAGAAATTAGCAAAAGAAAATTATTTTTTGTTGATTCTCCCGACAGATGATCATCTGTCGGGAGAATTTTGTTCAGCGCTGATCTGTCATGGCTAGATCGGTAACGCGATCGCGATAGTGTTCTCTCCCCGACAGCAGCCATAGCTCGCTAACCAGCACGACGAGTTGACTGCCCCTACAGAGACTCAGCTACCGCTTTTAACCGCTGGAGTTGGGCCAGCATATCCCGCTGGGTCCAATTTGCGGCAAACCAGTCAAACCCAGCCTGTACCAATGGATTTGGCACTTTAAACTCAAACCGGTTGAGCAGATGAGTGCCCTGGTCAACCGGTTGACATTCCCAGCGATCGCGTCCCTGAAAGAACCCCTCAAATTCCCAAACAACCAGACCAGGTTGTCGTTCAACCACAGTACTGATCAAGGTGGGTCGCCACAGGGGGATTTGAATAATAAACCGACTGCGATCGCCCAGTGCGGTTCCCCAGGTACCAATTGGCTCACAGCGCAGCGCCGGATTGAGCCACTGGTGCATTAGATCTTGATCGGTGATGCAGCGTTCTACCGTGGTGGCGCTAGCGGCAATCAAAATCGTCTGTTCAAACCTTCGGTGGGTAGACATATCATCCAACTCCTGAGAAGATTGGCGGCATGTAGTGTCTCTAGTGGAGAAGAAAAGCAGAAATTTCGCTTCTTTGGTCAGTAGGGGCAAATTTTCACAGAATTTGTCATCCCTCAACTTCTAGGGCAACTATTCAGGCTACCTGGGCCTCCAGAGCGTGAGCGCTAGAAACGCTGATCATAGAACCAATCGCGACCCTTCTGACGGTAATCTTTTTCATCAGAACACAGTTTTATTTATATTGGGACCCAACCGGTTAAGCGGGACGTTGGTCTGCGATCAGCTGCCCCCTTGCTAACGGATGTGTCCGACCAACATAACCTTGCACTGGATATGGATATCCCGATCTTCGTTCAAGACAACCTGTGATCATGTTTTCTACCTACCTCTTCCTAGCTCAAACGACGACCACTGAGTCACCAGGCCCTGCGGCCTCTGTCAACCGTTTTGCCGATGAAGTATCAGGGCAGCTAGGGCAGTTTTTACCCAGCCTGGTTTGGGCCATCGTGCTGCTGTTGCTGGGGTGGATTGTCGCCACCCTAGTAGCCCTGGCCGTCAAAAATCTACTCAAGCGGACCAACTTTGACAACCGCATTGCCAGTTGGGTGACCGGACAACCGGCAGACCAGGGCATTGCCGTTGAAAAATGGGTGGCCACCATTGTCTACTGGGTGATCTTCCTATTTGCCATTGTGGCGTCCCTCAATGCCTTGAATTTGGCTGGGGTGTCGGCACCGCTAAACAATTTTCTCGATCAGATCTTCTTGTACCTGCCCCGCATTGGTGGGGCTGTTGTCTTGCTCGGGGTAGCTTGGGTGACCGCTACCCTGGTGCGATCGCTCGTCATCAATGGTCTGTCCCGCTTTAACCTGGATGAGCGTTTGGCCCAGCAAGCCCAGATGGAATCAGGCGGTCCCCCGATTGTGCTGAATGAAACCATCGGCAATGTGCTGTATTGGTTCATTTTGCTGCTGTTTATTCCGCTAATTCTCAGTGCGCTGCAAATTCCGGGGCTACTGGCCCCGGTGGAAGGCCTGATTAATTCCTTCTTGCAGGCCATTCCTCGGATTATTACTGCTGGTATTGTCCTAGCCCTGGGCTGGATCATTGCCCGGATTGTGCGCGGCGTCGTCACTAACCTATTGATGGCCACTGGTGCAGACCAAGTGGGCACCCGCATGGGGCTGAAGGCGACCACCGCTGAGGGCACAACCCTATCTGGTTTAGCGGGTACTTTAGCCTATGTGCTGGTGTTGATCCCAGCCGTGATTGCCGCTCTAAACGAACTAGATATCGACGCTATTTCGGTGCCAGCCATTTTGATGCTGGAGCAGGTGCTGACAGCTATTCCCCAAATCATTATGGCTGGGGTGGTAATCGCCGCCGCTTACTTTGTCGGCCAGTTTGTGGCGGATCTAGTCACGAGCCTGCTGCGCGGGGCTGGCTTTGACAACATTATGTCGATCTTGGGCCTACCCGAACTGAATGTTGGGACTGAGCCCACAGTACAGCCAGGGGTAGATGCCGAAGGTCGCCCCGTGCCCACAGTGCAATCGCCAGGACGCAGTCCATCTGAATTAGTGGGTATCATTGCCCTGGTAGCCATTGTCTTGTTTGGGGCGATAACCGCCACCGAGATTCTTAACTTCCCTGGCTTAACTGATATTGTTCGGGCTGTGCTCCAGGTCGGTGCCAGAGTGCTGAGTGGCGTTGTCGTGTTTGCAGTGGGCCTTTATTTGGCCAATTTGGCCTATCGGCTGGTCAACACTATGGGCACGGGCCAAGCTAAGGTCCTAGCCCAGGCGGCCCGCATTGCCATCGTTATTTTTGTGGGTGCTATGGCCCTACAACAGATGGGGGTTGCCCCCGACATTGTGAATCTAGCCTTTGGTTTGCTGCTCGGGGCGATCGCGGTGGCCATTGCCATTTCCTTTGGCCTAGGGGGGCGCGATGTCGCTGGCGAGCAACTGCGAGAGTGGTTGACCTCCTTTAAGCAACGGCGTTAGTCCGAACCGAGTACGCTGTGGCTTAGGTTTGCCACCTTAGCGGCAATGGTGAATTTGTTAGGTTAAGGCGCCCTATCCAAATAGATAGGGCGTTTTTTCTGCTGTCTAGGGTTTCCCTGCCAGCTCAGGCAGGGTAGGATGATTAACTTAACGTTAAGTTACGCAACTGGCCAGGTCGGCGATTGGCCAGCCTTTGTTAATGGCAGTGCCGCACACCAGACTACCCATGGACAGTCAAGACTGGGCGCAGTACATAGAATCCACCGACGGCCTGTCGCAACCTTGGCTATTGATGCCGTGGCGGCTGCACTGGTTGAATGAACAGCGCTCTACCCAGTCACCTGAGGCCTATGACCCCGAGTGGGGCCACCTGCCCCAACCCCTGATGGATTTGGGTGAGTGGTGGAGCGGGCAAGAGAAACAGGCCTTTGGAGTAGGAGAAAAATAGGGCCATGACCATGGCACAGCCCCAACCGTACGAGACGCAACCTGCGATCAGCCCTCAATACTACGTCAGTCGAGAACTCAGCTGGCTAGAGTTCAACCGTCGGGTCCTGCACGAAGCCCTAGACAGTCGTACGCCGTTGCTAGAAGCCCTGAAATTTTTGGCCATCTTCAGTGCCAATCTAGACGAATACTTCATGGTGCGGGTGGCGGCGCTGAAGCAGCAGATTGCCGCTGGCGTTAGCCGCACCTCCCCCGATGGCCTCACCCCTGCCGCCCAACTGGAGGTGATCAGCCAGCGATTAGGTCCGATGGTCACTCAGCAACACCAAGCCTTTGAGCAAACCTTGCGCCCCGCGATGGCTGAGCAGGGTATTCACCTGTTGAACTATGACGCCTTAACAGAAACCCAGCAAACCTATTTGCAAGAGTACTTCGAAGAGCAAATTTTCCCGGTGTTGACCCCCCTGGCGGTCGACCCAGGGCATCCCTTTCCTTACATTTCTAACCTCAGCCTCAATTTGGCTGTCGTCGTTGATGATCCCCGAACGCATCAAACTCACTTTGCCCGGGTCAAAGTGCCCAAGGTCCTTCCTCGATTTGTACCCCTGCCTGAAAGCCTGTGGCCATCAACGGATGATTTGGGTATCTGTTGTTGGTTAGGGGTACCCCTAGAACAGGTGATTGCCCACAATCTGTCAGCCCTCTTCCCGGGGATGGACATTCAGGCCCATTATGTGTTTCGGATTACCCGTAATGCTGACCTGGCAGTGGAAGAGGACGAAGCCGATGATTTGATGTTAGCGATCGAGCAGGAACTACGGAAACGTCGCCTCGGGGGATCGGCTGTCCGCCTGGAAATTCAGCAGTCAACCCCACCCCCCGTGCGGACCATGCTGATCCAAGAAATGGATCTGGCAGAAGCAGACGTTTACGATATTGACGGGCTGATGGGTCTAAGTGACTTGATGACCTTTATGGGGCTGCCCCTCCCCCACTTAAAAGCCCCTACCTGGGCGCCCACTACCCCTGCCACTTTTGAGCTTTTGAGCCCGCCGCAGGTGGAAGATGCTGATATGACCCTGGAACCTGCCGACGACCTGTTTGCCCTACTGCGCCAGCAGGATCAGCTCCTACACCATCCCTATCATTCGTTTGCCACCACAGTACAGCGATTTATAACTCAGGCGGCCCATGACCCCCAGGTGCTAGCGATAAAAATGACCCTGTATCGCACCTCGGGGGATTCTCCGATTGTCAGTTCTTTAATTTCCGCAGCAGAAAATGGCAAGCAAGTCTCGGTGCTGGTGGAGTTGAAGGCTCGATTTGACGAAGAAAACAACATTAACTGGGCTCGCAAGCTGGAGAAATCTGGGGTACATGTGGTGTATGGCCTGATGGGGCTGAAGACCCACACGAAAATTGCCCTAGTAGTTCGCCGAGAGGATGACCAAATTCGCCGCTACTTTCACATTGGTACGGGCAACTACAACCCCAAAACTGCTCGACTATACACCGATCTCGGTCTGCTGAGTGCCCGTCCAGACATTGGCGCTGATCTATCCGACCTGTTTAACTATTTGACCGGGTATTCTCGGCAGTACCATTACCGCAAGTTGTTGGTTGCCCCTTTAACCCTACGCCAGCAACTGGAGGATTTAATCCAGCAGGAAATTAGTCAGCACCAAAAAGGAGCCCAGGGGCGCATTATCGCCAAAATGAATTCCTTAGTTGACCCTGATTTGATTGCCCGCCTTTACCAAGCCTCCCAAGCTGGGGTGTCCATTGATTTAATTATTCGTGGCATTTGCTGTCTGCGCCCAGGATTGCCTGGTGTGAGTGACAATATTCAGGTGGTTAGCATTATTGGTCAATTTTTAGAGCATTCCCGCATCTTTTATTTCCACCATGGGGGGGATGAGGTCTACTTGCTAGGCAGTGCCGATTGGATGCCCCGCAACCTGGATCGTCGGGTAGAAGTGGTTGTCCCTATTGAGGATCCAGCGATCCAGGTTGAGTTGAAAACGATCTTGGATCTTTCCCTTCAGGACAATCGCCAGGCTTGGGACATGCAGGCTGATGGGTCCTATGTTCAGCGCCGCCCTGGACTCAAGGCACCAGAGCTCAGTTCCCAGGTCCAGCTGATGAAGCAAGCCCACCAAGCTAGTCACCTGGGGGGATGAAGCGGCTTCGGGCACAGCTTTCCTGCCGTGTTAACTATCGTTTCATCTGTTTGGATTGACGCTAAAAGTCGGTATATTGAATATGGAGCTGATAAGGCTCCCCTGGCAGATCAAACAGCCAATTGTCCACACACAAGAAGGAGTGAAAGCGCTGTTAATAGCTCATCTGTCTCGTTTAACCACCAACACCCAATTCTCCGTTCAATACTTCCTAAAGTAGATTAGGGGAGTCGTTCAAGCCATCAATTTATCGCCTAACTAGGTTGTTTATATTGGTGTGTTTGCCTCCAAATAGTCTTAACCAAGGGTAGGAAGTTTTCTGGACTAGAGGTTGGGTGTTGTTGTATGTAGTGATTATTTTTAGTCATGCTTTTTGACTATACAGTAATTATGTATTAATCTTGAAACTCCCTAATATAAATCCCTAATATAAAAAGGTAGAAGTAAGAAGGCCGCAGGCGGAAAGGAAATCCCGCTCCACGCAAGGTTTTCACTAACTGAAATAGGTGGGTTACTTCTGAGACATGTCACCTGCCACCTGGAACCCCTGACACCCTCAACAAAGATGGGCATATTCCTATCGGCCAGTACTAGTGAGACGTCTCGCCTGCACAAGCAAAATGCCCCCCCCTACACGGGAGCCCAAGTTTGTGGGAATTGCCAGCGGTTTGCTAGAGTCGGGTAAGTAATTTGACCTCTGTCTAAGTTAGTTATGGTGAAGTTTCCCGCAGCCCAGCAGGTGTCTCGTTCCCTGTGGGACCAGGTTCGTCAGCAAACTAGCTATGCTCTGGCATGTGGCGCCCTTCAGCCCATTGAAACCCAGTACGAATTTATTGAACAGGGGGGAATGCGCTTCTTGGTGCGGATACTCGCCAATCTGGCTCGTAAGGAAAAGGCGGCCCAACGCCAAGTTAGTCAACAGCCTTCAGGGCAATCCTTTAACCCTTTTCTACCCTACGATCCTGACCTATTCGTGGCGGATTTGACGCCCACCCACCTGTGTTTGCTGAATAAGTACAATGTGGTGGATCACCACATTTTGATTGTCACTCGTACGTTTGAAGACCAAGATACCTGGCTTACCCTGGCAGATTTTCAGGCGTTAGCGATCGCCATGGCTGAGATGGATGGGTTGGCCTTTTACAATGGCGGACGATTGGCTGGGGCCAGCCAGCGTCATAAGCATCTGCAGTTAGTTCCTCTACCCCTATGCCCGGACGGCAGTCCGCTGCCAGTGGCCCAGGCCATTGATCAATTAGCGCTAGCTGAGGCAACCCTGGGCCATAACCCTAATTTTCCCTTTGGCCATAGTATTATCAAGCTACCGAGCGGCTGGCTAAGTCAGAAGGTTACCGCTGGAAAAATCCTCCACACGGCCTATCAAACACTTTTAGACTGCCCCGGCAGCCATTGGGCTCAAAGCTCGCAGCCATTTCCCTATAATCTGCTGGTCACCTGGGATTGGATGATGATCATAGGTCGACGTCAAGACCATTATCAGTCTATTCCTGTTAATTCATTAGGGTTTGCTGGATCCCTGTTAGTCAAAAACCCAGAACAGTTAGCCTTACTTAAGGCCATTGGCCCGATGACGTTGCTACAGCAGGTGGCCTGTTAGAGATATGGAGTTAGAGTAATTTGCTGGCTCCATAGCCCACTGCAAAAAGAACTGAGTAAACTTGAACTATATGATCAGCTGATTGTTACCTACTGCGAGACTATTGCTGTGCCTACTTCAACAATTATCGGTATTCTGGCCTTAATCATCACTGGCTATACCTTTGGTTCGGTGCGAATTATTAACCAGGGCAACGAAGCACTCGTGGAGCGTTTGGGCCGGTACCATCGCAAACTCAAACCTGGACTTAACTTTATTGTGCCCGTGTTTGACTCCATCGTGCTGAAGGACACGGTGCGGGAGCAATTGTTAGATGTGCCCAAACAAGGAGCAATCACTAAGAATAATGTGTCCTTGGATGTGGATGCCGTGGTGTACTGGCGTATTTTAGAGTTGGAGTTGACCTACTACGCCATTGAAGATGTGGAAGAGGCGATCAAAGAGCTAGTGACCACCACCCTGCGATCGGCAATCGGCAGAATGGAGTTTGAAGAAACGTTTTCGTCGCGGGATGAGTTGAACCAGAAGTTGTTGTCTCAATTGGACGAAGCCACTGAACCCTGGGGGGTTAAGGTGACGCGGGTGGAGGTGCAGGAAATCATTCCGCCGGAAGAGGTGAGACGTTCAATGCAGAAGGAACAGGCAGCACAGTTGAAAAGCCGAGCGGCTGTGCTAGAAGCCCAGGGGGATCGGAAGGCTACCATTGAACGGGCTGAGGCTACGGTGGAGTCCATCCAAATGTTGTCGAAAGCGTTGCAGCAGGGCACCCAAGATGCGGCCCAAGGGGTTGGAGCCAATAATACCGCTGAAATTCTGAAATATCTGTTGGCTCAAAGCTATGTTGAAGCCAACCAAAAACTGGGTGCTAGCGAGAATTCAAAGGTGGTGTTTATGAACCCTGAGTTGCTAACCGATGGCCTAGTGCGTCTGATGGAAGATACTGCCCCTCCCCTAGACCCGACAACTAAAACTAAGGATTTCCCTAGCCGCAACCGGCCCTGAATATCAACCATCAGCTATCTTAATCGGCCGATATGGTTAGACTGGGTTAACCCCGTTACCATAGAAGACCCTGTATTTCGACCTTCGCCATGGCTACTACCTCCCTGTCCCCGATCATGCCTGCCGATGCTCCTGGTGCCGAGGCGGGGGAAGTAGCCTCTGAAACTTACCTGCTGGGGTTATCCCTAGAGGCCTTGACAGAATGGGTACAGGCCCATGGGCAACCGGCCTATCGAGGCAAACAACTGCACAACTGGCTGTACAAAAAGGGGGCGCGATCGCTGCAAGATATCACCGTCTTCCCCAAAGCCTGGCGACAAGCGATGTCGCAGGTGGTCATTGGTCGCTCTACCCTACATCACCGGGCTGTGGCCAGGGACGGTACGGTCAAATACCTGCTGCGCCTGGGGGATGGCCAAATTATTGAAACTGTGGGTATCCCCTCTGCAAACCGGCTGACGGTGTGTGTTTCATCGCAGGTGGGTTGCCCCATGGCCTGCGACTTTTGCGCCACGGGTAAGGGCGGCTTTTTGCGCAACCTGTATTGTCACGAAATTGTCGATCAAGTGTTGACGGTGCAGGCTGACTTTGGCCAACGGGTTAGTCATATTGTGTTTATGGGTATGGGGGAACCGCTGCTGAATACTGACTCTGTGGTGGCGGCGATTCGCTGCCTCAATCAGGATGTGGGCATTAGTCAGCGGGCCATCACCCTATCGACCGTGGGCCTACCGGGGCGGATTCGCAAACTGGCGGACGAGCAGCTGCAGGTCACCCTGGCGGTGAGTTTGCACGCCTCTAACCAAGCCCAACGGCTCCAGTTGATTCCTAGCGCCAAAGCCTATCCGCTGGAAACCCTGCTGGATGAATGCCGCGATTATGTCAAATTGACCGGGCGACGGGTCAGCTTTGAGTATATTTTGCTGGCGGGGCTGAACGATCAACCCCGTCATGCGGCTGAACTGGCCCAGCATTTGCGCGGCTTCCAGAGCCATGTCAACTTGATTCCCTACAACCCGATCGATGAGGCCGACTATCAGCGACCCAGTGAAGCCAGCATCAGTAGTTTTGTAGCGGCTTTAGAATCTCGCCACATTGCCGTCAGCGTCCGCTATTCCCGTGGCTTAGAGGAAAACGCGGCCTGTGGACAGCTGCGGGCCTCTAAGGGGAATCTCGCTGCCGCCGGGTCAGATACCACAACCTTAGGCTGACGATAGCCCCAGACTTGAAGACCTGGGCACAGCAAAGAACCTACTGTACCGATGCCTTGAACGCAGGCAAGTTGTTATAGCAAGTTGTTTTATATACAGACGGCTTATTGTCCTTAAGGAAGAATTGAAGCGCATTGGTCGTTTATTCGCTTAAGGACAGTAACCATGACTGAATATCGCAAAGGGCGTTGGTTTAAGCCCTGGGGGTTATTATTTGGGGTAACCTTGGTCCTAAGCTGGTTGATTGGGGTCTGGCCTGCAAGTCTTGCTGCGGTTGAGGGGGCATTGCCACCGATCGAATCGACCCTACCCACAAGTTGCACCAGCCCCACCAGTAGCCCTCACCATTACAAGCTGGTAGCCAGTCCTGAAACAGTACATTGGGGCTTTTACAGCAAAAACCTGGACCCGCTAGTGACGGTCAACTCCCAGGACTACGTCACCCTAGAAACGATTACCCACCATGCTGGAGATGACTACGAGCGCATGGCTGCTGGCGATCCTGCCATTGAAAGTATTTATCATTGGACGGCTGATGAAAAGACTGTAAGCGATCGCGGTCCTGGGGTTCATATTCTGACCGGGCCTGTCTATGTGTGTGGGGCCGAACCTGGCGATCTCTTAGAGGTCCGGGTGATTGATTTGAAGCCTCGGCCCAGTGGCAACCCGCTGTATGCAGGCAAAGCCTTTGGCTCTAATGCCGCTGCTTGGTGGGGGTTCCAGTACGACAACTTGAAAGAAGACCCCAAGCCCCGGGAAGTGATCACCATCTACGAAATGGATGCCACCGGAGCAGAAAATTGGGCTGAAGCGGTTTATCGCTACCAGTGGACTCCCCAAACCACCCCCGATGGCACCCTGCACGAAACCATCGACTACCCTGGCATTATTGTCGATCCGGCTACGGTCACCCAGATTGACGAAACCTTAGACGGGGTGAAAATTCCCCTACGGCTACACATGGGTTCGATGGGAGTTGCCCCCAGTGAAGCCGACATCGTGGATTCTATTCCTCCCAGCTACTTTGGTGGCAATATTGATAACCGCAACATTGGTATTGGCACCACCATGTATTACCCGGTGGCCGTCCCTGGGGCTCTGTTTTCTGCCGGAGATGCCCATGCCTCCCAAGGGGATGGAGAACTGGATGGCACCGCCATTGAAACCTCTATGGATGGCATCTTTCAATTTGTCTTGCACAAGCAAGCAGACTTAGCTGGCACTATTCTTGAAGGGGTGAACTATCCTTTGCTGGAAACCGCCGAAGCTTGGATTGTCCATGGCTTTACCTACCCTAACTATCTGGAGGCCCTGGGAGATGAGGCCCAATCCAGAATCTATGAATTGTCGTCTTTGGACCCAGCGCTGAAAGATAGCTCGGCTAAAATGCGCGACTTTCTAATGAACGGCATGACCATGAGCGAAGACGAGGCTTTTTCCCTGATGACCGTAGGGGCAGACTTTGCCATTACCCAAGTGGTTGATGGTAATTGGGGGGTCCACGGCATTATTCCGAAGGGAATTTTTGCCGCAGAAAACGTTAAGCCCAAACCTTCGGCAGATTAGGAGACTGCGCAAATTGCGCAGATTACTAGTAGGCTGTCAAGCCAGAAGTAACGGGTTAACAGGGTCTGCGGTGCAAGGTCTACGGTTCACGGTCTACGGCTTGCCTTAAACCGTGAACCCTAAGTCCCATCTCCCGTCATTAATTGTTTTGACTGAACACCAGCCTGGCACGCTAGTAATCTCCGGCATACGTTGGTCAACTGGTCCTGAGACCTACTACCCGGCCCCTGAAACCCTCAATCAGATTCGGTCAGATATCTATCAGCCAATCTTAGGTTGCTGGCCCACCGAGGGCTGATTGCCGTTGACGCATAAGAGCAAGATAGGCCTGTTCCCAATGGTTAGCGCTTATTTGAAGTTGACTGGGATCATCTAACCCTTGGGCCCGGTATTCACGAATCGCCTCTAGGGCGGCCTGGTTGCTTAACAGGGCCAGGTCAGCCCCATTCCAGCCTTCGGTGCGACTGGCCCAATTGTTCAGGTCTATACCCTGCAAGGGGCGATCGCTGTTGTGGACCTGCAAAATTGCCCTGCGGCTATCGGCATTGGGTAGCCCCACTTCCAACTGTAGGTCCAGTCGGCCTGAGCGCAGGATAGCTGGGTCCAGGGCGCTGGGACGATTGGTGGCGCCAATCAGCAGCACGTTAGGACAGCTCTGCAACCCATCTAGCTCTGTCAACAGTTGCCCCACCACCCGATCGCTGACTCCTGAGTCGCCTTGAAACTGCCCCCGGGCGGGCACCAGCGTGTCAATTTCATCAATGAAGATGACACAGGGAGCGGCTTGACGGGCTTTAGCAAATAGTTCGCGCACCGCTTGTTCTGCCGCCCCCACCCAACGGCTGAGCAACTCTGGGCCATTGACCGCGATAAAGTTGGCTCGGGCTTGGGCGGCTACCGCCTTCGCCAATAGGGTTTTGCCAGTACCAGGTGGCCCCCACAACAGCAACCCCCGTGGCGCCTTGGCCCCCGTTTGGGCATACAGTTCAGGATATAACAGCGCCCCTTCCACGGACTCCTGCAGGGTTTGCTTGATCGCCTCTAAGCCGCCAATATCCTCCCAGGCGATCGCCGGAGACTCCACTTCCACCGATCGCAGGACCGAGGGTTTGATTGCTTTAATCGCCTGTAAAAAGTCGGCTTGGACCAGGGTCATCTCGTCCGGCATGGGGCCCGTGAGGGAGGGCACCTGCCGCCGCAGGGCCAGATAGGCTGCCTTTTGGCACAGAGCTTTGAGGTCAGCGCCCACCAGCCCCACCGCCAGGTCAGCAATCCCTTCCAGATTCACCTCATCCAGAGGCATCTCCCGGGTTTGAATCTGCAAAATCTCTAACCGTCCCTGGCGATCCGGTACCCGAAAGGCCACTTCTCGGTCAAATCGCCCTGGTCGCCGCAGGGCTGGGTCCAAATGGTCGGGACGGTTGGTGGCCGCTAGCACAATCACCCCATTCGTTTGGGCAAAACCATCCATCAATCCCAGCAAAGTAGCGACTAGGCGTTTCTCCACTTCCCCTTCCACTTTGCTGCGATCGGGGGCGAGACTATCGATTTCATCAATGAACACCAGACAGGGAGCCGCCTTTTTAGCCTTGTCGAAAATGGCTCGCAGGCGCGCTTCGGCCTCCCCGTAATATTTACCCATCACCTCAGGGCCAACAATGGCGATGTAGTTTACCCCTAGATCCTCTGCCAGGGAGCGGGCTGTCAGGGTTTTGCCGGTCCCGGGCGGCCCCACGAGCAATACCCCCCGGGTGGGCTCTAACCCCAGCTTGGCTAGCACATCTGGACGTTTGAGGGGAATTTCCACCAGCTCGCGCAACTCCTGGAGGGTGTCAGAAAGGCCACCGACGTCTTGGATGGTGGGGGCGGGTGGAGGACTAGATGGGGAGGTAGGGGAGGTGGGGGGTGGGGTGATGATGACATCATCGTCGGGGGAAGGGGCACCGGAATTACGGCCCATTTTGCTGACCCCCATATCAGGAATGTTTCCCTGGCGGGGAATACTGCTGAGCCCGCGGGCGTTAATCTGGACGTTTGTTTTCAACTCGCCGTTTTCGGCTTTTTCTTCCAGGGTCTTGGCCAGTTCCAACAGTTGCTCAAAACCTTTAAAGAAGTCATTCATAGCAATACTAGGGCTAACAGCAGCGGAAATGGCCAAGGTATAGTCATCCCCATCGGTTAGGATGCACCGGTCAGGGACAACCCTATCGGGGACCCCCTAAGACGTTATAAAAATTGAACTAAGCCAATGGCGCAGCACCCGCCAACGGTGATGGGCGGTAGGTAACCGCAGCCAGTAGGCCCAGCGACGGGAAACAGCGCCCAGTCTGCCGGTAATACATAGGCCAAAGCCACACACCACGGCATTGTTTCGCCCTAGGGTGAGCATATCTCCCAGGTGGACATACCCAAAGGATCGCAGTGGCCGCTGCGCCGCCAATGCCCAAATATTATGGGCCACCACAGGAGCGGCCTGGTAGGCGGATTGGGCCGTCATGGGGGCGCTTGACCCTGGTCGGCGATCGCGGGTTATGATTGGCATTTCGGCCATATCCCCCAGCACAAACACGCGGTCATCCTGGGGGATCTGTAGGGTGGGACGGACTAAGCACTGCCCCAGGGGGGATGGCTTTAGGGGATCGAGCCCAGGCCAGGAGCGAGGCACGGTCCCCACGGTCCACACCACCAGATCGGCAGGTTGCTGACAGGTTTGGCCCTGGTACTGATAGGTGACAGTGGCGGCATCTACAGTCTGAATGGCAGCCCCTAAATACACAGTAACCCCCCGTTGCTTCAGGGCTTTGGCCGCAGCCTGGCGTAGGGGTTCTGGATAGGCCCGTAGAATTTTCCCCCGCCGGTCTAAGATGGTGACCTGTCCTTTGGCCCCCAGGCGATCCGCTAATTTGCAGGCCAGTTCCACGCCGCTCGGCCCCGCCCCAGCCACCACCACCTGGACCAGCCCTGTGGCGGCAGCCCGGTCTAAATCGGCCAGCTGCTGCTCTAGCCGCCATACATCTGCCAGGGTGGAAAAGGGGAGGGCCTGGCCCTGGTGGCCAACGGCTGCTGGAGGGCGCATCTGACTTCCCATCGCCACCACTAAGTAGTCATAGGGAAGGGAGTCTCCCTGGTGGAGTTTGACCAGGCGGTTAGGCAGATCAATTGTGTTCACCGTAGCTTGCCGCTGTTGAATCGAGGTGTGCCCCAGTAGCTGCTGGTAGGAGGGGGCAATTTCCCAGGGTTTGAGCTCATCGGTGAGCAGCTCATAGAGCAGGGGGGTAAATGTAAAGCGATCGCGGGGCTCCACCAGGGTGACCTGAACGGGCTGAGGCCAACGCTTTAGATATCGATGCAAGGCCAGAGCGCAGTAGAGGCCGCCAAAGCCACCGCCTAAAATGCATATCCTGGTCTGAGGTTGATGGACATCTGATGGCGTCGAGTGATTGTACGCTTGCATCTGAGGAGGCATACCCATGAACAATCCCATCACAGTACTTACAGGATCAAAGGCATTAGGGCCGCCTAATGCCTTTGCGGCCAGCGAGTGTCCCCTCGCCCCAGCCCATGCTGTTCAGCCCATGCTGTGCTGACGGCTGACGGTGATTCAAGCATGCCCACTCGGCTTGACAATATTGATAGATAGCTGCGATCGATCCATACTCAATCCGAGTCAGCAACCCCCTCAGCGTATCCCAACGAAAAGAACAGCCATGTCCAGGACGCGAACTCGGTCAGTTGGGCCCGGTCGCGGCAAGATTTCGGATAAGTTTTAGTTAGCTGGAACACGCTAAACGCATTGACAGCAATTTTCAGTCGCGATCTAGCCGGTATTTGGTGCCGACTAAGCCACTTGTCCTCCCCTGATGAAAGCTAAGTGGCATGGCTGTCCTTTTGACCCCAAATGGCCTAAATTTGGGATATGACTCAGTTCGGCTCTACCGACACCTCTGTAAGCCCAATTCCGGACTTGGGCGATGTTGTCCATGTGTGGATGATTCCGTTGACGGAGGACTCTAGTGCTGATCTTGAGGCTTTAGCGACCTGTTTATCCGCCTCAGAGCGCGGCAAACTGCAACGGCTCAGTCGACCCGCTGGTCGCCAAGCGTTTCTTGTCAGTCGAGGGGCGTTGCGCCACATTTTAGGGGGATACCTGCAACAGCCACCCAAAGCATTCGATTTCACCTACGGTCCCCAGGGGAAACCTGCCCTTAAGCTTACACACCCTACGGTCCAGCACCGGCACGACTCGCCGTCGCGTTCCCTAGAGTTCAACTTGTCCCACTCTGGTGACTGGGTCGTCATTGCCCTCTGCCAGGGGAGAGCCATCGGGGTTGATATCGAGTTGGTGCGACTTTTGTCACAGCTACCGAGTCTGTGTCAACGCTGTTTGACCCCTGCTGAAACCGCTACGGTGCAAGGGCTCGAACCAACTCAGGCGAATCTCCGATTTTTACAATACTGGACTGGCAAAGAAGCCTACCTGAAGGCCCTAGGGTTAGGACTGACCGCATCTATGACCTCTGTCGAGCTAGCGATTCCCCCTGGAGCGATCGCCCCTCAACCAGCCCCCATTACCCCTGGCCCACTGCACGATCAGGGCTGGCACATTTACCAATGGCAGCCTAGCCCAGCGTACATCGCTGCGATCGCCGTGCAGACCTCAGATTTAACCACACATCCCCAGATTCGGCTGTACCAAACCACCGCCAAACAGTTAATCCACGATGACCACCCACAGCCTACAAGGCTTCCAGTTCCGGAATGCCCAACGTAGGTGCAATATCGTCCTGGTTCCAGGAGATGTCAGGCATATTGCTGGAGGCCTCCCGTAACGCCACCTCCCAATGCTTGCGCATCTTAATTAAGTAGGGATCACCCGCCTGAAACTGAGCCCGATGGCGAACGGCAAAGGTATCGGCCTTGTACATGGCCATATGTACCGGTGGACCCACCGACAGGTTCGAGCGCATGGTGGAGTCAATGGACAGCAAGGCACATTTGGCAACCGCATCCAGCGGTGAATCGAACGTTAGGGTGCGATCCAAAATGGGCTTGCCATACTTTGTTTCACCAATTTGCAAAAAAGGAGTCTCTGGGGTGGCCTGAATGCAGTTGCCCTGGCTGTAGATTAAATACAGCCCTGGGGGCTCCCCCTGCACTTGTCCCGCTAGCAAGAAACTACATTGAAAATCAACCCGATCCTTCTCCAACCAGGGGCGATCGGTCTCTTGCATCCGACGAATGTGCTCGCCAATGTGTCGCGCCATATCATACAACGTGGGCAAGGCATATAGATTGTCCGGGCGATCGCGCTTAATATCTTCCGTTAGGTTATGCACAACGGCTTGAGTCACCGATAGATTCCCAGAGGTGCAGAGTAAAATCACCCGGTCCCCAGGCCGAGATAAGTCAAACATTTTGCGATAAGAAGAGATATAGTCAACCCCGGCATTGGTGCGCGAATCAGCCGCCAACACCAGACCCTCTTTGACTAACACCCCGAGACAATACGTCATAGGCTTGACCCCAACCCAATATCCACCAGGCCCATTGTTATTCATGCAGTCTAGACCCTGAATGGCCCAATAAAATCAGCCCTAGGGCCACCAGGGGCATGCCCTGAAAAAAAGGCGCTGATAGAACACCAGCGCCTTGAGATTTTTCACAAAGAGTATCTTTCACAAAGACTGTTTTTCACAAAAACCATCCTTGAATTCGGTCATCCCCCTGTTTAGCAAAAGCAGCTTAACAAAAGCAATGGCCAAAACCGTAATACCCATACGGGGTATCGCAATACTGTTAGCTAGGGCTAGCCTTAGCCACTATCGCCAAACAGTCTACAGCCTTTAGCCCCATAACCTTTGGCTTTATAAGAAGAGGTGTACCCCTTAGGATTAGCCCATCTGCCAAAGCTTACCTGCTGCAACTGAGCGCCATACCAGCGCCTCGATATCAACATCTCGCAGACCAAAGCCTCAATAGACCATAACGAGTCTAGGCACCCGTTTGCTTACTAGAGGTTTGGATGTACAGAATCAACAGGAACACAGTGGGAACCAGCACAAAGAGAATGCTAGCTACAAACCCAAGTTTATTTACTTCCATCGGTGCTTGCCTCTACTCTCTTACTCTCAATCAAACAGCAGTCCATCAAGTTGTAACCTAACGCTTTTAGAATACCACCTGACTTTCCTCCTGGGTGATGGAAACTTGGGAAGAGGCAAAATTGGCCTGACAGCCATTGCCCGCCGACTCGGTCCTGGGGGTACCCCCATCGGTTAAGCGGTTTTTGACTGCTGGGAGGATGAGCGACCTGATTTCTTGGGCTTAGTGGCGATCGTCACTGGTCCATGGACCGTTGTTTGACAAGCCAATCGGCAAGTTTCCGGCCATTTCTTTAGCTTACGCTCTTCTACAGCAGTGCGGGGAGACAGATTCTCATGACCATCCACCACATCCACCACACAGGTACCGCACTGGCCATACCCCCCGCAGTTCATTAGTTTGCCGCTGAAGGTATACAGGTCAATGCGATTTTCCAACGCCTTAAAGCGCAGGTTGGCCCCGTCTGGCATCGTAATCTGAGTATCTTCGTTAAGAAACTTAACAGTTGCCATGGGCCTATCTCCTTATGATTGCGGCGTCAACAATGACTGATAATTCGAGCGTTTCGCGGCTGATGTGTGTATTCCTCGGAGCTGCTCTCAGCTGAAATCTAGCCAGAATCAAGCCATAAGCTTGCGAGGAGGATTTCAACTAGTTACACTTCTTTAAGTAATTTCATTGTTACATCTCATCTGTACCAAATGAATTCTTATCCATCAACGGCCATGGCAATTGCCAAACGATCCCGGAGGATGGAGATGGGATAGGGGATTCTGTGAGCCCAATCTGATAGGCTTATCAGTATCTGGCATTCTTAAGACAATTTCAAAACAACACTGTTTTACCTAGAGGAGGAGAGTAGTCAATGGGACTACCCTGGTACCGGGTACATACGGTCGTCATCAACGATCCCGGGCGACTGATTTCTGTACACCTAATGCATACAGCCCTGGTGGCTGGCTGGGCTGGCTCTATGGCCCTGTTTGAACTAGCCACCTTTGATCCAAGCGATCCTGTGCTTAATCCCATGTGGCGGCAGGGCATGTTTGTGTTGCCTTTCATGGCGCGCCTAGGCGTTACCCAATCTTGGGGCGGCTGGAGTGTGACTGGCGAAACCGCTGTCAACCCTGGCTTTTGGTCTTTTGAAGGCGTTGCTGCTGCCCATATTGTATTGGCAGGCCTGCTATTCTTGGCCGCCTGCTGGCACTGGGTTTACTGGGATCTCGATCTATTTCGGGACCCTCGCACTGGGGAGCCTGCCTTAGATTTGCCCAAAATGTTTGGTATTCACCTGTTCCTGTCCGGGCTACTGTGCTTCGGGTTTGGAGCTTTCCACTTAACAGGGCTTTGGGGTCCTGGCATGTGGGTGTCGGACCCCTACGGTCTCACTGGCCATGTGCAGGGTGTGGCCCCAGAGTGGGGGTCGGCTGGGTTTAACCCCTTTAATCCGGGGGGGATTGTCGCCCACCACATTGCGGCTGGCATTGTCGGTATTATTGCCGGGCTATTCCACCTGACGGTACGTCCACCGCAGCGACTGTACAAAGCGCTGCGCATGGGTAATATCGAAACCGTACTGTCCAGCAGTATTGCCGCTGTTTTCTTTGCGGCCTTCGTGGTCGCAGGCACCATGTGGTATGGCAGTGCCGCTACCCCCATCGAATTGTTTGGTCCTACCCGCTATCAGTGGGATAGCAGCTATTTCCAGCAGGAAATTCAACGGCGAGTTCAGTCTGAAGTAAGCGCCGGGGCCACGTTAGCTGAGGCCTATTCCACGGTTCCTGAAAAATTGGCGTTTTACGATTACGTGGGTAATAGCCCTGCTAAGGGGGGCTTATTCCGAGTTGGCCCAATGAACCAAGGTGATGGCTTAGCCCAGGGTTGGCTAGGGCACCCCGTCTTCAAAGATGGTGAAGGCCGAGTTCTGTCCGTGCGTCGTTTGCCCAGCTTCTTCGAGACTTTTCCAGTTGTGCTGGTGGATGAAGACGGTATTATCCGAGCTGATATCCCCTTCCGCCGGGCCGAATCGAAGTATAGCTTTGAGCAAACCGGTGTTACGGCTACCTTCTATGGGGGTGAGTTGAATGGTCAGACCATTACCGAACCAGCCCTGTTGAAACGTTATGCCCGTAAAGCTCAATTGGGTGAGCCCTTTGAGTTTGACTTAGAAACCCTGGGGTCGGATGGTGTGTTCCGCACCAGCACCCGTGGCTGGTTTACCTTTGGTCATGCTGTGTTTGCGCTGTTGTTCTTCTTTGGCCATATCTGGCACGGTGCTCGTACCCTGTTCCGGGATGTGTTTGCGGGCATTGACCCCGACCTGTCTGCCGAGCAGGTGGAATGGGGCTTCTTTGCCAAAGTAGGGGATACCTCTACGCGCCAGGAAGAAACAGTTTAAGTTTGACGCCTGTTGATGAACAATGTGCCCGACCGTTGAGCCTGTCCGCCCATCTGTCGGGCACATGACATCTGAAATACCTGTAAACTAAAGATAGCTAGTTAGAGTAGGAGCCTGTTCACTATGGAAGCTGTCGCTTACATCTTCATTTTTGCTTGCGTTATCGGTACGCTCTTTTTCGCAATTGCCTTTCGTGAGCCGCCTCGCATTTCTAAGGACTAAGCTGGGGATTAAGCTGGAAATTCCCACTGCCTGGTCTAGGCTATGCCGGAACTTTGCTGAGGTGGGTAATTAATTTAGTTGCTTTTTGCACAATTTAATTAATATAGAAGCAAGTTTTCTTTTTAAGAGGGCTTGCTTCTGTCGTTGTTACTCTAAATTTCTGACAGAGGGTCCGTCGTTCGCATCTTCCGTCCCCCGGGAGCAAACCCATGCATTGTCCGTTTTGCCAACATCCCAACAACCGTGTCCTAGAATCTCGTTCCGCAGAAGCTGGACGTAGTATTCGGCGACGGCGAGAGTGCTTACGGTGCGAACGACGGTTTACTACCTACGAGCGCATTGAGTACGTGCCGATCACCGTGATTAAACGCAATAGTGACCACGAACTCTTTGAGCGATCTAAAGTGCTGCGGGGAATTGTCCGCGCCTGTGAAAAAACCCCTGTCACCCCTCAAACCATTGAAACGGTAGTGGACGACATTGAGGCAGAGCTTCAACAGCGGGCCAGTCGGGAGGTTAATAGTGCTGAAATTGGTGAAATGGTACTGGCAAAGCTGCAAACCATTAATGAAGTTGCCTTTGTCAGGTTTGCCTCGGTTTACCGCCAGTTTCAAGGTATCCGCGATTTCACCGATGCCCTAAATCTGCTCCAAGACCATGCCAGTGAGACAACATCGGAACAAGCTGATCCAGACGCATCCCCTGCTTATGCCGTTTCCGTTTTCAGATCTTAACTCTGAGAGGTTCGAGGGTGGCGAAGGGTTGGCATGACTTACATCGAGCTGTGTTCCTAGCGGCTGACAAGCCTTGGCTTCTCCGGAGATAGTTGCACCAACTATTCACCAACGCCATTTCATCAGTTATAATTTTAATCCTGTGGGTTTATCGGTCAGTCTGTGCCGATGCGTTGTCGCATGTATCTGGCGTGGGCTTCTAACTAACTGAGTTGATTGTTTTGTACGTCTGCACAGAAACCGCAGTATTTACGGAGAAAATCATAGGAAAACACTAGCATGCTCAATCAGGACGTAAAAGACTTTGACATCGGGTTTACACACGAAGATTTTGCCGCACTGCTGGATCAGTACGACTATCACTTCAACCCCGGAGATACTGTAACCGGAACCGTGTTTAGTCTTGAGCCCAGAGGCGCCCTGATTGATATCGGTGCAAAAACCGCTGCCTACCTCCCCATTCAGGAAATGTCTATCAATCGGGTAGATCATCCTGAAGAGGTACTGCGATCTAACGAGAGCCGTGAATTCTTTATTCTGACTGACGAGAATGAAGATGGCCAGTTGACCCTCTCCATTCGTCGGATTGAGTACATGCGCGCTTGGGAGCGGGTACGGCAGCTGCAACAAGAAGATGCCACCGTTCGCTCTGGCGTATTTGCCACCAACCGAGGTGGGGCCTTGGTGCGCATTGAAGGGTTACGGGGCTTTATTCCTGGCTCTCATATTAGTACTCGCAAGCCCAAGGAAGATCTTGTGGGTGAGGATTTGCCATTGAAGTTTTTGGAAGTCGACGAAGAGCGTAACCGCTTAGTCCTCAGCCATCGTCGGGCTCTGGTTGAGCGCAAGATGAATGGTTTGCAGGTGGGTGAAGTGGTTCTAGGGGCTGTACGGGGTCTTAAGCCTTACGGTGCCTTCATTGATATCGGTGGTGTTAGCGGTCTTCTGCACATTTCCGAAATCTCCCACGATCACATCAATACTCCCCATGATGTCTTTAACGTCAATGATGAAATCAAAGTGATGATCATTGACTTGGATGCGGAGCGGGGTCGCATTTCCTTGTCTACCAAGCAACTTGAACCCGAGCCTGGGGATATGGTGAAAAATCCTGACCTGGTTTACGACAAGGCCGAGGAAATGGCTGCCAAATACCGGGAGCAACTGCGTAAACAAGCGGCTGAAAAGGCGGCTGAACTGAACGGTGAGGTCTATGAGGAAGAGGTTGCCCTGGTGGCTGACTAGAGTTCCGGAGTTGAGTCTTTGAGACCCTTAGAGGGCTGCTGAGGCCGCTACCGAGGGGGGCATCAAGTAGTTTAGCGAGAAAAGGTCTTTGGACGTTTTCTCGCTTATTTTTTGGATGATCATGACTCAAGTACGCTGCCAGCAGCAGCTCATCGCTCCTGTAGCTGCCATCATTTTCGATAAAGACGGCACTCTGGCTGACTCTCGGGAGTTCTTGCGACAACTGGCGATCGCCCGAGCGGAAACGATTACCCAGTCAGTGGTCGGTAATCTACCCCTAGGGCCTAGCGCTCTCATCGAAATGTTGTTGGCTAGGGTTGGGGTCACCGCCGACGGGTTAGCCCCAGATGGGCTGATGGCGGTTGGCACCCGGCAGGCTAATGTTGATGCGGCTATAGCGGTGTTAACTCAGGCCGGATATCCGGTGGATCAGGCCTTTGAGCTGGTGAATCAAGCATTTTTTCAAGTGGATCAACAATCCCAGGGCAAAGCAGCCTATACACCTCCCTATGAAGGAACTAAGGAGCTGTTGCAGCGACTTAAGCACAGTGCTATTCAAGTGGGCGTGCTGTCGTCGGATAGTAGTGCCTATGTCAAGGAATTTTTAGATCACTATGGCCTAACCCCCTGGGTGGACCAATGGCAGGGAACCGATGCTGGCGATTTGCCGAAACCAGACCCTACACTGTTTTATGGTCTATGCGATCGCCTCCAAGTCAACCCCAGCCATACCATCATTGTGGGTGATAGCTGGGTGGATCGCAGCCTGGCAGTCCATGGGGGAGCAACATTCCTGTCTGTTTCGGAGCCATGGGGGCGATCGCCAGTCCCCGGCGCACATCTAGTGCTTCACACCTGGGATGATCTACAGGTTGATCAGTAACACGCTTTAGAGAGCTAAGGTTAGGCTGAAAGAGATGGAACCAGGAGGGTGAAGCCATGGTAGATTGGGCCTTCAAGGAATGGTCAGTGGCCGTAACCGCGTTGCTCAACGGTGACACGGTACTGCTCATCCGTAAGGGCGGCATTCGAGAACATCAGGGCCAATTTTCCCTCACGGCTCAGCAGATGTTGTTGCTACCCACCCTAGAACACCAAACCGCCGAGTTGTTAAAGCCGCAGTTTACAGCTCAACTACCCTGCTATCCAGCCTCCCCTGCTAGGGCAACAGTCAGCTTTGAGGGCTGGGCCACCGTCACCCATGCCTTTTTACTGGGGCCAGGTGCCGATCTATCCCCCCTCTTGCCTTACCTAATTTGGAATCAGCGGTTTTTGCAAGAACGCCTAGATTGGCAACCCGATCGCCCTACCTATGCCATGGTATTGCGGGCCTATCGGTTGCCCCACCCCCTGGTACTGCCCTGGCAAAAAAGCTACGGGGGCTGTCGGTCCTGGGTTAACCTGGGGCAGTCGGTGGCGGTAGAAACCACCCAGCCAGCGCTCTCAGATAGGGGCTATGGGCAGCGCGTTGACGCTGTTTTGGCGGCATTACCCGAATCGGCAACAGCCCTACCACTCAAGATCTTGACCGTGGATAGTCAAGCCAGCTATGGCACGGAAGTGTTCACAGGCTAGAAATCCTCTCTAAACCCGAATAATACCTAGGAGGCGGATAAAGCTTTTGTAAATAGCCCAAACCTGAGGATTGTCTAATGATCGGAAACCCGCTTTAATGGCGTCAGCCCAGGTGGGTTGCTTAGCTTAAACAAGCATCTTTGCCGACTCAGCTAGATTTATCCAACCTGTCTGTCAGGAAATCGTCACGCTCAGTTCTAACTAATCCAGTTCTAACTAATCCATAGGAGTTCCTCCAGAATTGGCAAAATTCTGGAACTAAGATCAAGGGTACTATCTACCAGATCGATCACACCCGATCAGCTCATGATCGTCATGGGCTAGGTTCAGCTTCTAGAGATTGTCGTTAGCGATGGAATCGATGCGTTTATGGTCTCCTCACAGTCTTCCCAGCCCCAGTTTAAGACGTCGTCCTTAGATCAGCCTTCCCGCTCACCGCTGTCTGGCCCACCCAAGGACGCTCCTTGGCTGTTAGACACATTGTTTCATAATTTTGAATACGACTTAGAGCAGGTGGCAGAGGCGATAGATCCGATCTTGACCGCTCAAAACCACTGCTGCAATTCCCCTTGGTATTTACAAGGGGTTGTTGTACAGGAACGAGCCTTTTTGAGTACTAACATTAATCACCACCAGACCATTCAGTTAACCCTTTGCGATACCCGGTGGCTGTTGGGCTACAGCACCCAATGTACCGTTGCAGTTCCCCACCAAGAGGTGGCCCTATGCCATGCCGCCATGAGTTTCGATTCAGGCCTAGGCTTCGGTATTACCGACTTGGACAGTCCATCTGGCACGTGGGTTAACCATTGCCGTTTGGCACCGATGCAGCCCTACTCTCTGAAAGATGGAGACCTAATTCAACTTGGTTCCATGCAGATTGAATTCTTACAAGAGACCTGTACTGATGTTGCCTATCCGTCCCATGGTTAGGGCTAGGGCGATCGCTGATAGCGCATGCCTGGTAGTTGAATCACCGCCCCCATCAGTTCTAACTGAACTAAGGTACTCAGTACTTCGGCGGTGGGCTGTCCGAGTTGGGTTACCAGTTGGTCGAGGGTAACGGGGTCATGGCCAATAGCATCGAATACCGCTGCCATGGCTGGCGCCAATAGGGGAATCTGAGGTGCAGACTCTGGCCGACTTTCAACTTTGGCGGCGGCGCTGTCTAACTGGGGCAGATAAGCCATCTCAGTGACCAGGGTCTTTTCATCCAAGATCATTTGGGCTCCCTGGCTGATCAACTCTAGGCAACCTCTACTACAGGGGTTATCTAGGGAGCCTGGTAAAGCAAACACATCTCGGCCATAGTCATTGGCCAGGCGAGCAGTGATTAATGCCCCAGAGCGGATTGGGGCTTCGGTCACCACCACCGCCCGGCTGAGGCCAGCAATAATCCGGTTGCGGCGGGGAAAATGTACTCGGTCTGGAGGTGTGCCGTTGGGGTGTTCACTCAGGAGCAAGCCAACGTTGGCAATCCGTTCCTGCAGAGCACGGTTTGCCCAGGGATACACGATATCGACCCCCGTGCCCAAAACAGCGATAGTTAATCCATGGCTCTCTAGGGCTTGGTAGTGAGCATGGCGATCAATCCCATTTGCTAGCCCTGACACCACAATCACCCCATGTATCGCTAGCTGCTGTGTTAACCGACGGGTCCAGCGTTGGCCATAGTCGGAGGGGCTACGGGTTCCCACTATGCCTACCGATGGCTGAGTGTTTAAGGCCTCAGCCAGTTCTGGACGACCACGGTAAAACAGCAGGGGCGGTGGATCAGTAATTTCAAACAGCAGTGCCGGGTACTGGGGATCGGCCGGGGTCCAAAAGTTGGGCTGTTGCTGCTCAAAGGTGGCCAAGGTTTGCTTAGGGCAGACGGATTGCCGGTATTGCACCAGGCTCGACCCTAACCCCAGACCAATGCCTTCAACGGCAAGCAGATCGGCGCCATCTGCCTGCCAGGCTGCTTCTAAACTGCCAAAGTGGCTATGCAGCCGCTTTAGTAAGACTGGCCCTAGACCTTTGGCCTGGGCCCACGTTAGCCAATATGCCCGCTCTGTACTCACCGGTCACCGGGATAGATGTTGCCAGCCAGTCACGTCAATCAAGACAGGCATGATTGACGTGTTGCCTGACTGTAGTATGCCCATCCCGGGTTTAGGACTGACTACCGGCGAGGCCGAGAGTATCGCTGACCCTGATTACGGCCAATCGATTGCCTAAAGGGTAGCCAATTGGGGGTCTGTCGAATTTGTCGACCAAATCTGCGAATTGGTTCTGGTAGATCCAGATTCCTGGGCTCACCGCCGGGGGTAATCCACCAGGCCCCAATGGTGCCTCCCGCTATTCCGGCGATCGCGCTAAACCCAATACTGGGGATAATGCCATAGTCCAGCAGCAAAAAGACAAATAGAAAGCCTAGCCAAATTTTTAACGCTCGCGGGATAATTTTATCGGCCATCGTGTTCTCCTCGCCTTGTCAACCTGGCTGCTATGCCCCAACTATAGCCGCTATTTGAGGTGCTAGGTCGTCGGTCGTATCGATGGTCTGTACCAGGGGTTGTTCGGTTGTGGTAAATGGTTCCATGTGTTGCTGTTGCAATACCGCTACCGTAGCGTCGGCAATATCCCCAGAGCGAGCGGCCAGGCGAGCTTCTAGCACGGCAGGGGGGGCGGTACAGTGCAGCAGGGTAATCGGTAAGTTAGCTGCTTGAGCGGCAGCGATAGCTGTTTGCCGAAAAGCTGCCCGATCATATTTAGCATCTAAAATTACTGTAAACCCAGCCTTAGCCAGGGTCAGCCCTAGGGCTAGCAGGCGATCGTACGTGGCCTGACTCATGGCTGGGGTGTACAGGCTGGAATCGCCCCGCTGATCTAGGGAAATGCCCGCCAGATGCTTGCGCACCGCATCGGATCTCAGGTGAATACCATCGAGCTGTCGGGCGACAGCTCGGGCTGTGGTGGATTTGCCAGCCCCAGACAGGCCTGCCATCAACATCAGTCGTCCTGACTTGGGTTGGACGGCGGCCCAGGCTAGGCGATAGTAGCCCGCTGCGGTAGCCTCGGCTTGGCGCTTGGTGTCAGTGTCTATGGCAGAATCCGCCAGTAAAAATGACGTCACTTTGGCTCGCACATAGGCTTGGCGGCTAATATAAAGTGGCAACAACTGGAGCCCCAGCCAATCACCGGTGCGCTCCACATAATGATTCAAAAAAGTATTAGCGAAGGGGGCGCAATCTTTAGCCAACAGGTCCATGACCACAAAGCCCACGTCGTACATCACATCCACGTAGCGAAAGGGCTCGTTAAACTCGATGCAGTCAAATAAGTAGAGTTGGTTCTGCCAATAGCAGATGTTGTTCAGGTGTAGATCACCATGGCCAGCGCGAATCCAATTTTGCTCGACCCGCTGGTGAAATAACTCTGATTGGGTGGCAAAAAAGTGATCGGTGTAGGCCTTGGTTTCGTCAAACTGACTCTGGGTTTGGGGGCCGCCAATGAACCCAGTGGTTTGCTCGTAGTTTTCGTCAAAGGCCTGCCGAATCTGACTAACCTGGCCATAGCTGCGAATATGATCATTGGTCTCGGCCGCCAGGTGAAACGCCGCCACTGTTGTCGCCAATTCCTGCATCAGGGTGTCACTCAGTTCGCCGCGATCGTACAGGGCACTCAACAGGGTGTCCTGGGGAAACTGCACCATCTTGACGGCGTACTCGACTGGGTTGTCTCCCTCCAGGCTGTAAGTGTCACCAGTTTGACTAATGGTCACCACCTCCACATACAAGGGAGCTGCTCCCCGCTGGTTCAGGCGTAACTCTTCCTGGCAAAAGTGGTGCCGCTTTTCTAGGGTGGAATAGTCTAAAAAGCCAAAGTTAACTGGCTTTTTCACTTTGTAGGCATAGTCCCCGGTCAGCAGCACATAGGACACATGGGTCTGAATTAGCTGAATCGGCTCGGTTACGGGGTGGGGGTAAAACCCCGGCTGGCACATCCGTTGAATCAGCAGCGGCAGGGTGAAGTCAGTCATAGGGGATAGACACTAGCTCTAGCTAAGACGAACGAAACAAAAGGCGGTCGCTGGTATGGCCCCATCTTCTGGCCAGGCGTTAAGGCACTCATACAGCAAGACAGTAAAGGGGCCAGGATTACCCTCCTTAGCCCCCCCATGGACTGATGCTAAAACTTAATCTGAGGGGCGCTTAAAACACCCTAGACCAGCCTATAAACGACGTGATAACGGCCTATGCCTCAGTGGTTTCAACCACAGGTAGGGCGACCTCGACGCTTTCTGTCTCGGCTGTTGGTTCTGCCTTGCGGGCTTGCAGCACAGTGGCGATCGCCTGTTCTGGCTCACCCACGACCTCGGCTCCATCCGGCAGCTGCAGATCGGCTAGGGTCAATGACCCCCCCAGGGCCAGGCCAGACACATCCACATCGATGCTCTCAGGAATGTCGATCGCCTTACACCTAACGGTGACTTCGTTAATTTCTGTATTCAGCACACCCCCTTCGTCGCTGACGCCCACCGGCTCACCCACAAAGTTAAGCACCACACCAACTTCCACCTCATCCTGGGCTTTGACCGCAAAGAAGCTGAGGTGGTAGACCAGATTCTTCCACGGATGAGACTGCACCTCCCGCAGCAGCGCCTTGCCGGTCCAAGACTGGTCTGGAATCTTTAAAGCAATCATGGTGTTATTCACTGCTGCCTTGCGCAACAGCAGGTCAGCGGCCTTCTGATCTACCGTCAGAGACATCGATTCGGTGCCATTGTGGCCGTAGAGCACCGCAGGCATCAGTCCCTGACGGCGCAGCGCATTAGCCTTAGCTTTTGGATCCCGTGCTTTACACTCAATTGTCAGTTCCATGGCAAAATCTCCCCCGTAAAAAATTAATAAACCGTGTAATCGTAACCCCTTTAGCCCAGCTGATCTAAGCGACCTGGGACTCACCGCTGCTGTATAGCAATGCCCGTTTAGGCCCGTGGATCGGATCTTCCACAATGATGGTTTGATCGCGACTGGCCCCTAAGGACACAATGGCGATAGGTACCTCCATCAGTTCCGCCAAAAACTTTAGGTAGTCTAGGGCGGCCTTGGGTAAATCACTCAGGGATCGGCAGTGATCCGTAGGCTGCTTCCACCCCGGCATGGCTTTGTAGATGGGCTTGCAGCGGGCAAAGGCATAGGCACTGCCCGGTAGCTCCTCACAATGGGTGCCGTCTAGCTCGTAGGCGACACAGACGTTAATTTCATCTACATCATCCAGGACATCCAGCTTTGTGATTGCTAAGCAGTCGAGCCCATTGATGCGCACTGCATAGCGGCCAATCACCGCATCAAACCAGCCGCAGCGACGACGACGACCGGTGGTGGTACCAAATTCGGCACCGCGATCGCAGAGTTGCTCCCCAATCCCACAAGTGAGCTCAGTGGGGAAAGGACCTTCCCCTACTCGAGTGGTGTAAGCTTTGGCCACCCCAATCACCCGGTCAATCACGGTAGGGCCAATGCCAGTGCCAATGCAGGCTCCCCCAGCCACTGGATTAGAGGAGGTGACGTAAGGGTATGTACCGTGATCAAGATCCAGCAATGTCCCCTGGGCTCCTTCAAACAGCACGTTTTTGCGCTGACGAATGGCCTGGTACACATGTAGAGAGCTGTCAATCACATAGGGCCGCAACCGCTCGGCATATTGGATATACTCGTCTACCACAGCCGCTGGATTGAGGGGCTCGATGTCGTAAAGCTTTTCCAAAATGCCATTCTTGTACTGAATGGTCCACTCCAACTGCTCCCGCAACTTGACGTAATCCATCAGATCAATGATGCGGATGCCAATGCGCTCTGACTTATCAGCGTAAGTAGGTCCAATCCCCCGCTTAGTGGTGCCGATCTTGTTGGTCCCACGACGCTCCTCTGCCGCCTGATCAATCAGGCGGTGGTAGGGCATGGTCACATGGGCCGCATTGGAAATAAATAGATTTTTGCTAGAAACACCTAGTTCCTCTAGCTTGTCAAGTTCGCCAATCAGCGCCTTGGGATCAATCACGGTGCCGCTACCGATCACACATTCGGTGTCAGGGTAAAGAATGCCCGAGGGAATCAGGTGCAACTTAAAGGTCTGATCTTGAACAACAACCGTGTGACCAGCATTAACACCACCCTGGTAGCGCACCACCACATCTGCTGAACGGCTCAACAGATCGGTAATTTTACCCTTTCCTTCATCGCCCCACTGGGCTCCAATCACTACAACGTTTGCCAAGGGAATTCAGACTCTCAAGTTCACACAAATTCCCATTATCGTGACTTAGATGTACATGTGTCAACCCATGGTTAAGGATTGGCTCCATGGCACTTATCCCAGGATAACCTCACTTTAAATGGGCTTAACCATATACCCAATCTGTGAAATATGCGATAAAACAGTACAAATAGTCTTGTTTATATATCTTCATGTTTCCGTGACTGTGGGGATCTTAAAAGAGGTGTGACATTATGAGCCTATATGCTGAACTTCACCGCCACCTGGGCGGTTCGGTGGTGCCCCGCGTTCTGTGGCGCTACTTCCAGCGCAACCGCCCCGATTTATCCGATCGGTTTGCGGACTATGGAGCCTTTGAGCAGTTTTATACTCAACCCCGCAATACCCTAGCTGAATATTTAGAGCTACATACCCTGGTGGAAAGCGTGCAGACCCAAGAGGCTCTGCCCTACTTTATTTATCGTCTGATTCGCGGAGCCTATATCTTTGAGAATTTAGCCTACCTGGAGTTGCGCTATACCCCTTACCTGCGTACCCCTGACCATTTGCCTCAAAATCAGCGCATTGAGGCCATGGCCAATATTGTAGAAATCGTAGGGCGGGCCAGTCAACAACCCGAGTATCCGATTGTGACCAAGCAGATTCTCTGTATGCACTCCCGCTTACCCCATGCGGTTAACCAAGCGATTGTGGAACTGGCGGCTCAGTACCCGGACTATGTGTGTGCTGTGGATGTGGCCGGGGGAGATGCCCAATATGGCGATCGCATGGCTGAGTTTATTCAGCTTTACCAGCGGGCCCAGACACTGGGGGTGAACACCACTGGCCATCTCTATGAAACCGCAGATGGGTGCCATCCCCAACTGTTGCCTTACCTGATGCGGATTGGCCATGGCATTCAAATTCCTCTGCTGCGGCCAGACCTCTTACCCGAAGTGGCAGCCCGGGGCCAGTGTTTAGAGGTGTGCCCCACCACCTATCTGAAAACGGGTACCCTGGAAGACATTCACCAACTCAAGCTAGTCTTTGATCGCTGCTTTGATGCGGGGGTAGATATCGCCATCTGCACCGATAACGCTGGGCTCCACAATGTTCGCTTGCCGTTTGAATACGAGAACTTGTTGACCCACGATGTGATTGGCTTTGATGGCTTGCAAGCTTGCCAGGAGGCGGCTTTTCGTCATGCGTTTGCCTGGCCCCATCGGCAGCCCCCCAGCATATTGCTGACCGACATGTTGCAACCCACGCCAACATCCCCTGGGGCTGATAGCCCTAACCAGGAAGCGTTGGCCCTGTCATAGTCAGCTGTCTGTAGCCACCCAACTCAGGCTATCTACCCTGACAGATGCGATCGCCTAGCATCTAGGCAGAACGTCCACACCCTCGTAGACTGGAATCTAGGATTTGTGCAATAGCGGGGCGGTATGGAAATTCTTTTTGTGGCAGCGGAAGCAGCGCCCCTGGCCAAGGTGGGGGGCATGGGGGATGTAGTAGGGTCCTTGCCCAAAGTGCTGCGAAAAATGGGGCACGATGTGCGGGTGTTTTTGCCCTACTATGGCTTTCTACCGGACAAAATTGACATTCCAAAGGAGCCGGTGTGGCGGGGCACCGCCATGTTCAATGACTTTGCGGTGTACGAAACCACCCTACCCGAGTCGGATGTGCCGCTGTATTTATTTGGCCACCCCGCCTTTGATCCCCGCCGGGTTTACTTTGGTAATGACGAAGACTGGCGCTTTACCTTTTTCGCCAACGGGGCGGCTGAATTTGCCTGGAACTATTGGAAGCCGCAGATTATCCACTGCCATGACTGGCATACGGGCATGATTCCGGTGTGGATGAACCAATCGCCGGATATTAGCACGGTCTTTACTATCCATAACTTGGCCTACCAGGGGCCCTGGCGCTGGCGACTTGAGCAGATTACCTGGTGTCCGTGGTATATGCAGGGCCACAACACCATGGCGGCGGCGGTACAGTTTGCCGATCGGGTGAATACCGTGTCGCCCACCTATGCCCAGCAAATTCAGACCGCTGACTATGGGGAAAGCCTGGAAGGACTACTGTCATTCATTAGTGGCAAATTGAGCGGTCTCTTAAATGGAATTGACACAGAGTCGTTTAACCCGGCTACGGATAAATATATTGCTAAGCCCTTCACCGCCGATACCCTGGAGCATCGCCGCAAGAATAAGGTGGCGATTCAAGAAGAGTTGGGCCTTGAAGTGAATTCAAAAGCGTTTCTAGTGGGCCTCGTGGGCCGCTTGGTGGAACAGAAGGGGCTTGATCTGATTTTGCAAATTTTGGATCGGTTTCTCTCCTATACCGATGCCCAGTTTGTGCTGTTGGGAACCGGCGATCGCTACTACGAAACCCAGTTGTGGCAAATGGCTGGTCGCTACCGGGGCCGTATGGCCACCTACCTGCTGTACAGCGAAGGGCTAGGTCGGCGGATTTATGCCGGGGCCGATGCCTTTTTAATGCCGTCGCGGTTTGAGCCCTGTGGCATTAGCCAAATGATTGCCATGCGCTATGGTTGCATTCCTGTGGTGCGCCGTACAGGCGGCCTGGTCGATACGGTGCAACACCATGACCCTGAGCACCAGGCTGGCACTGGCTACTGTTTTGACCGCTATGAGCCCCTCGACCTGTTTACCAGTCTGATTCGCGCTTGGGAGGGCTATCACTACAAAGATGCCTGGAGAGCACTACAACAACGGGCCATGGCCCAAGACTTTAGCTGGGACAAGTCAGCGGTGGAATACATCAAACTCTACAGTGACGTGCTCGGCCTTGATTACCAGACTCAGTTACCCCAACCTGACCCAGCTCCCAGTGCTGTTGTACAGGAGCCAAAGTCGACGGATCAGCCGCCATTAGATCCGCCATCCCAACCCTTGCCACAGCTCAAATAGACCAGGACTTAAGCCAATGGGAAAGGTTTACCCAGACATCTCGGCTCCCTTGGGTCAGTGGATGGAACAACAGCCAGTATTTTTTGTCGCTACGGCTCCTTTGGGGGCAGAGGGACATGTGAATTGCTCGCCAAAGGGCGGGGACACCTTCCGGGTGATTGATCCGCTCACGGTGGCTTACCAGGATCTGACCGGTAGCGGTGCGGAGACCCTGGCTCACCTGCGGGAAAATGGTCGCATGGTGGTGATGTTTTGCTCGTTCGAGCACCCTCCTAAGATTGTGCGCTTGCATGGCCAGGGGGAGGTGCTGACGGGTGACCATCCAGACTTTGCCACCCTCATGCCCCTGTTTCCGCCTCACCTGGGCAACCCGATCCATTGTGCGGTTGACAGTTAGTCGGGTCAGCGACTCTTGCGGCTACGGCGTACCCCTAATGACTTTACAGGCGCCCAGACAGACACTGCAAACTTGGGCTGAGAAAAAGGGAGCGAGTGGCCTGATCACCTATCGCCAGCAAAAAAATCGCCTGAGTATTGATGAGCTGCCCGCCTGGGAAGAATCCTAGTACTGCCTGCAGAAGTATGAAAACCGTTGCTGAAGGTGTTAGCTGCTAGGTGACAGTTAACAGGAAGGATTGGCCGACTTGCCGCAGAGAACTAGGGGATAGCTTTGCTCATCGAGTAATGGCGCACGTCTGGGGCCTGTTGTTGAATCTGATCGACCAGTGCCGAAATTTTCTGCGATCGCTCTACCATAGCTAAAGATGGCGGCAGGTCAAAGGTGTCGTAGACCACTTGCAGGCGATGCAGCCAGTCATGTTTGAGTAAGGCATTGATCACATTGTTGCGCCGGATGGCCGCCACCCGCTCTGGCTGAGCGTCTAAGTCAGCGATCGCCGTGGCGATGTCAGGAGCATCAAAGGGCAGGTGAACCACGGCGTCTTCCCAGTCAAAGTATTCTTTAAATACTCCTGTCTCTGGTGGTGTCCCCATCATCACCGTGCCAGCGGCAGCTCCCTCAAAAAAACGACTGGGGATTTCGCTTTTGCCTCCAGTCCTTTCAGGAGCATTAATAAAGGCCCGATTAGCAATGAAATAGCGACTGTGCTTGAGTAGGTTAGCCAAAAGCAGTCGATGCTCTTGATGGTTTTTAACATGAAAGGTGGTTTGCTTAGCGGCATCAGCGACGCCACTGGTTGAGACAGTATCGTAATAATAAAACAAATCGTTTTGCTCGGCCAAGTCTAGCAAGGCCCGATGAGTAATATCGGAGCGACGGCCAATGTTGCAAATATCAATATTGCGAACTTTTTCTGATCTAACAAAAGGACAAAACGTCAGGGCATCGATGCCGATGGGTAGGTAAGTACAGGGTTTGCCCGTCAACTGGGAAACGCTGTTAACACTGTGGTGCAGTCCCACGAAGATGTGGTCAAAGTCTTTGAGCAGCTCCAGCAAATAGGTGCAGTCCTTTAATTCTCGCTCCCAAACTTCGTTGATAAAGCAAGCAGCATAGCGACTGCGATCGCGCCATCCTTCTACTGATTTGAGGGCAAACAGTTCAAAGGGACTATTGAAAGATGGGAAAAATAAATCGTAGTCATTCTGCAGGTGGAAACGACTTTGATTTGGAATGTAATGGCGAGACAAAAAATTACTAAGATTACCTGACTTGTCAATGGCTTTAAAGGCTTTGTATATTTTCCTGCTAGCTTCAATAGCCTGATGATCCTTGATTTGAATCAGACTGGCATGATTATTATTTTGAATAATATCCTCAAATTCGTAGAGGGATGTGAAACCAACCAGGTTGCGGATTTGACGAACTGAAAGCCCTAGGACATAGGACCGATAATCGGTACATAGGGTCATATTTAATTTTCCAACCTTCCAATTTTTCTGACTTTTGATTGTCTAGTTACAGAGTCTCTCTGAAACAAATTAATGGGCTGAATTAATTGAGAGAAATTTAAGAATTATATTACTGGTTCATATAGTACAACTACTCCGCTCACCTCAGGCGATCGCGTCTTTAAAGATATGATGCTTTTTCTATGAAGTGTTTTTTGAGTACTCTGCGGCAGATGTCGGCTAACGGTACCTGACACCTGGTATCCTGTCCTATGTCTGCCAGACAGAACTCGCCTCAAACCTTCCACTCGCTAGGTTAAGGCAGACCTGGTTGCCCCCCAGGGAAGATGGCCGACATCCCATGGTATTCATGCAAATTGACGATCAAAGATCAAAGCTCTACGATCAAAACACTAGCGTCAGGGCAATCTCCCACTGGGTGCCATGGCGAATAATGTTGATGGTCTGGATGAACTCCCGGAAGAAAAAGCGACGCTCAGCTTCAGACAAGTCATGCCAGAACTGGGGAATGGACACTGACTGGGAGAGCTCTTGTAGATTTACCGGCGGCAGTTGCGCTAGACGTTGCTCAAGCTCAGCCATTTCGCCGCGCAATGTGTAGCGTCGCAGGTCAGCTGTCGCTTGATCTAACACCCCATTGTCCACCAGGATCGGGAGTTGCTCTAGAGCCATTTGTTTCTGCTGAATTTGCGCCTGCAGGCCCGTTCCGGCGGGGGGGAGTTGCTCTGGGCCACTGGCAAACCGCTGGGCCACAGCCCGAGGTAAGTCTTGGCAAATTTGGCTGATGATGTGATCTAAGGCGCGATCGTAGGGAATCGCCGGGCAGGGCTGTTGCCGCCCGCAGGCCCTGGGCCGCAAATACAGATAGCGGTGACGGGTCTGGCGGTTGGTGGTAGTTGACACAGCCAGGGAGCAGCCACATTCCTGACAGGTGACTAACCCCGCTAACGAGCGAGGGGCTCCAGCGGTGCGAGGGGGAAGTTGACTGTTGCGGCGTAGCAGGCGATCGATTTGGGCAGCTTCTTCACGGCTGATCAGTGCGGCGTGAGTGTTGCGTAGCACTTGACCGTCGTGGTACTGCAAGTCCCCTCGGTACACCGGGTGGGTCAACCAGCGACGCCCCGTTGAAACTGAGATGCGTTTGCCAAATCGGCTTTCCACAAAACGTACCGCTGCCCGTAGGGATCCGTACAAGAGGAATTCATTGACAAAAGCTGTGACCACAGGGGCCGCACTACGATCGATCAGGTAACGCTCTTGGCCACGGCGGTAGCCGTAGGGGGCTTTACCAGGCGGGGGAAGCGCGTTGAGCCGATTCTGGGCATGGCCAGCCCGTAGCCGACGACGGTGCTGCTGCTGCGCCACCTGATGACCCAGCTCCACACCGGGGGGCAATGCCGTAACCCCCTCTAGGCTAGCTTCTGCCTCGCTCCCAGCTAAGCACACCACTTGAGTACCGGCGGCTTCTAGGATACTGAGGCAGGCTTTGATCTTGTTCAGGCTCTCGCCGAGCTGGCTGAGATCCGCCACCAGCACCACCTGAGCCGGGGTGATTTGATTATCCGCCAGCAATTGCGCCAACTGGGGTCGATAGTCAGGGGAGGTGGGTAGAGCGACATCGGTATACACCTGGGCAATGGGCCACATCTGCCCCTGACGTTGAATAGATCCCGGCCACGGATTAGACCCTGGCGGGCTAGAAGCGTCTTCACAATATTGGTAAGCAATGACCCGCATACCCTTAGAACGCTGCTTTTAAGGCTTCTCGTACAGCCACCGCCTGGACTGCGTCTTGGCTAGAGACAATCATCATCACCGTGGTGTTACTGGGATTCTGCAGGCACACAAACACGGCTGTTACCTGGTCAGACTGTCCGGCAATGCTATTATCGTCAGCTTGGGTCAGGGCCAGGTCCTGACTATTTAAAGCCTGGCTGGCTCGACTGATGCATTGATCTACATCACCGCTCAGGCTTTGCCAGGCATAGTATACCCCCGGCGGCTCGGCCTGGGCGGCGGGGATGACGCCTAAAGCCCCTAATCCCACAACCCCTGCCCCTAAAGTGTGAATGACAGCCCTCATACTTGGTAATCCTCTTGCAGTTGACTGATCTCAGTGGCGGCTGGCCTTGGTCTAGCCTATGGCCTAGGTGATGCTACCCTGCTGTGATTCCACCAATTGTGGCGGCCCATGCCAAGATAGGAGAGTTGGTAGAGGCCAGTTTCTTGCAAATCACGTTTTTGGGTACCAGTTCCGGGGTTCCTACCCGATCGCGCAATGTGTCTAGTATCGCCCTACGGTTACCTCAGAGAGCTGAGGTATGGCTATTTGACTGTGGCGAGGGCACCCAACACCAATTTTTGCGTAGCGACGTTAAGTCTAGCCAGATTCGGCGCATTTTTATTACCCATATGCATGGGGATCACATTTTTGGGCTGATGGGACTATTGGCCAGCTGTGGCTTAGCAGGCAACCGCCAACAGCGGATTGATATCTATGGTCCCAAACCCCTGAATGATTACCTTCAGGCCTGTCGCCGCTATTCCCAAACCCACTTTTCGCTACCGATTAAGATCCATCCGGTGGAACCAGGGCTGGTGTTTGAGGATGAGCAGTTTCGGGTGGTGTGCGATCGCTTAGAACATCGAGTGCCGGCCTATGGTTACCGAGTGGAAGAGCGCGATCGCCCTGGCCGATTTGACGTGAAACGAGCCAAGGCCCTGGGGATTCCGCCGGGTCCCATCTATGGCCAACTGAAGCAGGGCTTGCGGGTCACCCTGCCCGATGGCCGCAGTATCAATGGGGCTGACCTGTGTGGGCCAGACCTGGTGGGGCGTAAGCTGGTGTACTGCACTGATACTATCTATTGCGATCGCGCCGTTGCACTGGCCGCAGAGGCCGACGTGTTAATCCACGAAGCCACCTTCTCCCACCGGGATGCCGAGTTAGCTTACCAACGGCTGCATTCCACGTCCACAATGGCGGCGCAGGTGGCGTTGGCGGCTCAAGTCAAACATCTGATCATGACTCACTTCAGCCCCCGCTACGCCCCTGGCAATGATATTCAACTGGGGGATCTACTGGCTGAGGCGCAGGCTATTTTCCCTAGCACCACCATGGCCTACGATTTCATGGTTTATGATCTGGCCCGCCAGGCGGAAAAGACCCTGGTTTCTTCTGCCTCATAGGGGCCTCTGGATGGCACCGAGTCAAAACCAGAGGCGATATTCACCCGACGCTGAATATCGCTGAGACGGCGATCGCTGTCTACTGCCGTGCGCGGCACCGGCACATCATAATTCGGCCAACTGCTTAAATCATCACAGGGGCAGGGAGATTTTGCTATCCCTAGTTCTGGAATGGCTAAAGGCATATCACAGCGGGCACAGGAGGTAACCACCCAGGCCGGAGAGAGCATATCAGCCACGCTCTGGGTTGTCCCCTTGAGATAACAGCCCTGACCACTGGTTACCATAACGTTGTGCCAGCAATCTTCAAAGGACTGGCTGTACGTCCCCTGGTGGTAGATCGGGCTGGGTAAATGCTCTCCTCTATTCTCAGCCAGTACGATGGGCTTGCCCAACTGAAACCAATGGGCTAGAAAGTCTCGAACTTGCTCTTGAGATGCCATAAAAATTGCCTCTGTGTAGTGCAAGCATAGAGTAGTGCAAGCATAGATTCTGCCCCGTGCAGACAATGCATACATTCATTGATTTTGATCCTAACGCCTAAAAGCTTAGCCGGAGTATATCTAAGGATATTCTTCCGAATGTCGGTGGGACATAGGGGACGGGAGACGGAGGTTGGGTTCGGCGGGCTAAAGTCTGCCCTGTCAATGCAACTCATCCTACAATCTGAATCAGTAACCCCCAATCGAATTGAGGACTCTGCCAAGGGGGGTATCACCTTCAAACCTGGGTAGCCGCCGCAAACACCAAGCTCAACATAGGGCTGGCTTAACGAAAGTTAACATCAGACTGGGCTACCGGATCAAAGTGCCTCGGAACCGGATAAAGTGGCCATATGTATGATGACGACTTAACTACCCTGAATCCAGACCTTGAGTTTGCTGACCCTCTTGATGCCCTGGGGCCGCCTGAAGAAAACAGTGCCCCCCCGTACGATCCTGAGGTGATGCTGCCATTGTTGGATGCCACAGACCCCCAGCAGCGGATGTTGGCGGCCCGTGCCTTTTGCGAGGTGGAAGATGGTCGTGCCATTCCAGCTTTGGTGCGGCTATTGCAAGATACATGCCCCCTAGTGCGGGTGAGCGCCGCCTATGCCCTGGGTCGTAACCCCGACCCATCGGCGGTTGATTCCCTGATTACGCAACTGGCCGCTGACTGGAATGGCTACGTGCGCAAAGGTCTCGTCTGGGCCTTGGGTAACTCCCACGATGGTCGCGCCCTCTTTCCTTTGATTGATGCCCTTAAAACAGACATTCCAGCAGTGCGTCTTTGGGCGGCCAGTGCTTTAGCGCAAATGGCCCAGGTGGGGTATGAGCCGGTGATTGCCGCTATCCCGCCGCTGATTGAAGCTATGCGCCAAGACAGTGTGTCGGCGGTGCGCAGCAACTGCGCCTGGGCCATTGGCCAGCTTTGCCGCGAGTTACCGTCTAATGTGGTGTACCACACGGCTATCGATGCTCTGATTGAAACCTTTGCCGAAGATAAGGACCTGGGGGTACGGGAAGATGCCCGCTCTGCCATCCTCAAAGTAGGGGATACCCGTGGGCTACAGGTGATCGAAGAAATTGAGCAGGATGGCTTTTTTTAAGGCTTATACCCGGTTCATACCAAATTCGAGTCACACAACCCCGATTCCCAAAAGGCCGACCGTAGGGTGCATAGCGCCAAGGGCGCGGCTCTGCCTATGCGGCTACAGGGACATCCGGGAACGTCCTAGAGCATCGGTACAGTATGGCAAGATCCCAGGGTTCTCAGGCTGATTGACCATGAACTTTAGGGCGTCTCAAGGCAGAACCCTGGGATCTGTACCAGCGTTCTAGTCGCTTTGGTTAGCCGCAATGCACCGCTGGGGTATCGGGGGAGGTAGCCTGAGCTTGTCGAAGTAAGTAGGGGTGGGTCCACTCAAGCCCGAAGGAACCCACCCCGCCCTCCGAGCACCCCTCCCAGGAGGGGAATGCCTATTCCAACCCCGGGTTGATTTATACCAAGTCCAGACTTGGCTCTGGTTTAGTTAGAAGCTTTGATCAGTAAATACAGCCCAATGGCCAGCCCCAGTAAGGTAGGCAGCCAAGCGGCCATAAATGGAGAGAGAATCCCGACTTCTCCCATGGCGTTCGTAATGAATGACAACAGGTAATAGCCAAAAATAATCACGATACTAATGCCAAAGCTGGTGGCCCGGCTGGTGCGCTGGGGCAGTACCCCAATCGAGGACCCTACCAGGCCAAACACGACGCAGACAAAGGGAAGGGCATATTTTTGCTGAATCCGAATCTGCCAGCGGCGAATTAAGGCTTCGTCGCCCCCCTGGCGCACCAGGTCTAGTTGTTGAGAGGCTTCGGCAATATTCATTTCAGTATCGTTTTTGGTGCGACCGGCCAGGTCTAGGGGCGTGCGGGGCAGTTGCAGCTTTTGATTTTCAAAGGTGATGATGTTGCGGAATGAGCCGTCCGGGGCAACGGCATAAATCGTGCCATCGTAAAAGTTCCAGGTGTTTTGACTAAAGTCCCAAGTGGCTGAATCAGCGCTGACGACCTGGCTGAGGCCCTCCTGGGAAAAGTCGAGAATGGTCAACCCGTACATGGTATCGCCGTCAAAGCGGCGGGCGTAGAATTGCCGCTTCAGTTCCTGGGCGGCGGGGTCATCCCTGGCCGGTTGAAATTCTTGGTAAAAAATGTTGCGCTCTTGAAAGGGGGGGCGTTCGGAATTTAAGGCTCGCTCTAGGGTGATGGCGGCTCGATAGTTGGCGGCAGGAGTAATCAGCTCATTGAACACAAAGGTCATGCCGGTGACCAGCAAACTAAGCACCACCGCTGGGGCAATAATCCGTCGAATACTGACGCCCACCCCTCGCAGGGCAATCAGCTCGCTATCGCTGGAAAATCGGCTATAGGTCATCATCGTCGCCAGTAGGGTAGCCATTGGAAAGGCCAACACAATGAATTCTGGCAGCTTGAGCATGAAAATTTGGATGGCCAGGGTAATGGATAGCCCTGACTCGGTGATGCGCCGGATCAACTCAAACAAAGCGCCGATGGAAATACCAATGGAGGAAAAGGCCCCGACGCCGAACATAAATGGTAGGGAAAGCTCTTTGGCGATGTAGCGATCCATCACAGAAATCACAGTCCGACTTTGGCGGGGTCGGGGAAAGGATAGTTGAGATGGAGAAGATGCTTGAGCCATGGATAGGATCTGAGAAACAATCGGAGGGAAAGAACTGTTGTCCTGAGGGCTGAAAGTGACCTGAATCGTTCAGTCGTTACCCATTGGGAGTCGGGTTAAAGGGCGAAGTCTTTGCCGAGATAGTGCTCGCGCACTAGGGGATTGTTATAGAGATCATCAGCGCTGCCTGACGCTAGAATTTGACCGTCGTTCATGATGTAAGCCCGATCGATAATTCGCAGGGTTTCCCGCACATTGTGATCGGTAATTAAGATGCCCATATCGCGATCGCGCAGTTGAGCAATAATCTCTTGAATTTCAGCTACCGCAATCGGATCGACCCCAGCAAACGGCTCATCTAAAAACAGAAACCGAGGCCCCTCTGGGCCAGAGGCCAGGGACCGGGCTAGCTCGGTGCGCCGCCGCTCGCCCCCAGACACTTGAATGCCTAGGGTGTTAGCCACCTTTTCAAGGCGAAACTCTTTGAGTAGGTCTTGGAGGCGATCACCATATTCTTCAGGGGCGACTCGGGTTTGCTGCATCACTAGCAAAATATTGTCAACCACAGACAGGTTGCGAAAAATGCTGGGTTCCTGGGCCAGATAGCCAATCCCCAAACGAGCTCGCTGGTGCATGGGTAGATCAGTAATATCAATTTGATCGAGGCACACTCGGCCACCATCGGGACGCTCTAGGCCTGTAGCCATGTAAAACGTTGTGGTTTTTCCAGCCCCATTAGGCCCCAGCAGCCCCACAATTTCTCCTTGGGCAACGGAAAGGCTGACCCGGTTAACCACCTGGCGCTTGCCATAGGTTTTTTGAACATTGTCAAGAACGATTTTCAAAGGTTTGCCTGGGCGACGACACAATGCCAAACCTAAAAAATTGTATCAAAGGCTCTTCCCTATCTAGGTAGTACAGGTACCCATTCCGATAACCGGCACACAGCTTTCAACTATCCCCTAGCCAACTTTAAAACGCTACCCTGGGGGATTTGCCCCCCATCAGCTAGGATCGGCTGGCTCAATTGGGCTGACATCTAGCAGGACTGGTGGGCGAGAAGAAGATGGCTGGGCCGGTGGACTCGAAGCGGCCCCATTGCCATTGGGGGCTGCCTGAGATTCTGGCAACACATAGACTGACTCCACCTGGTTATTGGGGCTAGGCACCGCCACAAACTGCCCTTCTTCGATTAGGTAGGTCACCACCTCGGCCCGTACGGTACTGCCCCGCTGGTCAATCAACACATTGCCACTGAGTACAATGCGCTGTTCATTGCTGTAATACTCTGCCTGGGCTGAGGTGGCCCGAATTTGCTCCGCCGGATAGTCAATTTGCACATTCCCCCGGGCGGTAATCACCCCTGTAATCGTATTGGCCTCCTGGACGTCCGATCGCAAGGTGATGGTGTCCTGGGCCTGGGCCTGAGGTGGCACTAACGGCGATACCCCGGACTCTCCGCCAGCCAGTACCAGGACTGCGGTGATCGACATGCCTAACCAAGACCAGCGAAGAAAACGCGCCATAATCCGACCGGACCAAAACAACTGATGGCTCAATTCTAGCCCAGCGATTGACAGGCCTAAGGCGATCGCCTCGAGGAGCCGGTTTTTGACCATCGCCGCCAGATGATCCCGCTATGCTAAAAGCAGCCCTATGTCCTCCGGTGTATGGATTCCCTCCCCTGGCCCACCCTTACGGTGATCATTCCCACTTACCGGCGGGAGGCGGTGCTGTGCGACACCTTAGCCAGCCTGCTAGCTCAGGATTACCCGGCCTATGAGGTGATTGTGGTCGATCAGACTCCGGTCCACCAAGCCTCTACCCAGCAACAGCTGATGCACTGGGCCCAAACTGGACAAATTACCTGGTATCAGGTGCCTTGGGCCAGTCTACCCGCCGCCCGCAACCTGGGGATCGAGCAATCTACTGGGGAGATTGTGCTGTTTATCGACGATGATGTGGTGTTGCCTGCCGGGTATCTATATGCCCATGCCCGTAGCTTTTTGCAGCAGCCTCAGGTGGGGGCGGTGGCCGGTCGGGTTCATGATCCCAGTAAGCTGGCCGAGGCCCCAGACCTGACCATTGATTACCTCCCCCCAGAAGCGATGGACCCTGGCGTTGCCTGGTATCATTTGGACCTGGTACGGCCTACCCAGCCCCAGGCGGTGCTGACAGCACGGGGCTGCAATATGTCGTTTCGGCGGCAGGTGTTTAACCAGTATGGGCTCCGGTTTGACGAGCGCTTCTACGGCACGGCGGTGCGAGAAGAATCAGACCTGTGTCTGCGGTTGCGCCAGACCGGCTACCTCGTCTGGTACAACCCCCAGGCCTACTTACTCCATCGGGGGGAAACAACCGGCGGTTGCCACCATATTGCTACTCAGACCCTGCGCTATCAGCTCGATTTCTACCACAATCACTTTCTCTTGGGCCTGAAAAATTTAACCTGCCGTCAAAATCGCCAGCTGTTTTGGAGATTGTTTACCTGCCATGTGCTCGGGCATCCCCCCTGTAACAAAGATCGCCATACAGGCAAAGTGATGATCCGAGGTCTATGCTACGGGCTGGGCTTTCTGTATGTGCTGTACACCCTGGTTACCACCCTGGGTAAACAGGGCCGCCTCTACCCCAGCCAGCTAGTTGCTGCCTCTTTAGGAGGAGAGTCCACTTTGGTCAAGGTAAGTCGATAGTGATATAGAGCAACGGGCTGGTCTAGAGCCTTAAAGAACTCGGGATCTTGGGGAGACAGATAGACAGCGGTCACTTGGTCAGCAACGATTCCCGCTGGGGTTTGGCTGTAGTCGGTAATGATATCCACCTGATTTAGGTAAGGGATGGCAGTGCCGCTAAACACTTGCTGAAACCGCTCAGTGGTAACAAAGCGTTCAGGGGAGGGGGTTTCAGTACCACGGGCCGTGACTGTCGAGGTTAATTGTCGCCCGTGGTCTAGCAAGGTGACCTGGCGGTTAGGGTTACTGGGATCCACCTTGACTGCTTTAACCGCTCCATCGCTGAGGTAGGCTCGGGCTAGGTTTAGCCCATTAAAGGCGCGATCGCTGATAACCTGAGACTGGCCCTGCACCAAAGGTACGATCCCCCGGCTCACTTTAGGAACTGACAGGAACCGTACCACACAGGTAACCGGCTGATGCAGCCAAGTCTGATTGCCCTCGAAACCGGGGGTAGTCAGTGCTGGCGCCAGGGGAGCAGTTAACTCCACCAGGGTACTGGTCAGTTGCCAAGTGCCCTGAAACCAGTCTGGATAGACCAAATCCCCTTGGGCCGGAGCCAGGGAGGGAAGAGCCTGCCCACTGGGGACATGCTGGATGCGATAGTCAAAGACCGGCCCCTTGAGGTCATCGCCCAAGACACCAGCCTGAGCCTGCCCACTGCACAGTAGCCACACAGCCAACAATAGCAGCAGCCAGGTGAGACGACGGCGCACCAATAGCTTTAGGTGACGAAGCATAGGCAATTTGTTCTCACAGGGTAGGGGGATGGGTTGCCGTTAGCCATCGAACCAGTCTAAAGTCGCCTGCAATGGCTAGCCTAGACCCGGATTAGGCTTAGCTCAACGCTCCAGCATCTTCGTGATCAGTACAACTAGACCTACTTTACTGTTACTATCCTACCGCTACTGGCCTACGCTACTGACGCACCCATACAGATCCTGATGTTCTGGTCAGCGAGGCTAGGGTTATCAGCAAATACTCGGTATAATAAATATCCTTAGCCGACGAGCTTTCTACCTAAATATACAGGCATCTGCCCTCATCCTTGAAATTAAACTCATCTGGTCAAATTAGCCAAATGGCTAACGACCTGACCGGCCACTAAGGACTAAAATTTGGGGTGAATGGCACGCTTCAGCAGCGGTGTCGTTATCATCTCCGGTCACTGGTCTGGGTGCAGGGGGCATATGCTTGACATGCTGATAACTTTGGTCATTCCTTGCCTGCTCTCCCTTGCCCAAGCAATTTGTGAGCAAGGTAACTCTAAATCGGTCCCGTCGGACCATTTCTGTCCTGAAAATTGTTGCATTTGAGACCCGTCATTGGAAACCTCATCGTTCAATCACCTACGCTCCCCTGAACCACCCCAGGAAATCACGGCCGATGCCCTGCTCGAAAGTTACCAGGCTGGCGAGCGTGACTTTCGGGGGGTGCAGTTAATTGGTGCTGATTTAGCCCACCAAGATTTGAGTGGCGCTAATTTTCGTCAGTCCTATTTCCAGCACACCAACTTCACTGGGGCCACCTTGGTGGGAGTCAATTTCCGAGAAGCACAAATGGCCTCTGTTTGCCTCCACCGAGCCAATCTACTGTTAGTTAACTTAATCGGTGCTGATCTGACCGAGGCCGATTTACGAGAGGCCGATCTGACCGAAGCTGGCTTGCGTAGTGCTCTGTTGATTCGGGCAAACCTGAGTCAAGTCAATTTAGACAACGCTAACTTGAACGAAGCCACCTTGGACCAGGCCTCTCTCTACCAAGCTACCCTGACGGAAGCCAGCTTGAGTCGGGCCAAACTGATGGGGACTGATCTGCAACAGGCCAATCTGGACCATGCCAACCTCACCAGCGCCTTGATGAATGGCACTAACTTACAGGGGGCCAGCCTGGTGGGGGCTTTTCTGAGCGGGGCTAGCCTGGAGGGGGCGAATCTGCAAGATACTGATTTAAGTCGGGCCAAAATGACCAGCACTAACTTAGTCAATGTCGACCTGTCTCGATCGAATTTGCGAGGCACTAATCTCAGTTGGAGTTCTCTGCGGGGGGCCAATCTCCAAGGGGCGACCCTTTACCGGACCCGACTTAGTTGGTCAAACTTAAGCGGTGCTAACCTGACCAACGCCGTCATGATCAATGCCAAGCTTGACTACACTAACCTCCGCCACGCGAACCTGCAGGGCACTACTTTGCCTGATGGCTATGTCAGCAATTCCTAAGGGGTGGCTCGGTTTCCTAAGGGGTGGCTCGGTTAGAGCCATGGCGTTGCGCCTGGAGGTGAGGTGAGAAAAAGCGGCGGGGCCGGTAAATGGCTGTTAATGATGGGGGGCTGGTTCTGAGATAAGCCAGCATCTGTCGTTGCAGTGTCTGGAAATGGTCTTGCACGGCCATGGCTTCTAGATGCAGTAGTGAGGAGCCGTAGGCCATCAGCGTTTCTTGATGGTAAAACGCCCCCTGTCGCAAACGGGGCCAATGGCTGAGCCGGGCCGGTAAATCCTGGCTGAGGCGTAATGAGAGGTCGTCTGTAGAGAAGAGTTGGGCATAGTCAGCACTCAACATCGGGGCGTAGGCATCAGCATCGTCAGTTTGCTGCATGATGAAGCTCAGACTAATGCCCTGGAAAAACTGACGCATTGCCGCTGTGGAACTGTCAGGCACCTCTGGCATAAAGGGGATCCGATGTAGATCCGCATTGAGGTTATCGGGATCGCCCACACTGAGGTGAGATCCGCCAAGTACCGTCATCAGATACTTGGGCCCGGACAGCTGCATAAATGGCCCCAACTGCTGCTTAGCCATGGGGGTAACACTATCATGGGTGCTGGCTACCATCAGGGTGGGGACCTGCACCCGGCTCAGGCCCGCTTCCCCAAATAGCAGACCCGTAAGCGGGTTGGTGACAATCAGCTGGCTAATCCGGTTGTCTTTGAGATTGGCATATTTCACTGGCAGATCTAACGCTGCACATTGCAACCAGTCAGCTGGGGAAAAACTAACGGGGCTGAGATCGGGGCAAAACGATTGCAGCGATCGCAAGTCCAGGGCCGCCCCCGCCAGGGCCAGACCGGTATATCCGCCCAGGGAATGACCAATCAGGGTAACCTGATCGGTATCTAAGCGGCCCCGGAGGGTGTAGGAATACAGATTTAGTTTCTCTAGGCGATCAAGCACAAAGCTAATGTCGCGAGGCCGATCTAGAAATTCAGTGGCTGGCAAAATGCGGCTAAGCTTGTCCTCTTCGGGGGGATCGACCACGGGTAAGGACATCAGAGCCGCGACGTTACTGCCTGGGTGCTCCACTGCCACTACCGTTAGCCCGTGGGAGGCCAAATGCTGAGCTAAGTAGGCAAAAAAGCGGCGATCGGCCCCAAAGCCATGGGAAATCACCACCAGGGGACCTTGGGTATCCCGACTCCAATAGACATCGACAGGGATCTGGCGATCGCGTTGGCGATCGCGCAATAGCAATTCCCATCGCTCCACCTGGGATTCCCCTTCAGAAAATGGATCCATATCCTCCAGGGGGGTGATATCCACGGGGGTGTCCGACAAGTCTTTGCGCAGGACTCGACTGAGGGCCTCGCTCTCCATTTGGGCCAACCGAAACTGGGAACCAAGGGAAATTAATGTCCCCAAATTAATTTCCAGCGTGTCTTGGGGAATCACCCGCAACAGCCCTAATAAGGTCAGTCCCTCCGGGGATTTCGAGGCTTCATCAATGGTGGCTTTTAGATCTGCAGGGGTCAAATTAGGGGCCACCGCCTCCAGGGTTTCCAGAAGTTGGCTACCGCCAGGGGTGGTCAGAATTTCATCTAAGATCACCTGGCTGACGTCGGGATCTAGAGAAATCTGGTCTCCTAGGGCCTGGCGCACACTAGGGGTCAGCACTGGACGATATAACCCTAAAGACGGCGGCACCTCCCCTGTGGCCACAAAGGTCTCTAGATCGGCCAAGGCAATGGTTTGGGAAAACCGGCCCAGGCGAATTGTCACTGTTTCTGCAGCCAAGACTGATGTGCCTAAACCAGTCCCCCCCATCACCAAAGCCCCTGTCACCGCCATGGCGGTGACTAGCCCTAGGCCCAGGCGTTGGGAACCGAAAATTTTCAACCGAGCGACGACAGAGAACCGTGGAATCATGTATGCAGTCAGGGCGACAGGGCCCTAATTTTCTCTATGGGTTAGTTTAATCTAAACGACAGCCTTGCCAGTTGGCAGGGGGGAGATCGTCAAGTTTTCTTGCGGCTTAGGAGGATATCGCTCATGTCCAAAGTGGTGATTGGGGTCATGGGACCTGGAGAACAGGCTACACCGCAACAAACCGCTACGGCCTATGCCCTAGGGCAGGGGATTGCCCAGGTGGGATGGGTGCTCCTGACTGGGGGGCGCAATGCTGGGGTGATGGCTGCCGCCAGTCAGGGGGCGAAAGCCGGGGGCGGACTCACCATTGGTATTTTGCCCAGCGCAGGCCCGGTGGATCTATCCCCAGCCGTCGACATTCCCATCATGACAGGTCTGGGCCAGGGGCGGAATCTGATTAATGTTTTGTCCAGCCGCGTGGTTGTGGCCTGTGGCCTAGGGCCAGGGACGGCATCAGAAATTGCCTTGGCCATCAAAACCCAGAAGCCAGTGATCCTAATGGAAATGGATGCCGCCGCTGTGGCTTTTTGGCAAACGTTGACCCCATCGCCTATGCTGAAAATAGACACTGCCAGCGAGGCGGTAACTCATATTCAAGGCCTTTTGATGGCAGGTCGTGCTTAGGGATGCGCCTCAAGATAAAGTACCTGCTAGAGCAGTTACCCCATCACGCACTCCCGCCTGTGCGGACATGGTGTCTTGCTGCGACCGACCCAACGGAATGAGTTCGCGTCCTAGAAATGGATGTTTTTTTAGTTGGGATACTCTGAGGCAAAAACCAGTTTATTCTAATGAGAATCTAACCAGTGATGATTGGTGCGCCATTCTAGAGTGTTATCTTAGCTAGTTCGCTCAAGTCTGACGATGCTGGTTCCCAGCCCGATATGTTAACCCTTTTCCATGGCTATTCCTATGACAGATCAAAAGCCATCCCCTAAGGACGACTTTCTATTTCCTCGCAGCAAGTACTGGGGTGAATTTACTCCCCAACGGCTTGCCTTTAACGCCAACCTGCAGGAGTTTGCTCAGCGGGTTTCCTTTGTGTGCAATCTGGAAACTGGCGGCAAAATGTCGGCCCAGGAGGCCTATGACGAAATTAAGCGGTTGTGGAAATCCCTGAAGCAGTCAAAGGCGAACTTGCTGGACACAGAGCCCCAGAATCCTCCTGAAATACCCCCGGAGGAGGGACAGGAGTGAGCTTCACTTAGCCTCCATCCAGTTGGGGCCAGCGTGGGCTTCAACCCTGAGGGGTACCTTCAAGTCCATGGCTGATTCCATGGTGGTGATGATCGTGGGTTCCAGTGCTGCCCATTCCTCGGGGGGAACTTCAAACACCAGCTCGTCGTGCACTTGCAGCAGCAGATTGGCTTGATACTTTTTCAGCAACTGATGCAAGCGAATCATCGCAATCTTGATGATATCGGCGCTGCTGCCCTGGATGGGAGCATTGGCCGCTGCCCTGAGTAAGCCGGCATCATAGCCATTGGTACGCAGTGCTTCTAGATCAATGCTGGCGGGGTCAGTGCCTCGCAGCGATCGCAGTTTGCTGTCGCTAAAGTTAACATAGCGCCGCCGCCCCCGGATGGTCTCCACATAACCCTGGGCGATCGCCTGGCGTTGCATCTGTTGCAGGTACTCAAACACCTTGGGGTAGCGATCGTAGTAGCGATCGATAAAGGTTTTGGCCTCGGTGCGGCTAACGCCGGCTTCCCGGGCAAACCGGGAAGCCCCCATACCGTAAATCACCCCAAAATTAATCACCTTGCCCATGCGCCGTTCCTCGGGGCTAATGTCCTCTTTTTCAAACAACAGCCGGGCCGTGAGGGCATGGACATCGTCATTTGTGTTATAAGCCTCTACCAGCACCGGCTCATCACTGAGATGGGCGAGAATGCGCAGCTCAATTTGAGAATAGTCCGCTGCCACCAGCCGCCAGCCCGCCTCAGGAATAAATGCCGCTCGAATTTGACGACTGAAGGCGGTGCGGATCGGAATATTCTGCAAGTTAGGGTTCGATGACGACAGCCGCCCAGTGGCCGTCACCGCTTGGTTAAAGTCAGTGTGGACCCGCTGGGTATCGGCTCGAATTAGAGTAGGCAGAGCATCCACATAAGTGGATTTCAGCTTGGATAGGGTGCGATGTTCTACCACCAAATCCACCACCGGGTGATCCCCCTGTAGCTTTTCTAGGGTGGCCGCATCAGTGGAATAACCGCCCGATTTATTTCTGCGGGACTTGCGCTTATCGAGTCCCAGGGTTTCAAACAACAGCTGGCTTAGCTGCTTGGGAGACCCTAAATTAAAGGTTTCTCCGGCCTCCTGGTAGGCGGTTTCCTGAATCCGGGCCAGGTCCGTTTCCAGCTGCTGGGACAAGTTGGCGAGGTAGTCAGCATCCACCCGAATACCCTGTTGCTCCATGGCGGCTAGCACCGGTTCTAAGGGGAGCTCAACGTCGGTAAACAAGGCATGGAGGTTGGGCACCTGTTCCAGTTCGGCCCGCAGCTTAGGCACCAGCAAATAGGTGGTGTGCACATCGGCTCCGCAGTAGGTGGCGGCGGCAGCGATGTCCACATCGGCGATAGTCTGGCCCTTTGGTACCAGGTCTTCATAGCTTTGGGCTACCAGGTTGAGGTAGCGCAGGCTGAGATCGGTCAGGTTATGGCTGGCCTCTGGGTTGAGCACGTAGCTGGCCAGCATGGTGTCAAACACTACCCCTTGCAGCTGGATACCCTGGTTCAAGAGCACTAGCCTGTCGTACTTAGCATTTTGCAGGGCTTTGGGAAATTTTGCGCTTTCCAGCACTGGGCGCAGCGCTTCTAGCACCATGGCTAGAGGCAGCATCTCTCCTTGATTGTGGCCCAGGGGAATATAGGCCATTTCGTCGGGCCCGGTGCCCCAGCAGCAGCCGATGCCCACCAGGGTGGCATCCCGTGGTTCCAGGGAGGTGGTCTCGGTGTCCCAGGCGACGGGGGCGGCGGGATTCTGTTGCGCTGACAGACTGTCGAGTAGTTCGTAGAGTTGGGCCTCGGTGGTGACAATCTGGGGCTGAATGACGACGTCATCTACCCCCTGGGCGCTGTCAGTTTCCTCTGGGGAAAAGAAGGCCACATCGGCCCCCTCATCCTTTACCCCTGCACTCTTCGCTTCCAGCGCCCGGCTTGCCTTTGCCGCTGTTTCCTCCGCCTGCGCCCCGCCAAAGGCCGCCTGTAGCTTGCCAAGCCGGTTAATAAAGTTCTGGAACTCCAGCTTTTTTAGGGCTGGAATCACCACATCTGGGTCAAACCCCTGAAGCTTGCAGGTGGCTAGATCCACATCGAAGTCTACATCGGTGACAATTTTGGCCATAAACCGCGAGTGGTAGGCCGATTCTTGCCCCGCCTCTAGCTTTTTCTTGGTGGCCCCCTTGATGTGGTCAATATCGCCATAGATGGCATCAAGATCGCCATACTCGTTCAGCAGTTTGGCCGCAGTTTTAGCCCCAACCCCCTTCACCCCAGGGATATTGTCGGAGGAGTCACCGCATAGGGCTTTATAGTCCACCACCTGAGCCGGAAAAATATCTAGCTTGGCCTTCACATCCTCAATTTTAAATTCCTGGGCCAGGCCATTTTTGGCCCCTTTGGCAAAGGCATTACCCAGGTGTAGTACCGTGATGCGCTCCTCTGGATCAATCAACTGAAACAAGTCCTGATCGCCGCTGAGAATTTTGACCCGGAACCCCTCTCCCAGCGCCTTAGTGGCCAGGGTGCCAATCACGTCATCGGCCTCATAGCCTGGGGCTACATAGATGTTGAGGCCAAAGTCGGTGAGTAGCTGTTTCAGATTTTGGACATCCTCTAAGAACCCCTCTGGTGCCTCTGGGCGCCCATCTTTATAGGTTTTGTCTGCCGTGTGGCGAAAGGTGGGCTGGTCCAGGTCAAAGGCGACGGCGGCGTACTGGGGCTTTTCCACCTCCATCATGTCGAGTAACGACTTGAGAAAGCCGTAGCAGACACTGGTGGGAGTGCCGGTGGAGGTGCGCAACCCCCCTTCAGCATTTTTAGCGAAAGCATAGTAGGAGCGGAAAGCCAAAGAATGGCCATCCACCAGCATCAGGGTGGGCTGGTCAGAGGAAGAGGTCGTTGCCACAGGTTTTGTTTCGTTGTCTACGGGTTTCTTGATTTTGACGCACGGGCTGGCCCGATGGATCGATGCATTGAATCAATCCATCTAAATTTTGCATGTTAGGGATTAAAGGTCCAACTAGGGCAAATCTGTCGTGCAGCTTAAAATAAATCGGCCCACTCTTCGGTAATGTCTTGTCTTCTTTAAAGCTGTCTGTCCTTATCTCCGAGGCTAATTTAGGCCCTCTGTACGCGGTATTGGCCTATGCTGCTTGGGGCATCTTGCCCATTTACTGGAAGTGGTTTGGGGCAATCCCCGCCATTGAGGTGCTCAGCCATCGCATGATTTGGTCAGCGGTGTTTCTTTGTGCCATTTTGCTGGCGCAGCGACGACTACCGGCACTGCGGGCCCTTTTGCAGTCCCCTCAGGCGGTGGCGGCGCTACTGCTGACCGCTAGCTTGCTCAGCCTCAATTGGGGGCTGTATATCTATGGAGTCAACAGCGATCGCGTCGTAGAAGCCAGTCTGGGCTACTACATCAATCCCCTGGTGAGTGTAGTGCTGGGGTTTGTCTTTCTGCAAGAGCGACTGCATCGGGTGCAACAACTGGCCGTCGCCCTAGCGGCTGTGGGTGTGGGCTACTTTATCTGGCAGTTAGGCCAGGTTCCCTGGATTGCCCTTGGTCTAGCCCTTACTTTTGCCGTTTACGGTCTGGTGCGAAAAGTCGTCCCAGTAGCCCCCTTGGTGGGCCTAACGGTTGAAACTTTATTAATTACCCCGTTAACCCTGTTGTTTGTTAGCTATCTAGGATTAACGGGGAACGGTCACTTTGGCCAATCCTTTCCTATGACTGTGTTGTTTATGGGCGCAGGGGTGACCACCTCGCTACCCCTGTTGTGGTTCAATAACGCTGCCCAGCGTCTATCCCTAGCCAGCCTGGGTTTCTTTCAGTATCTGGCGCCATCGATTGCCTTACTGCTCGGCATCTTTCTCTATGGCGAACCTTTCACCCCTACCCATGGCGTTACCTTTGGTAGCATCTGGCTCGCGTTGGGCCTCTATTCTGTCAGAGCCTGGGGCCATGCCACCCGTCCCCAACCTGCGGCCACGGATCTGGCCGACACACCAGAAAAGAGGGTGACTACCGATCGAGTGGGGCGCTAGATCTGTCGTGATCTGGATCAACAGGATCCCTGATCCGAATCAATTGTATCCATTATCCCTATCACAGCTTTGCTACAGGGCTATCACAGTGGTGACCCTGCAATTACGCCATAGTTAGAGTACGAAAAAAGCCCATCACGAGTTGAACGGTGCCATGGCTACCACCACCTCTTCCCTGAAAACCATCGTCGATCAAATCTTTGCCGATCGCCGCATTACCCGGCAGGTGCAGCAGGACCTAATGCAGGCGTTGCTGAGCCAGCCAACCCTCAGCAGCCAGGATAAACGTATGGCCCAGCAGGTGTTCGATGCCATTCAACAAGGCCGCCTGAGGGTTGTCGACTGATAGGGATCCTAGAGCATCGGTACAGTATGTCAAGATCCCAGGGTTCTTGGGCTGATTGGCCACGTTTTTTGGGGCATTCAGGGACAGAACCCTGGGATCTGAACCGGCGTTCTAGTGATCTACGGCATCGATCGGCCAGCTATTCCTGATACCTGTGTAACCCACCCCTGCCCATCCCAGGAGGGATAACGACATCTGACACCCTCAGCAACGGCAGTTCTATGTCTGCCGGACAAGACTACCTTGCCCGGGGACTTAAGGCTTCAGACCACTGCGATCGCTTAATTGTCTTCACTGGTGTCGTCGTCTGTTTTCACCGAGGGAATAAAGTCTGGCTTGTCTTTGCCTTCCCAACCAGCGGGACGCTTCGAGTTATACCAAGCGATAGAGCCAATGGTGACTGCCGCAATAAACCCGACGACGTAAACCAACACAAATGAAGATGGCAGACCACCTACTGCGGCAAGAATCATAGTCATAGGACGTTCATCTCCAAAGAAACATCGGTGCGTCAGTGTTGACGTTGGACTGATCATGACAGAAAGTGACGGCCCTTGAGCGGAAACCCTGCGGTAGCAGTGGGGCATTCTTCCTGACATCCGATACTGCTACCCGATACCCAAGACCTCCCCCCTAAGCGTGGCCAGATCTCTGCCAGTCAGTCCTAATCTCCCCCGTTGCTGGGGGGCGGGCTCTCTAGGGGGGCTGGGGGGGCCAACGGCGGCGGTGCCGGGGCTGGTGGCGGTGCTGGGGCCACCGGGGGTGGCTCTTGGTTGACCGCAGGCTGAGGGGCTGGGGCCGGTTGGGGGGTCGGGGTTGACGGCGCAGCAGCAGGTTCGGATGGGGCAGAGGAGCCAGAACCATTGGACGACTCGGAGCTGGTTCCCCTTGATCGGGTAGAGGAGCTGCCGGTACCGCTAGAGCCTGAGCCGCTACCACCAGACGAAGTCCGGGGTGATTCAGAGGACTCAGAAGACTCCGAAGAGGAGGATGATTCAGAGGAATCGTTAGCAGCGGTAGGGCTTGGTGCCGATGAGCCAGAACTGGCAGTTTGGCCAGGACTATCATCGGCCACCACTCGACCGGGTCTAACCGGTTGCAGCTCTACAGTGGCCTCACGCCCGCCCAGGCGAGGTAGCTCAGGAAACTGCTCTACGGGAATGTCATCCGTCAGCTGGGCCATAAACATCCGCCAGATGGCAGCGGCGGTCGAACTGGCTCCTCGGGTAGGCGTGCTGTCGTCATTCCCCATCCAAACCCCGGCGGCTAACTGGGGAATGTAGCCAATGAACCACAGATCTCGGTAGTTTTCAGAGGTGCCGGTTTTACCGGCAACGGGCCGCCCGAGGCTAGCATTACCACCCGTACCTCCTTCAACCACCCCTCGTAGCATCCAGGTCATGATTGCGGCTGTATCTGGGTCAATGGCCTGCTCCCATTCGTTAGGGGTTTCATAAATCACCTCGCCGTTCCCGTCTAGAACGCGACGAATCCCATGGGGCTGCCGATGGACCCCTTTGTTGGCAAAGGTGCCGTAGGCACTGGTTAGCTCCAGAAGGTTGACCTCAGAGGTGCCCAAGGCCAAGGAATAAGCTGGTAGTAAGGGCGACTCAATGCCCAGGCGCTGGGCCACTTGAATCACCGGATCGAAGCCGACATCCACTAGCAGCTTTACGGCGACGACGTTGACAGAATTGCGCAGGGCCCGCAGCATGTCGATGTCGCCGCTAAAGGTTTTGCCATAGTTTTCAGGCTCGTATCCGTCTACCACGTAGCGGGCATCGGTGTAATTTTTGTAAGGGGAAAGGCCCCCTGCGATCGCGGTGGCATACACAAACGATTTAAAGGTAGAGCCAGGTTGCCGCTGGGCCTGGGTGACCCGGTTAAATTGGCTGTCATTAAAGTCATTGCCGCCAACCATGGCCTTAATCTCGCCATTGCGGGGATCAACGGCAACTAGAGCCATTTGCTCAACCCGTTGCCAACGACCATAGCGTTCTGTGGCCTCAGCAATCGTTGCTTCGGCCTTCCGCTGCCAGGACACATTCAAGGTGGTTTCGACGGTGAGCCCCCCGGCTTCTAGTTGTTCGGGGGGTAACAGCTGCTCTAACTGCTTTTGAATGTAGATAGTGAAGTATGGAAATTCACTGTAGAGGTATTTTGGCTGGTTTGGGGACACCTCCACATCGGCGGCCAAGGCCTCTTCGGCTTCCGCTGTGGTAATGGCGCTGGTCGCTAACATGCGCCGAATCACCCGGTTGCGCTGCGATCGGGCTGCCTCTTGATTAACCGCTGGCGAATAGAGGCTAGGGGCTGGGGCCATCCCCGCAATCATCGCCGACTCGGCCACAGTCAGCTGGTCAATGGTCTTGCCAAAGTAAACCCAGGCGGCATCGGCGACCCCATAGGCCCCAGACCCCAGGTAAACCAAATTCAGGTAGCGCTCAATGATGTCCCGCTTACTGAGGTTTTCTTCAAGCTTTAGGGCCAGTAATCCTTCTTTGATTTTGCGTTGGAAGCTGCGTTCTTGATCGAGAAACACAATTCTGGCCAACTGTTGGGTGATGGTGCTTGCACCTTCCACCAGGTCACGATTTAGCAGATTGGCTCGGGCTGCCCGGGCAATGCCTCGATAGTCAATGCCGTTATGATTGTAGAACCGCTGATCCTCGGCGGCGATAAACGCCGCTACCAGCTCGTCAGGCAAATCTTCATAGGCAATGGTTTCCCGAGATGCTGGTCCTAGCTTCTGGAGGATGGCGCCATCGGCGGACACCATGGTGACGGTACCATCCCGTTGGAAGGTCAGAGCCTGGGAGGTGTCAGGCAGGTCTTCGTTGGTGGCTTGCCACACGCGGTAGGCCCGAGTAGAGCCCCCTGCTAGCCCTGCTGCCAGCAATAGAACTAGCCAGAATAGAGGTCGCAGAAATAGCGGCCGATAGAAGCGGGGCGGCGGCGACTGGATGGTTTGGGGCTGGGCTGGGGGCTGGGGCGATCGCTGAATGGGGGCTGTGCGGGCAAAATCCGTATGATCATGGGGATGCTTACGCTCAGCTGACAGTAGCGATAGCCAGTTCAACCAAAATCGAGTGATCACGATGTCTATCCTCCACCGCCGTGAAACATCGAGGTCCCTAGACCCCAATGACTTTACTCTGACGTTACTGCCCTCCTGCTCTCACCATAATCCTTAGACAGTGAGGGCGACTTTTGGACAAACGCCAAGGACCAAAAAGGCTAACAAGCACTTTATGGGGTTTCTGCTATTTCATCAAGGGTAACGGCTAAATCCCCGCATGGCCTAGGGCCAGTCCTGTAACTAACATCCCCAGGACCAGAAAGGGCTGAGCACTAGCTTGGTATTTCACATCATTGCCTAGGGGGTCCCGCAAAAAGTACATGTCCTGGAAGGTAATCTGCGGAATAATCAACAAAATCAGCAGCACGGCATACAGATTTTGCTGAATCGCCATCAGGTAGGCGGCCATGCCCCCTTGAAAAAGGTCAATCATTAAGACACAAATCCAGGCGGCGGTGCTGACGCCAAACATCACCGGCAGTGACTTTAGGCCCATCTGGCGATCGCCCTCAACGCTTTTAAAGTCATTCACCACAGCAATGCCCAGCCCTGCCAAGCTATAGAGCAGGGTGAGGATCACGATGGTCCAGTTGAGGTCGCCAAACAGGGCATGGCCAGCCCACCAGGGCAGCGCAATGTAGCTTGCCCCCAGGGCATAGTTACCCAGCCAGCCGTTCTGCTTCAACTTTAGGGGCGGTGCTGAGTAAATATAGGACACCAGCGATCCCCCAATAGCCAGCACCGTAATCATGGGGAAGTCGTGCCCGGCCCACTGGTCTAGACCGTAGGCCACAGCAATGCCAGCCCCCAGTAATACTAAAATTTGAGTGGTTACCTGGGGAATGGAAATGGCCCCGGAGGGAATTGGGCGATAGGGTTCGTTGATGGCGTCGATGTCGCGATCGTAAAAATCGTTGAGGGTTTGGGTGTAGCCGGTCAGTAGGGGCCCTGACATCAACATACAGGCGGCAGAAATCAAGACGTATTCTAGACTCCAGCGAAACTGCCCGGAGGATGCCGCCCCACACACGACGCCCCAAATTAAGGGAATCCAGGTGATCGGCTTCATCAACTGCAAGCGAATTTTCCAGATGGATGTTTCGCCAGGGTTAGCCCCTTTCATGCCTAACAGCTGGCGAGCCTTGCTCCCCTGGTCCTCAGGGTTAGGGGCAGGGGTAACAGCGTTGTCAGCGGGAGTGGATGGTTCTGCCATGGTGAACGCTAGTAGATATCGTGGTCAAAACGCTAGTGCTCACTCCGGGCTTGATGGCCTGTGGAGGGCATAGCTCAATGCTCAACTAATTAAATGAGATCACCAGGTATTGTTCCTGGAATTTGGCGCCAGCGATCGCGCGTCCTTGCAGGGCGGGTGGCAATAACAAATTGCGGCGTTGATCACCGGCTTCCACGGTCACCTCTGGACCGTACTGGGTTAGCTTCACTTGGCTTTTGTCGAAACTGGGTAGGAACAGCTTGACGGTTTTGGCCGCCACATCAACTACCGTAGCGTGGGGGGCAGAACTTACCAAGGGCTGAGGATCTGGGATCGCCGCCATCAAGGCCTCCCATCCCTGGGTTTGCTGGGACGGCATGGGAAAGTGGGGCAAGGGTACAAAGGCTTCGATTTGGTCTGAGGCCAGCTCCCCATGGTTGACCAGCACCCCCCCCACGGTTAATCCCACCTGCTGGGCACTGCCCCAAAAGTAACGGGCTGAGGCCACCGCATCGGCTGCCGGGGTGGTGACTAAAAAGGCCATGACCCTGGCCGGATTACTGACCGCATCTCGGCCTTGCTCGAGCAGCGATCGCACTTCCCCTGTGGGTTGATCGAGCAGATCCCCTGACCAGTCAACCGCCAGCACCGCCGCTGACACGGGCTGAATAAAGGGGGATAACACCCGCCCCAGATCCGACTGCTGAAATACCCCCCGAAAGCGGCGCACATACCAGTCCAAAATCTCTGGTAGGCCAAACATGCGCAAGGTATCAATGGCGCTGGTGCCATCGTAGACAATCACGTCATACTGGCCGCTGGCATCGTACTCCCGCAACAGGTTCAGGGCTAGGGCACTGTCCATGCCGGGCATAATACCCAGCTCTTGTCCGTACACAGCCTTGAGTAGGGGAGTCCGTAGGTATTCAGTTTCCAGGGCTTTCAGATCATCCCAACTTTTCTCTAAAAGGTGGGTGGTGTGGACCTGTAAGGCCCAGAGGTTAGTGCCGAGGGGGGCAGGCTCAGGGGTTAAGCCTTGGTTTAACAGCACGGCAGGCCCAGGGCTGATATCTCGAATCACCAGCAGCACCCGCTGCCCCGCCTGAGCCAGTTGCTTGGCTGTGGCGATCGCCAGGGTGGTACTGCCACAGCCCCCTTTGCCTAAAAACGTCAGAATCTGTGCCATACCACGCCTTGTCTTAAACCGTTAGGGCCAGGCCCGTTAACAATCACTGGGCCGGAGAAAGCTCGTCTTCAAAAAACCAGGTGGCGTATTTATCGTCAAATTCAACCACCACACCAATGCCACTACCGTCTACCATCTTGAACTGGCTGACGATGCCACTTTTACCTAGGCGGTCGGCCACGTCTGGGGAGACGCGATCGCGCAGGCGGGCAACTTTAACTTTCTGTCCGATCTCTAAACCCATGACTGCAAAGGGCTCCAACTGCAATTCCAACGATAAAACCAGATCACAGTTTATCAGCGTCTTGCCCCGTAGTGATCTATGGTAAAGCGGTAAATCTACCGTGGCAGATAATTGCCCAGGCCAGGGTCTCCCCTCGGGGAGCAATCCTGAATCAACGCCCATGGGGCGCTACCTCGGCAGATAGTCGCTGTGGGCCAGGTAATAGCACCGTATTTTTAAGGTTTGGGTAACCGCAATGTTGGCAAAACGAATTCTTCCCTGCCTAGATGTGAAAGCCGGTCGGGTGGTCAAAGGGGTTAATTTTGTCGACCTGCGAGATGCTGGTGACCCCGTGGAGTTGGCCCAGGCCTATAACCAGGCCGGAGCCGATGAGTTGGTGTTCCTCGACATCACCGCCACCCACGAAGACCGCGACATTATTTATGACGTGGTTTACCAAACCGCCGAGCAGGTATTTATTCCGCTTACCGTCGGGGGTGGCATTCAATCCTTAGAAACAATTAAAAAATTGTTAAGGGCGGGAGCCGATAAGGTCAGCATTAACTCGGCGGCGGTTAAGCGGCCGGAGTTTGTCAACGAAGCCAGCGATCGCTTTGGGTCACAATGTATCGTTGTGGCCATTGATGCGCGTCGCCGAGCAGGGGCAGAGACCGCTGGTTGGGATGTGTACGTGCGCGGGGGGCGTGATAACACCGGGTTAGATGCCGTCGCTTGGGCCGAAGAGATGGTGCGTCGGGGCGCTGGCGAGCTGCTGGTTACTAGCATGGACGCTGACGGTACTCAAGCTGGCTACGACCTAGCCCTGACTCAGACCATTGCCCAGCGGGTGCCTGTACCCGTGATTGCCTCGGGGGGAGCCGGTAACTGCCAGCACATTCACCAAGCCCTGACTGAAGGTCAGGCGGAAGCCGCCTTATTGGCCTCGCTGCTCCACTACGGCCAACTGACTGTGGCTGAGGTCAAAGCTTATCTGCAAGCCCACCAGGTTCCAGTGCGGTTGACCTAAATTCTAGTCCCCTGGCACCCCGTCCTCGTCAGCATCTCAGGAAATCTGAAGATCTAAAGATCTGAATTCTTTCTATGGAAAGGCTGTTAGTTTTATTAAAGCCTGTTACGATGTGTAACATAAGGCTTTGATATCTGAACTATTTATACCTGTCTACAGCATTTCCTGTTTTATGCTTTTCCTCATCCTGGCTATTGTTATTGCACTTGTGGCTTGGGCTTTGCGCTTGATGGAACAAGCTGTCAAAGGTCAGGAATTTTCCTTGATGCTGGCTGGCTTCTTGGTGGCCACTTCCGCTGCGGCCATGATGGGAGTGTACTTTCTGATGAGTAACTATCTGCTCTACCGTAACCAGGCTTTTCAGCTCGAATCATTTGCGATTCAGCAACCGGTTTATACCAGTGCCTCCCTACCCGACCGGGGCGACTTCGCCAATGATTGGTTGTCTCAGACCCGGTAATTAGGTTCAATCGTTCAATCATAGGCTATTAGGTTCAAATTGTTACAGTTCTGGAACTGATCTTGAGTTAAGCATGGGTTGACCTTAGTATTTGGGCCATATAGGCTGCTTTCAGCCTGATGCCTGATCATGCTCCTAGGGCCATTAAAAGGCCCATGCTGCTCCTCCTAGAACTGGCCGCAATAACACAAGAACCTTGAAGTGATGATAGAAACCATTGAAACCATTAATGGCGCTATCAATGGCGTTGTTTGGGGTCCTCCCTTTATGGTGCTTCTGATTGGCACCGGACTATATCTGACGATTCGGTTACGGTTTTTCCAATTTACTCATTTGATTCCAGCTTGGAATCAGACTTTTGGCCAACTGTTTTCAGGCCGATACAGTGACGAACCGGGCGCGATTACCTCCTTCCAAGCGGTTGCCTCAGCCATGGCTGGCACCATTGGGGTGGGTAATATTGCCGGGGTCAGTACGGCTATGGCTCTAGGGGGCCCTGGGGCTGTTTTTTGGATGTGGATGTCAGCTCTGGTGGGGATGGCCACTAAGTTTGGCGAAGCGGCCCTCGGGGTCCGCTATCGTGAGATCGATCCTCAAACTGGAGAGGTTTCCGGTGGGGTAATGTATTACATCGAGAAGGGGCTAGGTCAGAACTGGCGCTGGCTGGCGATCCTCTATGCCCTGTTATCTGGGTTGGCGGCTTTTGGCATTGGCAACATGGTACAGGCCAATACTGTTGCAGCTGAGCTAGAGACTCGCCTGGGTATGCCCCCCGTCTTGACTGGAATTATTGTTTTGGTCCTGGTTGGTTTAGTCACCCTGGGGGGCATCAGCCGCATTGCCAAAACTACTGAAAAGATTGTGCCGACCATGGCGGTCCTGTATATCATTGGGGCTACCCTGATTGTGTTGGTTAACCTGCCTCGGGTACCTGGGGCGATTGGTTCGATTTTTTACTACGCCTTCAATCCCAGCGAAGCCTTGGGTAGTTTCCAAGGGGCTGCAGTGGGTATGGCCGTGCGCTATGGGATTGCCCGGGGGATTTTCTCCAATGAAGCGGGCCTAGGGGCGGCCTCTATTGTTCATGCCCAGGCCCGAAATACCCCCGCCCGCCAGGGGATGTGGGGGATGTGGGAGGTGTTTATCGACACCATCATTGTCTGTACGATGACTGCTCTGGCGATTCTGGTGACGGGTAGTCTAGAAACCGGTGAAACAGGTGCTGTACTAGCTTCTTCGGCGTTTGACACCGCCTTGCCTGGATTCGGTGGCTGGATTGTCACCATTGGTATTGTGCTGTTTGCCTATTCCACCATGTTGACGTGGAACTTTTACGGCGAAAAAAGCTGGGAGTATGTGTTTGGTCCCCGGGTAGTGTTTATCTACCGCCTGCTGTTTTTAGCCTTTTTGTTCATTGGGGCGATTGGGGGGCTGGTCCTGATTTGGGATATTGCTGACACCCTGAATGGGTTGATGGCCGCGCCTAACTTAATTGCCTTGCTGATGCTGGCCAGTCCGCTGGTGAGCGAGAAAAATCGCTATCTGCGGGAAGAAGCAGCGGCCGGGCCTAGTGAGCCTGTGAGTGAGCTGTAACCTGCTTGCAGAGCGCTTTAGGTAAGAACAGCTAGCAAATACTTGCTTTCGCTAGGGCACCTTGACAGTGCTGGTAATACCCACCCTACGATCACTGGTGAAAGCAGGGATGGTCTTGCTGGGAAGTGTCCTTAGTTGCCAGAATCAAAAGATCTCTCCATTTGGACGTAGCCTTGACTCCTCCCCTCTGTAGATGGGTGCTGAGGTCGTGACCTTTACAGTGTGTGTAATGACTGTAATTCAAGGAACCGACCGTTATGTCTATCGAAGATCGGGCTAAAGCTACTGCTAAGAACGTTGAAGGTAAAGCTCAGGCGGCTATGGGTGAAGTGACTGGCGACCCCAAAGATAAAGCTGAGGGGAATGCTAAACAGGCTGAAGCTGAACTCACCCAGGCCAAAGAAGACGCTAAGGATAAGCTGAAAGATATGATTGACTAGCCCTTGGGGTAAGTCGGTCTGGAAACCTTTGGCTGAAGCCTTTTGCTTTAGTTGGCTTAATTTAGTTTCCTGACTTAAAGGGCTGCTTAACGCAGTCCTTTTTTGTTATGGATTCACGTAGCGGTCCCACCATGTGAGTACTTGATAAAGGTTGTCCCAAGGTCCTGCTACAGCGGACACCCTTGGCGCAACATTGGATGCAGTGCAAACTAGCAGGTTAAATCCGTGCTTAACGACGACGGTTAACGTTTACCGCTCTCCCTAAAGGCAGTAACAGTCTGCATCGCTTAATTCTATGTTCTCTATCTTCATTCTCACCTACAACGAAGAGCGAGATATTGCCGCCTGTATCGAATCAGCTTTGCTGTCTGATGATGTGATTGTGGTGGATTCTGGCAGTGGCGATCGCACTAAAGCGATCGCCACCCAGTATCCTGTGCGGTTTGTAGAGCACCCCTTCAGCAGCCATGGTCAGCAGCGCACCTGGATGTTGCAACAGGTTCCCTGCAAATACGACTGGGCTTACATCCTGGAGGCTGACGAGCGCATGACCCCAGCCCTGTTTGCCGAGTGCTGGCAAGCGATTACCCGGTCCGATGCCGTTGGCTACTACGTGGCCGAGCGAGTCATGTTTTTGGGCACCTGGATTCGCCATAGCACTCAGTTTCCGCGGTATCAGTTGAGGTTGCTGAAGCGGGGACAGGTCTGGTTTGACGACTACGGCCATGCCGAACGGGAGGTGGTAACGGGGACCACTGGCTTTTTGCACGAGACCTATCCCCACTACACCTGTAGTAAAGGCCTTGGTCGCTGGATTGAAAAACACAACCGCTATTCCACCGACGAGGCCCAAGAAACCCTACGACAGTTGGCCACAGGGCAGGTTCAGTGGCGATCGCTGCTATGGGGTAGATCGGAAATTGAACGACGCCGAGCCTTGAAGGATCTTTCCCTGCGTATTCCTTGCCGGCCCTTGGTGCGCTGGCTCTACATGATGCTAGTGCTAGGAGCCTGGCGAGATGGCCGGGCCGGTCTAGCCTGGTGTACCCTCCAGGCGTTTTATGAGTATTTGATTGTGCTCAAGGCAGAAGAAATCAAGCACCCGGAGTACTTAACGGGACAGCCGTCAGTGGCCCAGACTGACCCTATTGATTGCCCTCAAACCACTGGTACCACACCAGGTTCCCCGTCACAGTCAGCACCAGGGCGACGCCTCCCCCGACCCAAGCGAGCTGTGGATTGTAGCCTCCCTTAGATAGATTATTTAGCCAAAGGTGGGTGCGATCGCTAGGCCAGAACCAGTCCAGCAGCACTGGACACAAATACATCAGGGCCGCACCCACCAACAACCAGCCCACCATGGAGACCAACAGAAATAGCGTTTTTGCCTTAGATTGAGTTCCCATGCTTGCTTTCAAGACCAAAGAGTGGAGAACGAAGAGGCGAAGAACGAAAAGCAGCTAGTGGTCTGTCAAGCCTAAAAATTAGGGTAAGCGCTTTACAAAAGCCTCTGATCTTCAGGTAGATTGCTTCAAACACATCAGGACTTTATGATCCCCTCCCACGGAGGGGTGCCCGTTCGCGAAGCGTTCCGCAGGAAAGGGCGGGGTGGGTCTTTTCGGGCTTGCTTGACCCACCCCTACCCCTCCAAAGGAGGGGATTTCAGACTTTGATGTCACCAAATCTCTACATCTGCTAACCCTAAACTCAAGACTTGATGCTGCACTAGTACATTCAACTATTCCTAAAACCTGATACCTGCAACCTACTACCTCCCCCCTCAGCAAAGTCCCTAAGGATAAAACGTAACACTAGGTAACCCCACAGATTCATCCAGCCCCATCATCAGATTAAAGCACTGGACCGCCTGGGATGCCTGGCCTTTCATTAGGTTGTCGATGGCGGACAGCACAATGATCCGACCGGTACGAGGATCGGTTTCCAGGCCGATGTAGCAGCGGTTGGTGCCCCAGGCCCATTTAGTCTGGGGGTAGGTGCCGTTGGGCAGTACGGTCACCCAGGGGGAAGACCGGTAAAAGGCTCCATAAATGGTCAGCAGATCATCTCGGACCAGGCCAGGATCCCGTAAGGTGGCGTAAATCGTGGCTAAAATCCCCCGCACCATTGGGATCAAGTGGGGAGTAAATTGAACGGTCACCTCGTGGCGGGCCAGATGGGTGCAAATTTGCTCAATTTCTGGAGTATGACGATGGCGGGCCACCCCATAGGCCCCCAGGGAATTACTGGCCTCGGCCAGCAGCATTGGGGTTTTGGCGACTCGACCGCCCCCAGAGGTGCCCGATTTAGCGTCAATAATCAGGGTTTCAGGCTGAGCCAACCCCTGTTTGAGCAGCGGGGCAATGCCCAACAAACTGGCGGTGGGATAGCACCCAGGACAACCAATTAACTGGGCGGTGCGAATGCGATCGCGAAACAGTTCGGGCAAGCCATAAACTGCTTCTGCCGCCACCGCTTGATCCTGGCGATCGCCCCCATACCAGGACTGGTAGGTGCCCAGGTTCTCAAACCGGTAATCCGCCGATAAATCTAGCACTTTGCAGCCCTTGGCCAACAGAGTGGGGGCCATGGTGCAGGCCAACCCATTGGGTAGGGATAAAAACACCACCTGGCAGCGGCTGGCAATCACCTCTAAGTCCACTGGTTCTACAGTTAAGCTGACCCGGTCAGCCAAGTGGGGATAGATGTCTGTATAGGCTTGGCCGGCACTGCTATCGCCTCCCAGGTAAGTTAACTCCACCGCTGGGTGCTGGGTCAGTAGGCGCACCAACTGTACCCCCCCATAGCCCGACGCCCCAACAATGCCTACTGAAATTTTCTCCGCCGGTAACTCGCTCATGCTCTAAAACAGGGTGAAAACGACCTGGACTAAGATAACGACCTGGATAGATGTGCCCTAGGGACTCAGTGACTTCTAGAAAATTTTCCCCAGTGGTGGGCAATGCCCTACAGTAGCTACGATCGCTGACTTAAAGCGGGGATATTATTCCTCGGAAGTCTCCTTAATCTCCTTATGTAACCAACTGAATGTAAACAACTGACGTTTAGCAAACTAGGATCTGGATCCTAATGTATGGGCGGCTGGATAATGCAGGCATAGTAATACTAAACCAACATCTTGAAGTGAGATGCGTCAGATTTGTTAATTCAGAGGTTAATCCAGAAAAATGCCAGAAAAATAATTTAAGCGGCGATCGCGCTTTTCGGAGGCAATCCCAGGGTGGTCCCAGCATTAACGCTAGAATCGTAGCGAACCCTTTAATTGAGCGCCAGTAGCCTATTTGGCCCGTGGAGAAGCGCCAACTGTCGCTTTGGCCCGCAATTGAGGACCTATACCGTACAAAGGCCAGCCAAGATTGTGTTTGATCCAGCATCGGGGATGTCTGATCCCAACCGCACCGCACCACAGCCCCTGCCAGACTTTCAATTTGACACCATTGAGTCGGCCCTGCAAGACTTAGCGGCCGGGCGTGCCATTGTGGTGGTTGACGACGAAAATCGAGAAAACGAAGGGGACGTGATCTGTGCGGCCCAGTTTGCCACCCCCGACATCATTAACTTTATGGCCGTAGAAGCCCGAGGTCTAATTTGTTTAGCCATGACCGGCGATCGCCTTGACGAGCTAGATTTGCCCCTCATGGTGAGCCATAACAGTTTTGAGGATGAAAATGAGCAAACCGCCTTCACCGTCAGCATTGACGCCGCCGTCTCCTGGGGGGTAACCACCGGTATTTCTGCTGAAGATCGGGCCCGCACCATTCAAGTGGCCTTGAACCCCAACGCCCGCCCCAGTGACCTCCGTCGCCCGGGGCACATCTTTCCGCTGCGGGCCAAAAAAGGGGGGGTGCTGAAGCGAGCGGGCCACACCGAGGCTGGGGTAGACCTGGCCCGACTGGCCGGGCTGTACCCGGCCGGAGTGATCTGTGAAATTCAGAATCCGGATGGCTCCATGGCTCGACTGCCAGAGTTGATCGAGTATGCCAAAAATTTTGGTCTAAAGCTGATCAGCATTGCCGATCTGATCAGCTACCGACTTCAGCACGAGCGCTTTGTGCAGCGGGAAGCCGTGGCAGACATGCCCACCCAGTTCGGTCAGTTTCAAATTTACGCTTACCACAACCTGCTGGATGACTCTGAACACGTTGCCCTGGTCAAAGGAGACCCGGCCACCTTTGCCGACGCCCCAGTGATGGTGCGGGTCCATTCGGAATGTCTGACCGGCGATGCCTTTGGTTCCCTGCGTTGCGACTGCCGCATGCAATTGCAGGCAGCCCTGAAGATGATTGAATCCGCTGGGCGGGGCGTTGTCGTCTACCTCCGTCAGGAAGGACGCGGCATTGGCCTGGTTAACAAACTCAAAGCCTATTCCCTTCAGGATGCTGGTCTAGACACCGTAGAAGCGAATGAAAAGCTAGGGTTACCGGTCGATCAGCGCAACTATGGGATTGGCGCCCAAATTCTGAATGACATTGGGGTACGACAGTTTTGCCTAATTACCAACAATCCTCGCAAAATTGCTGGTATCAAAGGCTATGGCCTGGAGATGGTGGACCGGGTGCCGCTGATTATTGAAGCCACCACCTATAACTCCAGCTATCTGGCCACCAAGGCCCAAAAGCTAGGTCACCTGATGGTGCAAACCTATCTGGCTACGGTGGCTATCCACTGGCGATCCGGCCCCCTATCGGTAGAAACCCGCTATCCCAAGCTAGAGAAACTCCGCCATCAGGCCGCCAATCACGGACTGCTGCTACAAGAGGAACCCCGACGGGTGGCCGCCGCCCTGTTTAGCCAACCCCACTTGATTGTGCACCTGGGCCTGGATACCCAGGGGGCGATCGCTGAGGATTGGTATCAGCAGCCCGACCACCCCCAACTCAAGGCAGTGATGGCTATGCTCAATGACCTGGTCACCTGGCCAGACATTGATCAACTGGCCTTTTTAGTATCTGCCGGGGGCGATGACCCCTTTAGTCGGCTACAGGTGGGCTTAGACCGCCAGATTTTTGATCGCACTACCCCGGCCAGTCCTGACCACATCACCCCGACTGATCTGATCAGCAATTTAGAGACCCAGCGGATATACGTGTTTTCAAATCACATTCCTGGGGACTAGTAGGGGAAGGCAGAAGGCAGCTTCCCACTAACCCCGCTGGGGTGAGCACAAAGTGGAAGAACCAAAACTGTTTCCAGTTTGGCGACAATCAGGATTTTTTGGCATCAATTAGGTTTTGTTTCTTAGGAGGAGAAGTCTCTACACGTAAAGGTTTGCGCTAACAGAAGTCAATGAGTCATTTCTGCCGTCCCCTGTCTCCTGTCTCCTGCCTCCTGTCTCCTGTCCCCTGTCCCCTGTCCCCTGTCTCCTGTCCCCTTACCCCTTACCCCTGAGGAATCTCATCCCGAGCCGGTGGCCGCTCCTGAGGGATGGGACTCACCCCCGGCACTGGCTCCGTTTCCCAGTCGTCAGCATCTTCGCTCTGCTCGGCCTCACTTGCCCCTGGTTCCGTCGGTATAGCGCGAACATTGGGGTTGCCCACGGGGGCCACAGGCTGGCTCATCTCGGCGTGGATGGTTTCAGTCATGCGACGAATCAGCTCACTGGCACGACCGTCGTTGTCGGGCCGCTGCACCAACAGCGACAGGGCATAGCGCTTGCCATTGGGCACATCCACCAGGGCCACATCCCCCAGCAGACCACCAATGTCACCGGTTTTATTGGCCATCAATGAGCCATCGTTGATCCCAAAGGGAATCAGGGAGCGGTTGACGGTTCGTTGCATGATGCTGAACAGGCGATCGCGCGATCGCGGTGTCAGCAATCCCCCCTGGTCGATCAGGGCTGTAATCAGGGCCAAATCCTTGGTACTGGTGGTATTCGTACCCTCCAAATCCGGCAGTGGATTGCGCAATACCGTAGCCTCTAAGCCCCAGGAGTCAAACAATTGGTTCAAGGCATCTTGCCCGCCTAGGGCGTCGATCATCATGTTGGTGGCTGTATTGTCGCTGGTGACGATCATGCGAGTGGCTACATCCAAGGCTGTATACTCAGTCCCCACCGCATCATTGCGCATGGTGCCTGAGCCGCCAGCCATGTGATCCTCTTGCATGACCAGTGCCTGATTCAAAGCCATGGTACCTGCATCCACCTGTTGTAAAAAGGCAATTAAAATCGGCACTTTGATGGTGCTGGCTGCGGCCACGGTCGAGTCTCCCCCCAGGTCCACATAGCGCCCAGTATCGAGGTCGACGGCAAAGGCAACTGGGGTAAGGCCGGGGGTAAGGGTGGCCAACTGCTCTAGCTGAGCGTTAAGCCGGGTTAACTCGCTGGATAGGCCTAAATCAGCCACGGTGTTAGCGGTATTGCCCTGCACCAGACCGCCGCCCGGTGCCGCCGCTGGTGCCGATCGCCCAGCACTGGGGCTATCCCCAGGCGGAGAGGCCACATTGGCTGGGCTCAAGACCGATAGCAAGGTCCCAGCAATGGCAGCCACCCCGACCCCCAGAATCACAAGGCGAATCAGGTAAAGCACCGGCAACGGCGGCTTCGCCATTCGTCGCCGTGGAGAATTGGGCCGGGGCCTGGAGCGTAGTGCTCCTGGGGCCGCAGTGGTGGCGGTCGCCGTAGCGGCTGGCGACGGCGGCGCAGAAGACAGTCTAGACCGCTGGCGCAAGGGACGGCGTAGGGGCGTCACCTTGTCAGTAGTAGGCTGGGGAGGCAACGACGACGGAGATGCCATCGATTCAGGGATGGTACGGGCAGCCCCGCCACCCGCACCAGACCCTAGTCCCCGCTTCCCCCCTGCGTTGATAGTCGGGGAGATGCTATGGGGATGCATTTGTAGCGGCCGTCCTACGGTCTGGTTAGCCATGGGCAAGTGTGCCTGTCGCCCCGCCCCTACCGGAGTCCTGCCGTCTCCGGGTGATGGCCCCAGGGTGTAGCTGGGGGAGGCTTGAGTTCCCGTTGCCTTCGGCGGTCCCCCTACATTGGGTCGCTGGTTGAACTGGGGTAAAGCCGCATTACGGGAAGGTTGGGGTGGCGCTTCCGGCTCCGTTGTAGCTGCCGCCGGTAGGCCAAAATCTGGGGTCATGTAGCGATGCTCGCGCCACTGATTCCGACGGCGGGATAGGTTCAGTGGCCGGGGTTCAGCCTTAGACGTGTCCTCTGGGGCAGAAGAACGGTTGGTCGCATCCCCCAGGTTGCGGCTGGACCCATCACTCCCTGGCGATCGCCCCAGGGAAGAAGACGGGTTGTAAGGGTCACCGTACTGTGCCATAGCTCGTTTACCTATGCCGTTTACGCCTGCTGTTTACCTAACCACTAGCACCATGATCAGACCATACCGCTAACTAAGCCTCCGGTTGATCCGATGACTGCTTTAATGACTGATCTGGCGACTGCCCTGATGATTGTTCCGACGCGATCGCCCAGTTGACTTGTCTTAAAACGCCCCTAAGCATAGCTAATTCTTGAGAATTGGGCTCGGCCCGTTGCAGCAATCGGCGCAGCTTAGCCATTCGACTAGCTGCGGTATGGGGGTAAAGATAACCGATTTTGAGTAAAAGCGATTCTAAATCTTGATAAAATCCTTCCATTTGATCTAGAGGGGCTTGATCGAGGGGAACCTGGGGGGGAGTGGCCAAGTCTGGCCGTGGCGGGGGAAGGTTGGTGGATTGCGCTGCCAGCTTTGCCATCCCTGCATCCCTACCCTGGGCCGAATCATGCAGTACATAGGCACAAATGGCCACCGCCTGGGCCAGATTCAAAGACGGGTAGGCATCGCTCACGGGAATCCGCACCCAGCGCTGGGCATAGATCAATTCCGCATTACTCAGCCCTCGGTCCTCTGGGCCGAAGATCAAGGCTGCTGCCCATTTATTGGGATTAGGCATCGGGGATAACAACCAGGGTAACGCCGCCTCTGGGGCCTCCAGCGGCTGATCTTGGGGATGTAGGCGGCCAGTGGTGGCGATCGCCCGCTGACACCCCACCAAAGCCTCTGACAGCGTTCCTACGATGCGGGCAGCCGCCAGCAGATCGCGGGCATGAACGGCCATGTGCTGGGCCTGCTCGCACTGGGGGTCACATTGGGGATTGACCAGAATTAACTGGTGCAGGCCCATATTTTTCATCACCCGGGCTATGGCCCCAACGTTCAGCGGGCCAGCGGGCTCTACAAGTACAATCCGAATTGGTTCTAACCGCCAAAGCCCCATGATGTTAACTGGCCGGGTCATCTTCAAAGCGATACCCTACCCCCGTCACCGTCTTCACATAGGTGGGTTGGGAAGAGTCGGGCTCGACTTTTTTGCGTAGACGGGCAATGTGGGTATCTACCACCCGCTCATCGCCAAAAAAGTCTTCCCCCCAGAGCTTTTCGATTAAATGATGACGACTCCAAACTCGACCCGGATAGCTCATAAAAGTGGCCAGCAGGTCGAATTCTAGGGGGGTTAAATCAAGCAGATCAGCAGGAGCGTTTTGATGATGACGATGGGCAATCCGCTGGTCTAAGTCCACAGAAAAGTGCGCAGTCTGATAAACCTGGGGCGCTGGTTCTTGACTGTGGCGCAAGCTACGCCGTAGCAGGGCACGCACCCGGGCCACCAGTTCGCGGGGGCTAAACGGCTTGACTAAATAATCATCCGCCCCGGTAGATAGGCCAATAATCCGGTCGATTTCTTCCCCCCGGGCGGTGAGCATCAGAATATAGGGATCCTTAGCCCCTGGTCCTTGCCGAATACGGGTACAGACCTCCAAACCATCAAGCTTTGGTAGCATCACGTCCAGAATAATCAAGTCTGGCTGTAGCGTTTGCTGATAGCGCAGGGCAGTCTCCCCATCCTCGCAGACCTCACAGTTAAATCCCTCTTTTTCCAAATACAGCCGAATTAGGCGGGCAATTTCGGCTTCGTCTTCCACAATTAAGATTAGCACCGCAATTGATTGTCCCAGAATGTCAACCTTGCACTAGCATACTCACAAGACCCCCTCGGTTGTCATGGCGTTGGCCGCAAAGTCAGGGTTCTATCCAGGGGGCGTCTGGCCTACTTGGGTCTACAGGGGGCATCGCAGACTGGTTTAGCCACGTTAGGAGCACTGGTTTTTCAATCAACGTTTATTGATACCCATGACCTTCTCTGTATCCCCCACCCATGCCGGTCTTGAGCCCTTGAGCCAAGCCTTTGGTGACTATTTGAAAGCCATCAATCCCTATCCTGGGCTAACCACGGTTGAGTGCTCTGAGCGGTCGGGAAAGTTGCTGCTGCTGGCCGAGCATCCTGCCCCAGAGGTGGAGAACCCGAATGACCTGCTGCGGGAACTAGAGGCGGCATTTCGCGACCTGGTGCCTACGGTCGGGTTGCCAGAGGCGGACTGGGCCATGGTCGACCAATTACCTGTGCGGATTTATCTCAAGGTAAAGCGGACAGCTGACCCTTACGCTATTCATACGTTCACCTGGCAGCCAGGGGATGCGGCCCAGCTCCTGTTTCCCCTGGCTGAGCCAATGGCCGAGCAGACGCCCCCCGTCCAGCCCCAGGACGCTACCCCTGCTGCTACTCCCAGCTCGCCGGGCATCACTGGCGCCCCGACGGCTGCGCCCCCTGCCCCCGATGGGGTGACACCCTCATCAGAACCTGTAACTGGCGAAGACACTGGCGATCGCTCTGAACCTGGCCCCCTCTACCTAGGCCCGTCGCCCCATGAATCCACCCCTTTCCCTGATGCGGCCCTAGCCTTCCCAGATACGGCTGTGGAGCCGCCAGATCCCAACCCCTGGACCCAGCGAGGTCAGTACTGGAGGCATCAAAGCTGGCAGTTTCTGAAGGATTACTGGAGCTATGGCTTAGCGGCCCTAATTTTGCTGGGCAGTGGAGCCTTTGCCTATGCCCTAACTCGGCCCTGTGTGGTGGGCAGCTGCGATCGCATTGATAAAGCCGCTAGTTTTTATGACGTGGCCCAAGTTAGCCTCACCATTAGCCCCACTAGCGAAGATCTGGTCACCGCCCAGGCAGACCTGCAAGCGGCCATTGACCTCCTCGCCTCAATACCCAGTTGGTCAGGGTACTATGACGCCGCCCAGCCTAACCTACAGCACTATCGAGCCAGCCTCGCCTCCCTAGATGCGGTGCTTCAAGCTCAGTCCCTAGCTGGTCAAGCGGCTGCCCTCAGCCAAGACCCGCCTCACCCGGTTGAACGCTGGGTTAAAATTCATCAGCTCTGGCGGCAGGCCACCAACTGGCTAGACAGCGTTCCGGCCGATAGCCCCGTGTTTGACTATGCTCAGCAGAAACTGAGCGAATACCGCTCTAACTACAACGCCATTGGTCGGCGGATTATTGCCGAAGAAGAAGCCGAAGCCAACTTTAATACGGCATTGCAAACCGGCGACCTGGCTCGCCAGCGCATGGATACGGCCAACTCTCTGGCGGGGTGGCAGCTGGCCGCCAAAGAGTGGCAAGCGGCCATTAAAGGACTCACCCTGATTCCCCGGGGCACCATGGTCTACCAGGAGGCCCAAGCCCAACTCCAGGACTATCGCCAACAACTGTCCCGAGCTGAAAACCGCTCCACCCTAGAAGAAACTGGCGCCCGTGGCTATGACCAGGCCGTTCAGGCGGCCCGCCAAGCCGCCGCCTACGAAGCTCAGGGTCAATGGACGCTAGCGGTGACCTACTGGCAACGGGCTGTCGCCCAGACTCAACAAATTCCGGCCGACACCCTGTTGGCTGAGGAAGGGGAGATTTTACTCGCTACCTATCAACCCGCCCTCAGTAATGCCCAAAAGCGGCTTCGGTCAGCCGTAGCACTGCAAAAGCTAACGGCCACCATCGGAGAATTATGTGCCGGGTCAGCCACCCCCTGCGCGGTACGGGAAAGCCCGAGCCAGGTGCAAGTGACGTTGTCGAGTCAGTATGCTGAACCCCTGCGCCAGGCCATCACTCCCCCCGCCGCCGATGGCACCTTTGCCTTCACCAATCAACTCAGTCCTGAGGCCCAACAGCTAATTGAGGCCATGACCACCACTAGCCATCAAATTAACCAACAAATTGCTATCTATGATGCCCACGGGGGCTTCGTGGCCCGCTACCGACCAGACTTAGGAGGATTTATTAAGAACTAACAACAGGATGAGCTACGACCTGATTTTTGCCGTTTTGTTTAGCCTCATATAGCGCTGTATCAGCATTTTTGTAAGCCTGATTAAAGGACTGTTTAGCAGCACTAATTTCACTGATGCCAATGCTGACCGAAATGCCTGTGTTTGCATTGGTTGCCAGGGCTGCATCCAATGGTTCCTCAGACAGCTCAAAAAGGGGAATCTTGCGAATTGCCTGACATAGCTTCTCAGCAATAGCTCTGGCCTCTACCGTGGAACAGCCCACCAGCAGCAGCGCAAATTCGTCGCCCCCTAACCGGGCGGCCAAGTCAATTGAACGAGTGTGACTGTCAAGCACCTCAGCGACCGCCCTCAGCAACGCATCCCCGACCATATGTCCATAGCGATCGTTCACCTGTTTAAATCCGTCCAGGTCTAACAGTACGAGACTATGGTCCAGCAGCTGATTCCCCTTTTGGCAGGGTAATTCAGTAATAGCGATTTCTAGACCTCGACGGTTGGCAATCCCGGTCAGCGGATCCTTCAGGAGCATCGCCTGGGTGGTAATCAATTGTTGCTGGGTCGATAGCAGTGTCGGCACCACTCGCTTGAGCTCTAAGGCGGTGTATAGGCTAATACCCGCTGTGATTGCCGTCCATCCGCCTTCTAGCCAGTAGTTAGCATGCCAAATGTTCCAAATGTCTAAGCTATGGCCGATGCCACAGCTGAGAATAAAAGCAGCAAATAGCAGCAGTAAAGGACGCATTCCTGCTTCAATGTGCTGACGACTGAGATATAAGAGCCCAGGAATGGAAAAATAAGCGATAGATACCCCAATATCGCTAGCAACGTGTAAGGAGGTGAGCCAGGGATCCCACAGGAAGCACGAGCCATGGGGCATTAAGCCGATTGTAAAAACCATGATGTGATGTCAGACCGATGCCAAGTCTGGGCTATGTCGCTCTTCGGTTGTAACAAGCTTTGCTGGGGACAACGGGTAAAGGTTTACCTAACTTGAGGTAACACCTCGACGATCACCCAATCACATTGAAGGCCAACGTATTGCTCGGCCATTAGCGGTCTCGGTCAGCGCGGAGCATCTCGACCACCGTTGGTGTACCAGAAGGCGGTGTCCAGCGGTGTCTAGCGATGGAGGCTAGGGTTTCGTGAGTGGGGGGCTGGGTAGAGGGGGCTGGCACCAGGTGCTGGGCAATGCGCTGGCCTAAGATGAGGGAATGACAGGCCATAATGGGAGGAGTGCAAAGCTGAGGCTGGTTTTGGCCTGGATAGAGATTCACCAGGATGAATTGATGGCTAACTGGGAGTTAGCTGTTGCTGGAGAGCAAATATTTAAGATTGATCCGTTAAGGTAGGAGGTCAGGATGTCTCCAAGGGTAGTGCAAGTAGAGCCTCTTGCTAATAACTACTTGAGGCTATTTTTTGATAATGGAGAGGTGCGGCTATTTGATGCCTCGCCATACCTGGATAAGGGTATTTTCCAGGAATTACGTAACGATTCTTATTTCAAACTGGTGAAGCCTTTTTTCGGAGGTGTGCAATGGCCCCACGAGCAAGATTTTGGGCCAGATACGCTGTTTTTGGAGAGTGAGCTAGAGAGTACTTGGGAGGCGGCGTAGATGAAGGTGGGCAGTGCCCACCCTACGAGACTCACTAATACTCAGGCTCGGCACGGATCATCTGCTGGAGGATGCAATCCAGTTTGTATCCAAAATCGTCTGGTTTCTCGAATAGAATCACTCTCTGGATAACGAGTATCGTTCAAATCAAGACGATGACAAGTTGCGCGACCAACAGGAGTAGTTCATTCTATGACTACTCCTTGATCTTGCCAGGCAAAATGCTCTGACCACCTCTGTCTACGGGGGTTAAAGAGGGGAACTATGTCCTGAGTTTCTGGATCAATTCCCGCCACAAAGTTGTAGCGCCTCTCATTGCAACGACGGCAGGCCAGCGCAAGGTTGTCGATCGCATCAGAACCGTCCAAAGACTTTGGGATGACATGATCAACGGTAAACCGATTAGCACTTAACCGTTCTGGAGAGTGACAATACTCGCAAATATAGTTCGCCCGCTCTCGAATGGCCTGTTTGAGCTCATCACTGATTGGCATTTTGAGCAGCAAGCATCGCATTAATATGAGTAAAAATGCGATCTAACTCCCCGATCGCATCTAGTTCTGCAAGTTCATCGGGAGTAAGCTGGTCAGCTTTTTTCTTTTCTAGAAGGGCTTCCATTCGAAATTGAAGAGATTCACTGAATTTGAACAGATTCCAGTTGTCAACTTTTTCAAGCTGGATTTCATGAATCAGAGAAGATGGCTTATTCAGAGTTGTAACCATTTGACCTCCAGGGCATTATGCTTGTCTGTGTTCCAAGCTGAGCAGTTGTATGATTGCCGCTAGGATGCTGCTAGTTTTAGGCTGGCCACTAGAGGTAGCTCTAGCAAATCTGAGCCCAGCAACCGCTTAGAGAAAAACAGAATCTCAAGATTTTCGACTTCGCCAGAGTTCGGGTTGAGGCGGGCCACTATTTCGTCGCCAATTTCCTCAGATTCTTGTTCGGGATAGGGGGAACATTGGTCGATATAGAGAATATCGCCAACCTTGTCGTACCGGAAGGTCAGTTTTTCTGCCATAGTGCCTTCATGAACCACATATTGCTCAGCCATTAGCGGTCTCGGTCGGCGCGGAGCATCTCAACTACGGTTGGCGCTTCGGGGGGCGGCGTCCAACGGTGGCGGGCGACGGAGGCGAGGGTTTCGTGAGTGGGGGGCTGGGCAGAGGGGGTTAGCACCAGGTACTGGGCAATGCGCTGGTCTACGATCTGAGCAATCATTTGCTGAAGATCGTCCAGGGTCATATTGGAGAGGTTGGGGGATGGCATAGAACCCTCTGATTGCTCACTCCAATTTTAACCACTATTCCCACGTCCCTCACCCATCCTCCCATCCTCCCATCCACCCATCCACCCATCCACCCATCCACCCATCTACCCCTCTCCGGCCAAGTAACTTGCAACTGCACCAGGCTGCGACCGAGGGATGACTCGAAGGGGCCAGCGGGGGCTGAGTCGCGGTCAAACTGGGCTGAGGGCGGCGGGGGAGGCGGCGTAAATCAAGGTGGGCATTGCCCAACCATCCCTGTCAAGGTGAGGCAGATTTAGGGGTCGATCCCTCGGATTTCTGCTTTGAGCCTTGGACTTCTAGTCCTTGGCTCAAAGCAGAAATCCTCTGAAGCGGATGGGGAGCGGCGTTTTCCAGTCTGCTTTAGCAGACTTCTGCGGTGAGCCAGGGAGTTCACTCCCTGGTGGTTGTGGCCGGAGTCCCTTAACACATTGGCTTTTCGAGAAAAGCACCGCCACCTTGACAGGGCTGGCATTGCCCACCCTACAAAACTGTGGTTGTTTTTTGATAATGGCGAGGCACGTTTGTTTGACGCCTCGCTGCACCTAAACAAAGGTATTTTTCAGGATTTGTGTAACGATGTTTATTTCAGGCTAGTGAAGCCCTTCTGTGGGGGTGTGCAATGGCCGCATGAGCAAGATTTTGGGCCAGATACGCTGTTTTTGAAAAGTGAGCTAGAGGGCACTTTGGAAGCAGCTTAAACTGATAAAGCCTTTTCTAGACTGGAGAGGAATCGTTCCACGAGCAAGATTTGACCAGTTATGCTATGTTTTGGAATGAACATGGAGAGTCGTTTGGAATTTGCATAGATACTAAATAAGTGAGGGGCACTCATGAAGTCTCAGTTATCATTCATTTTAATGTCCATGCTGGCATTCTTCTTTGCCATGCCTTCATCGGCAGAACTAATGAAAGATGAAGACGGGGTGGTATTTGATCGGTCGACGCTACAGATACTACCTTTTATTGGGTTTGCTTGTGAAACAAGGCGACTCGGTGAAGACAGAAAAAGAGTACCCATTACAGTAGGCTATACCTCTACAAGTCAGGGAGTGGTCATATATAAATGGGTGCGTGACTATTACTCTGAAAGTGCGGAGACACCTCTTGAGATTTGTAGTCGTGTTTCAGCAATTTTCGATATTCTTAGACAAGAAGATCTTATTGAAACTATTGCTATTGGAATTGATGAAAACAAAATTCAATCAGTTTGTGCGGGAGTGACTTGCAACAGACCAATCTTTAATCTTTTACCTGATGAGAATCCAGAAGAGGTGATTGAGGACTTATATCTTGCTTTAACAAGAGTTCCTTCAGAACCAGGAGAAGCCATGAGGGAGGAGAATCCTTCAGGAGTCCAAATCAATGAAAATAGAAACTTAGATACTGAGGACAGTATAATTTTTGACACTAACAGGCCGCGTCCCAGCAATATTTTTAATAATATTTTTCAAGAAACTCGAAGAAGATCAGTGGTTTTTGACAGAACAAGATCAGGAGGGTCAAGATAAAGATTTCACTCTAAAGAAATTGCAGGTCATCTAGTATATCTACACTCTTCTTTTATTCTAGGATATTCCGTCTCATATTCCTTAAGTAAATTACAAACTTCTATGATTAGGGAATTGAGATTGTAGATATCATATTTAACAAGAGGCTCACTTTCATAAGAGACGATTATGAAATTTCCGTCTTGGCTAAAACTTAAGTCCAAAGCTCGGCCTTTAGGGCTTTCAAAAAAACCAAGTAGCTGTCCTCTTAAATTCCATATTTGGATATCCCCCCCAGAATTTATAGTGGCAATTCGCTTTCCATCTGGACTTAATTCAATTCGCCTGATTTGATTTTCGTAACTTTCAAAATGTCTACTTGATTCATCTAAAATACTTCGGAATTTAATTTCTCCAGTTAATCCTACTGTAACAAGATATTTTCCACTTTGATCAAATGACATACTGACAATTCGACCAAAATCTGAGGTCATAACATTTTTTAATTCAATGAGCCTCAATTCTTGCCAAGACCAGCGATAAATCCCAACAACTCCTGCCCCATTTCTTAAGGCTAGCAGTTGACCATCATTGCTAAAAACAAAATCTGTTAAAAATTCCGAATTCTCGTCGTCGCCAAACGATCGTATCACTTCGCCAGAATGATTCCATATCCTAATAATTCCATCGCTCGACAAGGTTGCTAAACGGTCGCCATCAGGACTCATTTGAAGACTGGAAATCGTGCCGAAGTTTGTTGGAAACTCTTCTAGATAATCTTCATTTGTTGAAAATACTTTTATTCGGCCATCTTTGTTTGCAAGGGCTATATAGGTTCCAGCAGAGTTGAGATCAATAGCCGTGAAAATATCTTCGGAGTCTGAAAGGCCAAAAGAGACGAGTCTTAATGAACTATGGTCAAGAAAATTTGACGAGTCAGAAAGATTATTGAGAATGCTTTGAAGAATTATAATTGGACTGGTTGCAGGATATTCCAAAATAGTTAGATCGTAATTTTCAGACAAATCCTTAAGCTCTTGTCCAATTTGAATTGCACTAATGGCAATATTAATATTCCGAACTCTTGAATCAGAACTACTTTGCTTTAATAAATTATTTCCTGCTCTCTCCAACCGGCTGCCTTCCTGCGCCAAATGTAAAGTTTCTCTAGCTTTTTGGAGTGCTAGCTCTGTCGCTTCTCTATAGGATTCTGCAACTATCCGAGCAGATTCGGCTAGTGATCTTTGTTCCCTCGCAATCTCTAACGCTCCTTCAGATTCTAGTGCTTTATCCTCAGCTTCTTGGATACGTTCTTGTAACTCGCGGGTAATCTGATTAAGCTGAACTTCAGCTTCTTGTCTTTCAAGTCTAGCGCCTTCCAAGTCAATCAAGGCTTTGTCCACTAATTCTTGAGCTTCCTTCTCTCTAAATTCTGCGCGACTAATTCTCTCATTGGCTTCTCGAATGTTAATTGCAGATGACTGTTCTATTTCAGCTTTTTCAATTCTAGAATTCCTGACTTCTTCACTAAAACGAAATGCTAGAGTTCCTGATATCCCAGCAACTAGAGTTCCGGCAGTCGCCGCTGTCAATCCTAGGAATACACCTCGTTTTAAGCGTCTTTCTGCTTTTCGTTTTGATTCTTCCGATGCTTTCCCTGAACGTATATATTCTTGCTGTAAACCTGTTGGTCGTGGCTCTGTTTCAAATCTGGCAGCTATCCATAACTCTGCTGTTTTTAGTTCTTTGCCTCGAAGTAGTAAACCTTCATCTCGTCCTTTCTTATCCCATTCTAAGGCCCGCACCAGCAGCCGCGTATGGGTCTCCAAATGCTCCCGATCGGTAGCCAGCGTCCGCAGCAACCCGGCAAAATTCTCTTGAAAGTCGCCGTCGTGGTCGCGAAAATCGAGCCATTGCAGCTTGGCCAGCACCGGGTGCAGGTCTGCCGTGTCAATGGGCCGATGCAGCACCGTCACCATGCGCTTGTTCAGCCCCTGGGCATACTCCACCTCATCGGCACAAAAAGGCGAGTTCACCGACTCTGGCGACAGCACAAACACAAACACATCCGAGCTTTCGATGCCCCGGTAGATCTCCTGCTGAAAGTCGCTGCCGGTGGCGATGCTCTCCTGGTCAAACCAGGTGCGCTTGCCCTGAATTTGCAGGGCCTCATTCAACCGGCGGGCAAAGTCAGAATCGACCCGCGAGTAGGAGATAAACACATCCAGCGCAGCATCTGGCGGCTGGCGTAGGCTCTCGGCAATGAACTGCTCGTGCAGGAGGGTGGGGGGGTGGCGGTGGTTGCGGGCCACCTTTAGCCAGGTTTCGGCCCGACGCAGGTTGTAGCCCCGCAGCAGCAGGGTGGGGTTTTGCTGCTGACGCTGCCATTTTAGGGCCTGCACCAGCCAGGTTTTGTGCTCGGTATGGTAGGCGGCATCGGTATTCAGCAGCTTCAGCAGTTGGCTTTCGTCGGCCTGGTAATCCCTGGGCTGGGTGTTGTCGGTCAGGTCAATGTGCTGAAGGTTCCTCAGCCCGTCGGGCACCTGCTCGGGTTCCACCGTCTCGGCCAGAACCGGAATCACTCGCTTGTGCAGTGTCAGGGCTTGGGCCAGTTCCTGCTGGCAGTAGGGCGACTGGGCCGAATGGGGTGACAGCAAAAAGATAAGGTTGTCGGCTTCTTCGATGCCCTGGGCGATCGCACGGTTATAGTCCTGGCTGGTAGAAATATCGGTACGGTAGTTCCACACGGTGATGCCCTGGCGCAGCAGGGAGCGACGGATCTGCTCAGCGGGGGCTTGATCCTGGTCGCTGTGGCACAAAAACACCTGGGTCATCAGGTTGCTGGCGTTTTTAGTGCTCTCGGTGATGTATTCGCAGTGCAGGTCGGTGGGGGTGCAGGGCAGGGGATCCCCATTCACCGTGCGGGTCTGTAGCCAGGTTTCGGCGGCTTGACGCTCGGCACCCACCAGCAGGTAGCGGGTCTGGCGGTGGTGGCGGTTCCAGCTGAGGGCTTGGCTGAGTAGGGTGGTGTGCTGGTGAACGTAGCTCTGGGTTTGGGTCTGGGCCTGTCCAGTGCGCTCATCGCAAAAGCTGAGGGTGCGGCTGAGTTTTGCCAGGGCGGTGTCTGGGTCGTCGAGCCCCTCTCGAAAAAAGATCCAGTTCAACTGGCGAATGGCGGTGGACCCGGTGGGGTCAGCACTGGCCCAGGTGTCAAAGTCGCCCCCCTCTACATGCATCAGGGGAATCATGCGCTTGCCGTAGTCCTGCGCCAGGGCCAGCTCAAACTGGCAGTAGGGGGAGGCCATGGCTGAGGGAGAGATGATGTAAACGAATTGGTGCGATCGCGCGATCGCCGCCTGAATCCGCTCTTGCCAGTCCGTGCCGGAGGGAATGTCGTCTAGATCTAGCCAGACTTGGCTCAGCCCCCGGACCTTGAGCTGCTCTTTCAGGGCGATGGCAAAGGCTTTGCTGTCGGCCCGACCATAGGAAATAAAGGCATCTTGAAAAGCCGCCATGTTGCTGATTCTTTACCCATTACTGGAATATCGTCGCATCGGATTGGGGAAAGCGGTAATTTTGTCACTAAGTTTTCAGCTTATGGCGATCGCCGTCCCTGGGCTTTTAGCCAGCTATCTATCCAGGCTAAGTCTGTCTCAGACAGAGGGGGCAGGGGATCTTGGTTGTAATCAATGAAGTAGTCATAACCGGCGCGATCGCTGCACCGTTACATCAGGTCGCCCCACCAGCAACGTGTTGAAGCCCATGACGTCGTACACACGTTTTTCAATGTCCACCTGGTACTTGGGTAACAGTTGGGGGGTCAACTCATCGGCTAGGGCCACGATCAACCGGTTATGTACCGTCGACCAGCGATCGGGATGCTCAAGGTAGGGGTTCATCCCTGGAAAAGGAGAGGCCATGGAAATTCACCTTAATCCAGCGATATCAACGGCGTTGCTTTTATCTTAGATCAACGCGATCGCCCCGTTATCCCAAGTCCCGCCGCCCCAGCACCGCCATATCTTCCTCATCTAACTCCACCGGGGTGCCACTGCGAATCAGCTCGGCAAAATCTTCGTTGGGCACCATAATGCACAGGGCATAGAGTCGGCAGGGGCCAGTGTTTTCTACCACATGCACCCCGTTTGGAGGCACCAAAATACTGTCCCCGGCCCGAATCTGCACCGTTTTGCCATCGCAGGTGGCTCTGCCTTCCCCCTTCAGTACAAAAAACATTTCCACGGCAATCTGGTGACGATTGGCAGGGGTTTTGCCGCCCACGTCAAAAATTTCCACACAGTAGGTCAAAGACATATCGGCAATGGTGGGGTCAAACACCAGCGCTAGACGATTGGTGTCCCCAGGGCTAATGCGAAAGGCCTGGTAGTCTTTGGGGGACTTGTACACCGGCACAACGCAGCTGGTCGGTAGCGTGCAGGTCAAGGTATCCATAATATTAAGCTCAGCAAAGGACGATCAAACCCAGCCCATGGCCTAAACGCCTTAGGCAAAACCCTCTCTACGCTTATCAGACTCCCATAGTCGGCAAGGTGACTGTGGGTACTTTTCATAAAATGTTTCGTCCCGATCTTTCCAGCCCTGGCCAGCGGGCCGCCCTCTCCTGGGTGTCGAACTCAGGTTTAATGGAATAGGTAAGGGATTTTTCAGTGGGGCTTTGCCGTTGGTATCGCAGTGGGATCGATTGCTTAAAAATCAGGGCACCTGGGTGGGATCATTCACTCAGCTGTCGCCCCAGGGGGAGATGCTACAAGATACCCCCACTGAGGTGGCGCTGACTCCCACCGACCAGGGGCAGGGGATGCGCCAGGAAATTCGTAAATACCTGCCGGGGCAACCGATGGAAGAAACGGTGCTCAATTACCGCTCTTTGGGGCGGGGGGTGCTGTTCTGTGACACTGGGGCGTTTTCCCAGGGGGCGATCCAGTGGAGCCCGGTGAGCGAGTTTGGAGCGGAACTAGGCCTGATCCATGGCCAGGAGCGGTTACGACTGGCCCAGGTGTTTCAGCGGCAGCCCCAGATCAGCACCCTAACCTTGATTCGAGAGCATCTGCAAGGCAGTGCCCCAACCCAGCGACCTCCCCTGTCGGTGGATCAACTGGTGGGCACCTGGATCGGTCAAGCGACGACTGTCTTTCCGGACCTGCAACCGGAGCAAACCATGACAAGTCAATTGGTGGTACAGCGACCCGGGGGCAATGGCCCCAAGGGGCCGGCCGTTGACCATCGCCTTCAGCAAACCCTCACCTTTGGCCAGAGTCCCCCGATTCAAACAGCAGCCCGCCCACAGGGCAACATCCTCCAGTTTGACCAGGGAGAGCAGCCCGTGACCTTACTGTTGCTACCTGACGGGGCCTCAGCCACCTTTCCTACGGCCATCCAACCGGGGAAGCCCTTCTTTTTAGAGGTGGGCTGGTTGATTGCCCCCAACCAGCGGCAGCGGTTAATTCGCACCTACAATGCCCAGGGCACCTGGGTGAGTTTGACCCTGGTGATCGAACAAAAACAAACCTAGGCCATGCGCCGCCGCAACAGGGGTTGAATTAGGGCCAAGGCTACCCCACAGAAAATAACCAACACCCCCAGGCTAGCGCCCAGTGTGACCCCGGCAAAGGGGGCCTGCAACACGACACTACCCAGGGTCCAATCCGGGTGCAGATAGACGTAACGAATTGGTTCGATCGCATAGGTCAGTGGATTCAGACTAGCCACAACCTGTAGCCACTGGGGCATAAAGTCTAGGGGCACCAAAGCAGTGCTGGAAAACAGCAGGGGCAAGTTGGTGACAAAAATGACGGCAATCAGCTCGATGTGGCCGGGCAGGGCAAAGGTCAGGCCCAAGCTCAGGGCCGTTACCCCCAACACCAGGGTCATCACGATCCCCAGCACCAGCACCAGCCCGGGCAAGTTGGGAAACCCCGCCCCCAGCACCGCACTCAAGGCCAAAATGGCGGCGGTTTGCACTAAGCTAAGGGCAGCGATAAAGATGGCAGAAGCTACCACGATCGAATAGCGAGAGGCCAAAGGGGCCACCAAAAATCGGTTGAGGAAGCCAAACTCCCGGTCAAACATCACCGGTAGACCGGCATTCAGGGCTCCCCCAAAGGCGGTAAATACAATGATGCCGGCCCCTAGGAACTGGCCATAGTTGCTACTTTCGCCAAACAACCCGGCCGGGACATTTTGAAACAAGGCTCCAAACAGCACCAGCCAGATCAACGGCTGAATAATACCGGCAATCAGAGTGGATGGGCGGCGTTGCAACTGGATAAACAGCCGCCGGGTCATCGCTAGGGTTTCTTGAATAAAGGCGGCAGACAACAGACCCTGGGACTGTTTGGACGGATCGCCTAAGCTCGCTTTCCAAGTGCTTAAGTCGTCATTCTCTAGGGGCCTGGAGCCATTGCGGCCTGAAGTTGGGATAGTCGTACTCATGGGGGCTGCTCTCCTAACGTCCCTTCATAGCTTGTTTCTTTTCTTGTTTTAAATCCCGCTGACCAACGGCCGCCAGTTCCGCATCCATCAGGGTGCGACCGGTGGCCGCCAGGTAGACGTCATCTAGGCTAGGGCGCGACTGGGAAATACCAAAGACTGGTAACCCTGCTGCGGCCAGCGACTGCTGCACCGCTGTCAGGGCATCCGCCTGCCGTTCAACCACTAGATTTAAAGAGTTCCCCTGGGCTGGGTTCACAATTACATCCTGGACGAAGGGCAGGTCCGCCAGCATCGCTTTAGCTTTGGCGGCTTCGTCGTCGGGGGTAAACTCACGAATGCGCAGGGTAATGCGATCGCCGCCAATTTTGTCTTTCAAGTCGCTAGGGGTGCCTGCGGCAATCACCTGGCCTTGATCAATAATCGCCACCCGATCGGCCAGAGCGTCTACCTCTTCCAGGTAGTGACTGGTAATTAAAATGGTGGTGCCAGCGGCCTTGAGCTGCCTCAGAAAGGACCACACCGCCGAGCGGGTTTCAATATCCAGCCCCACGGTGGGTTCATCCAACACCAACACATCCGGTTGATGCAGCAACCCCAGGGCCAAATCCAAGCGCTTTTTCAAGCCCCCGGAATAGATCCCAGTCTTTTGATCGGCCCAGTCTTGCAAATCCAGCAGGGAAAGCATTTGCTCAATCCGGCCCAGGGCAACGCTTTTGGGCATGTGGTAAATCGCCGCTTGCAGTTCCAGTAACTCGCGCCCGGTAAGCACCTTATCGAGAGCCACCTCCTGGGCAATGTAGCCCAGGTAACGGCGAGCCACCTGGGGCTGTTCTAGCACTGGAATACCCATCAGCTCAATCCGGCCACTATCCGGCACAGCCAAGGTACATAGGCAGCGGATGGTGGTGGTTTTGCCCGCCCCGTTAGGTCCCAGCAGCCCAAAAATTTCCCCAGGCTGAATGGTCAGCGACACATCCTGGATAGCGGTCACAGATCCATAGGACTTTCTCAGGTTTTCGATGGTAACTGCGGCAGCCATGCGGCAAACCTAACCCTAGAAACAACAGTTCGTGACTTTATTCTACAGAATATAGCCCGATAGGCTAGAGACCAGCAGCTTGGTCACGGGCCAGCTGTCTATGACCATGCCTGCCGACAGCAGCATCATATAGAGAATGGAGTACTTAAACAGGCTGCGGGCCAGGTCGCGATCGCCGGGAGCGTTGAGTAATGCCCAGGCTTTACGCACAAAGACACCTCCCAGGAACAGGGCGATCGCGCCATAGACCACCCCAGTGGCACCCAGGGGGTAGGTCATCATCAGGGTAAGGGGAACGAGCACCAGGGTGTAATACCAGATTTGGCGGGCGGTGGCAGCATCGCCCACCACCACGGGCATCATCGGTACTTTGACCTTGGCGTAGTCGTCTTGAATCAGCATGGCCAAACCCCAAAAGTGGGGCGGTGTCCAGATGAACACAATGCAGAAAAACAGCCAGGCAGCCAGGGGCAGATCCCCGGTGACGGCGGCCCAGCCCACCAGAGGCGGGACAGCCCCGGCCGCACCCCCAATCACAATGTTTTGGGGGGACGATCGCTTCAGCCAGTAGGTGTAGACCCCCACGTAAATGGCCAGGCCCACCATAGCCATCACAGCGCTGAGCAGGTTAGCAAAGACCAGCAGCAGGGTGAACGATAGGGCCGCCAGCACCCCGGCAAAGACCAGGGCATCACGAATCTGGATGCGCCCCGAGGGAATCGGTCGATGGCGGGTGCGTTCCATATCGTAGTCGATGTCGCGATCGTAAATGCAGTTAATGGTCTGGGCCGAGGCCGCCGCCAGGGTACCGCTGAGCAGGGTGACCATCAGCAGCACCGGGTCAACCTGTCCCTGGCCCGCCACCCACATGGCAGCAGCGGTTTCAATCAGCAAAAGGGGAATAATCCGGGGCTTTGTGAGCTGCACATAGCTCCGAATTACAGCCTTGAACGAGTCATGGTGCCGGGTGGCATCGTTCCAGGTGGTTGTTTGATTCATGCAGAGAAAATCCTCATCAGGTCTGAACTTGAAGACTGGGTGGAAAACGGTAACCGGTAATCGCTGAGGCCTTAGAGGAGTCACCGGGGAGAGGGATTACAGGGGGTAGAGGACAGTCCTTGCTGTCCCTACCGCTAAAAAACAGGTCAAGGGTTTGGGGCAGAGCCGGGCGCGGGCTGGGGCCGGAGGCTGATGCGATGGTCAAAGACCGGCCCCTTGGCGCGATCGCGCCAAGCCAGCACCGTAAAGCTAACCAGGATGCCCACCAGGGCTGCCCCCAGGGTATGGTGCACCACCGTCAAGGGCTCCACCTGGAGTCTGAGGCGAAAGGTGGCAATTCCCATCACCAACTGAAACACCAACAGCATGCTAGCTAGATTGCCCAGGCGGCGCAGCCGGTAGTCGAGGGCTGGGGTACGCCATACGGTTAGGGTCAGGGTTAATACAGCCGCCGTCGCCGGTACAACCCCCAGCAGATGAGAATTCATCACCTGGCACAGTTCACGCAGGCCAAAGCATTGGTGGGCCGCCCAGCGGGAGCCCACTAGCCCTCCTAGTAGGCACTGGCCATACACCAGACCAGTAGCGCCGGTGCCCAACCAAGGCAGAGAGCCAACGGTACCGGTCGACACTTGGGGCAACAGGAGGGTGCCCATCGCCACCATGGCGCTAAAAAACAGCAGTGCCGCGCCCAAGTGGGCGGTGACAATGTCAAACCGCAACAGCTGGGTGACGGTCAGAGCCCCCAGCCCCCCTTGCAACCCAATCAGCGCCACCGCCCCGACCGCAGCCCAAGGGAGCCACGCTGGTAGCTGACGCCGATACCATAGGCTGAGCCCTACCAGCCAGAGGGTACTTAACCCAATCAAGGCGGCATCCAGGCGGTGAAACCACTCTAGAAACACCTGCAGGTTCATTTGCTGCCGAGGCACCCACTGGCCGTAGCAGAGGGGCCAGTCTGGGCAGGCTAAGCCCGCATTCATTACTCGGGTGGCACTGCCCACGGCCATCAGGGCCAGGGTGGCTAAAGCGATTTTCCAAACCAGGCGACGCACCCGATCCACCGGGGAAGCGGGCAAGTCCGGCGATCGCTCAGTGCCTCCCATGGGGGATCGCCGCCAACCGCCATCAGTGCTAGACGATGAGAGCGATGCAAAATTTCCAGCCATGTCGCCTCCATAGATGTAACCGCCAGCCTACCGTTAAGCCTTCGTATCGCCGATCAAAGCTCGATCACCAGCCGCTGCTTTAAATTTCGTAGCATTTTGGTTGCTCAACCCCGGCACCAGCAAGCGTTGTTCTCTAATACTTTAGGGACGACAATCAGTCAACGGCCAAAGCTTTAGGTTTTTCTTCGGAATTTGCAGGTGTTTTCTTTAGATAACGAATAATTTTTATTGCGTCACAGTTCTTAACGTTGCGAAATCTGAGGTGACGGGTCTAGCGTCCAGGTTCCATGAACATCAGGTCAGTTCAGCGGCACCCCCGATTTACCAGCCGCAGAACTATCAGCAGAGGGCTAGATCAGCAGAATTGATTCAAAAGCGAGTGCTCCTGCCTATAGACTCGGTATTAGGTCAACCCAATACACCTCAATTCGGAGATCACCATGACCGATCAGCTTACGGTTAACCTGTCCCAAGGGTCCGTACGTTTTGCCTTTCCCCCCGAGGCGGCCAAGGCCCTAAAAGTCTCCCTCGAAGATTTAATGGCTCAGTTGAAAGTAGCCAGTGCTCCAGCCGAAGGGCGAGCTCGCCCTACCCCAAAGGCGGCTATGGAATATCGATACACTGGGGAGGTGTTCCTAGAGGTGTTTTGCAATCCCAATATCTGGTCGTCTCCCTTTGCGGCTCAAGCCCTGATTACCCTGCGGGACGATCGCATTCGGATTACCACTGAAGTCGGCCTACCCCAACTTTATGACGACATCAAGCTGTATCTAGAGCAGGTCTAGAATGACACCAAGTCTAGATCCCGAACTGGACTTTCCCACAGGCAGACCCCCAGATCTGGACTTGAGTTTGGTTTATATCCACTGGCCACTGTGATCGCTCAGTCGTTCTAAGAGTCGTTCCAAACGTAAGCTCTGATGCCAAAGCCAAAAACTAGGGCGCGGTAGTATAGTTCTGGGGCCGCTTTCTTAACTCACTGCCTTTGGCTGAGGTCATGCGGTACCCTGTCGGTGTGTTTCTAGGGCAACAGAGCGTTATGAATCCGGATACTCTCTCCCAAAGCTTGCAGAAAGGGTTTCGTGTCACCCTTGGAGCTACAGCCTCCCTGATCGAAGCGATGCAAGATCCCCAACAATCGCGTCAGACCTTCTCTGGCTTGGGGAACGATGTCAATCGGCTCACCGAAGAACTTGAGATCAAGGGGGAAGTGACTGAGCGTGAAGCCCGCCAGTTCGTAGACGGACTGATGAGTCAGATGCCCGACCTATTTCAAGGGACCGATCTGTTTCAAACCGATGGATCGTCTGCCCCCCCAACCGTTAATACCGTTGCTACCCCTGTGGTTGATCTATCTATCCAGGCTGAATTAGAAGCGCTAACCCAAGAACTCACCCAGATTCGCCAGGATATCGAAACTCTCAAAGCCGGTGACTCCGGGGCATAATTTTTAGATAAACCAGATCAATGGGGCTGTTAATGGTCTATAATCGTAGACCGTGCATATTGGCAGGCCCTATGAACGCAGAGGAAATAATCCGCTCAATAGAAGCGGAGCAATTAAAGACAGATGTCCCTGAAATCTACGTCGGCGACACAATACGTGTTGGCGTCCGGATTCAAGAAGGGGGTAAAGAGCGGATTCAGCCTTACGAAGGTACTGTCATTGCCATGCGCAATGGCGGCATCAATCGATCGATTACCGTGCGTAAAATCTTCCAAGGAATTGGGGTAGAACGGGTGTTCCTCATCCATGCTCCCAAGGTAGCCAGCATTAATGTGCTGCGCCGGGGTAAGGCTCGTCGTGCTAAGCTCTACTACTTACGCGATCGCGTTGGTAAGGCCACTCGCTTGAAGCAGCGTTTTGATCGCCCTATCAAGTAAGATAGAGGGGGTTCGCTTCTACCGTTAGAAGCATCTGCCTCTACGGCCCCATGCGTCCTTAGTTCAGTTGGTAGAACGCGGGTCTCCAAAACCCGATGTCGGGGGTTCGAGTCCTCCAGGGCGCGCTGAGTGACAACAGCGTTAATGCCCGGAGCTTTTATAAATCCTGAACCGGGTTCAGGGAATGTATGGGCTGCGGGCATTGTCTCTGTTTTAAACTCTTCCATCTGTTGGTCGCTCTCAAGCTTTTTGATGGCAGTGTCCGACCGATGGTGAAAAGAGCAATGTGAACAAGCAACTCGGTTTAGTTAGGACTGACAACCAGCAGGAGCCAATCCAGTGGTTAAAAAAGAAGCCGCAACAGAGTCCAAAAGTAAAAGCAAAAAAGAGGTCGCTGCTAGCGCCAACGATGGCGGATTTAAGCTAGGTGCTTTTTTGAAGGGCACTAAGGAAGAGCTTGGTAAAGTTGTGTGGCCTAGTCGTCAGCAACTGATCAGCGAGTCTGCGGCGGTGATCTTAATGGTCAGTCTTTCGGCTACTTTGATTTATTTGGTAGACCAACTGTTTGGCTGGGTTTCAAGACAGGTATTTTAATGGCTTTGACTTCAGACGACTTCAACTATGACGATATTGATGCTCTAGATGAAACCAAAAATCTAGAGGACAATCTCGATGATGACTTGTCGGAGGCTGAAGCGGCCAGTTCTGATGAGCAATCCTCCAAATACTATCAGCGCAAAGCTCGTTGGTATGCAGTTCAGGTAGCATCGGGGTGTGAAAAGCGCGTCAAGCTTAACCTAGAACAGCGGATTGGTACCCTTGATGTGGTTAATCGCATCTTTCAGGTAGAAATTCCCCAAACCCCGGCGGTTAAGTTGCGGAAAGATGGCTCTCGCCAAAACATCGATGAGAAGGTCTTCCCTGGCTATGTTTTGGTGCGCATGTACATGGATGATGAAGCCTGGTCTGTGGTCAAGAACACGCCCCATGTGATCAATTTTGTGGGAGCTGAGCAGCGTCGAGCCTATGGACGCGGCCGGGGGCACGTTAAACCCATGCCCCTTAGCCCAGGAGAGGTTAAGCGCATCTTCAAGCGAGCAGAAGAGCAGCAACCCGTGGTCAAAGTGGATATGGCTCCTGGGGATAAAATCACGGTTCTCTCTGGTCCCTTTAAGGACTTTGAAGGGGAGGTGGTGGAGGTCAGCCCCGAGCGTAGCAAGCTTAAAGCGCTACTATCCATCTTTGGGCGTGACACTCCAGTTGAGCTGGAATTTAATCAAGTGGAAAAAGAGAGTTAATCAATGGCCAAGAAAGTTGTTGCGTTAATTAAGCTGGCAATCCCTGCTGGTAAGGCGAATCCGGCTCCCCCCATTGGCCCAGCGTTGGGTCAGCACGGGGTGAATATCATGGCGTTCTGCAAGGAATACAACGCTCGCACCCAAGATAAAGTGGGCCTTGTGGTGCCTGTGGAAATCTCGGTATTTGAGGATCGTAGCTTTACCTTCATCCTTAAGACCCCCCCCGCCTCCGTCCTAATTAAAAAAGCCGCTGGCATTGAAAAAGGTTCTGGGGAGCCCCGGACCAAAAAAGTAGGCACCATTACCCGGGCTCAGCTCAAAGAAATTGCTGAGACCAAGATGCCTGACCTCAACGCTAATGACATTGAAGCTGCCATGAACATTGTCGAGGGGACGGCTCGTAACATGGGTGTTAGCGTTGCTAACTAACCCACTATTCCACAGCTAAGCTAATATTAACTACTGTTCATTTACGGGGAAGAGGCGTTAGCTTCGTTAGCACCCCAAGGAGATACCATGACCAAGACCATATCAAAGCGCCTAAGGGATGCCCAAGCTAAGGTAGAAGACCGGCTTTATGAGCCCCTTGAAGCGCTGCAGTTGTTGAAAGACACCGCAACGGCCAAGTTTACAGAGTCAGCAGAAGCCCACATTCGCTTAGGGATTGATCCCAAGTACACCGACCAGCAGTTGCGGACGACAGTCATTTTACCGAAGGGTACGGGTCAAACCGTTCGTGTCGCTGTTATTGCTAAGGGCGAGAAGGTGGCTGAGGCAAACGCCGCCGGGGCCGATCTAGTGGGCTCGGAAGAGTTGATTGCCGAAATTCAAAAGGGCATGATGGACTTTGATGTCTTGATTGCTACCCCCGACATGATGCCCCAAGTGGCTAAGCTGGGTCGTCAGCTGGGCCCCCGAGGTTTGATGCCTTCCCCTAAGGGGGGAACGGTTACCTTTGACTTGCCCCAGGCGATTGAAGAGTTTAAGGCCGGTAAATTAGAATTCCGGGCTGACAAAACGGGTATTGTTCATGTTATGTTTGGCAAGGTTGATTTTTCTATTGAAGACTTGCTGGTCAACCTCAAGGCGCTACAAGACTGTATCGATCGCAATCGTCCCTCGGGGGCCAAGGGTCGTTACTGGCGTTCTGTGACAGTGTCATCCACCATGGGTCCTGGCATTCCTGTGGATGTTAGCGCTCTACGGGATCTTAAGCTGGATGCTGTGGCGGCCTAACTGTCGCTGTTTAACAGGTTGTGGCTAGCCCCATGGGGCTTTCGATCAGGAGATTTGTCTATCGCTTAACTTCAACAACGTTATAGGTCAGACCATAGACAGCCGGTATCCGCTTATGGTGGTGTAAATCCAGCCGAGGTTGACAGAGTCTACAAGTGCTTTGGTTGATAAAACGGCACAGTGTAGTGAGTCTACCCCGGCCATGGCGTCGGGGTTTTGTCATGGAAGCCTGAGGTCTAAGTTGCAGCGTTGATAGATATCAAAGTTTGTTCCCTATCCCCGCTAAAAAGGAGGTGAGATTGATATGGGGAGAACCCTAGCCAATAAAAAGGAACTGGTAACAGAAATTCAGGAACTCCTGAGTGATGTGCAGTTGGCTTTGGTCATTGACTATAAGGGTCTTAGTGTTGCCGAAATTACGGATTTGCGTAATCGGCTGCGGCCAAAAGGGGCTGTCTGTAAGATTGCCAAAAATACGCTGGTGCGCATTGCCGTAGATGGCGATGAAAACTGGCAACCGATGACCGAGTTCCTCAGAGATTCATCAGCGTTTCTGCTGATTAAAGATGATTTGGGGGGGGCGATTAAAGAGTACCAAGCCTTCCAAAAAGACACCAAGAAAACCGTCCTGCGGGGCGGGGTGATGGAAGGTCAGGCCCTGAGCGAAGAGCAGATCAAGGCCATTACTGAGCTACCCACTAAAGAAGAGCTTATGGCTCGTTTGGCTGGTGCCATTAACGCGATGCCAACTCGTCTGGCAGTGGGCGTTAAAGCTGTGCCTACCCAGTTGGCGGTGGGGGTCAAGGAAGTTCCGGCTTCTCTGGCTCGTGCTCTACAAGCTGTATCCCAACAGGATCAGGATGCAGCTTAGCGTGTTCCAACCAATTTTTCAGCCAAACCGTTGGCTAAACTTGCCTGTTTGGCTGAGTTCAGCATCGATGCGGCGGATATGTTTTGGCATGGAATACGCTTAGGACCGTTAAATTGTTTCGATGTGTTTGTGTTTTGTCGTCTTAATCCAGGAGTTAATAGCAAGCTATGTCTGCTAAAACTGATGAAATTCTCGAACAGCTTAAGTCGTTGTCTTTGTTAGAAGCCTCTGAGCTGGTTAAGCAAATTGAGGAAGCCTTTGGGGTTGATGCCTCTGCTTCTGCGGGTGGTGGCATGATGATGATGGCCCCTGGCATGATGGCTGGTGGCGCTGCGGCGGCGGCTGAGCCCGAAGAAGAGAAGACTGAGTTCGACGTGGTGCTGGAAGAAGTGCCCGCCGATAAGAAGATCGCCGTGCTGAAGGTTGTGCGTAGCCTCACCGGTCTTGGTTTGAAAGAAGCCAAGGAAATTGTGGAAGCAGCGCCTAAGGCGATCAAGGAAGGCGTGTCTAAGGATGATGCTGAAGATACCAAGAAGCAGCTGGAAGAAGCTGGCGGCAAGGTGTCTGTTAAGTAATTCCAACGCTTTTTCTTAGGTCATTAGTTTCTCTTAGTTACGAATGGCCCTGGTTGACTGACAAAAGTTGTTGGCCCTCACCCCCAACCCCTCTCCCAGAGGGCGAGGGGAGCCGATCCACTCTCTTGTTCCCTCTCCCCTCGGGAGAGAGGGCTAGGGTGAGGGGCTTCCGAAGGATCTGTGCATAAGTTTTGTCAGTCAATGAGCGAATGGCCTAGGTTTGAATCATCAGCCCTCTACAATGCTGTGGAGGGCTTTTTTGTGGTAAGCCTGGAAGCATAGGGCATCTGGTTAAGAAGTAATCGCTAAGATGGAGAAGTAGCTAGGGCGCTTGTTCAATCCATGCCTCTGGTTCAATGTTCTTTACCTGGTTTGAACCATGGCCCAGCACCTAAAACGATGGGAGTCGCCCCGACGCAGTGGCCGTAACCACAAGGGACGGGGGGGTACAGCCCGGCAACGCCAACTGTCAAAGCGGCAGCAGACCCTGCGCCGTCGGCTCAGGTCTACCCCGGACACCAATCAGCATAACCCCTTCCCTAAGGAGAGCCAGGGCTCTCCTTTTGTTTTACGGGGACTGGAGTAGCTAGACTACCAAAGCATATTAGGATATTGGACTGGTATGACCCCTTATGGCTTATAGCGAATTCACCTTAGCCCATGTCAAAGATGCTTTTGGGCTAACCCTAGATGAAACTCAGGACTTATTTAAATCGGTGGAGGCAGTTCCTCCCTCGGCTATTTTGTCAACGATGCTGGTTGATTACATTCCTTTGGCGACAGCTATTGCTACGGAAAAAGCCAGATCTGAGTTTTTGATTGCTCCGATTTTGGCTGAGGTCCGGCGGCAGCTCAATGGCCAAATTTCGCTTTTTTCTGGTAGCGAGTTTGTGGTGGACCCATCCCAAGGATTACAAGGATTTTGTGACTACATCATTAGTGCCTCCCAAGAACAGCTGTTGATCACAGCGCCTGTGGTGATGATTGTGGAAGCGAAGCGAGAAGACATTATCGGCGGACTGGGGCAGTGTATTGCGGCCATGGTGGCGGCTCAGGTGTTTAACCAGCGACAGGGAAATCTTAAGCCATTGATCTATGGGGCTGTGACGACTGGCACAAACTGGAAGTTCTTGACTCTGGGTGGGACGGTGGTGCGGGTTGACCGGGTAGAGTATTACATCAACCAGATTGATCAGATTCTGGGAATTTTAATGGAACCACTGCGCCCGTCTGTGGCGTTAACGGCTGGCTAGCCGATTAGCAGTTCTTCTTCGGGATATTGGACGGCGGTCGGTTTGGGATCGCCCACCAGGGCGGCCATAAAGAGTAGGACGCCCACCCGTCCCAGGTACATGGTGGCGATGATGACGTATTTGCCGAAGTCAGACAGCTCGGCTGTAATGCCCGTGGAAAGGCCCACCGTGGCAAAGGCGGATACTGACTCGAACAAAATGCGAATGAAACTGAGGGTGGGATTAGAAATGGCTAGGAGGGAGGTAGTGGTGACGACCACCAGGCCAGATCCGACAACCACGGCGATCGCTTTTAGAACCCGGCTGGTGGAAATTTGCCGTCGGTAGGTAATGACGGCCTCTTGACCTTGGAGGACCATGCGGGTACAGGCCAACAAAATACGTAGGGTTGTGGTTTTAATGCCACCGCCGGTGCTGCCAGGACTGGCCCCAATGAACATCAGGGCAATCATAATAAATAACGAAGCATTGCCCATGCCCCCAATATCGATGGAGTTGAAGCCAGCGGTGCGGGCAATCACGGATTGAAACCAGGCCATCAACAACTTAGTTTGGGGGGCAAAGGGGCCTAGGGTATCGGGGTTATTAAATTCGGTGAGAAAAAAAGCGCCTGTGCCCAGGACGAGCAAAATTGCCGTGGTGCTAGTGACAATTTTGAAGTTGAGGGAAAACATGGTGCGGGTGCGGCGGCCTTCGGTGCGATCGCGTAGCCACATCACCAACTCCATAATCACCTGGTAACCGATGCCACCAATAATCACCAGGGCGGTGACCACTCCATTCACCCAAGGGTTAAGGGCGTACCGCACCATGCTGTCTGCGAACAGGCTAAACCCAGCATTGTTAAAAGCGCTAATGCTGTGAAAGATCGAAAGCCAGAGGCCCAGCCCTGGACCATAGTCCTGATGGAAGACTGGGTAAAAACAAAAAATGCCAGTCAGCTCAAACACCAGGGTCATTGCAATAATCGACAGAATCAGCGATCGCCCCCCGGACAGCCCAGAATTATCCATAGACTGCTGAATGGCGATGCGTTCTCGTAGCCCCAGTCGCCGCCCCAGCAGCAGCACCAGAAAGGTGTTCGCCGTCATGTAGCCCAGCCCCCCCACCTGAATCAGGGCCAGAATGATGCCCTGGCCCACGGGTGAAAAATAGCTACCGGTATCGACTACGATCAACCCGGTCACACAGACCGCTGAGGTGGCGGTAAACAGGGCCACCAGGGGGCTGTTCCAGTTACCGCTGGCGGTGGCCACTGGCAAGAGCAATAGCACGGTTCCCACCCCAATTAGGACCAAAAAGCCAGAGCATATGGTGCGAGAAACCGTCATTTGCATAGGATGTATGAGTCAGCATGGCTAAACTGTGCGATCGCGCAGAGCAACCCTATATTTCCATGAGTTGACCCTCTCGACTACTATGCCAAAAGAATTTTCCCAAAAACCGGGAAGAACCGGCGCTAACTTTAATCACCTACTGTTTGACGTAATCAACCATGGCTAATCCCCTATACGACCAAATTCGCACCTTTTATGACGACGCTTCTGGGCTGTGGGAGCAAATTTGGGGAGAGCACATGCACCATGGCTACTATGGCCCTGACGGCGGTCAGCGCAAAAATCGCCGTCAAGCCCAGATTGACTTGATTGACCAATGCCTGGCCTGGGGCCACGTGACCCAGGCCCAGAGGATTCTGGACTGTGGCTGTGGCATCGGTGGCAGCGCCCTGGTATTGGCCCAGCGGTTTAACGCCCAGGTCACGGGTATCACCCTGAGTCCAAAGCAGGCCCAGCGGGCTACAGAACGGTCAGTAGCGGCTAACCTGGCTGGTGACACGTCCCCCTGCGCCCAGTTCCAGGTGGCCAATGCCCTGCAAACCCCCTTTGCCGACCAAACCTTTGACCTAGTCTGGTCGATGGAAAGCGGGGAGCACATGCCTGACAAAGTGGCCTTTTTGCAAGAGTGCTACCGGGTACTCAAGCCCGGAGGCAAGCTGCTGATGGCCACCTGGTGCCACCGCCCTACAGACTCCCTGGGAGGACCCCTGACCACCGCAGAACACCAGCAATTGGACTGGATCTATCGAGTCTATGGGCTACCCTATGTGATTGCCTTGCCCGAGTATGAGGCGATCGCCCATACCTGTGGATTCCAACAGGTGACCGCCGCCGACTGGTCCCCGGCGGTGGCTCCCTTCTGGGATCAAGTCATTGCCTCAGTGTTTACTGTGGAGGCGCTGCTGGGGCTGATTAAAGCTGGCCCAGGTACAATCCAGGGAGCCCTGGCCTTGGTACCGATGCGCCAGGGGTTACAGAATGGCTTAATTCGTTATGGACTGTTGCAGGGGGTGCGTTAGCTGCCAAGGGACGGCTCAGGCACAGTCGTTAAATAGCCCTTCTACTTACGCCAGACTGTACGACTAACCCCAAGCCGATCGTTGAATCCTGGTGATCGGCTTGGGGTTGTCGAGGGAGTTGTTTGACAGTCAGGTGACCCTACTGGGGTCGATGCGCTGGGCAATCCACCATCCGTGCCGCCGTGGCTGCAGTATAGTCCCGCAGGGCCATGGTATTGGGGGCAAAGTTGGTGCCCGTTTCATTCAAGGGTGTTGCCACACCACAGTAGCCTGCCATTTGCCGGATGGTCGCTGCCCCCCAGTGGCCGCTGATATCCGTAAAGTTAGGCGGGTTGCTGACGTTAGTGGGTAGGGTGGTGGGCAGGTCTTCAAATCCAGGCACCGGAGTGTCAGTGGGATCAAAGGTATCCACATTGTCACGAATCAAGGCCAGGCGGTTCATCATCGCCATCAACTCCGCCCGGGACACGTTGTCTGTGGGGCGGAACAGTCCTGTGCCAGCATCCCCTCTGACAATGCCCAACTGCTGGGCCTGGCGAATTTTAACCGCACTCCAGCGGTTGACCGCCACATCCGGGAAGGGGGGGCTGAACACCTGCTGGTCCCGTTCGGCAATTAGCGAGGTGGGCAGAATTCTAGATGCGGTTTCAATCACCACCGACACAGCCTGTTCTCGGGTGAGGGAGCTGGTGGGTCTAAAGGTATTGTCTTCAGGGAAGCCAGAAATTACCCCTAGCTCTGAGGCCCGGTTGATTTCAGTGGCATAGCGGTTACCCCGAATATCCGGGAAAGCCAGCGTGGGCTGGGGCTGGGGTTGAGGGCGGGTGGGAGGATCGGTGGCTACCTCACCATCTAACAGCTGGGCCAGGGTGGCATCGTTCTCAAAATACACCAGGTGAGAGCTGACCACTTGCCCCTCGAAGGTGCGTTTACTTAGGAACCAGCCTGGATCTAACTGCAGGCGAGTGAAGCCAGTGGGGCTAATGCCATTGCTGCGACCGATGGTGAATCGCTGACGAGAGACAATGGATGGGGACACCTGCAACACTAGGTTCCCCCCCCGCTCATTCACCTCAAACCGAACCCCCGACCCGACGTCTTGCCCGGCTAAGCGTACAGCGTAACCGTTGGAGTCCCGCTGCAGGCGACAGACTCCTGAAAAGTCAAAGGTGTTCCACAGGGCATTGACGTGGGAGCGGCCATCGCCGGAGTCAGCAAAGGTCCAGCAGTCACGGTCTGCCCCGACTTGCTCAACAATGTAGAGGCGATAGGGAATCGAGGCTGTCCCTGGTACAGCCACGACTAACAGATCGCTTTCGTCGACTCGGGTGCTGCCAAATTGCTGTTGGGCCAGCATGGGGTTGGTAGGATTAGCCAGACGATTAGCCGATGCTGGTGCTGGCACAGCGGCCACGGCTGGACCAGCGCCACCCAAAATGCCTAGGGTGGCTGCGGTGAGGGCGATCGCTTTAAGATTCGCAACTAGGTTCATTGTCCCCTTTCCTGAATAGAGTAACGGGTATGAGCACATGTCATCAGCAATGAAGGGCTTTGACAGCGCTGAGTTGGCTTTTGAGCCAGGCTTTTGACAACCTGTAATAGAAACGACCACTGGGTAATAGGCAATGACCAATAGCTTCCGGCGACCTTGAATGGTAGACGGCTTGAGGCTAAGCAATTGAGCTTGCCCACCCTGCTAGAAAACCGAAATTATTGTACGGGACTATCTAGCCTATGGAGCCAATATTTCGATATTTCAAGGATTCATCCATTCTTTGGAAATGTGTATAGATTGCTAGACAGTTTAATAAACTGACACAGCTTTTAGTAAAAGGGACAATGCTACAACTCAAATTCATCCAAAGAGGGTGTCTCTAAACCCGCTGGTGTGACTGAACGGCTGACGGTCGCCTTATAACTTTCCTGCTGGGTCATGATATCAACCGTAATCGCTTCAAACCAAACTTCCAAACAGCCCATGGGCACCGTCAGGCGTAGGGTCCCTTCTAACTGTCCACGGCCATTGGGGGCCAGGTTCATCACCTGTCGGGGTTCGTCGACCAATGTCCGTGTCTGGGGATCGATCAGCCACACTTTGACATATAACCGGTTGGGATGGAAAGGAACCCGCAGGGTTAGCATGACCCCATCCCCAGCCACAAGCTCTCCGTCAGGTACATCAATATCTGGCACAGGCGGGGTAATAATCTCCGCTTCAGCCTCTGGGCTAGGGGCAGTGGGATGATTGGGGCGATCGCCTGGTATTGTGAATGGCTCGCTACCCAGACTGGCCCCCAGGGTCTCATCGGCATCGTCATAAATCACCACCTCCCCCGCAAAGGGCACGAAGGGGGCAGCTGGTTCTTGCACCTCGGCCCCATCGGTTGCTAGGTCTAGGCCTTGGGCCTCAGCAGCATCTTGTTCAACTCGTTTTTGGTGGGCATCCTGTTGAATGTTCTGGGCTAAATCATTGAGTCTGGCCCAGAATCGGTCCTGGAGCTTTAGATCCTTGAAGCCCATGGCTTCGTGGGAGGGCAATAGTGGCACCTTGGACGGTGGTGAGCTCTGGGTGGTTCGGCTTGAAGTGGCTGGGTCTAAGGTTTGGCTGGAGCGCTGAACCACCGGGGGCAGGGTTAACCCCTGGCCAGGGGTAGCTGGGGTGGTAGCTGGGGCTACCGAGCCAGTGGCGGTGGGGGGCGGTGGCACGGGATGGCTGGCAGGGGAGTCCGGCTCACTATCGCGATCGCCACCAGCGGGCGGTGAGGTACTATCGGCCACGCCATCCCCTGGGTCAGGGGGTGTGGGCTGGGTCAGGGGGCTGGGCTTAACGTTGCCCGTGGGAGGTAAGGTGGGCCGGTGCGTTTTAGCTTCGTGGGGAGAAGGGTAGTAGATTTTGGGCGGCAGGCTAGCGCTACTGCGGGGTAGGGTGACGACGGGAACTACCCGGGGGGGAGATTGGGGCAGATCGACGAGGGTCCAATCGGTGCTAGCGTTGACGCTGGATTCAGTTTTGGTCTCAGTGGAGGGGGACGGCGGCTCATCCCTACCCTGGCCGGGGCTGCTGGGGAAAACCACATCCAGGTCGGTTTCAGATTCGGCCCGATTGGCGATCGCATCAAACAGGGAGGAGAGATCCACTGTTACGGTAAACCCCTGCAACGCCAGGATATTCACGGTGCCCGCCGACAGCGATACCAGCCCCACTTCGCCCACCAGCAGCCGAGTCGAGAGCTGGGGGGGGAGGGTAACGGTTAAGTTGATCCCAGTGGGTAGGGCTGAACTGCCCAGGGCAAAAGGTGTCAAGGTCAGGACTTCGGCAGTCTGGGGATCAAGCAGACGCACGACCAGAGCCATATCAGAACAGGACTCCCCTGCCACTACCCCCCGCACCTGACCTGTTAAGCCGATGGGCTGCCCCTCTCCCCCCACCAGAGCCGTCTGGCTGAGCTCAATTTTGTAGAGTCCATCCTGCTGGGCTTCTGGGGCTGTGGCCAAATGCTGCCGCGCCTGATTCAGGGCGTCAGTCACCAGGGTTAGATCGAGCTGTGGCCAGACAGGGGCCGGGCTAGGCGGGGACGGCTGGGCTGAGGCGGCTGACCGGAGAGACTCTGGGAATGTGGAGCCCCTGGGGGTAGTGCCCTCATCGGCAAACCAGTCACTGTCCTCGTCAGTTCCTTGGGCAATAATCCGCAGTTGAATGGCATAACGCCAGGTTCTACTGGCCTGATCTCCAGACGTATCTGCCGTGGCTGGCAGTGTCTCTTCGGTATCGCCTGCGGAGCATTGAATATCCCAGATGCCCGCGCTCAGACGGGTAAAGGGCATCACCACCATCAGACCATCGTCATTGGTTTTGCCCTGACGACGCAGGGTCCGTCGTTTAGGAGGCACCTGATTCAAAAGTCGTTGGCTAATCTGTACCTGAACGGGAACTTGGGCCTGGCTACTGTGAGCCATCACCCGATAGCGCCCCTCTAAAATTTCCACCTGCGAAACGTCTAAGGGGAGCCAGCTTTGATCACCCTCCTTTTGCAGCAGAAACTCCCAGTACTCCATAGTTCAAACCCTGTAGTGACACAAGCAAGCTGATGATGCTTCAGGATACTCGCTACTGGGGGACATGGATCGATTAGCCAGTCGTAACATGCCGCCCCTGGCAATGGCTGGCTATTAGTTTACTGCATGTCCCCAGGGTGGTTCCGACAGGATGGGCCGTAGCCGATCGAGGCGGTGACGAACATCACATGCGCGAAGAACCCACCCCGCCCTCCGGGCACCCCTCCCGGGAGGGGACGGTAAGCCTGACTGGATGAGGTGAATTCCCTGAAGATAAGCAATGTTTACAACGTCGTCACCCTGATTTCTAGCCTTGACAGACCACTAACCTAAGGCCGCTTTCAGGTCCTCATCGCTGGCTCGGAATCCAACCAACACCGCCTGGCCATCGCGCACAAACAGGGGACGCTTTAGCAGCATGGCATCGGCGGCAAAGGCGTCAATCCACTGGTCATCGGTCCAGGTTTTCTTCTCATCCCCCAGGGCGCGATAGGACTGGCCAGAGGTGTTACGCATCGGCTTGGCCCCTAGGGTGTTAACCCAATCAGCGATGGTCTCCCGGTTGGGTGGGTCTACCTTGGTGTTGACAAAGCTGTAGGCTATGCCGTGGCTGTCCAGCCATTGGCAGGCTTTTTTGCAGGTGCCGCAGGTGGGAATACCGTAAACCGTGAGGGCCATAAATCCTGAATCAATAAAAAAGTAGACAGTAAGACAAAAACGTTCGGTCAGCTATAGGACTACTGGCCCTCACAAATAGCAAGAACGCCCTGGGGTAGAGGACGTTCTTGGGGGCGATCTAGGGAACCTGCGATCGCCAGGGTCACATGCTGTACCTCCCTAGTTGTCGTATACCCGACACTCGTCGGCTTCAGGGTTATTTTCGCAATAGGTTTCAAAGGAACTTTTGTCAGTACCTTTGTCCCGTTGGTGGGAGGCTTCGGCCTGGAGTTCTTCTACGGCGTCCCAAGCGGCGGCACATTCTTGGGATGTGCTGCCTGCGGTATCACAGGCTTCTCGAGCTGTCTCGAGCTCTTTTTCGATGCGATTTTTGATATTTTCAGCCATAACGTTGATTACCTTCTGCAAACTACAGCCTAACTAAATCTAAGCGGTACAGACAAGTCAAGCCTTGGCAACTAACCCTGTCTGCGGTTCATCCCAGATCGTAAATCAGTATAGTCTACCCCCTAGGTCAGACCAAGCCAGAAACCCGAACCCTGAGGGAAGGGTTGTCAACCTAGGCTGTTTGTAAATTAAGGGGATGATCGCCCAGATTTTACAGGTAGGACTGGAAATCCGATCTAGACTGAAGCCACTACGCCAGAAGGACGAGGCCATGAGTGCAACTTCCCAGCCGATGCGGTGGGCCAATGCCATATCGACCCGGGCTTCTTTGGAAGCAGCCGTGCAGGAGGTGGTAGACCAAGTTAGTCGCCAATTTGAGGGTGATCCTGACTTGGGCTTGGTGTTTATTTCCTCGTCGTTTACCAGTGAATTTTCTCGCCTGCTGCCGCTACTGCATGAGCGGCTGGCTATCCCAGTGCTGATTGGTTGTAGTGGCGGTGGCGTGGTTGGTATGGGGCCAGAGGATGCCCCAGTTGAGGTAGAAGATAACCCGGCCCTAAGCTTGACGGTGGCCTCCCTGCCAGGGGTGGGGCTGCGCAGCTTCCACATTGCCAGTGATGACTTGCCGGATTTAGATAGCCCCCCCGGGGCTTGGGTTGACCTGGTGGGGGTGGCCCCAGACCAAGACCCGCAGTTCATTTTGCTAGGGGATCCCTTTTCATCCAGCGTCACAGATCTATTGCAGGGCTTAGACTTTGCCTACCCAGGGGCCGCCAAGGTGGGGGGCATGGCCAGCGTGGATGGGTTTAACCGTAACTGTGGTCTGTTTTGCGATCGCACGCTCTATGACGAGGGTATGGTTGGGGTAGCGCTATGGGGACCGGTGGTGTTGGACACCATTGTCGCCCAGGGGTGTCGGCCCATTGGCCCTGACTATCGTGTCACCCAGGCTGAACGTAATATTGTGTTGGCCCTCAGCGACCCCATGGACGGAGCAGAGCAACCTCCCCTGGTTGTCCTACAGGAGTTGTTTCAAACCCTGAGCGAAGCGGATCGCAAGCTGGCCCAAAGCTCGTTGTTTATCGGTGTGGCCCAGGACAGCTTTAAGCTGTCCCTGGACCAGGGGGATTTTTTGATTCGCACCCTATTGGGGGTTGACCCTAAGGTGGGGGCGATCGCGGTGGGCGATCGCCTACGCCCAGGGCAGCGAGTGCGGTTTCATCTGCGAGATGCCCACACCTCAGCGGAGGATCTCGACCAGCTACTGGGGCAGTACCAGACCCAAATGGCTGCTGGCCATGCCCCGGCTGGGGCCTTGATGTTTACCTGTATGGGGCGCGGGGAAGGGCTGTATCAGCAGGCCAACTTTGACTCGGGCCTGTTTTACCAACACCTGGGGCCTGTGCCCCTCAGTGGCTTTTTCTGCGGCGGCGAAATTGGTCCCGTGGGCAAAACCACCTTTCTGCATGGCTACACGTCGGTGTTTGGCATTTGCCGCCAACCTTAGGGGCTAACCTTAATGGGTATTAACATTTCAGGTCCATCCTGTGTCCAAAAAAGGCAGTCACAGGGAAAGTTCCAACCTGAGAAAATGCTACCTAAAAGAGCAGACTGCTGGAGCTATGAGCTATGGCTTAAGATACTTTTATCTTATTGAAAACAGGTCGATCACCGTAGTGCGCAGCTGCATTATTCCTCTAAACGCCCCACCTGGTCAGCGGGGGTGAGCCCAGTCACGGTGAGGGTGTACTCGATGGAACTGCCCCCTAACCCTTGCCAGCCGGTAATCTGGCGATCGCTGTTGAGGAGGGGGTTATTGTTGTAGGTGGTAATAGCAGCGTAGTACACCCCAGTGCTGGGCAGAGAAACATCACTCAGCCGCGATTGTAACCGGGTGAAGTCGTCATTATCGGCCAGCAGGCGGCCTTCGCTATCGAACAAAAACAACTGAGAGTCATCGTCGTGATACAGCAGCCCCGGTAGAATACGAGTGACATTCACATCCAGGGTAACCACATCCCCGGCCTGGGCCAAAAAGGCATAGACATTCACCCCCCGGTTGACGGCCCCCGCCGTTACCCCGCTGCCATTGCTGGTATTAAGGCGCTGGGCTGGGGAGAGGGCCGGTATGGGGGTGGCATGGATTTGGTGCAGACCAGCGGCATAGACCGCCTGCTGACGGCGAATGTGTTGGTCAGAGGTGACATTGGGCTGCCCCTGGCCAACGCTGGCATATAAGGCGGCGTCTAGGTTTAGGGGTTGTAGGGGGGTAAACCCAGAGATGCCAAAGCCCGTAAGTAGGGGGTCGCACGCTTGGGTTGGGGGATGGGCTACCCGATCGAGTCGGTAGCGTTGAAATTGCCGCTTTAGCACCACCAGGGTGGCCCGATCTTTGGGGGGTATTTCTGGGGACGCCAGGAGACGGTCGATCTGGTTCAAGGCCCCATGCCAATCACTGAGGCAAACCGCCAGTTGCAGATTAGTCTGTACGGTAGCGGTGGGTTGGCCCCAAGCCACCCTAGCCCCCAGCCCGGTGAAAAGCAGAGACGATAGCAGCGTCGTGCCCGCTGAAAGCCCTAGCCAGACTAGTTGTTTCATAATCCTGTTCTCCTTAGTGGCTCAATTTTAGCCATTGAAGGTGGATTGAACCGCTTTTGGCGTTGCATTGCCATCGATATAAGGCTTCATCTACTATGGCCCCGCCATAGTGGGCCACCATAGACTGCCCGGTTACCTGCCGCTGCACCCAGGCCCACAGCTGATCCCCCAGGGAAAAGTGCCACCACTCTTTTGGGTGGCGACAAAATCCAGCGGCGGCCATGGCCTGATACAGGTACTGGCGATGGCGATGATAGGCCTGTTCTGGCCCTTCGCCGTAAGCTTGAAAGTGGTCGGGAAACGACCGGGGTGAGACGTCATCGATCGCTGACCCCATGGCTACCGGTTGACCGTCGCTGTCCACCAGAGTGAGGTCGATGGCGGCCCCAGTACTGTGGGGGGGCGGGGTAGCCGGGTCGTCGCTGGGCCAGGCCCAAAACTGCAACACCTCCACCATCAAGGCCTCCTGTTGAGCGGCGGTAAGGGCGGTGGGGTCTAGGCGGTGCGATCGCGCCAGGTCTGCCAGGGTATGCTCGACCATGAATCGCTGTACCGCGATCGGGCGGAAGGCATCGAAGATTTGCAGTCGCCAACCGGGGTGGTGGGCCTGTAAGTACTGCTGAGCTTGCAGTAGGGCAGCCACTACCCCCTGCCGCAAAAAATAGGGGGATTTATCGCCATAGGGCGCTCCCAACCGCTGGTAGGGATGGGGCCGAACCACAGCAAAGTGTTCTAGGGGAATCGGCACCAGTGGTTCACCACAGTCAAAAATGGGAATGGTGTGATAAGGCTTCATTGCTAGAGTCGCTACAAGAATAGCTGTTCTGACAGCCGAGGTTAGGCCTATTATGCAAATAAGACAAGTCTTGTGATCATAGATTTGACCTACCACCAAACCAGCGAAATCTCGATTCCGACGGACCCTACAGCTTTGAAGTCGGTACTGGCCTGGTTTGATCAATTTCGGTCAGCCCCGATCCCTCACAAAACCTGGATGCAATGCCAGCTGGCCTTAATCGAAGGGGTGACCAATGCGGTACGCCATGCCCATGCCGGTTTACCTGCCGCGACCCCAGTGCGGGTAACCGTTGATATTCAGGATGACACCGTAAGTATGTGTATTTGGGATCAAGGGCCAGGGTTTGACCTGACGACGGTGCTCAAGAGTAAGCTAACGACTGACAACCGTGAGGCGGACGGTGGCCGGGGGTTAAAAATTATGTACCTGGTGGCAGACCAGCTGACCTATGCCCCTAGCCCCGGCCAGGGAAACTGTCTGCGACTACAAAAGACATTTACCCCACCCCTGACCTGAAGACCGTGATACCTTGCAAAAAAGCCTGAGGATGATGTGATGCTGCCGTTAGATTCAGCCTGGCTGCCCTGGATAGAGGGAATGGTGATTAACACTGGGTTATTGGCCCTGGCCTGGCTGGCCCCCAAAAAGCTCCTGACCCCAGCGGGTTATGGGCATGCCTGGGCTTTAGGGGTCTTGCTTTGGGGGTGTTTAGGCTGGCCCGGTTATGCCCTGATGATGATTTACTTTTTAGTCGGCTCGGCGGTCACGAAGGTGGGGATGGCACGGAAACAGGCGGCGGGCATTGCGGAAGGCCGATCGGGTATGCGGGGGCCTGAGAATGTCTGGGGTTCTGCCCTGGCGGGGACCCTATGCGCCCTGGCCATTTGGGGGTTAAACACCTGGGCTGGCCCTAGCCCAGGTGTCTGGATCGCAGCCCTGGGGTTAGGCTATGTGGCCAGCCTGAGTACCAAACTGTCCGACACCACCGCCAGCGAGGTGGGCAAAGCCTATGGTCGCCGTACCTTTTTGATGACCACCCTGAAGCCAGTGCCAGCGGGCACCGAAGGAGCTGTTAGTTTAGAAGGCACCCTGGCCGGGGTGCTGGGGTCGGCGGTGATGGCGATCGCGGGGTGGGGCGTCGGTTTGATCGCCCTCTGGGGTATCCCCATCTGCCTGGTGGCGGCGTTGATCGCCACCAGTGCCGAAAGTGTGATTGGGGCAACGGTGCAGGGGCAGTGGCCCTGGTTGACCAATGAGGTGGTGAATATCATCAACACCACCCTGGGGGCTTTGGTGGCTATGGGGTTGGGGTTGGTTTGGGTGGGGTTGGGTTGATGTGGGGAGATGGGGAGATGGAGGGATGGGGGAGGCGGAGCCCTGAGCGGAGTCGAAGGGTGGGGAGATGGGGAGGTGTAGACGCGGAGCGGCTTCCCGGAGGGTAGAGGTGGGGGAGAATTTTGAGTTTTGAGTTTTGAGTTGAGGGTGGTGTAGGGGCAGACCTGGGTGTCTGCCCCTGGTGAGTTACGGAGATAGGGAGCATCTGTAGAGGCGGTGGTTAGGGGGAAGGTGCCCGGAGGATAGATGTAAGGGGGCAAAATAGAAGATGTCTGAGCACGAAGCTATCCTGCAGGGTGGGATGTAGGCCCTGGGGCAGGTTGATCAGCTGACAGATTGCAGCAAAGATGGGTATTTTCGTGGTCAGACTTGTCCATAATGTTCCACTGACCGATTGAGCTGATGACCGAAAATCCCCGTGAGCTTGCCAGAACCCAGTATCTCCAGGGCCAGGAGGCCTTTGATCGAGGTCGCTATCGAACGGCGATCGCCTGCTTTGAAACAGCCATGACCTTGGTGAATCCCACGACATCTCTGGGGGGAGACATTCAAATCTGGCTGGTGAATGCCTATAGTGCGGTGGGCCGCCAGCCAGATGCGATCGCCCTTTGCCAGACCCTGACCCAGCATCCTGACCTGGAGGTGCGTAAGCAGGCCAAAAACTTGTTGTATATCCTGCAAGCTCCTCAACTCAAACGGCCCAGCAACTGGATGAGCCAGATTCCCGACCTGGGGGCCGGGGCGGAGGCGGCTGATCGCAAGGCCTACGTGGTGGCGGCCAAGACCACCCCCCGCAAGCGACCCCAGCCTGAACCAGAGCCCCTGGACCCCAGTCAGATCAATAGCAAAGACAATGGCTTTTTGTGGGTGGCCCTGGGGGCAGTTGCTCTGATCCTGGGGGGGCTGTTTTGGCTGGGTTAGGATGAGTAGTGTAGATTATGGCGTTGTTGACCCAATGTGTGTTGATGGCGCAAACCTCCCGGCTGGCTGCCGTCAAAACCTTTCGGCGGGGTATTTAAACCAAATTCAAGTCCAGACCTGGAGTTCTACCTGTGGGCAACGTGAGTTCGACAGAGAATACTTCTTGGACAAACAGGCTAATCGTCCCCTCCTGGGAGGGGGAGGGGTGGGTTTTATCTGGATAGAAGGAGATTTTTCTCCGTATTCAGAAGCTTGCTTTTTGTCGCCATTTTGACCCACCCCGCCCTCCGGGCACCCCTCCAAGGAGGGGATGGGGCCGACTTTACTGCTGCATGTGATTCCATCGAACTGACGTTGTGGGAAAACTCCAGATCTCGGGCTGGACTTGGTAGAAGCTTTCGTAGGGTGGGCATTGCCCACCACCCACCACTCGGTAGAAAGTTTCCTAAAAGTTACTGAGTACAAGTTACGCCAAAAGTTACTACAACTCTACTGGATGCTGGCCGTAGTAGGGCAACACCTCCGACCAGGGGGAGTTTTCCCCGGCTTGCCAGCGGGCATAGGCCAGGGTCAGTACCTGGGGCACGGTGTCGGCCAGGTCATCCCCCGCCGTGACCGCCAGCAGCGGACGTGGATGCTGGGCCAGGGTTGCTTCCCAATCGGCCAGGGTCAGCACTTGCTCGGGTTGAGTGGAAGTCACTGGCGTTAGGGGTAACCGGTTCGCCCCCACCCGATAAATCCCAGTAAACAGCATGCCCCGCTGAGCCCGCATGGCGACGGCAAGGTCAGGGGCAGGGTTGGTGTGGAGAAGTTGCTGCTGGGCTGGGTCAGGCTGCGCTACCACCCGTTGGGCCACAGCTGCCAGGGTCGATACCCCAAACAGGGGAATATTTAGCTGCTGGGCTAGGGTGCGAGCGGTGACTACCCCAATGCGGGTGCCGGTAAACCCCCCAGGCCCCTGTGCTACCGCCAAAAAGGCTAAATCAGTCCAGGGGTGGGGCTGGATAAAGGTGATCAAGGTGGTGTGGAGGTGGGCGGATAAGTCCCGGCCAAAGGCCCAGGTTTGGTGGCGACTGTCGAGGGTGGCGAGGGTGGGTGGGCTAGCCTTGGGGGGCTCTTCTTGAAGCTGACAGAGGGCTAACCCCAGGGCGGGACCAGCGGTGTGAATGGCTAAGCCTAACATGGTGGTGGAACCCGGAACCAGTGAACGGTGGCATCGGTGTCATCAAGGCCTGGCCAATGAGGTTACGATGCCGCCGACATCATGCCATAGTTTATGGAGTTTAACCCGCCGACTAATCTCAGCCTCCATGAGCCCTAAGAACATCATTTTCTTCTCTCTGTTGGTATTCATTCCGATTTCCCTGGTGGCAGAGGGATTGCAGTGGGGAGAAATGGTTGTGTTTACGACCGCTGCGATCGCTATTTTGCCCCTGGCCGGTTTAATTGGCGAAGCCACAGAAGCGATCGCCGTGGTGCTAGGGCCATCCTGGGGGGGATTACTCAATGCCACCTTTGGTAATGTAGTTGAGCTAATTATTGCCCTCCTGGCCTTAGAAGAGGGGTTAGTGGATGTGGTTAAGGCCAGCATTACCGGATCGATTATCTCTAACCTGCTGCTGGTGATGGGGGTGTCGATGTTGCTAGGCGGGTTCAAGTACAAGGAACAAACCTTTCAGCCCCTGATTGCCCGGGTGAATGCCTCCACCATGAACCTGGCGGTGGTGGCCATTTTGCTGCCCACGACTATCGACCTCACGGCTACGGCCATCGATGACTCCACCATTCAAACCCTGTCCAACGCGGTGGCAGTGGTATTGATTGTGGTCTACGGCCTGAGCTTATTGTTTTCGATGAAGACCCATGCCTATCTGTACGAGGTGGGTCTGGCCGAAACGGCTCCCCCGGAAACCGCCAACCCCCTATCGGGTTCAGCCATGGTCGATGGGGCAGAGTCGATCGCCGATGATGCCAAGGTTGCCCCAGCCGCAGACCCTCCCCAACCCCGCCTTTGGCTGTGGGTAGGGGTGCTGCTGGTTACCACTGCGGTGGTAGCCCTAGAGTCAGATTTGTTGGTCAACAATTTGGCCTTGGCGACGGACCAACTGGGGCTAACCCAGTTGTTTACGGGGGTGATTTTGCTGCCACTGTTTGGCAATGCGGCAGAACATATTTCAGCGGTGACCGTGGCAATTAAAAACAAGATGGACCTGTCGGTGTCGGTGGCTATGGGGTCGAGCTTGCAGATTGCCCTGTTTGTGGCCCCTGTGCTGGTGCTGGCGGGCTGGCTACTCAACGAACCCATGAACCTGGACTTTGGACCGCTGGATTTGGTGGCCGTCGGAGTGGCGGTGCTGATTGCCAATTCCATTAGCGGCGACGGTCGGTCTAACTGGCTGGAGGGGGCACTGCTGATTGCCGCTTACATAGTGCTGGGGATAGCGTTTTTCTTCTATCCGGCGCCCTAGTGGGAAGAGGTTTCAGGGGCACTCAATCCAGCGATCACTGTCGTTAGCCTGGTGGGCCAAATCCATCAAGCGCTGGGAGACAACCCCCTCAACAATCGAGGGAGCTGTCGCTTGCCCCTGGTCAATATTGTTCACCCAGTGATCGACCACCCGCACAAAGGGGGCGATGCGGCCATCGGGATAGGTGGTGGGGAATTGGAGGCGATCGGGAATCGACAGTTCCTGGAGGGGATTACCCCCCTGGCTGCCCCACAGCTTGAAGCCGTGCACATAGTCTTTCAGGTTGTCGCTGCCCAGCACCAGGGTGCCGCGATCGCCGTATACCTCCAGCCAGTGCCCCCGACCGGCATAGGTGACTGAGCTAATGGCCACCTGGCAGGTGGCCCCATTGGCTAAGTCGAGAATCAGACTACAGGTATCGTCCGAATCCACCGGCTTGAGCTGGCCAGTGGTGGGGTCAGGGCGCTGGGGAATGGTGGTACTGAGCCGAGCACTCAGCCGCTTAACGGGGCCGAACAGCCAGGTGATGTAGTCAAAACTGTGGGAGGCAAAGGCTCCTAGGGCACCTCCCCCCTGGGATTTCTGGGCATACCAGTTCCAGGGACGGTTAGGGTCGGCCCGACCAGGCACGGTCCAGGTCAGGTTAACAAACCGCAGGTTGCCCACGTAATTTTCGGCCAGCAGTTCCCCTAGGCGCTGCCACTGGGGCACAAACCGAAATTCAAAGTCCATGGTGACAATCCGGTTGCGATCGCGAGCCAACTGAGCGATCGCCTCCGCCTCTGTGGCAGACAGTGCCGTGGGTTTTTCTAGCAGCACATGCTTGTTACCGGACAGGAGCGTCTTGGCCATGGGGTAGTGCAGGGCGGGTGGGGTGGCGATGGTGACAGCCTGCACCTGGGGCAGGGCCGCGATCGCCTCCACCGAATCATAGGCCTGGGGAATGCCATGGGCCGCCGCCACCTGCTTGGCTGTGGCCAAGTCCCGGTGATAGACCGCCACCACCTGGGTGCGATGGTGGGCCTGCAAGCCGGGAATATGCACCTTCTGGCCAAAGCCAGTACCTACTACGGCCACCTGAATTGGATCGTCTGCCATAGTTACCTCCTTAATCTCACATCAAGCTCCTGCACCTTCTAGGACGCCGGTACAGATCCCAGGGTTCTGCCTTCTGCCTTTCTCTACTCGTTAGCCAAATTACGAGAAGCTTCAAAGTATCGAGCCCAGGTCCGCACATCAGGATTAGCTTGCCAATCATTGCGGCTGACCGGCACCATCAAAATTGGCACCGCAATGCCCTGGTTATCGCCCACCACCGTGATCACCACGTCGGTGATTAACACATCCGCATCAAAGCTACGTTGAATCGCGGCCCGGGCCACGATCTCCGATCGCTGTACCAGAGTATCAAAGCTTTCCCCCCCTGCCCTCACCAGAAAGACCGTATGCCGTGACGTATAAGCCTGCACTGCGGGCGGCGCTACCAGGGCCGGAATCACAGCGATGCCAGCCCCTGCCAGGGCGGCGATCGCCCATCGCCTCCTGATCTGACCTCGGCCCCAGCCAGCCAACCTCCAGCCTGGACGCATGTTCCGCCAGAGTTGCCATGTTTGAAATCGGTTCATCGCTATATCCTCCCCAAGACAATGAGCCCCGTTGCCCAAGGTCGGGACGGATAGCCCTTAATTAGCTTAATAATAAATAAGAATGTCGAAAAAGCGCCTTAACTCTAACGATGGCGGGGTAAATCGTCAATTAAATTTGGAGAACGCTAACCAGCCTCCCCTGTCCTAACAATTTTTGGCGTCAACCATGCAAACGGCGGCCCAAGCGTTACTATGGCAGGGGAATTTTCCCAGAGTATCCCAACTAACAAAATGTCCGTGGTATGGACGCTGAACCCAGTCGAGTGGGTGGGTGTAGCCAACATCCTGGATAACCGATTAGCTAGACTACTCTGATTGGGTTGAAGGCACCAAAGGAGGCACTCCACAGCCATGGCAAGCCACCGGCCAGTTATTGTCGGCATTAACCAATATGAAAAGCTACAGCCGTTGCTGTATGCCCAGTTCGATGCCATCGAACTGAAGGATTGCTTGGTTAAGGAAGCGGGGATTGCCCCCCAAGATTGCTCACTGCTGGCGGATATTTCCCCGGTCATTTACCAGGGGGCCGCTTTCCCGTCACGGGAAATTATCTTGAAACGCCTGACCCAAACCGCTGAACAGTCGGCACCAGAGGATACTCTATGGTTTTTCTTCAGTGGCTACGGCGTTCACTGGGAAGGCCAAGACTACCTACTGCCGATCGAGGCAGACCCGCACCAGGCCTTAGAAACCGGGATCGCTGTCCAGACTATCTTCAACATCTTGCAACGGGGAGCACACCGACAGTCCCTGGTGATGTTGGATATGAATCGGCCCCTGTCAGCCCTGGATAGCCAGCGTTTGGGGGTGCAGTCGATGGAACTGGCGAAGCAAGCGGGCATCCCCTTGGTGCTGGCCTGTCGGCCCCAGCAGTTTTCCCAAGACTCCCTGGCGGTGCGCCATGGGTTATTTACCGAAGCCATGATTGAGGGCTTACGGTTTCATGGCTGTGCCACCCTGGCCCAAATGGGAGCCTACCTGACCCACCGGGTGCCAGAGCTCTGTCGCCATCACTTTCGGCCCGAGCAAAATCCAGTGTTGGTGACTCCCCCCGAGCAGCGGTTTATGCTGCTGATCCCTGCTGAAGGGGTAGGGAAATTACCGGGTGCGGTGGCCCCTAGCCCCTGGCCCCCAGAGTCGGAGCTATCCCCCGGGTCTCCCTCTCCCTTGCCGGATGACGGTCCTGACAGTCCTACCTTGCCACCCCTGGAGCCCAGCTTGCCTGACCCTGACGAGACAGATGAGTTAGGCTCAGAGGCTGAGCTCCCCACCACCAAAGATGCCCCAGGGGGGTCGCGTTGGTGGCCGTGGAGCCTAGTGGCGATAGGCCTGTTGCTGCTAGGAGTGTTGTGGCAAAACCAGGGGATGTTTTGGGGAGATATCGCCCTAGACCCAGAGGATGACATCCCCGAGGACACTGTTCCCGATGTCTCCGACCCCGATGTCCCCGACCCCGAGCCCCCCCCCGAGGCAGATCTCGATCCACTGTTTCCGGGGACAGAGGTGGACCCAGCCCTCGCCCTGGAGCGGGCCAGAGCCGCCCTAGACCAGCGTCAGTTTGCCGAAGCCTTGACCTGGCTAAATCAAATTCCCGAAGACCAGCGACCAGAGGACTATGACGACCTGGTGGCTCAAGCAGAGGTTGGCGTGGCCAACCTGGCCGTGACGGGGGAAGCGGCCCTAGGGGAGGCACGGCGAATCTTGGAACCGGTTTCGGCCTCTTTATTTAATGACGCCATTGAACAGGCGCGGCAGGTGGCCGTTAGCGACCCCGACTATGCCCAGGCCCAGGCGGATATTCAACGCTGGAGCCAGGTGATTTTAGACTTGGCGGAAGGGCGGGCGGCCATGGGCAATTTTAACGGGGCGATCGCGGCGGCGAGCCTGGTCCCCGACGACCAAGCTGAGGTCTACCCGCTTGCCCAAACCCAAATTCAGCGCTGGCAGCAGCGCCAGGAAAATCGACAGTTATTGCAACAGGCCCAGGCCATCTTAGAACCGGGTCAGGCGACATCGTTTCAAACGGCAATCGCCCTGGCCCAGCAAATTCCCCCCGACTATCCCGAGTATGCCACCGCCCAAGAGCGGATTGACGAGTGGAGTCGGAATATCCTGGCGATCGCCCAGGCCCGGGCCGCCGATGGCGAGGTACCCGGTGCGATCGCCGCCGCCAGCCTGGTGCCCCCCGACACCAGCGCCTACGATCTGGCCCAAACCGAAATCCAACGCTGGCAGGGGGATCTGTAGCCGCGACTCTGGGGGTGGCTTACAGATTGCCAACCCTATTTACCGGGAAGTGTTGCCCAAAGTGTTGGCGAATACTGCGATCGCATCCCTCACCTTTGTCCAACCTACCTGGCTGCTCCCCGATGGTCACCTCAATGCCGACCAATTGCTTACCGCCTTTATCAATTGCTGACAACAGCATGGCGAGCCTTTACCCAGCAGTGTCCCCTATGCAAAAGTGGCATCCCATCTGGTGTTAATGGCCTTTTTGCACCGGGTAGTCAAGGCGGCGGCCTGACTGCCTGACACGTCTTTAGGCGGCCTCCCAGGGTAGTAATTGGCATCGCAAGAGACTACCGAGAGTGGCTATTCAGGAGCTCGCTCCAGCTGTACTGACGCTGGGGCTGAGCCTCGACGATGAGGATTTTTTTGCTGCCCTGGAGGGCATTCAGCGGGGGCTTGATGACTTTGAGCGAGGCGAGTTTTCTAGTCTTCACGAGTGGCTCTCTACACATCAATGATGTCGAACGGTTGGCGACCATGGATTCGGTAGATTAGGAAATCAGAATCAAGGGTAAAAATCTGGGTGAGTCTGGTATTCTCTGCAGCTAAAACCAGGGTTGCATCGGCCAAATCCATAGGCAAATCTCTATACTTCTCCATGAGTTGCAGAAGCCGGACATAATCAACGGACTGGATATCGTAAATGCTCAGCAAACCGTCGGTCAAAAGGTGGCCTAGCTTCTTTTGCATAGTCCAGCCGCCCCGCGTAAGCGCCAGATACATCGCTTCTGTCAGGCAGGGCCAAGTAGTGATGAGGGGTTGATTTAAGGTGCGGATGGCCTGGACGTAGGCAGAATGCTTGGGCTGAGTCCGATCAACCAAACAAAATAAACCAGATTCAAGTCCAGACCTGGCGTTCTGCCTGTGGGAAAACTCCAGATCCCGAGCTGGACTTGGTATAAAACTCCCGCATCGCACAACGTCAAAGGTCAAGCCCTTGCTAGCGATATTTCTCTACCAAGTGGTGCTGGTACTCGGTAGTGGGTGGAGAGGGTTGGATATCTAGGGTACCAAGATCGTGCAACCAGGCTGACCAACGAGCAGCCAGGTTGGTACCAGGTGTCGGGACAGCAGCAAGGGTGTGCTTCATAGTCACAAAGTCGATAAAGTCGCTGACTTCTTCGAGCAGCGGCTCAGGTAGGTGCTGAATTTTTGCGATCGCTGCTTCCCTAAGATCCATAGTCATCCGTTGGGTTTCTTCCACCTTAACCTATCCACCCAAGCAGTACGGTATAGAGCGGCCAGGGGAGATCGGGCGACGAGTTTATAGGCCAAAATAGGAGGCAACCTGCCTCTGCTGCTACTAATGACTAAGCCTACCGCTCCAGATCCCAGCTCCGAACGCCGCTATATGCAAAAGGCTGTGGATGCCCTAATTCAGTGGAGCCCGCTGGGGGGCAGCGGTTGGGCTTTTGCTCACTTTTTGGTACAGCAAGAGTGGGCCATGGCCATGCTCACTTTTCCGGCCATGGTTGTGACGGCGGTGTGGGCCAGATATACCGGCAACTTTACCGCCCGGCTGGGGGAAATTGCAGGCGATCGCGGTACCCAGGACGCCGATGCCTTTGCCCGCCTGCTGGATCGGCTGGATCGCGCCATCCGCTGGCGGTTTTCGGGGAAAGAAGGCCAGTATCTCAAGGCCCAAGCCAGTGCCTGCCGTCCCTACGTCAGCCACAACGAAGTGCCCCTACCCTCCGGCATTTTGAACCCTGACCTGGATGAAGTTTACGTGCCGCTCAAGCTCAGCAGCGAATTTTTGCGCAACTTTGAGGGCCAAGCCCTGCCCACCTTGCCCGGCTTTGGCGACAAACCCGACGACATTCTGCAACAGATGCAGGAACGCCCTACCCAGCGCATTTGGGACATCCTTGCCCTTAGCCCCAAAACGCCCCAGTTTCGCCATCTGGTGATCAAAGCCTACGGCGGCTTTGGCAAAACCACCCTGCTGCGCCACCTCACCTACCTCTATGCCACCCGCCCCCGACTGGTGCGCCGCCGCTATAAAGCGCCTAGCCTTATTCCCGTACTGCTGTACCTGCGCACTTGGCGCGACACTCTCGCTAAGCCCGACGCTCCTACCCTGCCAGAGCTGATCGCCCAGCACCACGCCAAAGCCCTGCCCCAGGGCAAAGCTCTGGAAATGCCCACCCCCTGGGCCGCAAACCTGCTGCAAGCCGGACGCCTGCTGGTGATGCTGGATGGCTTTGACGAAGTAGCCGAGGCCCAGCGCCTCGCCGTTAGCCAGTGGATTACCACCCAAATGCAGACCTATCCCCAGGCGGTGTTTTTGCTCACCTCGCGCCCCACCGCCTACGACGCTGACTACTCGGCGGAGAAAGTACAAACCCCCCTGGCCGTGCAGCCCTTCGACGCAGACCAGCGCCGCCGCTTTGTGGAGCAGTGGTACCTGTGCCAGGAGCGGTTTCACCGGGGCAACCGCCTCACCCCGGATGTCAAAGAAGCCGCCCAACAGCGAGCCGACAACCTGCTGAGCCAAATTGAGAACCGCAAAGAGCTAGAGAGCATGGCCGAAAACCCGCTGATGCTCAACATGATCGCCATGTTCCACCGCAGCTACCCCAACGAGCAACTGCCCCAGCGCCAGGCGGAGCTGTATCGCGGCATTTGCAAGCTGCAACTGGGCGATCGCCCCATGGCCAAGCGGGTGGATCTGCCCCTGCCCGCCGAAGCCAGCCAGGCGGTGCTGCAAACGGTGGCCCTGGCCATGGTGCAGGCTGAACAGCAGGTGATCCCAGTAGATGATTTGCTCGACCTGATTCAGCAGGGTTTGGCCGACCAGGACGAAACCGTGGCCCCCCGCCAGTTTCTTCAGACCATTGAGCGGGTGAGCGAACTGCTGGTAAAAAAAGACGACGGCTACGAGTTTGCCCACCGCAGCTTTCAAGAATATTTGGCCGCTACCGAAATTAAAGATCGGGGCCGCGAAGACCTGCTGTTGCAGCACTTTGAGGAAGAATACTGGAAGGGCACCATTTTGCTCTACGTCGCCCAGGTCAACCCCACCCACCTGCTCAGCGCTGCCTATCGCCGCAGCCACGCCGCCGCAGCCCTGGCCTACGATTGCCTGCGCGTCACCCGCCGCCGCCTGGATGACGACCTGGTGGCCGATATTAAGATTCGCCGCTTTGGACAGCTAGAGGAGTATTTGCAGCAGGGCCAGTGGAAAGAGGCCGATATCGAAACCTGGCGGCTGATGCTGCAAACCTATGGCAAGGAGTTTGGGCAAATGCTTTACAGGAACGAGCTGCTAATTTTCCCGTGCCCCGACTTGCTGTGCCTTGATGGGCTGTGGGTGAAGTACAGTCAGGGGAAGTGGGGCTTTAGTGTGCAGAAGCGTATTTATGTGGAGTGCGGGGGCAAACTGGATGGCAAGTACCCAGGTGCTAAGATTTGGGAAGAATTTGGCGATCGCGTCGGCTGGCGCGTAGACGGCGAATGGATATACACCTATGACTCTCTCAACCTGGACCTCTCTTTATCTCCTGCGGGAGAATTTCCCGAGTTAGGTAGATCTTCTCGCGCGTCGTCCTTGGGGTGGTGTGTTCTCTTCTCTCGCATCGAGACTTGTGAACTGTAGCACGAGCCAGTTCTAGGCGTTTTTTAAAGTTTGTAAAGCACTGCTTTTTACACGATTTACCTACCTTTCAGCGATCCGTTACCTGGCACCACGGGGCAGACCTCCGAGTTTTTGAAAAACTCGGAGGTCTTTCCTCAGGGCGGCTCAAACCGTAGGCGAACTACCTCCGGGTTCAGGCAATTCGCCAGCACAAACTTCTCCGCCACCTGGCGAATTTCCTGGGCGGGTGTTTCCCACCCCTCCCATAGGCTCTTTTGCCCAGGGCTGGGCTTTTTCTTAATCTTGCTCCGCGCCTTGATCTGTGCCAACAGCTTGCTACCCCAATGATTCCGCTTCTCTGGCTTGGGCTTGGGTTTATATTTTTTGCAAAACGCCCGATACGCCGCCGCGCACAGTTCCAGCGTCACCCCTAGGGCCATAAACGCCGGGTGCCATTGGGTTAGGCCGTCGTTGGTGAGTCGGTCGTAGCTGCCGTAGTTGCTGTAGTCATAGAAAAATCCCTGCTGCATGTTCGCCGCCTTGGGGTTGGCGTGAATGTAGCGCAGCGTATTCAGCACCCGCCGATAGTCGGTATTAGGGAACCCAGTGCTGTGGTACCGCTTTTCCCAAAAGTGCCCCGTCCGGTTCAACATGCGATTGAAGCACATGGCCGTATACCAGTTTAGCCAGTGCATGATTAGCGGCAAGTCTTCCGGCTGCTTGGGCTCTAGCAAATAATGCACATGGTTGCTCATAATGCACAGGGCATACAGCTTAAAGCCATACTTCTCTTTGCATCGGTCAATGGCGTAGAGCAACACCTCACGACATTCATCGCGAATTAGTTTGAACTCGCGATTGTTGCAGCGGACGGTGATGTGATAGCAATAGCCTGAGACAAGCTGGCGCGGAATGCGCGGCATGGGGACAACTTAACCCTGCCTCCCATGACCGAGGAAGGCAATCGGTGGTCGGTACTCATAATTATCTACGATGGGTTACTCGACATCAAAGGTCACCTACCTTAGGCGATCTCTAGGAAAGATTTTCCCTTGATGTAGCTCGATTCCTGAGGGGCACGCAAGCTTTGCCCATCCTACGGGGGTATTTTGTTATCCAGAGATTGCCTTAGTGCAGCGTCGAGTCTTGAATCTAGGGTTAACAGATGTAGACAATTAATAGCATCAAAGTCCGAAATCCCCTCCTTGGAGGGGTAGGGCTGGTTGACTGACAAAAGTTGTTGGCCCTCACCCCCAACCCCTCTCCCAGAGGGCGAGGGGAGCCGATCCACTCTCTTGTTCCCTCTCCCTTCGGGAGAGGGCTAGGGTGAGGGGCTTCCGAAGGATCTGTGCATAAGTTTTGTCAGTCAATGAGGGGGTAGGGGTGGGTCAACTCTCCTAAAATCCAAAATCCAAAATCTAAAATCGCATCGTTCCCTAAACCTGACCCGCAACCCCGCGCAACTGCTCCTGCTCTTCTGTAGTCATTTGCCACCCCAAGGCCCCAGCATTTTGGCTAGCTTGGCGGGCATTTTTTGCCCCTGGAATCGGCAGTACATTCCCCTGGGCCACCAGCCAGTTCAGGGCCACCTGGGCCGGGGTGCGGTCATAGGTTTCGCCGATCGCCTGTAGAGCCTGAATCAACGGCATTAGCTTAGTCAGCCCACTCTCGCTAAAGCGGGGGTTCAGCCAGCGAGCGCCAGCCGGTTTGAGGTTAGCCTCTGGGGTATATTTGCCCGTCAGCAGCCCCTGGGCCAGGGGGCTGTAGGCCAGAATCGTCACCCCCAGTTGCCGGGCGGTTTCCAGCACCCCGTTGGTTTCGATGTTGCGGTGCAGCAGGGAATATTGCACCTGGTTCACGGCCAGGGGAACCCCTTGTGCGGCCAGATAGCCATGGGCCTCTCGCATCTGTTGAGCCGAGTAATTGCTCACCCCGATCGCCCCAATGCGGCCCCGTTTGACCTCGGTGGCCAGGGCCTGCATCAGCCCCTTTTGCCCCAAAAAGAAATCCAGGGGCCAATGCACTTGATACAGGGCGACGGCATCCACCTGCAGGCGCTCTAGACTGGCGGTCAGGGCAGCGGCCACCGATTGCTGGGAAAAGCGCCAGGGCAGCGGAAAGTACTTGGTGGCGATCGCGGGGGTTTGGCCGGTAGCTTTCATGAACTGACCAATCAGCCGCTCTGACTGCCCTAAACCATAGACCTCGGCGGTGTCAAACAGGGTGAGTCCGGCCTCTAAGGAAGCCTGAAATGCCGCTTGCAGGTCACTGTCATCGTAGGCTTTACCGTAATCCCAAAAAAGCGAGTCGCCCCAAGCCCAGGTGCCCACCCCCAGGGCCGGTACGGTAGGGCCATCAGGCCCCAGGGTAAGGGTTTGCAGAGTGATGCCAGTGGTCACGGTAATGCCCTCAGCGATGGTTTCTGCAGCTTAGCCTAACGAGTTTCACCAGTCGCGGCAACGGTCGGCAATCGTGGGGAGCAGACGACGGGGGCTGGCATAGCCGGGGCGTTGGTTGGATTCACTAGGAGGGGTGATTGGCACTGGTCTCTAAAAGCATGGTCCTTGAGTCCTCATTACCCAGCACCCTTGTACAGCAGGCGTTCTAAAAAACGTCCCACTTTAGCAGTCCCATGCCATTTCCTACCACTCAGACGTCCAAAAGCGTCCAAAAGTAACCAACCCCACCCCCCTTTTAGAAGAATCGGGATGGCGGGATTCGTAGCTGGCTTGCTGAAGGCTACCCACGGCTGGGGGCCGTGGGCGCAGTATTGATGTCAATCGGGATGGCGGGATTCGAACCCACGGCCCCTTCGTCCCGAACGAAGTGCGCTACCAAACTGCGCTACATCCCGCTTAGCATAGTCTAGAGTAACACAGGAGCAGAACTCCCTCTTTCAACGTCACTCTAGTAACGTATTGAAAATACCGCAACACCAGTAAAAGATCCAAGGCAACATTATCCTACATCCCTCTATTCCTTGACTTCTAAACCACAACTACCAACAAGAGGGTTCCAGCTAAAACCCATCCAGAGTCTGGACGCTGCATCAGCTCCTATGGCTGAGCCTAGCGTCTGAGGTGTTGATCCGGACAAGGTTGGATTTCTTGTAGAACTCTCATTAAACTCTCGGCTCTAGGTAAATTATTGATGGAGGCGAAGGACGGCCTATGCTGTACTTAGCCGAAGCGAGTAAACTCAAGAAAAATCACCTTTCTCCTGCCCCCTTATTGTTTGGACCCTGCCATGGCAGCACTTTCTGGCCCCATTCCAGCAACCCCAAAACCGATTAAATTTGGCACTGATGGCTGGCGTGGCATCATCGCCGCTGACTTTACTTTCGAGCGAGTAGCCCAGGTAGCTGCCGTTTCAGCCCATGTCCTACACAAGTGCTTTGGGCCATCCACAGGCAGTCGAACGATAGCAGTAGGATACGATCGCCGCTTCCTGTCCTCAGAATTTGCCCGCACAGCAGCAGCAGCCATTGCCAACCAGGGGTTTGATGTTTTACTCTCCCAAGACTACGCCCCCACCCCAGCCTTTAGCTTTGCTGCCAAGCATCGGCAGTTGCTAGGGGCCATAGTGATCACCGCAAGTCATAACCCTCCTGCTTATTCTGGTCTCAAAATCAAGGGAGCCTTTGGTGGTTCAGTCTCTCCAGAAGTCACCCAACAAGTAGAAGCCCTCTTACCTACTCCGCCAACTCCCATAGGCGCAAGGGGTACCGTATCCGACTTTGATCCCTGGCCCGAGTACTGCAATGCCTTACGGGCTGAGGTGGATATTGCAGCCATCCAGGCGGCTGTCGCTAGCGGCAAACTAACAGTATTTGCTGATGTGATGTACGGCTCTGCCTCCGGCGGGCTACCCCGCCTACTAGGAGCAGACACTGTCCACGAACTACACCCCCAGGCTGACCCCCTCTTTGGGGGCAACCCGCCTGAGCCTCTCCCCAAGTACTTAGGGGAAATGCTAGACACCGTTAAGTCCTACCAGACCCCTCAAGACGGGCTGAAGGTGGGTCTAGTGTTCGATGGCGATAGCGATCGCATTGCTGCAGTAGACGGTCAAGGGCAGTTCCTCAGTTCTCAAATTCTGATTCCAGTTCTGATTGATCACCTTAAAGCCCGTCGGGGATTTAGTGGCGAGGTAGTCAAAACGATCAGTGGTTCCAATCTGATTCCAGCTGTTGCCAAACTCCACGGCCTTGAGCTATATCAAACCCCCGTTGGCTACAAATACATCGCCGATCGTATGCAAGAAGCTACTGTCCTGCTAGGCGGCGAAGAGTCTGGTGGCATTGGATATGGCCACCATATTCCTGAACGCGATGCCTTAATGTCAGCCCTTTACGTCCTAGAAGCTGTGGTCACATCAGGCATGGACTTAAGCGATTACTACCAAACTCTACAAGAGAAAACTGGATACTTCTCAGAATACGATCGCATCGATATCCCCCTAGCCAGCATGGATGTCCAAGCGAAACTACTCAAGCAATTAGCCACAGCTCCTCCGACCGAGGTAGTCGGCAAAGCTGTGAAAGACTGTCTGGCGATTGATGGGTATAAACTCACCCTAGCTGACGACAGTTGGCTACTCATTCGCTTTAGCGGCACCGAACCTGTGCTAAGGCTGTATAGCGAGGGCAAAACCTTAGACGACGTCCATCAGCATCTTCATTGGGCTAAAGACTGGGCCAGTCAGTTCTAATAAAGCACCACTAGTAAAACACCACTATCCAACTTCAATTGGGAAGACCCAATCCATATAGTCCACATCCCGGCCCTCAGTAATCGCTGTCAACTTGTCCCGCAGTCTCTGCGTCAAAGGACGATCAGTCGGCAAGATATAGGTTTCAACCTGCCGCACTGGAGTAATCTTAGCGGCAGTGCCACTTAAAAACACTTCATCAGCAATGAGCAGTTCCGACTTATCCAGCGATCGTTCTATCACCTCAAGACCCAAACCCTTAGCCACAGTGATAATGCTGTCACGGGTGATCCCTTCTAAAATGTCTTGATCGTAGCCCGGTGTAATTAACATACCGCCACGCACCACAAACACATTCATCCCCGAAGCCTCACTCACTTTGCCCTGGGAATTCATCAAAATTGCTTCATCAAATCCCGATTCTACAGCCTCTGTTTTAGCGAGGGAAGAGGTAATGTAAGCTCCGCTAATTTTACCTCGTAAAGGCAAACTGCGATCTTCCTGGCGATACCAAGAACTGATGCGGCAAGTCACCCCTTCAGGGGATAAATAATCCCCTAGCTCCAGACCATACACAAAAAAGTTTTTCTCTACCTTATGTAGCCGAGGTGAAATTCCCAGGTCAGAGGTATACACAAATGGCCGAATATAGAATGACGTCTCTGGGCGATTCTTTTTAACAAAGTCAATGATGACCGACTGGATTTTATCCGGCGATAGGTCATAGTTTAATAACCGGGCACTGGTACTCAAACGCTGGCAATGGCGATCTAAGCGGAATAACAAGATCCGCCCTGGATTCTGTGGATCGGGGATACCTCGCAATCCTCCAAAAGCTCCAGTACCGTAGTGCAGTGCGTGGGTAGCAATGGAAATATTGGCATCTTTAAAGGGGCAAAAGCGATCTTCAAAATAGGCAATTGGCAAAAAATTATGCATGGCTACCACTGGACTCAACACTGCTCTTTTAAGCATAATCTCAATCTTCGCGATTAAGATCACAACTACAGTGTTCTTAGAGATTCCCTCAGTCAGCGCTTAAGCCGCAAAAAGTCGCTTGACGCTAATGCTAAGAGGACGCTGTGTCGACGCTTATCTGGCGGCAGTTCGTTTAGCGATTACTCAGGGATCGGCACCCCAAGGCATTCACCCCTATATAAAAACAAAACACCCCCAGACCTTTCAGACTGAGGGTGCTGTAATAGAGCCCTGGCATCGCGCTATTTTAACAAGGGGCAACCCCCTCACTATCTTCGCCGCAGCTGCGTTTCACAACCGA
>NZ_SMDQ01000029.1 GCF_012911975.1 Nodosilinea sp. P-1105 | reverse complement strand
TGACCTTGTCTGCTGATGCTGCCCTCCCATTACTGGTTGAACATTCCAAGGCGGACATCCGCTTGAACACTAGCGGGTAAAGGATTTTGGAGCCCTTTCCAACTCCCCCGAACGACTTCGAGTCGCGCGCCTAACAATCTTTTTAGAGAGATGATTTCCACATATCGTCCCTGGGAGGGCAGATAGGCAGAACGCTTCAGTATATCTACCGCGATCCGCTAGATCGCTAGAAACTTTCCGCATATTACCGGATTTGGGTGGATAGCAGGAAACCTTCCACATAATTTAGCCATGGTACACATAGACTATCAGGTAGCGTTTATTGCCCAGTGTACTAGTGGCGCACAGTACTAATGGCACAGGACTTCCCCCTTGCATAAGAAGCCAACAACGCGGCTGGATCAGGTACGTGAGGCCATGCGGTTAAAGCATATTGATAGATTGGCTAGCAGCCTCTTGTGTCGCCTACTGCTGAATCACCCCGTCGCAGACGGTGCGATCGCCCTCAGCCACCTCCGCGTTATAGCGCAAATACCCGGCGATCCATTCACAGCCGAGCCGCAGCGCATTCTCAGCATTGGCGATGGTGGCGATATCCCAGATCACCGCCGTGGTGTCGGCGCTGGCCGAGAGCACCCGCTGCCCGTCGGCGCTAAAGGCCACCACGTTCACCGCCTCCGTGTGGCCGTTGAGGGTGGCCACACGGTCGCCGTCGGGTTGCCAGAGGTTGACCGTGCGATCGCCGGAAGCCGAGGCAATCAAAACCTGGTTTAGCCGATTGCCGTAGTGGGCCTGGTGGGTGTAGGCCACGCTGAGCAGTGGGGCGCTGTGCCCGGCAAAGGTGGCGAGCAACCCCCCGTCGCTGTCCCACAGCTTGGCGGTGGTATCCACAGAGCCCGAGACCAGGTGTTGCCCGTCGGGGCTAAAGGCCACCGCTCGAATGATCCCCCGGTGCCCCCGCAGGCTGGTCACCTGTTCTCCGGCCAGGTTCCACAGTTTGACCTGGTTGTCGTTGCAGCCGGTAACTACCTGCTGGCTATCGGGGCTAAACGCCACCCCTCCCACAATCGAGGCACAGGCCAGTACCGTTCTCAACACCTGCCCCTGGCGATGCCAGATGGTGATCTGGCCGCCGTTAAAGTCTCCCGCCACCACGTAGGCCCCATCGGGGCTGAAGGCCACGGTGCGTTTGGGAATAGGGGTCGGTGTCTCCCCCTGGAGCACCCTCACCAAGTCGCCATTGCTGCGCCAGAGTTTCACCGTGCCATCCCAACTGGCAGTGGCAAAGGTGGTGCCGTCAAAGCTGTAGGCCACATCTTGGATTTGCGTTTCGTGGGCATCGAGGGAGCGCACTAACGCCCCAGTCTCATCCCACATATAGGCCCTACCACTGTTAGTACCGGTGACAATGTGCTGGCCATCGGGGCTGATGGCTAGGCCCCTCACCTCGGCCTCGTGGTGAAGGATGGTCAAAAAGGGCATGCCCCCAGGTCGCCAAAAGCGTACGGTCCCGTCTAACCCCGAGGACAGAATAGTTTGCCCGTCGGGGCTAAAGGCCACGCCGCGAATCTCGCCATTGTGGCCCCGAAAACTGGCCAAAGGAGTGCCATCGTAGCGCCACAGCTTGACCATGCCATTCATGTCCACGGAGGCGAAGGACTGCCCATCGGGGCTAAAGGCCAGGTTGGAAAAGCCCCCATCGGTATCCAGGGTTCTGAGCAGGCGACCGTCAGGGTGCCATAGCTTGGTGGTGCCGTCCTGCTCCGTGGAGGCAATCACATCCCCGCTGGGGCTGAAGCCGACGCTGGTTACCCCGGTGCGGTGGCCGCTCAGGGTGCGCAAGAGGGTACCAAATTCGGGGGCGACGGGGTCACCGATGCGCCAGAGTCTGACCTGGTTGTCGTAGGCGCCGGTAGCCAAAGCCTGCCCATCGGCGCTAAAGCTGAGGCCAAACACCAGCCCGTCGTGGGGCAGAGTTTTCAGCAGGGTGCCGTCTCGCCGCCACAGCTTCACGGTTTGGTCGGGGCTGGCGGAGGCGATCAGCTCGCCGTCGGGGCTGAACTGGGCCTGCCATACCCCCAGGGGGTGGCCCTCCAGGGTTTGCAGCCGGGTGCCCTGCAAATCCCACAGGTGGATTTTGCCGTCGGCTCCCGTGGACAGCAGCACCGAACTGTCGGGGCTGAAGGCCACCCCCCAGGCCAGATTCTCGTGGGCATCCAGGGTCAACACCGGGGCCCCGTCGGCGTGCCACAGCTTGACTTTGCCGTCAAAGCTGGCGGTGGCAATGTGAGCCCCATCGGGGCTGACGGCCACACTGTTGACCCCGCTGCCAAAGCCGGAGATGCGATTGGACTCGGTGGCCCCGTAGACGGCCTGTTGCAAGATCAGCTGCACCTGCTGCTGGAGCGCCTGCTGCTCGGTGGGCGACTCGGTGGGCTGGGCCAGGGCGGCATCGCCCCGCTGGGGTCGCTGGGGACTCAGCGATCGCAGGCGAGTTTGGGCTGTAATTGCCTGTACCAGGGCATCGAGACGCTGGCCGGAGGCAAACAACGCCTCGGCGGAGGCGGCGATCGCCCGAATTTCGCTGAGTTTGAGCTGCTGCTCGCGGGCCAGAGCCTGCCGATACTGGGTAAAGATCGCCCCCCCTAGCCCGACGGTAAACACCAGGGCCAGGCTGACCCCCCAGAGCATCAGGTTTTGCTGCCGCAGGTTGCGCTGCTCCAGGCGGCGGCGGGTTTCCTCCTGCTCCAGGGTTTGGCTGGCGGCCAAAAAGCGGTAGTCGAGGCTGCTCAGGCCCTTGCCCTCGGCCCAGACCAGGGCATCCCCCAGCGATTGACCCCGCAGCAGTCGGGACGAATCGCTCTGCCCAGAGGCAACCCAGGCCCTGAGCGCCTCGGCATAGGGCCTCAGGGCGGCAAGCTGCTGCTCAACCCAGTCCAGATTAAAAATATGGCGATAGATCGGGCACCGGACCTGCAAGTAGCCCTCGGTGGGCACCACCAGGCCCGAGAGCACCATCTCTGCCTGCTCGCGGCTGTCGTTGGCCCTGACCCGATCGGCCCTCGGAGGCGCATCCCCGAGTGGATCGCCTGAGCCTCCGTCGGGGTCGGAGACCGGCTCCGCCTGCAACACCTGTTGATAGATCCCCAGCAGGCCAGCCCGCCAGTGGTCGTTGCGGCCAATGCGATCGCGAATCGTGCGCAGGTGCTCCGGGTTATCTTGGCATTCCCAATTTTGCAAAATATGAGTCTGCACCAGCTGATCTACCCAGGCCGCCGCCGCCGCCTGGGCCGAGGCTGGGCTACTGCCGGGGCCGGTCAGGGATTCATCCGGCGGACTTTCGACCACGATCTGACACAGCTTTTGGGTCAAAAACGGCTGGCCCCCCGTCCAGGCCAACACCCGCCTGAGCACGGCATCCGGGTCGTCCACCCAACCCTCCAGGCCCCGCCGCAGTGGCCCCACCTCCTCCAGCCGAAACCCGTGCAGCGCGATCGCCCGACCAATGTTGAAAGGTGTGCGCTGGGGGTCCTGCATCAGGTCGGTGGGGGTGGCCACCCCAAACAGGGCGAAGGTCAACCGCTTGTAGTCTGGGTTCAGCGATCGCTGGGTGTAGCAGGAGCGAATCAGGGCAAAGAAATCATTCACCGGAAAGCTGAGGCTGAGCACGCTGTCGATTTCGTCGATAAAAATCACCAGGTGCTGATCGGCAAAAGCAGGCAGCAGCACGGTTTCAATAAACAGACTTAGCTGCTGCAGGGGAGATAGATCGGCCACCTTCTGCCGCCAGGATTTGAGATTGATATCCAGCCCCAAACTGCGCCACAGCTCCGCCACCAGACCCCGATACCACTGCTCCAGGGAAGCCGTTTCGCTACCAATCCGGGTCATGTCGAGCACAGCGCTGCGCATCCCCTTTTCCTCCAGCCGCCGCCGGGCGCGCAACAGCAGCGACGACTTGCCCATCTGGCGAGCGTTAAAGACGTAGCAAAACGTCCCCTCCAGCAGGGCATCGAGCAGGTCACCATCGGCCTGGCGCACGATGTAGGTCGGCGCATCCGCCGCTAGACTGCCGCCAACCCAGTATCGGAAGGGTGTCATAGAGCTACTTGGTATAGAGGGTTGCTTGTTCTGCGATGGGAGGGTGGATGGGTGGGAGGGTGGAGGGGTGGAGGGGTGGAGGGGTGGAGGGTGGATGGGGGGATGGGTGGATGGGGGGATGGGGGGATGGGGGGATGGGGGGATGGGGGGATGGGTGGTAGACGCGGAGCGGCTTCCCGCAGGGTAGGGGGGATGGGTGGGAAGTTTTGAATTTTGAATTTTGAATTTTCTCCTAAGAAACAAAACCTAATCGACGCCAAAACACCCTGATTGTCGCCAAACTGGAAACAGTTTTGTTTCTTCCACTTTGTGCTCACCCCAGCGGGGTTAGTGGGAAGCTGCCTTCTGCCTGCTTCGCACGGGCATAGCCCTACATCCTTCTGCCTTTTTCTAGGCGTCTGCCAGGGCAAAATGGGTCGAGAAAAACCGCTGGTAGAGCTGACAGGAGGGCTTAGCCAGGCAGTTTTGGTCAAACTCAATCAGCCCCAGGCTCTCCAACTTGGTGGCGACGGGGAACGCCAGGCGAAGGCCGGTTTCGGTTTTGATCACCTGCTGCAGCGCCTCCGTCAGGTCGGCTTTCCCTTGCAGACTGGCCAGACACCGATTGAGGTGGTTGGCGTAGATACCAGACGGGGTAATGGCCCGTTGGGGTAGATCTGCCAGGCATAACTGCCCGGCCCAGAGGTGATACAGCGCCAGCTGGGTGAGAAAGGGATGCCCGCTGACCAGCTCGGTCAAGGGGTCTGCCACCGGGTCGGACAGGCCATAGGTCTGCACCAGCGATCGCACCTCTGCAACCGTTAGCTTGGGCAAATGGACGGGCAACCCCACGTTAAACGGCGACTGGTTTAAGTTGAGCGGCACATAGATTTCGGTGGAGTAGGTGAGCAGGAACCGAATTTTTTGAAACTCAGTATGGCTCTTGGCCTCCTCGTGCCAAGACCGCAGCAGGGGCAGAAATTCATAGAAAATGGCTGGGTACTCAAAGATGCGATCGATGTCCTTGAAGGCCACCATCACTGGAGCATCCAGCGATCTCAGCAGCCCCTGTTGAAGATAGATGGTGCAGCTCACCTTACTGCCGATGTCGGCATCCCAGTAGTCATCCAGGTGGGGAGCCAGGCCCAACGGCTGACTCAAAACCATACAGAGCCAGCGCAAAAACCGATCGATATCCGACAGTACGGCCTCATCTGCCCGCTTCAGATCCACCTGGAGAACGCTATACCCCAGGCTTTCCGCCTGCTGCAAAAGGCGCAGCGCAAATGAGCTTTTGCCCATCTTGCGCGGTGCCTTGACCCGCACCAGCCCGCCGGGCTGGCAGATTTCGGCCCTGGCCCGCTCCTGTTGCTCCTGGCGCAATACATAATAGGGCGACGCCAGCGGCACCGGGCCACCGGGAAATTCAGGCGGAGTGCTCCGCTGGGGTTCTGCTGGAATTTCCCTGGCAGCGGACAGTCCGCCGCCAGCGGCCAACTGGTAGTCGCCGTAGTCTGGCTCTAATCCCAAAGACTGGAACATGATCTCAATGGAGCGCCGGTCAACCCCAGCCCGCTGCTCCAAAATCTTCTTGACGGTGGTGGCGTGCAACCCCTGGGCGTCAATTAGCTGAGTCCGGTGGGCCAAAATCTGCGGCGTGAACCGATACCCCTGCTGAGACTCAACCTGGGTAAGCTTAGCCTGCAACTTGTGTAGGCCTGCCTCGCTGAGACTATGCCCTCGCTGGCGCTGGCGCTTACTCTGCCCCACGACCATCTTTTAGAACAGCAGCTCCCAGTATGGCGGGAAATTCTAAGGAGATCATAAGGAAAACTTTATGGAAAGCTAGAGGGCACCTAAGAACTGCTAAGCGACTTTAATCACGAGATCCCAGAGTTCTGTGGTTGAAGACCCAGTCCTTGAATCGCCCCCCAGATAGAACCCTGGGATCTGGACTACCTCTGTCACCTGTGCATCGGGGTTCTGTGATCAACCCTACCACCCCTTCAATGGGGATGCTGCTAAAAGTTATTGTCGAGTTTGGGCATTGTGCTCACCCCAGTTTATCCCTGCCAAGGTAGTGCAGGACGAACAGCGTTGCTCTTGAGCGGGCAGGCAAAAACAATGGGTTGCTTGAGCCTTGCCAAGAGGCTTTGCTCATCGCACCAGCAGAATAATCAGCGCCAGGGTGCCGACAATTAACAGGCCCAGAGCGGTCAGGGTGGCGATGGGCAGCATCGGAGTATAGAGAAAGTCATGGCGGCGAATGCGCCGGAGCACTTGCTGGTGCTGGGCGATCGCAACCATCAGCGACAGATTGCCGATCACAATAAAGCCAATGGACAGCAGCCGAACGCTGATATCGACGCGACCGCTATCTGAAAGGCGGCTACTGCGAATGGCCTCCACAATGCGATCGATGCCAAAGCCGAAGGTAATCAACGACAGGGATGTGCGAATCCAGGCCATCAGGGTGCGCTCGGCGGCGGCGCGGTTGCGTTCCTTCGCCAACTCGTTGTTGAGGTTGTGGGGGGGGTGGTTCTGGGGGACGAGGAGAGGGCATTTTCCCTTAGCGATTGGCTTTGGCTTGGTGCAGGTAGTTCTCAATCAACACGTACAGGCTCACCAGCAAGATCCACAGGGGCAAAAACAGCGCCACCCAGCCCAGGCGATTGATATGGCCGACCCGAAACAGCATCACCAGCGCCAAACCATAGCCCCAAAACGACACCCAGCGGGGCAGCACCCCGGTCCGCAAAAACAAGCTACAGGTAGAAATCATAAACACGCCGCCCATGCGAATGGCGTAGTTTACCAGCAGCTGCTGGGCCAGCAGTCGGCCCAGGTCGTAGTAGTCGGAGACAGGCAGACCGGTTTCGCTGGCCGATAGCAGCAGACTGCCGGTGACCGCCGCACTGGCAAACATCATGGCCAGAAATAGCAGCCCACTGCCAAAAAAGACAGTGGCAAACAATTTGTCTTCTTGCTCCCCAAAGCGATCGCGCACCACCCCCATAAACCACAGAAAAGCAATGCCCGAGAAGAGTACCAGGTTAAGCGCCAGCGTCAGCGTTTGGCGGTGGGCGGCAAAGGCCCCTGGACTGTCCAGGCTGGCGGGCCGAAATCCGATCTGGGTTCATGGCGGGTCAAGGGGAACGGTTGCGGGTTGCGGTTTACGGTTTGCGGTTCACGGTTCACGGTTTACGGTTGGCGGTTTGGGGTTTGGGGTTTGGGCATCCCCTCCTGGGAGGGCTACTAAGTACACATAAGTCCTGTGAGACCCTTGTGGGCAGGGCTTTCCCTCCATCCCCCAGCCCCTTCCTCCCAAAACGGGAGGAAGGGGAGTAGAGCTTTCAAAGCCCCTCGCCCTTCTGGGAGAGGGGTTTGGGGAGAGGGCCAAGATGTGTGTACTTAGTAGCCTGGGAGGGGCAGGGGTGGGTTACTTGCGGTTTACGGTTTACGGTTGGCGGTTTGGGCATCCCCTCCTGGGAGGGGCAGGGGTGGGTTGCTTGCGGTTAGCGGTTCACCTTGCACCTTGAACCTTGAACCGTGCACCTTGAACCGTGCACCTTGAACCGTGTACCCAACCTTCTAACAAAGCAGACATTCTCTACACCCGCTTCACGCTCGGCGGCACCCAGGCACCGTTCAGGGCCTCGGCCTTGGGCCAGTACAGGCGCAGGTTCATGGTGAAATTGCCCTGCTCGGGAGCGGGGAGCCAGTTGGCCTCCCGCTCTGGGCCGGGGGACTGGCGCTGGATGTAGAGGTCGAGGGACCCGTTGGGGTTGTAGGTCAGTAGGTCGCGATCGCCAAGGGCGTAGCGGTCGATGGGGTTGGGGGCAAACAACTGGCGCTCGTCATACATGGTCAGCGACCAGAAGGCTCGCACGGGAGGGATTTGGTCAGCCTCAAAGTGCAGCACATAGCGGCGATCGCTGCTCAGCGGTTCACCCTCGGCGTCGGTAAACACCGTCGGGTAAATGGCATCCTCAATCACGTTGGCGCCATAGCCGGCATAGGCCACCCCGGCCCGGTGCAGATAGTCTGTTCCGTAGGTGCCAATCGCCGTCATGTTTGTCCGCCAGCCATTGGCAAATTCGCCAGAATTCGCCCACACCTGTTTAATCAGCTTGATTGCGGTAGCAGGTGCCGCCCGCAGGGCGTCCTGCACCTCGGGGGAGGCATCCGCAAACGTGAAAGGCTTACCCGGTTCAATACCCAGGCGCTGCATGCGATCGAGGATGGGATAGTCATTCGCGTGGGGCGGGTTATCCTGCATCAGTTCGGTGAACAGGGTGAAAAAGGTTTCTGCATCCATCTGCTCCACCTGGTCAGGCGGAGCAGACATGTCCTGGTTGGGGTCCACTGTGTGCTTAGGGGGAGTATAGGGCTGGCCGTAGGCGCTCAGGGGCATCACCTTAATGCCGTCCTGAAACGCCCGCACCGCCTCGTAGTCAGCCTTTCCGTTGGTCTGGGTGCGCCCGATCAGCGCTCCATTGGCGGTCGGGCTGCGATACGCCTTGATCCCCTCCGGCAAGCTGCCCTGCCATTTGGGGCCAACAATGGCATAGGTGATCGCACCGTTACCTGTGGTCCGGCTGCCAGGGGCTGCAAACACATCGGTCCACCAGTCTAGCCAGGGCGTCAGATAGTAGCGTCCGCCAGAATCTGGAATGGTGATCACCAGCGGTTCTTTTGAAACATCAAAAGAAAGGGCACTGTAGAGGGTGTCGGCGTTTGGGCGCACCACATCGGTATAGGTGGCATCGGGAAACTCACGGTTGTGGGCGATCTGGTTGATGGGCGCCCGGAGCCCGATCGGTTCGGCCACGTTGCAGGCCACATTCCGCGTCACCTGACTGATCAACAGTGGGTAGGCGTAGATATAGATGTCACGGGCTGTTTCGCGCAGTTCTTCGGTAGAAAGGGGCATGGTTATCTCCGTTCGGTGGTCGGTGTCGGGTGGTCGGTGTCGGGTGGTCGGTGCAAGGTGCAAGGTGCAAGGTGCAAGGTGCAAGGTGCAAGGTGCAAGGTGTCGGGTGGTCGGTGCAAGGTTGGTCGTAAACCGTAAACCGTGAACCGTAAACCGTGAACCCTGACGCGATCGCTACCCCACCCGCTTAAAAGGCGGCGGTGCCCAGGTCAGATCCAACACCTCTGGGCGGGGCGAATAGAGTCGCAGGCTGGGCTCAAAGGGGCCTTTGGGAGCAGGCAGCCAGTTCGATTCGCGCTCGGGGCCGGGTGACTCCGCCTGCACATAGATGTCCAGGGAGCCATCGGCGTTAAAGGTCAGATCGCTGTGGCTGCTGAGCGCGAATCGGTCCAGGGGATTGGGCACCTGGAAGCCATCGTGGTCATACATGGTGAGCGACCAGAAGGCATTGGCGGGGGGAGTTTGACTGGGCTCAAAGTGCAGCACATACTTATTCTCGCCGTGCAGCGGTTGGCCTTCGCCATCCACATAGGCGGTGGGGTAGACCGCATCCTCCGGCAGGTTGCAGCCCAGGCCCGCCAGGGCCACGAAGGCCCGACGCAGGTAGGAGGTGCCGTAGGTGCCCATGTTCTCGGTGCCAATGTTCCAACCGTTGATGAAGGCTCCAGCTTTGCGCATGGCCGCAGGCATTGAATCCAGAGCATCTTTGGCCGCCTGATTGATGGTGGCGATCGCCCCAGCGTCTAGCTTGCTGGCATCGAAGGGCTGCCCCGGTGTAATGCCCAGCGCCCTCAGCCGAAACAGCATCGGGTAGTCGTTGGCGTGGGGCGGGTGCTTCCGCATGAGATCCGCTAGCCGGGTGAGCACGGCAACGCCATCTAACTGGTTCACCTGAGTTTGCGGAGGGGTTTGGTTATCAACGGTGGGATCAGTCTGGACAGTTTGGGGGGGCATATACCCTTTACCCCACTGGGAGAGGGGAGTTAGTTGATAGCCATCCTGGATCTGGTGGACGCTGGCATAGTCGGCGGGGCCATTGGTTTGGGTACGGCCGATAATCCAAACAATTGGGGTAGGGGCAACAATTTGGATAACGCCCTTTGGCAGCGTGCCCTGCCAACCGGGCGGCGTGATAGCGTAGGTGCCCACCTGGGTACCCGTGGTGCGACTACCCACCACCGCAAACACCTCGGTCCACATATCCAGCATAGGCAGCAGATAGTATCGCCCCTGGGTATCGGGGGCAGACAAGACGATCGGCCCTTCGGACAGGTCGAGCCAGGCAAAGGAGTAGAGGGTATCAAAGTTGAACCGCACCACGTCTTTTTCATGAGCTGCCGGATAGGCGCGGACATGGGCAAACTGGTTCACCGGGGCACGCATATTGACCGAGGACGCATTGGCCACGTTGGTAGCCTGACGCCTGGTCACATCCATCATCACGATGGGGTAAGCGTACAGGTAGGCATCTCTGGCAATAGCGTAGAGTTCGTCAACGGGTTTAGCTGCAATGGATTGATCTAAGATTTGCGAATTCATCACGGGCCTCCGAAAAACTGGATGACGTGTTGATTGCGCGATCAGGCGCACCATTATCGATTCCTATTTAAGTCGTATAAAAGCATCATCAACTAATTGATAAAATTACGAATTTAATGATGCCAGAATATCTCTTATAAGTCAAAAAATCAAAGTGAAAATAATTAGCCAAACCTAAATCTCAGTCAAACTGGAGTCTAACACTATAGTTGCTAGTTTGATTTGAAATTAATAAAAAGATTAGACGCAGATAGAATGATTGTGAAACTTAGGGAAAAGTTAAGCTCAGGGACACTTGAGAAAAAGACTTGAAACTATCCCTATGCCTTGACTTTAGCCCCTCCACTCGAAAGGAACTATATGTTTTAGTTAACTTTAAAACCTGACTCTGTCGTCTTCTGTAAACTGACGCCATCGCAATAAGAATGTTTCTTTAGACATTAAATAGACTGGTTATGACAAGCCATCACAGAGTGATCAAAAATATTAGTAGTTTCTGGGTAGTTTCTGGGTAGTTTCTGGAGTGATTTCAAAGATTTTGTAAATCAGGACAATCTAGTTGGCCTGGCCCTGGCGGTGGTTCTGGGGGGAGCCTTTGGGGCGATCGCATCTTTAGCTCTTTCATCACAGCCATCACGATTATGAAAACAGATTTTGACCAAGGCGATCGCCCGCCAATGACGATTACTGACTGCCTCTCCAGACCATCAACCCACGAAAGCCATTGCAACCCAGCCCACCAGCTTCGCTTTGGCAGCTTTGTGGCTGGCTGGCGGCTGTTCCCCTGATGCTAGGGAACCCCTCATCAGCTCATGCAGCACCTTCTACGAATGGCGAATGGGGAATGCCCCGCAGGTCAACTTTGAGGCGGCTGTGGGCACCTCAAAGGTCCAAGCATCGGGGTCAAATTTAGATTTTAAGCCTGGGCAATTTTTTTTAGCGCCGCCGACAACTCTATCAACTTATGGATAATCACCATGCGTTTACGCTCTCTCCTGGCCTTTTTGGTGGGTCTGATATTCAGTGTTTTTGTTACTCAGACGGTTACAGAGGTCCACGCCATGAGCACCCTAACTCCCACTGAAGCTCGTGCCATTGCCAAGGAAGCCTATATCTACGGCTTCCCGCTAGTAGATAACTACCGGATCATGCATTCCTATTTTGTGGATAGTGACGGCAGCGAATTTAAGGCTCCCTGGAACCAGATTCACAATGAGGCCAGGGTGTATACGCCAGCAGACAAAGCGATTCAGACCCCCAATTCCGATACCCCCTACTCTCAACTCGGCACTGACCTGCGCACCGAGCCCCTGGTGCTGACGGTACCAGAGATTGAGCCCGATCGCTACTACTCCCTGCAATTCATCGACCTCTACACCTTTAACTACGCCTATGTGAGCAGCCGCACCACCGGCAACGGGGCCGGTCGCTATCTACTGGCGGGACCCTACTGGCAGGGCGAAACGCCCGCAGGCATTGATGCCGTGATCCGGTCTGAAACCGAGCTGGGCTGGGTGCTCTATCGGACTCAGTTGATTGATCCTGACGACATCGACAATGTCAAAGCAGTGCAGGCCGGCTACGAGGTGCAGCCCCTCTCCAGCTTTATGGGACAGCCTGCTCCCGAAGCCGCCCCGGCAATCGACTTCATCCAGCCCCTCACCCCTGAAGACCAACGCACGTCGCCCCGGTTCTTTGAAGTGCTCAATTTTTTGCTGCAATTTTCTCCGACCCATCCCTCTGAGCAGGCGTTGATGGAACGCTTTGCTAAATTGGGGATTGACCCGGACAGCAGCTTTGATGTCGATGCGTTGTCTCCACCCATCCAGGAGGCGATCGCCCAGGGAATGGCTGATGCCTGGGAAACGTTCGCCGACTTTAAGCGGACTCAGATCGATACTGGGAAACGGACAGCTGCCGACGGCTTCGGGACTCGGGAATTTTTAGATAACGACTACCTGGGTCGCATGGCCTCGGCGGTGCTGGGTATCTACGGCAACTCGAAGGAGGAAGCCCTCTACCCCGCCTACTTTGTGGATGCCAGTGGGGAGCCCCTGGATGCCGCTCAGCACAACTATGTCTTGCGCTTTCCACCCGACGAGCTGCCGCCAGTGAATGCGTTCTGGTCAATCACCATGTATGAGTCGCCCGCCAGCTTGCTGGTGGAAAACCCGATTGACCGCTACCTGATTAATTCTCCGATGCTCCCCGACCTGGTGCGCGACGCTGATGGCGGCCTCACCCTGTATCTGCAGCACGACTCTCCCGGCGCAGAAAAAGAGGCCAACTGGTTGCCCGCACCCGATGGGGAATTTATTACCGTCATGCGCCTGTACTGGCCTCAGGAAGCCGCCCTGACGGGAGCATGGCAAGCTCCTCCCTTGCAAAAAGCAGACGCCGAGGCGACAGCAGGCGTGCCCGTGACGGTTGACAACTTTGTGCGGGCAGAGAGCGACCTCTATTTAGGGTCTGTGGTGCAGAGAGATGCGTTGGGGCAGTTAGACCATAACCGTGAGCCGACCCCCATTGATCAGCAAGACGTCATTCGGATGAACCGCGACACCCTGTACTCTGCCACTGTGTTTGATCTGGAGGCCGGGCCAGCAACCATCACGTTACCCGATGCGGGCGATCGCTTTCTGTCTATGCAGTTGATCAATCAGGACCACTACACCCCAGCCGTCATTTATGAGGGCGGCCCTTACACCCTGACTCAGGAGGACATGGGCACGCGGTATGTGCTGGCCGCGATTCGGATTCTCGCCGATGGGTCTGATCCGGCTGATCTGGCCCAGGTGCATGCCCTGCAAGATGCCATCACCATTGAGCAGGCCAGTCAGGGGACGTTTTCAGTGCCCCAGTGGGATCTGGCCAGCCAGAAGCAGGTGCGCGACGCCCTCCTGGTATTGGCATCAACTCTGCCAGATACCCGTGGCATGTTTGGTACGAAGGAGCAGGTCGACCCGGTGCGCCACTTAATCGGTACTGCCCTGGGCTGGGGCGGCAATCCTGAAACGGAAGCGCTCTACCTGAATGTCACCCCGGCTCAAAATGATGGCTCGACGGTGTATCGGCTGACGATAGACGAAGTCCCCGTCGATGGCTTCTGGTCAATCAGTATGTACAACGCTGAAGGTTACTTTGAGCCCAACGACCTCAATGCTTACTCCATCAATAACTTGACGGCAGATAAGGGCGAGGATGGCTCCGTCACCGTCCAGTTCGGCGGCTGTGATGGCAATACCACTAACTGTCTGCCCATCACCCCGGGGTGGAACTATATGGTCCGCCTCTATCGCCCCCGCAGCGAGATTCTGGATGGTACCTGGACTTTCCCTGAGGCCGAGCCTGTTCAATAAGGCCGACATTGACATTGCCGATCCAGGCATCGCAAGCTCTACATCCCCACATACTCTTGGATGGACTGCACCTGCAAGGGCTGCTGCTGTAAGGAGCGAATCGCTGCAGCAGTGGCTTTAGCGCCAGCAATCGTGGTGATAATTGGCACCTTATATGCTAAGGCAGTGCGGCGAATGGAACGATCATCCTCTAGGGCTGTACTCCCGGCTGGGGTATTAATAATCAGCTGAATTTCGTTATTTTTGATCGCATCTTCGATATTAGGCCGCCCTTCATGCACTTTAAGAATTAAATCAACGGTGAGGCCTTGATGTTTGAGCGCTTTGCAGGTGCCTGCGGTGGCAACTAGCTTAAAGCCCAGATCGGCTAAGTCTTTGGCCACAGGGATAACAGCAGCCTTATCGCGATCGTTCATGGAGATAAAGATGGTGCCTTGCAGGGGCAGCTTTTGGTTGGCCCCCAGCACCGCTTTAGCAAAGGCTTTACCAAAATCCATATCAATCCCCATCACTTCTCCGGTGGAGCGCATTTCAGGGCCTAACAGGGCATCGGTACCCAGGAACTTGTCGAAGGGTAGCACCACCTCCTTCACGGCAATGTGGTTGGGAATCACTTCTTCGGTAAAGCCCAATTCGTCCAGGGTTTTGCCAGACATCACCCGTGCCGCCAGCTTGGCCAGAGGATGGCCGATCGCCTTGGAGACAAATGGCACGGTGCGGGAGGCGCGGGGATTGGCTTCCAGGATGTACACCTGATCACCCTTGACCGCGAACTGAATGTTCATCAACCCAATCACATTCAGCCGTTTGGCGAGTTTGATCGTCCAATCGCGGATGGTGGCCAGCGCGGCGTCAGACAGGGTAATGGTGGGGATGGAACAGGCGGAGTCCCCAGAGTGAATACCGGCCTGTTCAATGTGTTCCATAATCCCACCAATCACCACCTGGCCGGTGTGATCGGCGATCGCGTCTACATCCACTTCGGTGGCATTTTCCAAAAACTTATCAATCAAGATCGGGTGATCCGGCTCCACCAGCACTGCGTAGGTCATATAGCGCTCCAGGTCCGCGTCTGAATAGACGATTTCCATGGCTCGCCCTCCCAGTACATAGCTGGGCCGTACCACCACCGGGTAATCGATCGCCTGGGCGATCTTCAACGCCTCTTGATAGCTGCGGGCAATCCCATTGGGGGGCTGGAGGATATCCAGTTCCCGCAGGATGGCCTCGAATCGCTCCCGGTCTTCGGCGATATCGATGGAATCTGGTGAGGTACCCCAAATGGCAGTGGGGGGGTGGATGAGTGGATGGGTGGATGGATCGGCAGCGGGGAGGGAGGAAAGGTATTGCTGCAGGGGTAGAGCCAGTTTCAGGGGGGTTTGACCACCAAACTGGATGATAATCCCCACAGGGTTCTCGGCCTCAATGATATTGAGCACATCTTCTTTAGTAAGGGGCTCAAAGTAGAGGCGATCGCTGGTGTCATAGTCCGTCGAAACCGTTTCCGGGTTCGAGTTAACCATGATTGTTTCGTAGCCATCGTCCTGGAGTGCAAAGGAGGCATGACAGCAGCAGTAGTCAAACTCGATGCCCTGGCCAATCCGGTTAGGGCCACCGCCCAGGATCATCACCTTAGGGCGATCGCTGGGCAGGACTTCGGTCTCGTCTTCGTAGGTGGAGTAGTAGTAGGGGGTAAAGGCTTCAAACTCGGCGGCACAGGTGTCCACGGTTTTATAGACAGGAATCACCGCTAGGTCCTTACGATACTGGCGCACGGCATCTTCGCTGGTGCGGGTGGCATAGGCAATCTGGCGATCGCTAAAGCCCTGCCGCTTAATCGCTCGCATCTGGGCCGCATTGAGGTCAGCCAAGGCGGTGCGCTTCAAGAACTTTTCAGTCTTCAGCAAGCCAGCCAACTGGTTCAAAAACCAGGGGTCGATGCCCGTCAACTGGTAAATGTCATCCACTGCTAGGCCTAATTGCATCGCATGGCGCAGTTCAAAAATACGCTCAGGATGGGGGGTCCGCAGCCGGGGCCGAATTTCATTCAGGCTGGGTAGGGTTTCGGCGCGATCGCAGCCCCACCCTGACCGACCAATCTCCAAAGAGCGCAACGCTTTTTGAAACGACTCCTGAAAGGTGCGGCCAATGGCCATCGCTTCCCCCACCGACTTCATTTGGGTGGTGAGGGTAGCTGTGGTGCCCGGAAACTTCTCAAAGGCAAACCGTGGGATCTTGGTCACCACATAGTCGATGGTGGGCTCAAAGCTAGCCGGGGTTTTCTGGGTGATGTCGTTAGAGATTTCATTCAAGGTATAGCCCACGGCCAACTTAGCGGCAAACTTGGCGATCGGGAACCCGGTTGCTTTAGAGGCCAGGGCCGAACTGCGAGACACCCGGGGGTTCATTTCAATCACGATCACCTCCCCATCGTCGGGATTCACCGCAAACTGAATATTCGACCCGCCCGTTTCCACCCCAATCTCCCGGATGATTTTGATCGAAGCATCCCGCAGTCGCTGATACTCCTTATCAGTCAGGGTTTGGGCCGGGGCCACGGTAATCGAATCACCTGTGTGCACCCCCATTGGATCCAAATTCTCAATCGAGCAGATAATCACCACGTTATCTGCCAAATCCCGCATTACTTCTAACTCATACTCCTTCCAGCCCAACAGGGATTGCTCAACTAAGATTTGCGACACCGGGCTGGCATCTAGACCAGAGTTAGCGATAGTTTCAAACTCTTCCTGGTTATAGGCAATGCCGCCGCCTGTGCCCCCCAGGGTGTAGGCCGGGCGGATAATCAAGGGAAACGTGCCAATCTGCTGGGCAATCTGCCGCGCTTCATCCATCGTTTCTGCCAACCCCGAGGGGCACACCCCCACCCCAATTCGGCCCATGGCTTCTTTAAACAGCTTGCGATCTTCGGCCATCTCAATGGCGGCCAACTTCGCCCCAATCAGCTCCACCCCATAGCGCTCTAACACACCATTCTTAGCCAGGGTGACCGCAATATTCAGGGCGGTTTGGCCGCCCATAGTGGGTAGCATCACGTCAGGGCGCTCTCGCTCAATCACCCGCTCCACAATATCTGGGGTCAAGGGCTCGATATAGGTGCGATCCGCCGTCTCTGGATCGGTCATAATTGTGGCCGGATTCGAGTTCACGAGGATGACCTCGTAGCCCTCTTCCCGCAATGCCTTGCAGGCCTGGGTGCCAGAATAATCAAACTCGCAGGCTTGGCCAATCACAATCGGCCCAGAGCCAATCAGCAGAATCTTGTGGATGTCATCACGGCGAGGCATAGGCGGCAGGGGTGCTTATGGAAAATCCAAATCATTTTAAGGGGTATTAGTGGCAGTCGCGTGGTGATATTAGGACAATCATGGCCAAAAATCCCCAACTCAGTGGCTCTGAGAGCTGGAATGTCAGCACTTAGTGATATCAGCCTTGATTAAGGGAGCGATAGTAAACGCCCAACCCACGGTTGAGGGTTGACCCACCGCTTTTTGGCCAGTGGACCAAACGCTTTTTGACCAGTAAACGTGTTGGTCTAACCAGAACTAGTGTTAAGATAAGAGACTTATGAATTAAACCTAGTGCCTTGGGGCATTAGGATCATGCTCACCCTGCACTTTTGACAAAGGTTTTGCCACTATAGCCTTATGATTAAGCTCCGACTCAAGCGTTTTGGTAAAAAACGGGAAGCCAGCTACCGCATCGTGGCCATGAACAGCGACAATCGTCGTGATGGCCGTCCCTTGGAAGAACTTGGCTTCTACAACCCCCGCACCGATGAAACTCGGCTGGAGGTTCCGGCCATTATTCGTCGCTTACAGCAAGGGGCCCAGCCCACGAAGACGGTTAAGCATATCCTTGAGAAGGCGAATATTTTTGAGCAGCTCAAGGCTGAGTCATAGTCTTGCAACCTGCGCCGCTTTAGCCTTAAAACTCTCCCAGCACCACCATGGACAGGCCTGACTTTTCAGGGCTAGTACAGTTCTTAGTAGAGCCCTTTCTCGACTCCCCCGATTCCCTTCGCATTGATTGTGAAGAGAATTCGGCTCAGTCGAAAGTTTGGATTCGGATCGCCTTTGATGGTGATGAGCGGGGGCGCGTCTTTGGGCGGGGTGGCCGTAATATCCAGGCTATCCGTACTGTGGTGCGCGCCACCGCCACCTTGGCCGGTTGGTCAGCCCACTTTGATGTGTATGGCGCCGCTGAGCAAGGCGGGGGGGACGGTGCAGAAAAGTCTCGTGCGCCCCGTCGCGCCGATCAGCCGGGGTCCAAGCACCATCGTCCCAAGCCCCGGCCTCGCCCTAAGTCTTCCTAGCCCCAGCCGTAGGGTGGGCATTGCCCACCACTCGGTAGACAGGTTCCTAGAAGTCACCTTAGCCTCAGGCTTCTTAGTCCCAGGCTTCCTAACCCCAGAGCTTTACTCGCCAGTGTTGTGGCTGTTGGTTTCAAGTTTGCTTAAACGCCTAGTCGCTCCCTAGCCTTTGCCGCCCCTACTGCATGGTTTCTTCGGTTCGCGTTTCTATGCCCAGCCCAGAGAGCGCGATCGCGCTCTCTGGCTACCGAGACGAAAACTTAAAGCTATTAGCCCGTCAGACCGGTGCCTCCCTGGTGCTGCGAGGCCAAGAATTATTGATTTCCGGGACTGAAAACGGCGCTGATCTGGCCCGTCGTCTGGTAGCAGCCCTAGAACCAATTTGGGGGCCTGGGCAGGCCGTAACCACGGCAGATATCATGACCGCCCGTCATGCCCTGGACACCGACCAGGTAGAGCAACTCCAGGCTATTCACCAGGATGTGGTCGCTCGTACCCGTCGGGGTGATGTCGTCCGAGCCAAGACCTTTCGCCAAAAGCAGTACATTAAGGCCCTGCGCACCCACGATATGGTGTTTTGCATTGGCCCTGCGGGTACTGGCAAGACCTTTTTAGCCACAATGGTCGGGGTGCAAGCCTTACTGAACAACGAATACGAACGGCTCATTTTAACTCGACCCGCAGTAGAAGCCGGGGAGCGGCTGGGGTTCTTGCCTGGGGATTTACAGCAAAAAATCGATCCGTACCTGCGGCCCCTCTATGACGCCCTGCACGAGCTAATCGAGCCTGAGAAAATCACCAATTTAATGGAACGCGGCATTATTGAAGTTGCTCCCTTGGCGTATATGCGAGGTCGCACATTGAATAACGCCTTCGTGATTATGGACGAAGCCCAGAACACTACCCCAGCTCAAATGAAAATGGTGCTGACCCGGCTAGGCTTTCGATCCAGGATGGTAGTGACCGGAGATGTGACCCAAACCGACCTGCCCGAGATGCAGACCTCAGGGCTGATTCTGGCCCAAAAAATTCTCAAGCCGGTAGATGGGATTGCCTTTTGCCAGCTGACCCAGGCTGATGTGGTGCGCCACCCGTTGGTACAGCGAATTGTGGCAGCCTATGAAAGCTATGACACCCAGAAGCGCTCTAAGGGCTAAAACATCGGTGCAGTATGCCCAGATCCCAGGGTTCTTGGGCTGATTAGCCCGGATTGTTGGGGTATCCGAGAGCAGAATCCTGGGATCTGGGCTGGGATTTGGTCTAAACCGATGCCAGTTGGGGAACAGCCCCGGAGGTCAGGGGGCCGACAGCCGGGTTAGGCGTACAGTACACTTCGGCAGAGTTGTTTGGGCTCTCAATTAATTTCACCTTATGCAGACTGGCCCCTAGGTCACTGATGGGCTGTTGTAGGCGATCGCGAATATGTACCGCAATGTTCTCAGCTGTGGGCACCACCTCAGCAAAATAGGGAATATCCTTATTCAAAAAAGTGTGGTCAAAGGGTTCTACCACATGGTCATCAATGGCCGCCTGCAACTGGGCTAGATCCACCAACATGCCAGTGCGAGGGTCAATCGTCCCCTTGACCGTCACTTCCAGGTGATAGTTGTGACCATGGCCGTGGGGTCGGGCGCATTTACCGTAAATTTCGCAGTTTTCTTCGTAACTCAGGCGCGGCGAAGCCAACCGGTGAGCCGCACTGAAATGGGTGCTGACGGTCAGGTAAGCGTCCATAGTTTCTCCTAAATAGTCTGACCAGAGTTCTGGGTGTTCAAATAGCTGAATTTTGACCACGGGCAAATGGGGAGTCAGCCGATCCCAAATCGCCTTAGCCAGATATTCCGTAGTCGGCAAGGTTTGCTGAAATTCTGGCCAAGCCTCATTCAGATATGAAAAATCAAGCTGGCTGGTGACCTCCCGCTTGATCACCTGTTTCACCTCAGAAAGATTCAACACCATGCCATACTCATCCAGGTCCCCTGCCATAGAGACATAGAGCACGTAATTATGGCCATGGCCAGGCGCCTTGGCACAGGGGCCAAACCTTGCTGCATTCTCAGCCTCACTGAGTTCAGGCAGCCAATAGCGGTGACTCGCCGAAAACTGAGCCCTGCGATTGATAATGCATGTCATAAAATGTAAAGTCGCTTAGCAAAGCGTTAAGTTAAGTAACTATTCTCTTTTCAGGATAGTCTAAATCTCGTGCCTTTGGCGGTACTTGAGTTACCAGAGATCGACCCACCGCCAATTTTTCCGCCCATCCATCGGGAGACCATAGCCCCCAGCAGGTCTATCCCAAGGTTAAGATTTGCCCAGGTCACCGATCGCTCAACAAAGGTCAAAAGCCTTATCAAACAACGGGTTCAAGCATTGACCGCAAAATTTTCAAAATTCCTATGACTTGTTGACATTGAATTAATTTCGTAAAATTGAATACAGAAATACAGAAATACGTTCATCTGAGACTGCCTGTTAGCTCAAGCTGAGAATCAGGGCACTTAGTCTAGACGGAAGTAAGGAGTTGACTCCTGAAGGAACGCACTCTGGCCGAGCAGTTTGTTCAATCCTTTGGATGCAGGAGGCACTAAATGAAACTTTGTTACCGTGGTGTGGAGTATGACTACAATCCTCCATCCCTAGAGGTACATGAGAGTGAGCTAACCGGGTGCTATCGGGGTCGTCCCCTTCACTTCACCTATGTTAGTCATGTACCGGTTCCCCAGCCGGTGGCCACGATGACCTATCGGGGCGTGGGATATGCCACAACGCCTCAGGGCAAGGTGGTTTCCCCCTTGGCTGAGCAGCTTGGGCGACAGCCCGTATTCCAGACCGTGCAGTCCACTGACAATTCAGTCCTGAAAGCGCGACGGCACCTATTGAAAGATGCTGCAGAAGCGCATCGGATTAATATGCAGCGATCGCTGGAGCATCGGATTCAAGTCGCTCGCTCCCAGGGCAACAATTACTTGCTAGAGCAGCTGGAAGCCGAGCTTCATCAGCTGGCCTAGCATTGCTGCCTCGGGGTGATGGGCATCAGCCCTCCCCGGACCAGTCAAGCTTGTGCTGTAGCTGGAGCAGCGAAGGGTACTCTTTCGGAGTACCCTTTTTTTGCGTAGCCGTAAAGGGCTATGGCAGGATTTGCAGCTGAGGCTGGAGCGCAGCCTGGGAGTCAATCCACAAGACCCGGCCATGGGGTGCCGTCGAGGCTTGCCCCCACACCACCTGCTGACTCCCCGCAACCAGTTGGTGGGTCGCCTCTAAGGGGGTCAACCAAACCACCGCCTGGTCAGGCCAGTCAGCGGCATCAGCTGTGGCCAGGGGATGTACCTCCGCTAGAGCCATGAGCACCCTGTGATAATCCCGTAACAGCGTCTGGTGGGGTAGCCACAACGCCGCCGCCAATCCTCGATTCAGGCTATAGACATACAAAGACGCTGCCGCAACCACAGCCTGTTCAAAGTGGTCGGGTGACCAACGGGCCGCCGTATTGAGAGCCAAAATCACCTCTTGGCCAGCAATCACTTTTTCCAGTTCGCGCACTCGTAATTCGCCATAACGGGCACTCGTACGCCAGTGAATCAGCCGAGTCGGATCTCCCCAACGATAGGGTCGCAACGCTCGAGTTACGCCTTCGGTCGCGGGCTGTACCCGCGGGCTTTGGGGCCAATGTAAACCCGATGCCTGGCCCAGGGTGTCAATCATCGGGCAACGTTGCAACGGTAAAATATGCGGATAAACCACCGCTTCTGCAGGAGCAGCGGCCCAGCGGCGACACCAAAATAAGCCCAACGGTGCCGCCGATCGCAAATACACCCCAGCCCAGCGATAAATGCCTCGCTGTTGGGTAATCAACCGGTAGTGCCAGTCTTGGACTTGACCAGGGCCAATGGCACTGATGGCATGAGTGGGAGCATCCCCCAGGGGAGAGGGAATTTGATCAATTAGCTGAAACAGCCCTTTGGACCGCCCCCGGCTATTCTTAACCGTCAGGTTAACCATAATCGGCTGACCGACGGATACCGGCGCAATCCCCGATCGCTGCACTTCGAGCCCCTGCAAGTTACGCGGGGGCAAGATCACCGCCACCACCAGCAGGCCCATGATCACGCCACTCATGACGTATAACCAACCGGCTAGGGTATTGGTGGCCGCTGCGAAGAAGAACACCGCTAGACCCAGCAACACCCAACCGATATAGGCGGGTGCCACCCAGCGCTGCTCTAACCACCGACTTAACCGGGCTAACCGTGCCATCGTTAACGGCTCATCGCTTCACCAACTTCTTAGACAGCTTACGCAGGCGAATGGACTCTGGGGTAATTTCCACCAACTCGTCGGGACCGATATACTCCAGAGCCCGCTCTAGGCTCATCTCCTGGGGAGACTGAAGCTGCACCAGTTCATCGCCACTGGCGGCTCGGTGGTTGGTCAGCTGCTTGGTTTTACACACGTTCAAGTCCAGATCTTGACTGCGGTTATGCTCACCCACAATCATCCCTTTATATACCCTGGTGCCAGGGGTAATAAAGAACACCCCCCGATCCTCAGCATTCTTCAGGGCGTAGAAGGTGGCCACCCCTTCTTCGAAGGCAATCAGGACACCATTACGCCGGGATTCCACATCCCCGGAGAGGGGGCGGTAATCCAGAAAGCTGTGGTTCATAATGCCCTCACCCCGGGTTAGGCGCATAAATTCCCCCCGGAAACCCACGAGCCCTCGGGCCGGAATCACAAATTCTAGGGTAGCGCGGCCATCTCCCAAAACTCGCATATCTTGTAGCTCTCCGCGTCGCTGGCCAATGCGCTCCATACAGCCACCGACGCCGTCTTCGGGCACATCTAGAATCAACAACTCAAACGGTTCGCAGGGCTGACCATTCACTTCCCGGTAAATCACCTGGGGTTGAGACACCTGAAACTCATACCCCTCTCGACGCATGGTTTCAATCAAAATCCCCAGGTGCAGTTCGCCACGACCAGCCACAGCAAAGCGGTCCGGGGAGTCTGTCGGATCAACCCGCAGGGCCACGTTGGTTTCTAGCTCGCGCATCAGGCGATCGCGCAGTTGCCGAGAGGTGACAAAACTACCCTCTTGACCCGCAAAGGGGGAATCGTTAACTACAAAAGTCATTTGCAGGGTGGGTTCATCCACCTTGATCAGCGGCAGCGCTTGGGGATTGGTAGGACAGGTGATGGTTTCACCAATGTTGGCATCGGCAAACCCAGCGACCGCCACAATTTGGCCCGCCGACGCCTGCTCGATTTCAATCCGCTGCAAGCCCTCAAACCCTAGAAGTTTCGAAATTTTAGACTTAACTAGACTGCCATCTTCTTTGATCAGCGCCGCCTGTTGCCCCGCTTGAATAATGCCATTGTGAATTTTGCCAATCACAATTCGCCCCAGATATTCGGAGTAATCGAGGGTGGTCACCTGAATTTGCAGGGGCTTATCCACGTCGCCCACCGGCGGCGGCACGTGGTCTAAAACCGACTCAAACAGCGGCTGCATATCTTCACTGTCGTCCTCCATGTGCAGCTTGGCAAAGCCAGCCATACCGGAGGCGAATAGGTAGGGGAACTCGCACTGGTCATCGTCTGCCCCCAACTCAATAAACAAATCCAATACCTTATCAACCGCCCCATGGGGATCGGCTTGGGGGCGATCGATTTTATTAATCACCACAATCGGGCGCAACCCTTTTTCCAGAGCCTTTTTCAAGACAAAACGGGTCTGGGGCATGGGGCCTTCGTTGGCATCCACAATCAGAATGCAGCCGTCTACCATCCCTAGCACCCGTTCTACCTCGCCACCAAAGTCGGCGTGGCCGGGGGTATCGACAATGTTGATCAGCGTATCTTTGTAGTGAACCGCTGTATTTTTCGACAGGATGGTAATGCCCCGCTCCCGCTCCAGGTCATTCGAGTCCATGACGCAATCGGGTACCTCTTCGCCCTCCCGAAAGATGCCGGACTGCTTTAATAGAGCGTCAACCAGGGTGGTTTTACCGTGGTCGACGTGGGCAATGATAGCAACGTTGCGAATGGGGAGGGTCATGAGTGCGATAAAAGTCTAGGCAACAACAAACGGGCATCGAAACCACCCCAGAGCCCTATCCCAAAGGGCAAACGTTAGGAAGCTCAAGACAAGTTCCGAGATAAACAAAGCCAAGTCCAAACCTGAGTTTTGCCTGGGGAAAACCTCCAAATCCCGAGCTGAACTTGGCATATGCAAAAAGTCTTAACAATTGTAACTCAATTAACAGCCTGTTGACAGATATCCCTTCTAGCAGTCTATCGAGTTAAAGATGACGGACTGACAGGATTTACGGTTCACGGTTTAAGGTCTACGGCTGGTCTGGAACCGCAGGCCGTCAACCGTCATACCCCAGGTCGTAGACCCCATCATGATCAGATTGGCTGAGCACTAGCTTGAGGCCACAAAAAAGGGCACCCTGCGGTGCCCTTAAGTTGTGAAAGCAATGGTCATCAATGGTTAGAAGGTCATTTCGGCGGCTTGTACCCGCTCCACCTGCTTCTTCTTCAGCACCAGCATGATCTGGGTCAGCATGACTGCGGCCAGGAAGGCAATCAACCCTTTGATGCGGTTGGGGCTTTGCAGCACAATTTCGGTGTCCATCTGGCCAAAGCCGCCCACATTGGGGTTAGTGGTCAAGGGCTTACCCGCCTCAACCACATCGCCAACGGCCACCACCACCTCAGGCCCAGCTGGAATGGTGACAGCCGTACTGTCGCCCTGATCAGGCTGAATCGTTACCACATAACCGCCCGCTTCTTGAGCGGCGACATCGGTGACAGTGCCAGAGGCGATCGCGTTATAGACCGTGTTATTACTGGCTTGCCCCGTGGGATATACCTGCCCCCGGCCCCGGTTGGCCCCCACATGCACCTGGTACTTACCGAAGGACACGGCTTTGTTTTGGCCAGGATCGGGAGATAGCACCGGAAAAACAATTTCTTGGTACTGTTCGCCCGGCAAAGGACCGACTAGCACAATATTTTCTTGGTCCTCGCTGTAGGGCAAGAAGTAAGTGCTGCCGACTTCTTCTTGAAGGTCTGCGGGAATGCGATCGGCCGGGGCAATTTTGAACCCTTCTGGGAGGACCACCACAGCGCCCACATTCAGACCCCCTTTGCTGCCATCCCCGAGGACTTGCTGAGTATCTAAGTCGTAGGGAATTTCAACTTTGAGTTTAAATACAGAGTCGGGCAGCACCGCCTGGGGCACCTCCACCTTGGTCGGTTTCTCCGCCAAGTGACAGTTAGCACAAACAATTCGGCCCGTGGCTTCCCGGGGGGTTTCGTAGTTTTCTTGGGCCCAGAAGGGATAGGCCGCCGCTGGCTGAGGCTGAATAATCAAGCCGACCAGGACCATCAGCACAGTAGCGCAGGCCACAGCCATGGACCGCCGGTAGGTTGCGAATGAAAATAGTCCGTTCATGCGTTTAGATACGTTTGATCTCAATGGAATAGGTCATTGAACCTGGCTGAAGGTGAACCCAACCTAGGCCCACCAGGGCGCCTCACCAGTGCGGAAGTCAGTTTCCGTCCAGTCGCTGAGTACCACTTTGTCATCTTCGGTAACGTCAGCATGGGCCAAGGCCAGGGATAAGGGAGCCGGTCCACGTACAACCTTGCCCGTGGCATCGTACTGGGACCCGTGGCAAGGACACTTAAATTTGTTTTCACTGGCGCTCCAGGGCACCACGCAGCCTAGATGGGTGCAGATAGAGTTGATGCCATAACTTTCTAATGACCCGCTCTCTTGAACCACCAGATAGGTTGGATCCCCTTTAAGCCCTTGAACCAGGACGCGATCGCCGGGATTGTGGGTGTCTATAAACTGACTGGCAATGACATCATTGCCCAGTTCATTCTTAGCGGTGACCCCGCCCCCAGCAGCGCCACTAGAGGGAGGAATAAAATACTTAACGACCGGATAAAGCATGCCCCCAACAGCCCCCGCAGCGGCCCCTAAGGTCAGCAAATTCATAAATTGGCGGCGTCCCAAATCAGGGACATCGGAGGTTCCAGAAACTTGAGTCATAATCCAGACTGGTGTACCTGTTTGAATTTATCAGCGGCTATAATCAGCGCCCGGCGCCCCACCCAGATCACCACCTGTGGCCGAAGAGTCTCGACCTTAAGACCTTGACCTTAAGACAGATGAGCGAATCCTAGTGCCATTGGCTACACAGGACTGTAACTTTACCAATCGTATTATTGCACTTTGGTGTTCTTGGAAAAGTCGCGATCGCAGAAAAAACTGAAATAGTCTGGCTTTGCCTTTGGCGAGAATTGAAGGAAATGCTGGTAAGCGCTGGGTATTGTGGCTCTTGTTGGGCAAAAAATGACTCTAAACCTCATTAGACCTCTAATAAACAGACTTAAAGCTCATAAATCCCTATTTTTAGCCACTCGATTTCCACCATCCATCGATCGCTGACCTGAGAGAAGCCGTAAAGAAATGTATCAATGAAACTGAGGCGACCCTGGGAGATAGTGCCATGACCGGACCCGAACTACAGGCTGTGTTGATTGAAAAGTGGGGTTTTTCCTACGATGTACAGTTCCGCCGCACCCAGGGCAAGATTTTCTTGCAGGTGATGTGGCGCTATCTAGAACAGGCGTCGTTTCCCCTCAGTGAGGCGGACTATCTGGCCCATCTAAATCAGGTGGCTCTATATCTGAATGAATGGGACCAGGGGGACTATGTGCAGCAGTGGGTAGCCCAAACCCGCGAGCGCCCCCGCTTGGGCAAAGCCGTCAGCATCCCGCTGCAATTGGGGGAGCGAGCCTTAGAATGGCTGGCAGACGAGTTTTAGAGTGGTCCCACTCAAGCCTGCGGCGAAGCGCCTCCGGCGTGATCGAGTAGCGGGGCACAACGACTGGTACGACCGATAGATTGGAATCCCCCTGAGGCCATGGTTAAGCCCTTAATCACGATGCGATCGCGGCGGCAAGACTGGTTAACCTTGCTGGCGCTATGGGTTTTGGCGACCGGTTTTGGGGTGCTGTGGTTGTGGCAAGATCAGGCTCCCCCCGCCTGGGACCAGGGAGAACACCTGACTCGAGCCTTAAATTTTTGGCGGGTGTTACAACAGCCAGCCTGGTTCGACTCGGCCTGGTGGACTGAGCTCTGGCGGCAGTCCCCCGGGTATCGGGCTCCCCTGGTGTATTTGGCCACGGTACCCCTATTTAATCTACTGGGACCAGGATTAGAGCAGGCGATTCTGGTGAATCTGATGTTTGCCGGGTTGCTAATGGGGCTGATTTACAGCTTGGGCTGTTTGCTCTTCGGTCGCCAGACAGGGCTTTGGGCGGCCGGGCTTAGCCTGCTGGTGCCGGCTCTCTATGCCCTGCGGCTAGACTATTTAATTGATTTGGGACTGGTGGTGTGGATCACAGCCGCCTTTAGTTGTCTTACGGGCTGGCGGCGTTGGCCAGCGCTCCCCGCTGGCCAGTCCAAGGTACACCCTAATCAGTGGCTTTGGGCCGCTGGCTTTGGGCTGTCAGCGGGGCTATCAGTTCTGGCCAAGCCCACTGGGGTTTTGTTTTTGGTGGTGCCTGTACTTTGGGTGATCACAGAGTCGCTATTATCGCCGCACCGCTGGCGTTATTTGGGGCAATGGGTCTTGGCCGCTGGGCTAGCGCTGCTGGTTTGCGGCCCCTGGATACAGACCAACTGGCTCACCATTTTGACCAATAGCCAACATAGCAATGTTGTCTGGATTCCCCCTGAGGTGGTGCCCGGCAGCCCCTGGTCTGCAGTCAGCTATTACGCCCGCATGGTGCCCCGCATGGGAACCTATGCCTTTTTAGGGGCAGGCATCCTGGCTGCACTGGCGACCCTTGTGGGGCCATGGCGATCCCCATGGCAAATGTCGTGGAGAAAACCATGGGATCGACAGGCCCACCTCTGGCTGTGGGGATTTTTATTAGGTAGTTACGGCGTCCTCACCCTACTGCAAAACAAGGATGCTCGCCACATCGCCCCAGCCATGCCGATGCTGGTGTTGGGATTAACCTGGGGGTTAACCCAAGTCCCAGGGCGGCTGGGGTCAGGGTTGCGTTGGCTGATGGCTGGGTTGATGACCGTGTTAATGGTCACCACTTTGATGGTGCCCGGTCATGGTTTACCGTCTGGTCGCATGGCGCGTCCCTGGTATACGGGTGCCCCCTGGCCCCATACCGAAGTGGTCGAAACCATGGTGCAGACAGCCCCTTATCTGCAGGGGACGGTGGGGGTGTTACCCAACACAGCCCAAATCAACCCACAAAACATCGATTTCTACGGCAATCTGGCGGACTTTCGAGTATTTGGCCGTGAGGTGGGCTTTAACCCAGAGTTTGTTCCCCTGGACGCCCAAGCCTTGACTTGGGCGCTGACTAAAACTGGCGATCAGGGACCCACCAGTGACCCTAAACTGGCCCTTGCAGAGCAGGTAGAGCAAGATCCAGCCTTTACCGTGGTGCAAACGTGGGACTTGCCAGACCAGTCGGTTTTGTCGCTGCACCACCGTCGCGACCCCCCTGTCACCGTCACCCCCAGTCCCGATCCGGCCGCAGCCGTGGCGATCGCGACCGTAACCCTGCCCAATAGCGCTGCCCCTGGGCAAACCGTACCCGTGACCTATGAGCTGGTGGGCCCCTTAGCAGCCTTGCAGCAAGGGGTATTGCTGCTCAGTTGGCGATCGCAGGATCAACCTGATGACGCCCCTGCGGCCTTTATCCATGACCATGGCATTGGCCTAGGGCAGCTCCTGCCAACCCCTGATATCGAGGACGACCAAACCACCTTCACGGTCACCGAACGTTTGGGGATGGTGCTGCCCGCCTCCTTACCACCCGGAACCTATAACCTGAGCGCTGAATTCCTAGATCGGCGCACGGGTGACAGCTATCCGTTGACGATTCCAACCACAAGGTTGAGCATTACTACCGCCCCAGAGCCGCCCCAGCCGCCCCTAGCCCCTGATTTGGTTGGCACCCTACACCAACTCAGTCAGGGGTTGGCCACTGGGGATTTAGACCCGATCTTTACCACGGTGGGGCGGATTAACCAATATGATCCTCGGCAAGATTATTTATCTCAAGCCGAGGTGGCGATGACCCATCGGTTGGCTCAACAGCCTAACCACATGCCATGGCTGTATACCAAAGCGATGGCCCAGGTGCTACAACAGGATGCGGTAGGGGCGATCGCCACCCTGCAGGAAATCACCAGGGTTGAACCCAACAACATTTTTCACTGGCTGTACCTAGCCTTTGTCCATCTCTATCGCTGGCAACCAGGACGGGCCAGCGTCGCCCTGGATGCAGCGGCTGTGATCGATCCGACTCGCCCTGAACTGAAGGCTTTGCAGGCTGTGGCAGCCCTGCAGCGGTTCAACCTTTGGCAGGCCTGGCAAAGGCTTCAGGCCAGCGGATTGATGACGGCAACCAGTGAATCAGGGAAAACTCGGATCTAAACTTTTTTGAATCTTTAACAGATAACGCTTATTTAAGAATAAATGCTCTGAAGGTTTGGAAACGAGAGTGCTAGGATTTCCTAGGTGAACATGCTCAGAGGGCCTGCTGTGATTCGCTCTGCCACCCTACCGCTTCAGACTCCGTCCTTGCCCAGTTTTGGGGATAACAGCCGCCTGAAGCTCTTTTCCGGTTCGGCTAATGTCGACTTGGCTCGGGAAGTTGCCCGTTACCTGGGACTTGACTTAGGCCCGATGGTACGGAAACGCTTCGCCGATGGCGAACTGTATATTCAAATTCAAGAATCCATTCGAGGCTGTGATGTCTACTTAATTCAGCCAACTTGCCATCCGGTGAACGATCACCTGATGGAATTGCTAATTATGGTAGATGCCTGTCGTCGGGCCTCTGCCCGGCAGATCACCGCCGTGCTACCCTACTATGGCTATGCCCGGGCTGACCGTAAAACCGCTGGTCGAGAGTCGATTACGGCCAAGTTGGTGGCTAACCTGATGGCCAAAGCCGGTGCTAGCCGAGTACTCGCCATTGACCTGCATTCTGCCCAAATTCAAGGCTATTTTGATATTCCCTGCGATCATGTCTACGGTAGCCCCGTATTAATCGACTATATCGCCAGCAAAAACTTAGAAGATCTGGTAATCGTTTCTCCCGATGTGGGCGGCGTGGCCCGGGCTCGGGCCTTTGCCAAGAAGCTGAATGATGCCCCCCTAGCGATTATCGACAAGCGGCGACAGGCCCACAACGTCGCTGAGGTGATGAACGTAATCGGCGATGTGCAGGGCAAGACCGCTGTGCTGGTAGATGACATGATTGACACCGCAGGCACCATTTGCGAGGGGGCGCGCCTGCTGAAGCAAGAAGGGGCCAGACAGGTTTACGCCTGTGCCACCCATCCCGTCTTTTCGCCCCCAGCGGTAGAAAGACTGTCGGCAGGGCTATTTGAAGAGGTGATTGTGACCAACACAATTCCGATGACCGCCGCCCGTCAGTTTAAACAGTTAACCGTGCTGTCAATGGCTAATCTGCTCGGGGAAGCGATCTGGCGCATTCATGAAGAAAGCTCGGTTAGCAGTATGTTCCGTTAAACGGTTTCGTTAAACCATCAGGCCGTGGATACCTATCCCCCTTAAAACTCTTCTCCCACAAACTCGGGTTGGCCACTGCCTGGGATCGGCCAGTCCGGGTTTTCCCCGCCCACAAAGCAGGTTTCAATCACTACATATTCGCGACTGAACTGCTCTAGGGCGTTGATTAGCACATCCAGGGCCAGGGCATCGCTAGTGCCCAGGTCAATCCAGCAGCGGGCCCATACCCCCTGATACTCGACTTCGCCGATGTTGTGCATGACTGAGAGCATACTGTCGCTCAGTTGATCTTGGTCGTAAGGCAGATAGCTAATATCGAGGCCCGTATCTTGAACCTGCAAGTTTTCAGCATTAAAGCCCCCTAGCTTGCCAATAAAGAACCAGGACGAGAAGACCTCGTCAATGTACTGCTGCTCTAAATTCGAGGGAACCGTTTCAAACCTCAACCAAAGCCAGAGGTTAAAAAAATCACATTCACGAAACTCAACCTGCATACATTCCGCCCTTGGAGATCATGGTTAAGGCTAGCTTGCTAGTGCAGCGTCACGCTAAAAATCAGGGTGCCGTAGGGTGCATTCGCGACCGCGGGGGGGCCATCTAAAGCACAGACTTACCCTAAATCTCAAGCTTGACAGAGCACTAGCCCTAGACTACAGAATCAGGTGATTTCTGGAAAACGTTCTCCCCAGTGGTGGGGAATGCCCACCCTACGGTAGCTGCGATCGCTGACTTGCAGCGGGGATATTTTTCCGCAGAAATCTCCTAAGTCAAGTGCCCCCTGGCCTAGCCAGCCTCAAAACCAGGTGCAGGATCGTCTCCCACACCTGGTTTTGAGGTTATGTGTTTCTAGGATAATGCCTTCTGGGGCACTACCCTTCATTAATGCCTGAACGATCGGCACAGGTGGGCCCGTCGAGCCCTTCAGCTTGACAGGCCTCAAACTTAATTTGGCGCACCGTGGAAGCCGGTAACTGATCGGCATAGGCCAAGGCTTCCTCATACAGGGGCAAGCTATCAGCCCGCTGCTGGTTGAGGAACAGAATTTGGGCCTTGAGGTACAGCAAGTCAGGGTTGTTGGGGGCCAAGGCCAACGCTTGGTTCACTTCTGCCAAGGCTTCGTTGTAACGGCCGAGATCCCGCAGGCCGATGGCCACCCCTCGGTGGACTAAGTAGGGTGGATTGCCATTCTGCAGCCGGGCGATCGCCTGATCGGGATTAGCAAAGGGTAAATTCACGGCCAGCAAAAGGTCCATAAACCCTTTTAGCAGGCTAAGCTCTGGATCGTTGGGGTCAATGTTTTCGGCGGCATCCAATTCCCGAAAAACCCGCTGTAGGGTGCGTAGGGCTGTGGGGGTACCCCGAGCAATGCCCTGGGTTTGCAGTGCATGGGCCCCTTCTAAAAATAAGCCCACCGCCGTGTATAAATGCCCCCGCAGTGGATCCGAGTCTTTGAGAGCAGTGGCGGCCTCTTGGGTGCGCTGAGCCTGACGAGACAGCTGACTTAGGTCACGATTGAGGTAGCTGAGGGCAGCGGCGATCGCATAATTCATCGGTTCTTCAGGTTCTTGGGCGATCGCTTGACGCACCAGCACCTGGGCCTGTTCGTAGTTACCCTCAAAGAATAAGGCTTCAAAGGCGGCCTCAGAGGCATCACCAATATCGTGGGGATTGTTCGGACGGAACGGATCCCCGGCCAGGGAAGGAAGCGCCGAGACCCCTAACACAACCGGGGCTAGGGCACCCGCGACCAGTGCCTGCCACCGAGGCCGCCTGACCGAGATGGGGCGGCTAGACCATTGGGATTGAGAAACCATAAACATTTCACTAGAACGCTTCAAATGAGGACCTGAGACGGGGGCATAGGGTAGAGCACAGAAAAATATTGAGTTAGTCTGGCTCTATTGTGGCCAACGAAACCGGTTATGACCCAGACAGACTGTTCCAGATTACACATTGTCCCTCAAGCAGGTGCCCCTCTGCACCCGGGTCTTAAGTAGGGCACACTGGAAGAACGACGTTCTCGGCTTTGTTTCAGCGATTAAGGATGACATGCTCTATCTGCGCCAACTTACGTATCATCCCCCGGCTAGCTCAGTGGCCATCTTGAATCATATTGGTCTAGAGCTAGGGGCTCAGCAACTGGGCCTGATTTACGGCCCCAGTGGTTCTGGCAAAAGTACCTTGCTAGAGTTGATGGCAGGGTTTGCCAAGCCCACCGAAGGGAGCATTCAGTGGCGGGAGCAGGATTTGGATCCAGAATCTCTGAGACAATTGGCGGGTTTGGTCTTTCAGTTTCCAGAGCGCCATTTTTGTGGCCGCACCATTCTAGACGAGCTGAGGCTGGGCCATCCCGATCTCAAAAAAGAACAGATTGATCAAGCACTGAAGGCGGTTGGGCTAGACACATTGCCCCTCACCAGCGCGCCCCATTCCCTTAGCGGCGGGCAACAGCGTCGACTGGCCCTGGCGGTACAACTAATTCGTAAGCCCTATGTGCTGCTGCTAGATGAACCCACCGCTGGGCTAGATTGGTCGATGCGCCAACAGATTATTAGCCTGCTGAAGCAACTGAAGCAGCGATGGACCCTGCTGGTGGTCTCCCACGATGCGGATGAGCTGGCGATGTTGGCCGATCGCAGTTGGCAGCTCAACCACGGCACCTTAACGCCCATGGCGAGTACCCCGATGGCCGAGGCCGGGGTGTAGAGGGATGGCAGATCTGTGGCCCAACTACGACAACCTTTGGCAAAGCACGTTGCACTGGCGGCCCAACCAGCCCCAAGAGACAGCATTTGCCCAGCTCTACCAGGCGTTGCTGGTGGCGAATCAACAGGTCAACTTAACTCGCCTGACCACCCCTGACGATTTTTGGGAAAAGCACCTATGGGATTCGCTGCAAGGGGTAGCCCCCTGGCTGGTCACCGCCGCAGATGAGGCTGGTCCCCTAAAGGCGCCCCTAAAAGTGATCGACATTGGTACTGGTGGTGGCTTTCCAGGGCTGCCCTTAGCCCTAGTGTTTCCCCACTGGCGAGTCACCCTGATCGATGGGACCCGCAAAAAAATTGCCGCTATTGAGGCCATGGTGCAATCTTTGGGGACAGCCAACGTCGAGCTGTTAGCCGACCGGGCCGAGCATCTGGGTCACCAACTGAACCATCGCGAAGCCTATGACCTGGCCCTGATCCGTGCCGTGGGCGGGGTCAACACCTGTGCCGAGTACGCCCTACCCCTATTGAAGCGGGGCGGACAGGCGATTTTATATCGCGGCCAGTGGACCCCAGACGAGGAGGCCAGCCTAACGGCAATCCTGCCGCGTCTCGGGGGCAAGCTAGGGATAGTACGCACCATGACGACCCCCTTAAGTGGTGGGGTGCGGCATAACGTTGAAATTTTGAAAGTAGCCCCGACGCCGGATACATATCCCCGCCTGCCAGGGATGCCAGCCAAGCAGCCGCTAGAGCATCGGCACAGGATGCCAAGATCCCAGGGTTCTTGGGCTGATTAGCCAGAAACTTTGGGGTACCCAAGGGCAGAACCCTGGGATCTGTCTGGCGCTCTACCGCCGTCGCCCTTGCAGTTTGCGATACACCGCTTTGATATCCACCCCATGGTGGGCCAGGGCTACTAGAGTGTGATACATCAGGTCAGCCACTTCTGAGGCGATCGCATCGGCGTCATCATCCTTGCAGGCCATCACCACTTCGGCGGCCTCTTCGCCAATTTTTTTGAGGATTTTGTTGTCACCGCCGTCCAGCAATGTGCAGGTATAGGAGGCTGGGTCGGGATGGGCCTGGCGATCGCAAATTACCCTGTACACCTGGGATAGGGTATCGGCAGGGGGTGAGACTTTGTGGTCGTCCACCTGGTGAAAGCAGCTGCGCTCCCCCGTGTGGCAGGCAATGTCACCGATTTGCTCGACGGTGACTAACAGGGCATCACTGTCGCAGTCATAGCGGATAGCCTGGATTTTCTGGGTATGCCCTGAGGTGGCCCCTTTATGCCAGAACTCCTGGCGAGAGCGGCTCCAGAACCAGGTTTCACCAGTCTCCAGCGTTTTTTGCAGGGAGGCTGGGTTCATCCAGGCCATCATCAGCACGGTGCCATCCAGGTAGTCTTGGACGATGGCTGGTACCAGTCCCTGATCGTTATAGCGGATGCGATCCACCGGCACAGCGGCAGCAAAGGAGGGGGAAGAAGGGGACGCCATAGGGCCAAGCCAAACGAGAATCTACTTTCCTACTCTAAATCAAATCCCAGCCCAGACCTGGAGGTCTGTCGGGGGGAACCTCCAGCTCCCGAGCTGGACTACTGGTCTGTTAAGGCTAAAAATTAGGATAAGCGCTTTGCAAAAGCCTTTTAACCTTCAGGGAGGTTGCTTCAACACATCAGGACTTACCATCCCCTCCCACGGAGGGGTGCCCGGAGGGCGGGGTGGGTTCCTTCGGGCTTGCTTGACCCACCCCTACCCCTCCAAAGGAAGGGGATCTCGGACCTTTTTTGACTAAGCATTACCGACGGGCCACCCCATCCACCCGGGCGGCGTGTTTAACCGCTGAGGCCACCGCTGCCGCTACCCGCTCGTCAAACACCGACGGGATGATGTGCTCTCGGTTGAGCTCTTGCAGGCTAACCAGGGCGGCGATCGCATAGGCGGCCTCTAGGTACATCGAGGGTGTAATCTCTTGGGCACGGCAGTCTATAGACCCCCGCAGTACCCCCGGAAAGGCCAGCACATTATTAATTTGGTTGGGGTAGTCACTCCGCCCTGTGGCCATCACCGCCACCTTGCCTGCCACCAGTTCCGGCTGAATTTCGGGGATCGGGTTAGCCATGGCAAACACAATCGGCTCTACCGCCATGGATTCCACCATGTCCACCGACACCACTCCGGGGGCACTCACCCCTAAAAACACGTCTGCCCCCACCATGGCGTCCGCCAGCGTCCCCGCCTCAGCCACTGCGAAGGTTTGCTTCTGCGAATTTAGATCGTCGCGGCTATGGGAGAGAATACCCTTGGAGTCGCACAGCACGATGGCGCTGGCTCCGGCTTTTTGCAGCAGCTTGGCAATGGCCACCCCCGCCGCCCCGGCCCCGTTAATCACCACCTTCACCTGGGTGAGGGACTTGTTCACCAACTTTAGGGCATTAATCAACGCCGCCAGGGTGACAATCGCCGTGCCGTGCTGGTCATCGTGAAAGACGGGAATATCCAGTTCCTGGCGCAGCCGGGCTTCGATGTCAAAACAGCGGGGTGCGCTGATGTCTTCTAGGTTGACCCCCCCAAAGACCGGGGACAGGTGTTTGACGGCGGCGACAATCTCATCGGTGCTTTGGGTCTCCAGACAAATGGGAAAGGCATCGAGGCCAGCAAATTTCTTAAACAGCAGGGCCTTGCCTTCCATCACTGGTAGGGCGGCGGCTGGGCCCAAGTTGCCTAGTCCCAGCACGGCGCTGCCATCGGTGACAATGGCGACGGTGTTGCCTTTAATCGTTAGATCAAACACCCGATCGGGATGTTCGGCGATTTCCATGCAAACCCGGCCTACCCCAGGTGTGTAGGCCATGGCCAGGTCGTCCTGGTTAGTGAGTTCTAACTTGCTTTCAACGCTGATCTTGCCTCCTTCATGAATTTGAAAGGTGCGATCGCAGATCTCCAGAATTTCAATTTCAGTCACCCCCTTCACCGCACTCACGATGTCTTCCACATGGTCTTCACTAAAGGCGTCCACATGTAGCACCCGCACCATGTTGTAGCGGTTACGGCTGACCAAAAAGATATCCCCCAGATTGCCGCCAGCCTCGGCGATCGCCTGGGTGACTTGGGCCAACATCCCGGCTTTGTTAGGAATTTTAAGCCGCAGACTAAGACTGTAACTAGAGTTGGGGGTGAGTTTTGCCATGCAGAGACCTTTCGCAATCAGAGTATCGACGACGAACTATAGCACCCCCCTAGGCGTTAGACCACCCGCCTGGTTTAATGCTGTCCAGCCGACCCAAGACATCCTAAGTCTGTGGGAAAATAAAGGTAACGTCTGTTACTGGCGTACGGTTCTTAACGCCAGTCCCCCTGTTGCCCCTATGCCCAACCTCTATAGCGAAATCACCATTAACGCCCCCCGCTTTGCCGTGTGGGATGCCCTTGTGCGCAAGGAAGAGTGGCATCGCTGGAACACTTTTTTGTATGACTGCGACCCCAACTTACCAATCCGCCAGGGAGGAGAACTTTTTCTGGCGTTGCGTCGGGTTGAGGGGGAAGATGAAACGGAGTTTCAGCCCCGGGTGCTGGTGGTCCAGCCTAACCGTTGCCTGCGTTGGATTTCCAAGGTGCCAGGGTTCAAGAGCGAGCATGTGTTTGAGCTGGAAGATGTGGGCCCCAACCGCACCAAGTACATCCACCAAGAGCGGCTATCAGGGGTGCTGTCCCGGGTATTTTTGCCGTTCATTCGCAAGGATGAAAAGGAAGGCATTCGCCGGATGAGTCGCCAGATTAAGCGGTATGTGGAGCATCGCTACCGCCGCCAGTGGTGAGGTGGGAGACAGGGGACAGGAGATAGGGGATAGGGGACAGGGAACAGGGAGTTGGGCTGGTTGGCTTAACTTGCGGCATAATCGGGGCATGCTTGATTAGCCTGTTGTCCATCTCTAGTCCCAGCATGAAGCTTTGGTTCGTCTGCTTTTGCCTGTTGTTTTTTACTGTAGAAGGGTTGCAGTGGCTGGGGCAGGTGCACTGGTTTAGCGGTGTTGATCTAGGAATACCCTGGGCGATCGCAGGGGGGGTCGGCCTGGCGATCGCCTCCAACCGCGCTTACTGGAAAACCCTAAATCTTCCCACCCCCCCACCCACCAGTCCTCAACCTGATGTACCGACTCCGGGGCCACCGGCTGCACCTAGCCCGCCTCAGACGACTCAGCCGTCCTCCATCTCGTTTGAAATCAAGAAACCGCAGCGGTAACCAGCCCCCCTACTTCCCCATCTTCCGCTTCAGGTCCTCTAGTTCCTGGTCCGTCTCCCACCGCTGAAACGACTCTTCTAAGGGATCCACCTGGGACTGGTTAAACACCTCAAAGGGGGACTGCTGCCAGCCCCTGTCCCAGCTGGTGGTGCGTTGGGCCGCGCGCTGGGCGTCTACCTGGGCAATCTTGGCTTTGAGCTCCCGGCGGCGATCGTGAATTTGCTGTTGCAGAGCCCGGGTTTGCTGAATTTGCTCTTTTACCCCCTGCATTTGGCCCCAGTACTGGTTGCCCTGGCGCAACAGGGTAGCCTCTCGGACTTCAGCTGCCTGGGCCAGGTCAGGACGATTGGCAGCTCTGGCTTTGTCAACCCGCCCATGCCATCGCTGAATGTCCTGGGCGGTGGTCAAAATACTATCTTCGAGTTGCTTTTCTCGCCGCTTTAGATCTCCTAGCAGTCTAATCGCATCTTGCTCTTGCCCCCGCAGCTGATCTTCAAGACCCATCAGTTCTAAATGAGGGTTAGCCTTGAGGAACTCATCAAGGCGGGTTTCTAAAAACCGGCTGAAGTCTTCAAACAGCCCCATAGCGGTACGCTCCTGCGGTAGTCTGGCTCGATCGTCTGACTCCAGAATAGCGACTTGTGGACCAGCAATACTCTAGAATCGCTGACCAATATAAATCGAGCGCACCTCGCCGTTGCGGCGAATCACCGCTTCTTCGTTGGAGACGGACACTAGAGTCCAGCCACTGCTGCCTACCCGTTCGCCGATGTATACCCGTTGGGAGACTCCGTTAATTTCAAATAGTGCAGCCGAACGACTACCCAGCTCTAAAACCCCCACTAAGACATGGGCCGCCGCCGCTGGAGCAGTAGGCTGACTGGGCACCTGAGTCGTCGCTTGGGGTGGCACTGGCTGTGGAATGGGGGCGATGGGCACCGGTTGCTGGGGGGAAGGGGCCTGGTCGGTTTGGTAGGGAATGTAAACCCGCTCAATTACGTTGACTGGGCCACTGACGGCCCCATTAGCGGGATTGCTGACCCCCGTCGGCGGCAACATGGGAGGCAGAGCACCAGGGGGGACCATATCTGTAGAGGATGTTCCTTGGCCAATCTCACCCCGTTCTACTTTGCCCGCAACCACCTCCAGCGATCGCTGCAAGTAGGCCAGAAACTCTGCATCCGACTGCCCCGTGGAGGAGGCTGGGACTGGGGTCTGGGTCACCGAGGCGCCATTATCTAACCGTTGCTGACTGATCCACAAAAAGGCGGCCATGCCCAGTAGCGATAACGCGGTTGTAGCCAGCAAGAGGCGATCGAAAAACTTGCCCAATCGAGTTTTAGCTGGTGGGGCGGGGGGCGTAGTCTGGGCACCATCGGCCGATGCAAAAAAGTCTAGATCCCCAGTTGTCGTTACTAGAGAGGTGTCTGCTGGGTCCAGGGAATCGGCGGTGTCTCCATCGGTCCCCAGTGTAGAGTCCTCGACAGTGGATTCTGCGGCCACATCAATTGCAGTTGTGTTCGGGGTTGAGATAGTCTCCACTGCGGCCAGGGCAGCCTCATCGCCGTCTAGCAACTTGTCTACATCTTCAAATAATCCAGAAATTAGGGAGTCGGCATAGGTGCTGACCAGGGTGTCTGGGTCAACCACGGCCTCATCTAAAGGCAGCGTAGCCGTATCGCGAGTGTCTTCCTGGTTCATAAGTACATTCCTAGCTATGGCCTCGCAGCCCTAAACCAAGGGCCAGTTCAACAGTTGTATAGAGCACCCCGCAAGGGATTTATCAACGGCAACCCACTGATAGCAACAGGTCTGATGATAAGTTTGCTGAAGTGTACCCCAACTTACCAAATCTTTCACTAGTCGATGGCATCCTCAGACATCTTTTTCCTGAGTTCATCGTTTTTAGCCTAGGACTGCCTGGCAGAAATCTGCCCACCCTGAATGAGGGGGCCAGGTTTTAGGGGTCAGGTCTCAGGCATGGTTGGCGACTGAGGCCGCAGAGCACTAATTGCCAATCAAAAAAATAATGACGAGAGATGTGTCCTAGGGTTCACGGTATGCAGTTTCAGGCGAGCCGTAAACCTTGCACCGCATACCGTAGACCCCGCCAACCCGTCATCTTGAATCAGACAGAGACCACGAGAAACCATCGCCCGTCTTCCCCTTGGGCTTAAAACCGCTTAGCCGTCTGACTGCCCACATCAAAGGCGTACCGTTGCTGAAAATTGGTTACCCCGTACAGGTTAAAGGAGACCGTGGGCTCATCTCCAAGGGGTTCGACGCTATGGATGGCATTGCTGGTCAGAGCAATCACGTCACCAGGGTTAAGAATCACTTCGTCCGCTTGATCAATATGATCGGGATGGTCAGGCTGGGGCTGACGACACCACAGCCGGTTACGCTCCTGGCCACCAATTAGGGCCACAATCCCCCAGGTGCCGTGGTTGTGGATGGTGGATGTTTGCCCTGGTAACCAGCAAACCATTTGCACGGTCAAGGGAAAATCGTGTTCACGATACAGAAAGTGTACGCTCCATCCCTGGTCTGGGGAGGGTTGCTTGTACTCCATTTGCAGCCAGTAGGAGCTAATCAGCAACTTACGCACCAGCGGGGTAATCGCTTGCAGGCGGCTGACGTCGTCATGGAACGTGGCTAGAATATCTTCGACTTCGGTTAAGAATCGATATAGGCGATAGTAGGAGGCCGGTTCTGGAATATCGGGATTGCCGAACGGTTGGCGATCGCCGTGGTCAGTTACTAGCCAGTTTTGATTCGTCATAAGGCTGTCAGATCCAACCTCACCATGCTAGTACTGGTCGGCAGAAATATGACGCCCCTTACTTAAGGGGTTCAAGGGTTAGGTTTCAGGGGTCATGAACCGTTGGCCGACGTGTGCCGCAGGATGGATGCTGCTAGTGTCAGCCTTCATCAGCCGCGCGCGCGACTTGATGACCCATGGCCCGCACAAATTGATCTAAGGAAAACAAGGTCCGTTGCTGCTGCAACGAGTCCAGCAGGGTGATCTGCCGTTGGGGATTGGCCAAGACGGCAACAATTTTATCCACCGCCTCTTGAGCTGACTGAAAAATGATGTCAGTATTGGCACCGTTGACAATTTCGATTTGCCCCCCTCGGTTAGTCACAAAGGGGATCATCCCCGCCTGCACCATTTCGGCCACAGCAATGCCAAAGGGTTCGGGTTTGTGGTGCAGACCATAACGGCAGCGGGTTAACAGGGTCAGGTAATCGCTGTGGGGCAGGTCGTAATACAGCTGCACCCAGTCGGCGTGGGCCGTTGCCAAGTGCCTGACTTTACGGCCATAGCCCCAACTGTAGGTGCCGCCGCCACCGCCAGTAATATACAGCTTGATGTCAAACCCTTGGCGACGCACGGCGGCTAAAATTTCAATCACACGGTGGGTGTACTTGGCCACCACCACCCGACCACTGCACACAAAGGCCTGTTCTTTTTGCGCCCAGGGTAAGGGCGTCAGGTCAGTGGTTACCGGCGGATACACCACTTGAGCCCCTAGGCCATAGGCTTGCTGTACCGCCTGGGCGGTGTGGATGGAGTTGGTGAGCGAGACATTCCTGAGCATCCGCTCTGGGGAAAACTTAAACCACCACAGCATCAGCTTCATCGCTGGGGTGGCCTGGGCCCAGGGCTGCTCGACCACATACACCCAGTGGAGGTATTGCAACCCAGGGCGGCCTAAGTCCACAGCGTTATAAGTCGACATAACCAGGTCGTAGTCGGCGCTAATGGCCCTAAAGCGGGCCAGAGACCAGTGAATCAGCGCCAACCGCACCCAGGGAACATTGGCAATCAGGCGATGAATCCAGGGACGTAGTCTGGGGCCCAACAGTGGCTTAACCTGAATCACGGTTTCCCCTGGGGGGCGGCTGACTAGTCTGGCTGGTGCCGTGATGGGGCGATCGCGGCTGAGGGCGGTACCGTACATGGTGTTAAGCCGGTCCAGGTCAATGTCGACCAGGGTATGCAGGGCAATGTCGTAGGTCGAGCCCAGGGCCACCAGGGTCCACAGAGCCACGGCTTCAGCTCCCCCACCTAAGAAGTACGGCTGCCATATGGCCATGGTTTTGCGCTGAGTCATGGAGCCGTAGGGGGGTGAGAAGAAACATCTGGGGTAGCCCATTGGCTGGCATACAACTGAGCATAGTGCTGCCCCTGGGCCAATAGCTCGGCATGGGGTCCCAGTTCCACCACCCGCCCTTGGGCTAAAACCGCAATTTGGTCCGCGGTTTGCACCGTTGAGAGGCGATGGGCAATCACCAGGGTGGTGCGATTCTGGCGCAGGGCATCTATCGCCTGCTGCACCCATTGTTCTGACAGCGTATCAAGGGCGCTGGTGGCTTCGTCCAAAATCAAAATATCGGGATTGCGAATCAGGGCTCGGGCGATCGCCAGCCGCTGCCGCTGCCCCCCAGACAGTAACACACCGCGATCGCCAATCAGCGTGTCATAGCCCTGGGGCAGCTGCAGAATGAACTCTTCTGCGTGGGCCTGACGGGCGGCCATCATAATCTCAGCCATCGTCGCCTGGGGGTTACCATAGGCAATATTGGCCGCCACCGACAGATTAAACAAGACCGGATCCTGGCTCACCACCCCCAGGCGACGACGGTAGGTCTGAAGCTCCCACTGCCGCAGATCGACGCCATCCAGCTCAATCACTCCCTGGGTCGGGTCATAAAACCGGCATAGCAGGTCAGCCAGGGTGGACTTGCCAGCCCCGGAAGTCCCCACCAGGGCCAGGGTTTGCCCCCGCAGCAAAGTTAGGGAAATATCCTGCAAAGCCCAGTGGTTGGCCCTGGGGTAGCGAAAGGAAACCCGCTTCAGGCTGATCCCCTGCTGCAAGCCGCTAAACGACCGCTCCCCCGATGCCATAAAGGGTTTGTCCTGGCGATTCAGAAACCGACTCAACGGCCCAGCACTGGCCCAGTAGCTGGCAAACTGGCTGCGGCTGCTATTCAACTGACCAATCAATGGCAGCAGCCGAAACAAAACCACCAAATAGATCAGCAACACGGGGGCCACCGTTTGCAGCTGGTCGGCAAATAGGGTCCGGCCCGCCACCACCAACCCGAGCAGCGCCAAAACGCTCAGCATCTCATTCATCGGCCCAATGCTGGCAAACACCACCTGCGACTGAAAGTCGGCCTGTTCTCGCTGGTGAATCAACGGCTGGATGGTGGCATATTCCTGGGTTTCACTGGCGGTCACTTTCACCAGGCGAATGCCCCTCAACATCTCGATCGTGCGGTTGGATAGGGCGGCTGAGGCGGCCGACAGATCGTGGCCCAGCCCCCTGGCCCGGCGAATCGCCAGCTGATCGACTAAACCCACCGCCCCAATCAGCAGCACGGCCACCAGGGTCAACGGCCAGGAAATGGCCACTAAAATCACCCAAAAGACCAGAATCGTGATTGCCAGGGTTGCCAGCCGGGCCAGGGTGCGCACAGCGGTGGCAACCCGGTTGACCTCGGTATTGAAGTAGTTCATCAACTCCCCCAGGTGAGCGTTGGCATGGTAATCCCAGTCCACCCCTAGCAACAGCTGTAGCCCGTCCTGGCGCAGGGCACAAACGTAGTCTCGGCTGAGCCAACTGGTGACGATGGTGCTGCCGTAGGTGGCCAGATTTTTCAGCAGCAAGACCAGTACAAACACCCCCACCAGGGCCAGGGAATGCTGGGGGCCAGCGATACTCTCGATACCGGAAAACAGCGATCGCAACAGGGGTGGCAAGCTGGTATCGCTGAGCATATCCTGGCCCAAAAAATCTAACACCAGTGGGATAATCAGCGTTACCCCAATGCCATTGAAAATGGCTCCAGCCAGCCCCAGGCCAATGGCTGCCAAAAATCCGAGGGGAGAGGTTTTAATGACTTGCAGCAGCAGTTGGTTGGGATGCATGGGAGGTGGGGGAGTGGGGGAGTGGGGGAGTGGGGGAGTGGGGGAGTGGGGGAGTGGGGGAGGTGGGGAAGTTTTGGATTTTGGATTTTGAATTCGTAGTCAGGCATAGGGAGGGTGGCGTAGGGGCGGACCTGTGTGTCCGCCCTGGCGGGGAATGGCAACGCAGGTAAACAGTTGAGGCCGTAGCGTGGGTTAGGCGGTTGGGGTTAGGGCGATCGCCAGGTGATTGAAATGCCGCCGTAACCCACGGGTGAGAAATAGGGACGGTGGCGTAGGGGCGGACCTGTGTGTCCGCCCTGGCGGGGGAATGGGGAAGGAGGAGAATTTTGGATTTTGGATTCTTCCCTTTTCGTTTTTCTTTTTTCGTTCTTCAAATCCATAAGTAAGGCAGCGATTCAGGCCTCTGGTCTGGAGCCTAACAAAGGGCGGCAAATGCCCTATGCAGCTGGGTGGCCATGGCATCCAGGCTGTAATGCTCACAACAGCGCTGTCTGGCTTGGCGGCCTCGGCTCTGGGCGGCGGGCCAGTTGGCGAAAATAGCCTGGAGCTGAGCCGCCAAGTCGGCTGGCTGGTCGGGGTCGGCCAGATAGCCTGTGCCCCCCAAGATAGCCGGTAAGGGGCCGACTCGGGTCGCTAGGATAGGTTTAGCCATGGCCATACCATCGGTTAGCTTTAGCGGGAACTGGGCCTGGGCAGCTGGTTCGGCCCGCTGGGGCACCACCACCACATGGGCGGCGGCCATTACCCGAGGCATGTCCCGGTAAGGCTGCTGGCCCAGGTGGACAATGCGATCGGGCCAGTGCTCCATCAGGGTGCGATCGTAATCATCGTAGGGGCTACCGCCGACAACCACCAGCTTTAGATCGTCTTGGCCAAGCTGATCTAGCGCCATCAATAGGTCCTCTAACCCTTTGTAGGGACGGGGTGCCCCAGGAAACATCAGCACCCGATATCCCCTGAGGCCGTAGGCGGCTCGACTGGCCTCAGGGCAGTAGCGATCGGGGTCAAATAGCTCAGTATCTTTACCGTTGGGGATGATTACCCCACCAAACCGCTGCTGCAAAAATGGGGTGTGGGTCGTGACCAGGTCGGCCTTGGTCACCCAAGCTTCCAGCGTTTTGAGATACAGGGGATGGTCTGGCTGGCGCAGCGCCCCCTGGGGTTTCAGCAGATCCCGGGCCAATTGCTGAGGGGTAGGCCGATAGCGGTAGTGATCCCCCCCATGCCAACTCAGTTCCCAATCATCGATATCCAACACCAGGGGCCGACGATACCGTAACCGATGCAGCAGCGCCAGACCAAAACTACTGGGCTTGAGTTTGTAGGCATAGATAATGTCGCCCGTCAGGTGCTGCCAGAGGGCCTGGACAGCTCGCAGGTTGGACTGGCCCCAGGCTAGGGGAATCTTGCAAACGGGCAGATCTGTGTCCCACCCAGGGTTTTCCACAGTTGTGGAAAACCCGACGATCTGAACCGGGTAACCCGCCCGCTGTAACGCTTGCCCCAGCAGAAAGGGGCGTACCCCACCGCCCCAGCGGCCGGCCCCCTGGCGGGATAGGTCACTCACCAATAGGGATACCGTTGGCTTGGATAACCTGCCAGACGGCCCTGTCCCATCGTCCCTCTCTGGGGTGCAGGCGATGAAGCGGCGATCGGACATGACGAGTAGGCCACTGGGAATGGCTGATGTTTTACTGTGGTCTAAGACCTTCTACCTGGGGTGATCATCCGCAGGGGGCCATTCTAAGACCCAATTACCGAGCAGGCCAGTACGAAAGTCATTGAGCATCCGCTTGGCGGTGCGCTCACGGTCATCTTGAAATTTTTGGGCCGCCACCTGGGCCACAAACCCTTCCCCGGTGTACTCATCTAACGACAATCCGTAGCGGTCTTGCAGGATGGAGATATAGCGATCGGCAGATTGGTTCTGCTGCATGGCTTTGAGTAAATCTATAAATCCAGCAACCGTGCGCTGGGTGTCGTAGGCGGCTTCCCCAATGTCGTCGCAAATGGCCAGCTTCAGAGCCGCATCTTGATCCTCTAACCGGGAGGGAATCACCCCTGGGGCATCCAACAAATCTAGATCCCCCGATAGGCGAATCCATCGCAGTTGGCGGGTAATTCCTGCTCGCCGGGCACTGGCGACTACTTTGCGCTTCAGCAGTCGGTTAATCAAGGCTGACTTGCCCACATTGGGGAAGCCAATCACCACGGCTCGTACGGGGCGAGGCTTCATCCCTCGGGCTTGACGCCGTTGATTGACCGCAGCACCCGCCTCACGGGCGGCGTTGGCGATCGCGTTTACCCCCTGCCCATGTTGGCCATTGCTGAAGTAGGGCACCTGCCCTTGCTGGCGAAACCACTTATCCCAAGCGGTTTTGGCTGCCTCAGAGATCATATCCACCCGGTTTATGACTAAAACCCGAGGCTTATCCCCGACCCAGGTGTCAACCTTGGGGTGACGGGTGGCCAGGGGAATCCGTGCATCCCGCACTTCTAACACCACATCCACCCGACTGAGTTGATCGACCAGGGCGCGCTCTGCCTTGGCGATATGGCCGGGGTACCACTGGATGTCGGGGGTGGGCATGGGGTGGGGGGATGATGGGGGGATGGGGGAATGGGGGGATGGGGTGGGGGAGGGTGGGTAGATGGGTGGATGCGTAGGGGCGGGCCTGTGTGTCCGCCCTGGCGGGGGAGTGGGGGAGATGGGGGAGTGGGGGAGTGGGGGGGATGGGGGGGTTTTGGGTTTTGGATTTTGGTTCTTTAATCCCATCATACTGGCAGGGCTGACTATCTCGTGCCTGAGCTGATGCCCTCAGCCAGGGTAGCTGTGGGTTGGTGCTCAGGATTAGGTGAGTTCCAGGCGATCGCCGCCGCCGTGCAACAGTGACACCATCAGGGTCATATATTCCCGCAGGTGGCGGGTGAGGAGAAAGTTTTCGCGCACAAACTCCTGGGCTTTGTGGCCAAACTCCGTGATTTTGTCGGGCTGGTTTAATAGGTAACGAATCCGCAGGGCGGCTCCTTCGGGGGTATTGACCAGAAACCCGGTGTGGTAGTTCACGACTTGCAGGCGAATGCCGCCAGTGTCGCCACCAATGACGGGCTTTCCTTTCCACATGGCTTCGGTGACCGTCAGGCCAAAGCCTTCCCGGGTTGATTTTTGCATGACAATATCAGCGGCCCGCTGCAGGGCGTTGATGGTGCGATTGGCATCGGGGGGCAGCATCAGAATATGGATGTCGGGGTCGTGGTTGGCTTCGGCTTTGACCTCTTGCAGCACCAGGACTCCTTCCGGGTCGTCGTCGGCACTGCCCCCAGCCAGCACCAATTGCAGATCGGGGTGAAATTTGGTGGCCATTTTATAGGCCCGAATCACCCCCACCGGGTCTTTAAACCGGTCATATCGAGAGACTTGCACCACCAGGGGGCGATCGGGGTCAATCTGAAACTGCCGCAGCACCTCTCGGACTTCCTCTGGGGGCAGGTCGATGTTTTTGTCGCTGAGGGGGTCGATGCTGGGGGAAATGATGTACTCCGGGTGGGGCAGGGCCTGGGCAAAGGCCGGTAGAGAAAAGATGCTGGCTTCGTAGGGCTCAATGAAGGGGCGCAAAAACTTCCACACGGGTCGGTAAGGATGGCTGGCGTCAATGTGGCAACGCCAGATCCAGTGCCCCTGGCGATCGGGACAGAGGGACAGTTGGGGGGCTGGCTGCGGATCGTGGATAAAAACGAAGTCGGCGTCTACCAGATGCGATCGCAGCCGTTCGGCATTCTCCCGATTGATCGCTTCGTAGTGCTCCAACAGCCCGTGGGGCAGGGACACCTGGTTCCCTTGCAGCGCATTGTGCATCCCCTTTGTGCATTGGAAAAAAGGTTCATCACCGGTAATCACCTGCCAGTCGGTGTTGAGCTCTAGCTCCTGCATCAGGGGCACAAGCTTGGTCAAAATTTCGGCCACACCCCCCCCGAGCTTAGTGGAGTTGACATGCACCACCGACTTGCCCCGCAAGGGTTTGGCCAATTGTTGTAGTTGATCAATCACATCGTCGCCCACAATCTGGGCGTACTGCTCCAAAATACTCATGGCTGGTTCCCCGGACAGTACTGTTTAAAGGCGGTAGCAAGCTGGTGACGAATGGTGGTCAAGCCATTGAAGTAAGGGTCGATAGCAGCCAGGTGATGGTTGAGTTCGGCGTAGCGATCGCCCCAGCAGGTCAACCAAAAGCGAAAATCGTCCTGGCTTACGGGTAAACGCCGCCGGGCATCGATGAAGTGGTAGAAGATACTGCTGGTAGACAAGTGCGGAATCAGGGTGATCAGCTCCTCTGGCTGCTCGACCCGCTTGGCCGTGTCAAACACCACAATGGTGGAGCGAATAAACTCAAAGGGTTCGGTGGCCTGGGCCCAATGCAGGTATTCCCGCTCTTCCAGGCGCTCGGCCATTACCTCCAAGAATTCCTGCCGCAGCTCTTCTAAGTCAGCGTATTCATTCGGGTCAACCATGGCCAGCCGTTCCGCCAGGGTGTCGTCGTGTAGCCCCCGCCGAGCCCAAGAGGCGAAGTGGTTGTTGTATTCCCGTACTTCAAACTGGGGCTCTAGCAAGCTGCCCCACACATGCAGATAAATACTGTCAATGTCGATGCTGCTGAGGTGGGCTTGCAGTTCTTTCAGGGTGGTGGCTTTTTTGCCAGTGGCAATGGCCAGCAGGGCGCAGTCTTTGATGGCGAAGGCGTCTGCCGCCACGGGGGGACAGAACGGAGCATTGTCGGTAGCCATGGGCAACACCTTGACTGTCGTTGTTTCCAACATACCCAACGGGTCTGCCCCAGCTTTGAACCGTTAGCATTTCGTTAATCTCAGGTCATGTCAGCGTGAATACGCTGGATTACCTGCTAGCCCTCAAAACCTGTTCAGCCGTTAATTTCAACTCTGGGAAGGTCGGAGAGATGCTCTCTCGTTACCTCGAAGCGGCTGAATGTCATACTCTCCATCAATCAGTTCGGAACGGTTGTCATCACCATAACGAGCGAGGAACTGGTCAACGCTGGGCGGCTGTTGTTGTAGGTGCTGTTCGTTCGGCTGTGCCGTTCCAGAGGGAATCGCAAAAGCCATAGGCCTAATCCAATAACCAAGCAAACAAGTCTTTGATTGTTAGCTTTAAATCCCTTGCAAATGACGGCACAGGAATAACGTCATCTGGCTCGTCCAGTACTTCAGGCTCTTGCTTTGGAAAATAGACAAACACAGTTTGCTCATCCGGATCGATTAACCAGCCTACTTGGGTTCCATGGCGTAGACAGTGAAGAATATTTTTTATCCCCTTAGTTTGACTTTGATCAGGAGACAGGATTTCAATGGTCCAGTCCGGCGCAATAGGAAATGTGTTGGCAACCTCTCCATTCTGATCGCGGGGAATCCGATCCCAAAGAAATACTGCAATGTCAGGAACGGTTGAACGCCCCCCCAAGGTACTGCGTAGCTCAGGAAATGCCCGAGCAATACGTCTGGATTTCACCGCCCCATTGATAGCAGGTACAAGTTCTCCCTGAAGCACGCTGTGCTTTCCTTGGGGCATTGGCTTCTGTATAACTTTGCCATCAACGTATTCCCTGGCAGGCTTCGTTTCTGGCAATTGCAGGAATTCCGCCAAGGACAGTGTTTTAGATGGTGTTTGTACCATTTGGGTTGACCTCTGCATCGGCACAAAAGGTGATGGGGCGATCGCCGCACCTGACGCCATTCTAGCCTCCAGTCTGCCCATGCTAATCCCAGTTCGATAGGTAAAATGACGTGGCTGGGTTATGTTGCTCGACTCGCAGTTGAATCAGGCCGACCCTGACTCCCGGCTCAATCTAAGCGGCCTGATCAGACCAGGTTTGGGGTCGTCGCTCCAGCAGATCCAGAAATTCCGACACCACCCCATTGGTCCAGCCGAAACCAATTTCGTTGGAGCTGTAGCCGAACTGAATTTCATCGGAGACATTGGCCGAGCAACGCTCGACGTCATACTTTTCCACCAGGGTGCCGGTTTTCTCAAACTCTTGCACCGCCATGTGGACAAACTTGGCAGCGATGCGGCGGGCATCAGCACCATAGCCCGTACGCTCTAGGCCACCGACGGCAAACCATTGCAGCGGTGCCCAGCCAAAGGGGGCATCCCACTGGTTACCAGAAACATGGGTGCTGGTGAGCAGGCCACCGGGGGCTTCAAATTTTCCCAGGTTATCGACAACCCGCTTAGCCTGATGGGGAGAGGCGATCCCCGCCCACAGGGGCATGAAGGTGGTGACAAACTCGTAGGGGCGGCGCTGACCAGTATGGGGGTTGTAGTCAAAATATAGCCCGGCCTCTTCATCCCAAAGGTATTGGTCGATTAGTTGATGGCGACGCTGGGCCCGGGCGTGCCAAATTTTGGCTTCCCAATTGTGCTCCAGAATCTGATAGCACTCAGCCATGTCCTGCTCCATTTGGTAGAGCAGCACGTTGAGACAGACCGGGGCATGATGAATGATGTCGGCACTGAAGGGACCAAACCGATTGGTAATGTCAAAGCCTGACTCGCGCATGGAGCGATCGCCCTGGTAATACAGTTCGGTCAACTCGTCGGCCTCGGCGTCATAGAACAGGCTGACATCGTAATCGTCGATCGAGTGCTCTCGGAAATACTCTCGCACTCGATCGTAGTGGGTGCGACCGGCTTCATCCCGCTCGGAACTGACCACCTCAGGGGCTGGGCCATGGCCCAGGGCATGGTAATGGGAGAGCCCGGTGACTGGGTTAAAGTGGGGGGGCACCATCCAGTAGTAGTAGTAGCGCTCTAGTACTGGCAGCAGCGAGTGCAGCCAGTCGCGATCGCCCGTCTGCTCGAACACCGCCATCGCCATTAACGACAGCACTGGTGGTTGGGAGCGGTTAAGCATATAGGTGCGGTTGGCGTTGAGCACGGTGCCATAGTGCTGCACCTGGTAGATAAACTGATCCACCATGCTTTTGGCCATCAGCAGCTCCCCATCCCGCAGCAGCCCCAGCAGAATGAAATAGCTATCCCAACCGTACATTTCGTTGAACCGACCACCGGGCACCACGTAGTCGTGGGGTAGGTACAGCAGCCCGTGGTCAGTAATTTGGTCGTAGTCTGCAGGCAGCACCCGCAGTTCAATTTGGGCGAATTCGTCCTGGCTGAGTACGTTCAGCAGCGCATCTTCTACGGTGTAACGATCTTCCTGGGCCGAAATGTAGACGGGCCAAGGGGTATCGGGGGTATGGTCGATCTTCTCATCCTGAGCGGCTTCTAGCACATGGCTGAGGGAGCGCGACAGGGTCTGCCAGGAGGTCTTGATGTAGTGACGAACAGCATGAATCTGCCAGGGGGTGATCTCGCTGGCAGGGGCAGGAGCAGATATTTTCACTGGTTACAAAGCTTAACTTCTACAGTTACAGCTTAGCGGCTCTTGGCCGGAACGAGTAGAGCGGCGGGAAAGGTTTGCAAAATCTTGGCGATGGGCAACCGCGACTGATCCCGATGCTTTACATCCGTGAGGGCGTCTTGCCAGGGGCCTTTGAGGCCAGCGGGTAGCACCAGGCTGGTGTCGCCCCAGACAGCTTTGCCATAGGGGTCTTGGTCGGGGGTAATCAGACGGGTCAAAAACCGGGGCACAACGGCGATCGCGCTTTGCCCTTTATAGGTTCTAGAAAAGGCCACAATGTGATCAGCTTGTTCCCCTTCCACCGAAATCGGTTGATAATCGCCTCGCTCGAACACCGCCTGATACTGTCGCCGGGCTGCCAGGGCGCGGGTAATCAAAAACAGCTTCAGGCGACCATCATGGCGGGTCGCCTTCAGATCCCCCAGCAGGCTTTTTAGATCGGTCTGGCAACGGCGCTGAATTTCCTGCAAAAAGGACAGCCGCTCGTCATAGTTAACCGGGCGACGATTGTCTGGGTCCACCAGGCTAAAGTCCCACAGTTCGGTGCCCTGGTACAGGTCGGGCACCCCAGGGGCTGTCAGCTTCAGCAGGGTTTGGGAGAGGGAATTATAGATGCCATATTCAGCAATCTTTTGCTGGAAAGGGCAAAATTCGGTCAGGAATTTATTTTTTCCAGAGCTGTCTAAAATTCGCTCCACAAAGGTGACAAATCCCTCTTCGTACTCCGTATCCGGGCGGAGCCAGGCGGTGTACACCTTGGCTTCGCGCACCGCCTTGACCACATAGGCTTTGATTCGCTCCACAAAGGTCTGGTACTCCTGGGGATCGTCGCCAAAGGGAAAGGCCCCCACCAGGGTTTGGTAGAGAAAGTATTCGTTGTTGGGGTCGGGGATGGTGCGCTTGTGGGTCACCAGCTTATGGGACTGGTTCAACTGCTGCCAGTGCTGCACCTGCTGGTCCCACTCCTGAGGAATTTCGGACAGCACATTCAGCCGAGCGCGCACATCTTCGCTGCGCTTGGTGTCGTGGGTCGAGGAGGCGTTGAGGGTATGGGGCCATTGGGCCAGCTGCCGCTGGTTGTACTGGTGGAACTCTGCAGCGGTGACCCCAAAGGTGCCGGGATCGCCCCCCACTTCGTTGAGGGAAATCAGCCGGTTGTAGACGTAGAACAGGGTATCTTCTAGGCCCTTGGCCATCAGTGGCCCAGAAAACTGCTGAAACCGCATGGCGAAGTGCAGCCACTCGGCCTGGTCTTCCTCGGTGAGCACATCTTCGTAGTCCAGGGTTAAGACCTTTTCCACAAAGGCCAGTTCATTTTGCAACTGGGGAATCCGCTTGTGGGCTTTGGCCACCGCCTGCTGGATGTAGGCGCGATCGCGATCGCTGACCTCGGCGCTATTGATATAGGTGCAATACACCGGAAATTGCACCAGCACCTCTAAAATTGCCTTACGTAAGCCACTGAGGGTAAAGTCGCGTCCGTAGCGGTACTTTCCAGCAATGCCCTTGAGCAAATGGCCCAGATTATCCACATCCCCCACCAAATTGGTAGCGGCAATCAACCGTTTCTTATCCACCACCCAGGCCTCATAGTCGGGGGTGTGGACCACCTGCCGTCGGTAGATGGCATCAAAGGCCTTGGCATGGGCTCGCTGGCAAAACAGGCCATTCACCTGGTTCAAAAAGTCGTAGCCGCTGGTGCCCTGAATCGGCCAATCCTCCGGTAGGGTTTCCTCTCGCTCCAGAATTTTTTCTACCACCACGTAGATGTCGTCGCCGCATTTGGTGCGCAGCCGTCGCAGGTAATGGTCTGGGTCGTAGAGACCGTCCAGGTGGTCAATGCGCAGCCCCTGAATCTGGCCAGCTTTGACTAAATGGGCGATCAATGAGTGGGTCTTCTGGAACACCTTAATGTCTTCAATGCGCAGACAGATCAGTTCATTGACCGTAAAAAAACGGCGATAGTTGAGTTCTTCGGCTCCCACCTTCCAAAAGGCCAAGCGAAAGAACTGATCGGCAAGTAGATCGTCGAGTAAGTCGTAGCGATCGCTGCTGGTGTCGGTTTCCCCATTAAACAGAGCCAAATTGTGCTGAATAAAGTCCCGCACCGCCTCGTTGCCGTTGTACAGTTCCCATAGCAGTTCCTTGATGAACTGGGCCTGGTCCTTGCGTTCGCGCCCCGTGGTTTCACCAGACAGATTTTTGAGCATGTAGAGAATGCCCAACAGCTTCACAAAGTCGGGATCGCTGCGGCCCAGGGAGCGAGCCAGGCGATCCATATCGTGGGTCAAAAATTGAGCGTAGGACTCGATTCGCAGGGGAATCCAGAGGTCGTAGTAGTTAACAGTGAGCCCGTCTTCGTCATAGTCCAGGCTCAGCTCTCCTCGTTCCAGGCAGCGACCGTAGAAATCCCCCAATAAGGGCGCCAACAACTTGCCCCGGAAATCGTCGAAGGGGTGCTCCCACTCCACATCAAAGTAGTCGCTGTATTCAGAGTGGGGTCCATGCTCCAGAATATCCATCAACAGCGGGTTTTCGCTGTCATAAGCCATATGATTGGGGACAATATCTTGCAGCCAGCCCATACCGCGCTGCTGCACTGCCTCAATTAGCGCCCCAAAGGCCTCTTCTCCCCCCAGTTCTGGGTTGAGCTGAGTGGGGTCTACCACATCGTAGCCGTGGGTACTGCCAGCTCGGGCCTTGAAAATGGGAGAAGCGTAAATGTCGGAAATGCCCAGGGTCTGGAGGTAATCCAAGATGTCTTGGGCGGCGTCAAAGCCGAAGGTGGGGTTGAACTGGAGGCGGTAGGTGGCGAGGGGGATGTGCATGGGGGGAGGGGGAGTGGGGGAGGTGGGGAGGTGGAGGTGGGGGAGGTGGGGGAGGTGGGGGAGGTGGGGGAGTTTTGGGTTTGAATTTTGGATTTTGGATTTTGAGTTTGGGTTTGAATTTTTAATTTTGAATTTGTTCATGCAGCCCTGCTAAAGAAAAAAATTGCTGGGCTTTGCCCTTTCCGCAGGATATTGTGAACCTTCAGTCTCTTTTCGTTCTTCGTTCTGCTGCGCACGGGCTACGCCCTTCTGCCTTCTTCAATTTCTTTTATAAAGGGCAAAACTCAGGGGAGCGAGGACGATGGTTTGGGAGACTGCGATCGCGGGGGGGAGTGAGGAGCCGGGGCCTTGCCAGGCGGCGGTGGCGGAGTCAATTCCTAAATACCAGGGCTGGCGGGGGGGCGCAACCGCGATCGCGCTTTGGGTGGGGTTAAAATTCATCACCACGAGTACGGAGCCTTGGGGTAGCGATCGCTGGTAATACACCAACCCTTTGGCATCGTCATAGCCGACCTGCATATCGTCTGCCCAAGCGGGTGCTCCTAGTTTCAGCTGCTTTCGCAGGGTTAACAGTTGCTGATAATACTGCCAGAGGGTTTTATGGTGGCCTTGGTGGCGCAGATCCCAGTTCAAGGTCGATTGCTGAAACGTCGCCTCTTCGTGGGCGGGAGGTGGTTCCCCAATGGCATGGAAGTCTTTGAATTCCCGCTTTCGTCCCTGGAACACCGCCTGCACCAGGTCGGGATCCCCGTGGTCGATGAAGTAGAGAAATGGGGCAGTTTCGCCATACTCTTCCCCCATAAACAGCAGGGGCACGAAGGGGGAGGTCAAGGTCACGGCTGCCGCCAGCTTCAGGGCTTCAAAGGGCACCAGTTGGGACAGGCGTTCCCCTAACATGCGGTTACCCACCTGGTCGTGGTTTTGGGCGCAGACGACAAACTGGGTGGTGGGCAAATCGGTGGCGCTGTTACCGTGACGACGGCGACGAAAGGGGGAATAGGTGCCGTTATAAACGTAGCGATCGCGGAGGGCTTTAGCCAGCGCCTGACAGGAGCCAAAGTCCTGGTAATAGCCATTGTCTTCCTGGGTCAGCAGGGTGTGCAGGGCGTGGTGAAAGTCGTCGCTCCACTGGGCGTCGATGCCGTAGCCCCCTTGCTCTGCGGGACGCAGGATGCGACTGTCGTTCAGGTCGCTTTCGGCAATCAGGTAATGAGGTTTGTGGAGCTGGGCGGACAGGGCGGCCACGGCCTCGGCCATCTCCGCCAGCAGGTGCTTGGCCCCAAAGTCGTAAATGGCGTGGATGGCATCTAGCCGCAACCCATCAATGTGGTAGTGCCGCAACCAGTAGAGGGCGTTTTGCACCACAAACTGGCGCACCCCGTCACACCAGGCGTCATCAAAGTTGATCGCCCCACCCCAGGGGGTGTTGTATTTCTGGGTGATGTAGGGGCCATAGCAGCCGCTGTAGTTGCCTTCGGGGCCAAAGTGGTTGTAGACCACATCCAAAATCACCGCCAATCCTTGCTGGTGGCAGGCATCCACCAGGCGCTTCAGCCCTGCAGGACCGCCGTAGCTGGTTTGCACCGCGTAGGGAAAGACGCCGTCGTAGCCCCAGTTGCGCTGGCCGGGAAACTGGGCCACTGGCATGATCTCAATGGCGCTAATGCCCAGGGCTTTCAGGTCGGGCAATCGGGCGATCGCAGCCTCGAAGCTACCCTGGGGGGTAAACGTGCCCACATGCAGCTCATAGATTACGTAGTCTGGCAACGGAATGTTGCCCCAAGCCCCATCCCCCCAGTCGTAGGCGCTGTGATCCACTACCGCTGACGGGCCATGTACCCCCTGGGGCTGGTACTGGCTGGCGGGGTCGGGATAGGCGCTGTCGCCGTTGAGCCGATAGCGGTATTGGGTACCTGGGGCGACGCCATCCACAGTCACTGACCAGAAACCGCGATCGCCGGGCTTCAGGGGCACCGTCACCGCCTGAGGCAACAGCAGCTGCAACTCAACCGACTGGAGTTCTGGCCCCCACAGCCCAAATCGACAGCGCTGGTCGGCTTGCAAAACGGCTCCGATCTGCAAATCTGTATTGGCCATCATGGTTTGCCAGTAGGAGTGCTAGATACGCTACCACAACCCTACCAAGGGTCGTCGGCACTCACGATACGTCCAAAGACCGATTTAACCGATTTATTTAAAACAATGGATTTAATAGAAGTATCGACCTCGGGACATCAGCAACTTATAGCCAAAGCCCATGGAGGTTAGGGATAGAAACAGTTGCCACAAGCTGGTTGGGTTCAAGATGGCGCGGCTGCTGACAAACACACAGACAATCCCAAAGGCCACCGCCAGCCACCCCAGGTCCTTGAGGCTGGAAGGCAAAAACACAAGGGCAAACACCCCCACGCACAGAGACAGTACCGATAGATCGGCGGCAACGCCCCGCCACCAGGGATAGGCTCGGGTGGTAAAGATAATGTTGTTGCCCAGGAAATAAACCCCTAACAAAATCAAGGCAATGCCTAGGAGATATGTCAAAAATCGCATAGTGACCTCTTAAATAAAATTAGCTATAGAAGCAAACGGCGTTGATTAGAGTAGAGTCAATCAGAGTTAATCCATCGAACGCTGGCTGGACCGAGTGGGACGCATACTCCAGGCAATCAATAGGGGTACGCCAATGCCGATCGCTAGGTTAACAAACAACCACAGGTAAGACGCAGATCCGCCAAAACCTCGAATATAAAAGCCCCGCTTCAAGGACGACAGCAAGGCATCCCAGACCAGATGGGCACTCATGCCCACAGACAGGCCAATGGCCCCGTCACGCAGCAGGTTAACACCAGTCCGCTGCCACGGGCTAACGTACCGCTGCTGGCTGCACCAGAACCATCCCCCCAGCAATCCCATCGGCAACAGCACAGAATGAAACAGCCAGCTCCGGTGGATCAAGAACCGCAGGCCGGTGGCGTCATACAAAGGAATATCCCAATCAGGAACAGCCATGTAGAAGAAGGTGCCGCTAAGCAGGGGAATGCCCAGCTTGCGGAAAAAGAACAACCCGCTGGCGCCCCAAATCAGCATGATCAGGAAAATCAGCGGGTTAATCGAGCGGGCAGCCTGCTTGGCATAGCGTTCTAGCCACCACCAGAAGCCGACGCCCATGGCTAGACCGGTGACAAAGTGCAGGAGTTTGTCGAAAGAAAGGGTCATGGGCAAGGGTCATAGCAACAGGTTGCTGCAGCAAACGTTAGGGAGTGCTATGGGACTAACCCCTAGGATTCCCCATATGACTCTAATCTTTCAGCAGGTAATTCACTCAGGCGTCGCCGACGAGGCCTCATCCAGCCACTGGATGTCATCTAGCAGATGCCGTAAGGGCGCATCATCTCCGTCGCAAAGCCGCTCCCCCACAGCACCTGAGCCCGGTGACCCTGGGCCGCGCCGCTGAGTTCTTCCAATAGGCGGGTTTTGCCAATGCCCGGCTCCCCAGTCAGTAACATGACGGGTCGGGCAGTGTTTGGAGCTGTTGGTTGCCACAGCCCCTCACCCCACTGCCGCAGCACCGCCCACTCTGCCTGCCGCCCCATCAGGGGAGAGGGGGGGATGGGGAGAGGGGGTGATGGGGTGATGGGGTGATAGGGTGCTCCTACTCCCTGCCTTCCCACTCTCCCACTCATCCACTCTCCCACTTTCCCCTACCCCCTTCGACAGCACCGCCCGGGCATTGACCTTACTCACCTTGCGACCGTACACCTCGCTCAGCCGATTCCAAAACCGGGGGCCAAAGTCGCGCTGCAGGTAGTTGAGGGAATAGCCGGATGCGGCGGCGATTTGCTCATAGGTGCGGTTGTCCCAAGCACCGCGCAGTAGATCGATCTCTAGGTCGGTGAGGGAGCGATCGCAGTGGGCTTTTAACGTGGCGTTGACGGCGGCGATCGCCTGCTCAAAGTCCATAGGGGCAGTGTGCTAAGACTGAAATCTAAACCCACCAAATCTTACAACCCAAATTTTACAGCTCCAAATCTGCATAGAAGTTGGTGCAGCTATTAAGCTACGCCGGAACAATATTAGAAGGAGTTCAATCAGCTCGCTAAGGGTTAGCAACCATAGGTGAGGGAGATGAGCTGGCGCTCAAACCGTTATCCTAGATATAAGGTCAGATAAAATCTCAACCCATGACCACCCGCGAACAACTCCTCCACGAAATCAACAACGCCTCAGACTGGCTGCTAGAAGAGGTGCTTGATTTTCTGCTGTTTGCCAAAACCCGGCAACACCAGCGGGCCCCAGAACCCACCGTCACAGAATTAGCCTCACCTCAGTCTTCATCTCCTATTTGGGAAACCTTTGAAGTCTTTGCTGACACATTACCCGAATCTGTGGCCGCTACCTTACCAACCGACGGGGCTACTCAGCTGGATCACTACCTCTACGGTTCGCCCAAACGTGACGAATGAGAACCCTCTTCGCTGATACCTTCTACTGGGCTGCCCTGCTGAATCCCAAAGATCAGTGGCATCAAGAGGTACGCCGCTTTAACCAGACGCTGGGAACAGTTCAATTGGTCACCACCGACGAGGTGCTGACCGAGTTTTTAAATTTCTTTTCTGGTTTTGAGCCCCCTATCAAACAAGGGGCCGCTCAGCGAACAGAACTGATCCTGCAAAACGCTATGGTGCAAGTTATCCCCCAAAGTAGAGATACTTTCTCGTCTGGGCTAAGACTCTATAAGTCAACGCCTGGATAAAGGCTACAGCCTGACCGACTGCATCTCAATGCAGATTATGAAGTCCTTTAACATTACAGAAGTCTTGACCCACGATAAGCACTTTGCCCAAGAAGGATTTACTGTTTTGTTTTGATGCCCTTTAGTACCCTACCCGCACCATCACAAACCTTTGCGGCAGCAGACTCCATACCTAGAACCATGCTTTTCTGTAAAGACAGCCCAGCGGGGCTCTCCTATGGTTAAACCATGCGTTAAAGGAGAACCGCCATGAGCACATTTGTCTTAGTTCACGGGGCTGGGTCTGGGGCCTGGGTGTGGCACAAGGTCGCCCCCCAATTGGAGGCCCAGGGTCACAGCGTAATTACCCCCGACTTGCCCGGCCACGGCCTCAATCCCCTGCCCATGGCGGAGGTTTCCCTAGAGCGCTACGTGGACTGCGTCTGCGATATTCTCAAGGGGCAAGCCGAGCCAGTGGTGCTGGTGGGCCACAGCCTGGGCGGTGCCGTGATCACCCAGGCTGCAGAATACTGCCCCGATCGCATTCACACCCTGGTGTATCTGTCGGGCTACCTGCTAGCCCACGGCGAAAGCGCCCTGGATATTCCCAGGCCGACACCGAATCGCAGCTGCTGGCCAATGCGGTTTTTTCCGAAGACCAGCTCTCGGCCACCTTCCGGCCCGAGGCCCTGCAAGCGCTGGGCTACGCCGACTGCTCCAAGGAGGATATGGCCCTAGTGCGATGGCCCCTCAGGGCCGGTCTTTGACCATCGCTGCTGGCCCCCCAGGCTCTAGCTCCCCTGGCTACCCCTGTGCAGATCACCCCTGAGCAGGCCGGACGGGTGCCCAGGGTCTATATCACCTGTACCCAGGATAGGGTGATTGGCCCAGCGGCCCAGCGGCGCATGTACACCGCTCTGCCCTGCGAACGAGTGATTGCCATGGAGACGAGCCACAACCCCTATCTCTCGGCCCCCGAAGCGTTGGCCAATCATCTCCATGACTTGGACCACGGCGTCCCATCGGCAAAGACATTAAGATAGGTAAACACTCTATCTACCTGTCACTGGGAGCTTGATCCTGTCGTGCAACTTGCCCGTTGTCCAACCGATGATTGGACTAACCATTCCTCCCCCGGTTCTATCGTGCTCGACACCCGCGACCTCTCCAAGGTGTACGGGCGGGGCAAACAGCGGTTTGAAGCGGTGAAACAGGTCTGCTTGACCCTGCACCCAGGGGAAGTGCTGGCCTTTTTAGGCCCCAACGGGGCTGGCAAAACCACCACCATCAAAATGATCGCTGGCCTGGTGCGCCCCACCCAGGGACGGGTGGCTGTGATGGGAGAAGACCCCCACCGCCAACCCCGCGCCCTGCGCCACATTGGGGCCGTGCTAGAAGGCAACCGCAATTTGTACTGGCGTCTGACCCCGGCAGAAAATCTGGACTATTTCGGTGTCCTCCGGCAGGTGCCGCGCCAGCTGGCCCATCGTCGGGGACTAGAACTACTGGCCCGGTTTGGGCTGGAGGAAAAGCGGAATACCCCGGTGCAAAAGCTCTCCCGTGGCATGCAGCAAAAGGTGGCGATCGCCGTCGCCTTGATCCATAATCCCCGGCTGCTGCTGCTGGATGAACCCACCCTGGGGCTGGATGTGGAGGCGGGCGAAATGGTCAAAGCCCTGGTGCGCCAGATCGCCCAGGAGGGTCGCGCCATTCTGCTGACCACCCACCAGCTCGATGTGGCCGAAGAACTGGCTGACCGGGTGGCGATTATTCGCCGGGGGCGGATCATTGCCGAGCAGTCGACTGAGTCATTACTGAAGGAATTTTCGGGTTCCACCTATCACCTGGAGGTGGACGGCGAGCTTTCCCCCCAGCAGATTCACACCGTGACCCAGTTGGGGGCGACGGTGCAGGGAACGCAGCTTACCTACGCGGGCACCCCAGAAAAACTCTATGCACTGCTGGGGGCGCTGAGCCCGGTGCCGCTGGTGTCGGTGCAGCGCGATCGCGCCGACCTCACCCAGGTGTTTCTCAAACTGGTCAAAGACTAATACTGGAAGGCAGAAGTCAGAAGGATGAAGGCAGAAAGGGGACAATTCATTTACTAAGGCCTTCCAGCCGCATAAATTGGTCTACCGTTCCTGACACCCGATACCCGATACCCAACACCCGAATTAACCCACCCCTGCCCCTCCCAAGAGGGGATTACCCGACACCCGGCTTGCCATATTTCTGTCAGCCGACATTAACCCTATATTTTCCCTATGATCGATCTGCTCTACGCCGAACTCAAGCGCACCTGGATTCAGTTCATCCGCTACCCCACGGAGGTAATCTCAGGGATCGTCATCATCATGGCCGTTTTCTACGGGCTGTTTGCCAGCGCCCAGTACATGGCCGGGCCAGGGTTTGCCTTCGGCGATCGCCTCGATGCCGTGGTCCTCGGCTATGCCCTATGGACCCTAATTATTTCCGTCAACAACGACATTGCCATCAATCTGCAGATCGAAGCCGAAACCGGCACCCTAGAGCAGGTTTTTCTATCGCCCTTTGGGGCACCGCGAGTCTTTTTGGCCCGTGCCTTTGCCAGCCTGGCTCTGCGGTTGGTCATCCTGATGGTGGTGTTGCTGCTGCTGATGGGGATCTCCGGCAGTCGCCTGGCCTTTCCGCCAACATTGCTGTTGCCGCTGGCGTCGCTGCTGCTGGCTGGTTATGGTCTGGCCTTTTTGATGGGGGCAGCGGCCCTGGTGTTTAAGCGGGTACAGCAAATTTTGGGCATTTTTCAGTTCCTGCTGCTGTTTCTGCTGGCCGCCCCCCTGGAGGAAGCCACTGGCCCGATGCAGTATCTACGGTTCCTGTTACCCATGCTGCCCAGCACTGGCCTGCTGCGCGACCTGATGGCCCGAGGCCTGAGTCTGGACTGGTTTACCTACACTCTGGCCCTGCTCAACGGACTGGTCTATTTTGCCCTGGGGATGCTGGTTTTCCGCTGGGCCGAAGCCACCGCCAAGCAGCGGGGTTCCCTGAGCGGCTATTAATCGCCGATGAAAATCAGAAGACTGTTTATTTAGGCGCCACGCCCTTAGGCCAGGATTTCCATCAGCCAGCCCATCAGGGTGGTGTCGTCTTCGCTCTGAGATCGCCCCAGCGCCTCTTCCACCAGCGATAGCTCTAACCCCGGCAACACCCCCGACAATCGAATCTGTCGGCTGCCACCCTCGGCCACAGCAAAGGCCAGCACCTGCTGTTCCGCCACGTTCACCACCCAGTATTCGCCCACCCCCAGCCGTTCGTAGAGCAGTCGCTTGGCCCCCAGGTCGTCTTTGAAAGAGCTGCCGCCGATCTCAATCGCCAGGGTCGGTGGGCCAAAGACATTGACATCAATGGGTGAATTGTCTTGGGGAGGCAGCCGAAAGTCTGGCCCAATGTAGAAGGCGACATCTGGCTGGCAGCCTCGCTCTCCGGTCTTGTGGAAGCTGCCGTTGGTAAACTCGACGCACCGCAGCGCTTGCACCATAGCGAAGAGGCTGACCACTTTAGAAACAACGCTGTTTTGTCGCGCATGTCCACCACCTAAAGCCGCCATCTCAATCCTCATGTAGCCGTTGTCGAAGTAGCCTCGACCCTCGTCGTAGGGGGCGGTGTCTAAGGTGGCGACGAAGTCATCCCAGGTGGCTTTGACCCAGGTGTCGGTCTGTAGGACGGTTGACGTGGAGGGTGCCATTGCAAAATTCCCTTGGGGCAGGGTGGCCAGTGATGTTGATCCTAACCGATGCGGCGGCGGTGCTTTTACCCGGCACTGGCCTGACGCTCTCGGCAAAAACTTCACCGGGGTTTACCCTACGGAAAGCCGCTGCGCGTCTACATAGCCTCGGGGGGGTGATATTGCCGAGGGCGATCGCTCGCAGACACCTACGGACTGACAGGTGTAGTCTAAAATAATCATCCCCCAGCATCGTTATTTTTAGACCTAGAATGCTGAACCAAACCTACACCGCCCCCTTAAATAGGCTCCTGAGCTATGGCGATGCCAGAGGCTCTAGCGCCAAAGACTGGCCAAACTATGTGCAAGAACTTGGGCTGACCGCAGAGCATATCCCAGCCCTGATTCAAATGGCTGAGGATGATCAGCTGTGGAGTTTTTTCTTTGCAGACCCCGACGCCCCTGACAACGAACCTGTTGAAGAGGGCGCATTGGACCCTGATATCGCCCTGTGGGCACCCATCCATGCGTGGCGGGCGCTGGGGCAGCTGCAAGCAGCCGAAGCGGTTAAACCGCTGGCGCAGGTTCTACAGCAGCGCGATATTGACTGGTGCTGGGAAGAATTGCCCGACGTCTTTGGCCTAATTGGGGCCGAAGCGATCGCCCCCCTAGATGAACTGCTGTCAACCGACAACATTGACTACAACAGCAAAATTACGCTGGCGTCTGGGCTAACCCATATTGCCCAAGCCTTTCCCGACCAGCGCGATCGCTGTGTAGAGGTGATCACCCGGCAGCTGAGCCACTACGACAATCACCATATCTCGGTCAACGGGGCGCTGGTGCTAGCCCTATTCAAACTCAAAGCGGTGGAATCTGCTGCGGTGATGGCGGCGGCCTACGAAGCGGGGAAAGTTGACGAGATGTTTGTTGGCTCCTGGCCCAGGGTGCAGGTAGATCTTGGGCTCAAGCAGGCGTCAGACTTTACCGCCGAAGAGCTTTCTATTCACTACACCCCTGAGCAAGAAAAGCTCATGGCCAATATTCGTGCCTACGTAAATCGGCACCAGCCCAGTGCTGCTGAACTGGGGCTACCCATCAAGCGAGAGGCTTTTGGGTTCGATAAGCCTCCCAACTTTAAAGATATTGCGGCCCAGTCAGGCTCCCAAAAATTGCCGAGCAAATCTGGATTTGGCAGTGGGGCTAAATCTAGCCGCAAGCAGGGTAAAAAAAAGAAGCGATAACCGTGGGAAGCACCCCCGCTAAAGTTGTCAGAGCCCTCAAATCTATGAACCCTATCGCCGCTGAGATGTTGATCAATCTCTATGAATCGTTCATCTAAGGAGAGCGGTTGACACGCACGAGTTTGCCAGCCAGCAGAGCGGCGTCTTCAATGGTGTGATGAATGCGTTCAGCCTTTAAACTTGTCACCATCGTCCTTTACAACGACAATCCCGCCGTGTTCAGGGGTCTGCTGATGCAGGCGAATGAAGTCGCGGCGATTCAAGGTCAGCACAGCTCGTTTTTGGCTAGTGGCAAAGGCCAAAACGGCGTCATCGGGAATCTTCTGGTTGGCGTTCCCGGCCTCTTGCGCTGTGAGAACGTCGTGCTTAAGCTGCCGGAGCCGCTGAGTAGCCTGCAAGGGAAATTGTTCGTCGGCGTAGAGGGTGACCATGCCTAAGCTTCATTATTTTCGTGAATGGCCTGGTCTATTTCGTGACCGTGGGCGGCGGCATAGGCCCAGGCGTTGGCCAGATCGCTAGCGCTAATGGTGGGATAATTTTGCAGCAGTTCGGCTTCGCTGTTGCCCAAATTGCGGGCCTGCACCAGGACCCAAACGGGAATGCGGGTAGTGGCGATGCAGGCGTCGCCACCGCAGACACCGGGGGTCTTTTCGATGCCTGGCCAAGTATCGTTGCTTTGCTGAATGGAGGTCAGCAGGGTTTGCACCAAGTACCACCGATCGCTGATGGGTAGCTGCAACATCTGCTGTTGAAGTTCTTGCAGTGTCATTGAGTGCTGCTCCTAGCTGCTAATCACATTGTATTTTGCCGCTGTGCATCCAGCACCCCACCATCTTTACCATCCCTACTCCCTCGGCAAATACTTGACCATTTGGCGCTCCAGATCGGGCGATCGCCGAATGGCCTGGTTTAAGGCTTCTTCAATGGTGATGAACTGACGCTCTACAGCCGATCGCAGCATGGCATCAGCGCAATAGCTTTCAGTCGTATCCACGGTTGAGCTTCTGATGGAACAGGAGCGGTAGAGATTTAGCTGCTCCAATTGTAACGACTGCGTTGGCGTGGAAAGCGAAAGATATGGCAGGTACCGCCCCCCATCCACCCCAGCGACTAACGAGAAGCCCTAAAGCTTTCACTCTCAGCCCTACAAGATAGCACTGCACTACCCCAAGATGTTGGTCTATAGCGGCAGCGACAACGAAAAAACGATGTGTGGCAGCGGCGGTTTTGGGAACACCAAATCCCGATGCAGCCAATTGGGTGTGGCATTTAAATTGTTTGCACTACAACCCGGTGAAGCATGAGTTGGTGCGGTGCCCGCACGAGTCAGAGTTTTCGAGTTTTCGGTGGTTTATGGGTGAGGGAATGTATGGGGAGGATTGCAAGGCTATTTCATTCTAAAAATGGTCTTGAGGGTATCCAGGCCAAATTTGCAGAGTCGTTCAGCCTGAGCCATGTTGGAGAATGCGTTGGAGCGATAGAGGTTGAGGGCGAAGTTACGAACGACAGCGAAGATTTGCGGCAACTGATGCATGCGAATGCGCGAGGCATCCTCACCCTGGGTCGCATCTCGGACGTGGTGCACCTTGTTTTCGACGCCCCAATAGCCCCGAATACGCTGAGCAAAGGCTTTGATTTCATTGGTTTTGCCGTCGACCTGATAGGGCTCCAGAATCAGACCCCGCTCCACCAGATAAGCACTGACCAGTATAATTGCTGGGTGAGGGGAAGAGTCAGAATTGTCGGTCTCCAGCTGATACGACCCGCGTAAGACCTTCCCGTCGACCGCTAGGGTCTCGCCGGGTAAGGGCTCAATGCCAAAGGACCGATCTAAAGCGGCTGAATATTGCCCATAGTCCAACTTGAGGAGGACACGGCGAATGGTGCTGTAGGAGGGGAGGCGGTCCTTGGGCGGGTTGAAGAGCGCTAGGCATAGGGCCATGTGATGCCGCTTGCCAGCAGCCCGACGGACATCGGGCAGGTCAACGAAGGCTTCGAGGATCTCGATCCGCTCTACAGCAGACTCAGATCGTGAGTCGATAACAGCAGGATTTGGGGTTGGAGGCAGACGCATAAACGCTAGAACCATTGAAACTAGCCTGAAACTCTAGCATCTTTAGGCTCCCTTGAGAATGAAATGGCCCTGGGTGAAAGGGCGGAGACTGGAGAGCGGAAGGCGGAGAGCGGAGAGCGGAAGGCGGAAGGCGGAGAGTTTGAGAAACAGGATTTTTGACGCGGCCAATGACTAACCATCCTGGTTGACTGACAAATCTTGTTTCCCCTCATCCCCCAACCCCTGCTACGCACGTCCTACGGCCTACTCCCACAAGGGGCGAAGGGGAGCCGGAAAAGTAGCTTGATTTTCAAAGTCCCTCTCCCGCTCTGGGCTACTAAGTACACATAAGTCCTGTGAGACCCTTGTGGGCAGGGCTTTCCCTCCATCCCCCAGCCCCTTCCTCCC
>NZ_SMDQ01000028.1 GCF_012911975.1 Nodosilinea sp. P-1105 | reverse complement strand
AGTTTAGACCCTATGCACGCGACACGGAGGTTGCATGAGCAAAGACCAGCCTATTAGGCTCTAAGTCATCACCCTAGCCTAAGGGGGCGTCATTACCCTGATCAAGGGGGATCATTTGGGCTGGTAGCTCCCCTACCATTGTCCTCAATAGGGGCCAGAGCATCGGGGGTACAGACCATACACTATTCCCGATACCCAACACTATCCCCGATACCCAGGGTTCGAGGAAGCTCATTAGTATGCCCATGGCTAGCCCAAGCACCCCAAAAACCGTGGGTCTTCGCCCACTTATGCGGGTGGTGGCAAAAGACACTGGTGGTATGTTGGGGGTCGCCAACTTAACGGAGTACCCTGCCATGGCTGATTGGACTGACAACCTGGGCCACTATCCCTACCCCTCCGGCCGCCGGGTGGTGATGGGGTGTCGCCAGGCGGTAGCCACCAGTCAGCCTCTGGCCGCCCAGGCTGGCATGGAAATGTTCTGGGCTGGGGGCAATGCGGTGGATGCAGCCCTGGCTATGGCCATTGCCCTCACGGTGGTGGAACCGACATCCAATGGCATTGGGTCTGATGCGTTTGCCCTGGTCTGGGATGGACAGCTCCATGGTCTGAATGGGTCTGGGAAAAGCCCCGAGCGGCTAACCCTCGAGCAGGTGCAGGGGCTAGAGCAGATGCCCCAGTTGGGCTGGCTATCGGTGACAACCCCAGGGGCCGTGTCCACCTGGCGATCGCTGTCGGATCGCTGGGGTGCTCTCCCCTTCGAGCAGTTATTTGCCCCCGCCATTGGTTACGCAGAGGATGGGTTTCCGGTCTCTCCTGAAACCGCTCGGGCCTGGCAAGCGGCAGCCCCACGGTTTCTCAGCCAAACCGATCCAGCGATGCAGCCGTTTAAGGCGGTGTTTTTTCCGGGCGATCGCGCTCCTCGCCCTGGGGAAATTTGGTCCAGTCCGGTCCATGGGGCCACCCTACGGGAGATTGCGGCCACTGGCGGCGAGAGCTTTTACCAGGGGTCGTTGGCAGAACGCATGGCCACCTTTGCTGCAGAGACGGGAGGGCTGCTGAGCCTGGAGGATTTATCGGCTCACCAGCCTGAGTGGGTCGAGCCCATCGGCACCCCCTACCGCGATCTGACCCTGTGGGAAATTCCCCCCAATGGCCAGGGAATTACGGCGTTAATCGGTCTAAATATTCTGGAAGGAGTAGAGTTGGCGCGCTATCCTCGGGATTCGGTGGACAGCTATCACTGGCAAATCGAGGCGATGAAGCTGGCCTTTGCTGATGCCCAGGCCCATGTGGCGGACCCAGCCTGGATGACCGTGACCCCGACCCAACTGTTAGACAAAACCTATGCGGCTGAACGGCGGCAGCTGATCGGCGATCGCGCCCTGGTGGCCAACACTGGCCTGCAACGGGGGGGCACGGTCTATTTGGCGGCCGCCGACCAGGACCTGATGGTGTCGTTTATTCAATCGAACTTTGAGGGATTTGGCAGTGGGATATTGGTGCCCGGCACTGGTATTGCCCTGCAAAATCGGGGCCGTGGCTTTAGCCTGCAACCGGGGCACCCCAACCAGGTGGGACCGGGTAAGCGGCCCTTCCACACGATCATTCCGGCTTTTTTGACCCAGGGCGATCGCCCCATAGGGCCAATGGGGGTAATGGGCGGTCATATGCAGCCCCAGGGCCATCTACAGGTGGTGGTGAATCTGGTGGACTATGCCATGAACCCCCAGGCCGCCTTGGATGCCCCCCGCTGGCAGTTTTTATCGGGACGTCAGGTGTTGCTGGAACCCACCGTTCCCCACAGCCTGGGGCTAGCCCTGAGCGATCGCGGCCATCAGATCCAGCTGGGCTTAGAGCCGCACCTGTTTGGCAAGGGTCAGATGATTCTGCGCCATCGGGGTAGCTTGATCGCGGCATCGGAGCCGAGGGCGGATGGGTTGGCTTTGGCGCGGTAGGGGGGATGGGGAGGTGATGGGTGGATGGGTGGATGGGTGGATGGGTGGATGGGTGGATGGGTGGTGGTGTGATGGAGTGAAGAGGTGGGGGAGATGGGGGTGGTGGGGAGGTAGGGGCGGACCTGTGTGTCCGCCCTGGGGGGGAATGGGAAAGGCGGGGAATTTTGAATTTTGGATTCTTCCTTTTTCCCTTTTCGTTTTTCAGATGCGGACCTGTGTGTCCGCCCTGGGGGGGAATGGGAAAACGGGTGGATGGGTGGTAGACGCGTTTCGCAAGCGACATGGAACGCGAAGCGTGTGCAGCGCACTTAAGCGGCTTCCCGCAGGGTAGGGATGTCCGGTTCCCCTCTTGGGAGGGGCTAGGGGTGGGTTTGCGAGGATTTTGGATTCTTCTTTTTTCGTTCTTCTTTTTTCGTTCTTCATCTACGCCGGGGACTAAAACCGTTCTGTGGCACCGAGGGCTTTGAGCATCGCTGTTTCTGGTTCTGAGAGGCCTGTGGCTCCCCAGATGTTTACCCCTTCGTAGGGGCGGTTAGGCCGCAGCACCTGTTGACAGGTGCCCTGATCTAGGGACCACAGGCGAATTTCGTCATCCTGGCTGGCGCTGATCAGTCGGGTGCGATCGCCGCTCACCTGTACCTGCCAAATAGCTTGGCTGTGGCCCTTAAGCTGATATCGCCGCTGCTGGGTCTGCACGGCCCACAGCTCCAAGTCAATGCCTTGGCTGGTAATGGCCAGGATTTCTGCATGGGCGGTGATGGCCACGGCGTGGAGCCAGTGGCCGACGGGGGTCAGCCATTGCCCCAGGGGTTGACCTTGAGCCACGTCCCACCAGCGGAGGGTGCCGTCGTGGCTGGCACTGGCTAATACCGCCCCATCGCTGCTCATGGCTAGGCTGTGAACCTGACCCTGGTGCCCCAGCAAGATTTGATTACGGGGGGCCTGGACTAGGCTCCAAACTCGAATTATGCCATCCCGACTACCACTGAACAGATATTGACTATCTGGACTAAAGGCCAGGGCCGAGGGCGCCGCTTGATGCCCCTCCAGACTCGTGACTAAGCGGCCGGTGGCCACCTCCCACAGCCGGATCGCGGCATCGTCATGGGCACTGGCCAACCAGCGGCGATCGCCACTAAATTGCAACAGTGTGGCGGGGGCCGTCGACAGCACTTGGGGAGCTGCACTGGCGGCAGTGGACCACAGGCGTATCGTGCGATCGTCAGCACTGCTGGCCACGGCCATCCCATCTTCACTGACAGCCACCGCCTGAATCGCCCCACTATGGCCCGTGAGCAGTTGGGGGCCGCTGATGCCGGTGGCCGTGAGGTGCCACAGCCGTAAGGCGGTATCGTGATGGCCGGTCAACAGTTGATCCGCACCAAAAGCCCAGGTGCGCAAGGGATGGGCCTGGCTGATTAAGCTACGCAAGCCATCGCCAGTTTCCGTACTCCAGAGCTTAACGGTATAGTCACTACCGGTCACCAAGTAGCGGCTATCGGCACTAAAGGCCAGGGTCCAGATCGGCAGGCCCAAGCTGGGTAGGGTATGGCACTTGGTGCGGCGGGGAATATCCCACAGGGTGACGGTAAAGTCTTGGCGGCTGCACACCAGGTAGCGACCATTGGGGCTGAGGGCCATGGCCAGCACGGCCTGACCATCGGCGGGCAGCATCCAGCAAGGGCGGCCCGTTTTTAGATTCCAAAGGGTTAAGCCATGTTCGTCATAGCCTGCGGCGCAAGGGAGGGGGGCACAGGTGGGGTCTTCTGGGTCGGGTAAAAAGCCAGCTGTACGCACCCAGCCGGTGGTCCGGGCCTGAAATGGACAGATCAGGGTTTGGTGCGGCACATCCCACAGGCAAGCGCGCTGGTCATCGTCACCGCTGACCAATTGGGTGCCAGTCGGGTCAAAGGCTAAGCTGTGAATGGCCCCCTGGTGGGCCTGCAACTTCCCCTGAATTAAGCCGGAAGCCACATCCCACAGGCAGATGCGGCCTGCATCATCCCCCGAGGCGAGCTGGCGACCATCGGGGCTAAAGGCCAGGGCTCGCACCGCCGCAGAATGGTCAAAGAGACCGTCTCCCTGATAACTCGTCTGCACGGGCCGCAGCCAGATTTGACCGGTCTCAGTCCCCACCGCTAGCACATCCCCCTGGGGACTAAAGGCAAGGGTATGGATCGCTGGGGACACCCCATCGTCGAGCACCCTGAGCAGTCGCCCCCGCCACCGATCCCACAGCAGCAGGCGCCCCTCGTGGTCACCGGTAGCTAGGTAGTGGATATTGGCATGGGGAGAGCGATCGCCCACGGCACTAAAAGCAGCCACTGGGCTGCGCCCCAAGGCGGTGGCAAACACCGTATCTTTGAACTGCACTTGACTGAGATTGGCCCCCTGTAAGCTCACCCGGCGCAAGTCTCCCTGCCAAATGGCCAGGTTAGAAAGGTCGGAGCCACTCAGGCTGATACCCAACGCCTGGCAGAGGTGGATCAGGTTGCCTGCCCCATAGCCTGGCACCCCGTCAGGAATAGCTTGCCGCAGTCGCTGCCCTTTGGCTGTGCGCTCCGCTGGGGAAGGATATCGCAGCTCCAGAGCGGCTACTAGAGGATGCAGTAGGGCCGCTCGTTGCTGTTCTTGCACCACTTCCCGCGCCGTCATGGTCACCAGCGGTAACCGGCAAAACCAGTCCAGTTGCTCGGTGTCTAGTTCGTGCTCCAGACGCGATCGCAGATGGTGCAATCCCCAGATCTGCACCATCGGCTTCAGGGCCAGTACCAGGGTTGACCCCTCAGGCCCAGACACCCCGTGACCCAGGGCACGGCCCAGCAAAGACTGCACGGCCTCGGCCCCGATCGGGTCAACGGTAGCGGCCATTACATCCGTCAGCGGGGCTGGCGCTTGAATCAGGATCAGCCAGTATAGCAGCCCTTGCTCTTCTGGGGTAAGGCGATCGAATAGGTCATCGAGGCGCTGTTGAACCGGGGTCGGCAAAAAAGCGGGTTCAGCGGCCAAAAATGGCTGCAGTTGCCCCTGGTATACCGCCTGTACCGTAGCCCCCAGTTCCCGGAGCAACAGCGGGTTACCGCCATAGCGCTGGGCCAAGCTAGACCAGGTAGCGGCACTGCCCTTGATCGCACCTGATGGGCTCAGGTAAGGGGCCATCGCCGTCGGGGCCAGGTCACTGAGATTCATTTCTCTGACCCGTAGATTCAGCCGCTGGGGCAGGTCGGCGGGACGCTCTTGGCTGATCAGCACCACACAACTTTGGTGGTCGCTGTCGGCCACCTGTTGCAGCCACCGGGCCAACCCTTCAGCCTCTGGGCTATAGGTACCGGCCATTTGCCGGGGCATAAATCCCTGCTCCAAGTTATCGATCAGCGCTAGACAGCGGCGGCGTTGTAACTGATCGATTAATACCTCAGGGGTATCTGGGGAAACGGGAGGATCACTGGCTCCTAGCCAGCAACTGAGAGCCGGGACAACCAGGGGGGCAGGGGCCGACTTCCCCAGGGCCAGATAGCCGACTACCTCCATCTGGGACTCCAGGTGGGCCATTAGCTGGGCCGCCAGGGTGGTTTTACCACTGCCCGCCAGCCCCCACAGCACAATCAATCGGCAGCGATCGCCCATCACCCATTGGCTCAGGGTTGTGAGTTCCGTTTGGCGGCCACAACAGTTTGTGATGTTAACTGGCGGCTGCGATCGCACTGGGGGTAAGCTAGACGGGGGCATGATTCTGCCCAGGTTCCCAGACGCTGGGTCCGGGCTGTCAAAGGCATCCTGCCGAGTTTGATTAGCCCAGGTGCGCAACACATTCTGGATATTGCGCTTGGTAACTTTAATCCCTGGCTGGTCAACCGCCACCGTTTGCGACAGCATTCGCCATAGTTTGGGGCCAACGTCCTTTTTTAAGTAGTCTTCGGTGTAGCCCACCGATGGGGCCGCCATCGCCGCGTAGGTCTGATTTTCCCAAGCGCCCTGCAACACCAGGCGCTCTACATCTTTGAGGGGTCTGCCCTGGCGCTCGAGTACTTTGTGATTAACAAGTGTGGCAATGTCCTCAAAGTTCATGGATCAAGCTAACCAGACTACCCCTAATTGAGGTTTAGTCTAGCCTGAATTTTCCAGAACTTCCCACCTCCCCATCACCCGCTCAGCCGCCGCCGTTTTTCACTGCGGTAGCGCACATATTCCGCTAAACCAGACAGCAGGGCTGACCCTAAAATCAACACAACGCTGAGGGCGTTAATGTCAGGCTTTACCCCAGTACGCACCCGGCTAAAAATTTCCAAGGGTAAGGGGTTGGCCCCACCCCCGGCGGTAAAGCTAGAAATCAGCAAGTCATCCATGCTGAGTACAAAGGCCAGCAGACAACCCGCCAAAATGCCCGGGGCCAACTGGGGAATCAGCACCTTGATCATTGCTTGGGTAGGGGTAGCCCCTAGGTCTAGGGCCGCCTCTTCTAAGTTGGGGTCCAGGCTTTGCAGACGACTGGAGACCACGACGGCAATGTAGGCCAGGCAGAAGACCATGTGGGCGGCAATGACGGTGCTCAGGCTGAGGGGGACGGCCACCGAGGTCAGAAAAACTAGGGTAGCTACCGCGATCGCAATGTCTGGAATAATCAGCGGCAGGTAAGAGACACCCCGATAGAGGGCTTTACCCCGAAACTGGTAGCGGGCCAAACCGATCGCCATCAGGGTGCCCAGCACCGCTGAAACAGCGACCGCTACGATCGCCACGGTCAAACTGTCTTGCAGGGCGGCAAAAATGCGGCGATCGCTAAACAGAGCCCGATACCAACGCAGACTAAACCCTTCCCAGCCAGCGCTATAGCGGGATTCGTTAAAGCTATACACCGCCAACACAATAATTGGGGCGTACATAAAGGCGTACATCAGAGCCGTAAACAGGCTGGGCCAGGTGACTTTCGACGACGACGGAGTCATAGGCGGCTACTGGGAGGTTTCGGTCAGGGTACTGCGATCGCCGTATTTCAGCAACAGGGCAATGGCCAAACTGACCGCCAAAATCAGCACCATACTCAGGGCTGAACCAAACCCCCAGGCCCGGGTCGGCCCCAAAAACTGGTTGTAAATCAACCGAGCAATATTCATCGACGACGCTCCTCCCAGCAGGGTGGGCACCACAAAGTCCCCCAGGGAGGTAATAAACACCAGCAGGCAGCCAGCGGCAATACCGGGCAAGGTCTGGGGCACCGTAATGGTCCAAAAACTCTGGCGTGGGGTAGCCCCCAGGTCAGCGGCGGCTTCTAGCAGTCGGGTATCTAACTTTTCTAGAGAGGCATAGAGAATCAGCACCATGTAGGGCAAAAAGCTGTAGGTCAACCCAATAAACACCGCTGTGGGCGTATTCAACCAATTTTGAGAGGGTAGCCCCAGCACGCCCAACACACTATTGAGCACCCCCGTGGGCCGCAAAATGGTCGTCCAGGCGTAAGCCCGTAACAGGGATGACGTCCACAGGGGCAACACAAACCCCACCAGCAACACATTCCGCCAGCGCTGGGGAGCCATCAGCGCTATCCAGTAGGCTACTGGAAACCCCAGCCCCAGGCATAGCACCGTCGTCCCCAGGGCAAATGACAACGAGCGGAACATTACCCGCAGGTAGACAGGTTGCAAAATTTGCAGGTAGTTACCCAACCCATAGCCGCCACTGGGCTGCCCCAACCGCAATCCTGGCACCAAACTAATATCTAAGATCAACAGGGTGGGAATGACCAGCAGCAACAGCAACCAAACCCCTGCCGGGCCTAACAGGGTCACCGGACCCAGCCATCGATCATGGGAAAGGCGATCGATCCAAGCAAGTTTAGTGGCCATGGGCAATGGTTTGGGTGGCGGAGAGGATGGGGCCATGACACAGACCTAACAGTTAGATAGCTGGCGGTTGCTCGGCTGTAGCCCGCTGCACCAAGGCCATCATTTCCTTTGCGATTGTATCTAGAATCGCCACATCTTGGTGGACCCGGGCCATTAGAATTCCCCCTTCTATGGCCGCTAAGATCACCGTGGCTAGCTGTTGCGATCGCCCCGGTTCAAGACCATCGGTAATCAGCTCAGGCGCAATGTGGCCTCAACCATGGCTGAGCGGGTAGGGTTTTCTGCTTTCTGCTTTTTTTGCCATAAAAGCAAACTATCACGCCTTTACAGTCCTTGAAGCTCTAGACTGATTGGCCTACATCCCTAGGTAAGATGATTTACATAGAAGGGGGCTGCACGGGCACCCCTAGATGGTGTCAATCAGCAGCACCCCTTACTAGCTTGACGATTTCGTAACCTGACGATTTCAGATAGCGTGCTGTTAGCCACTAGAATCGCTGACCTTGGCCCCAGCAGAGCCAGCCATTGATTCTGGTGGAGGAGAATAACAATGACACCTCGCAACCCTCTTTCGTTGCCAAAGCCTGGTGGCACCCCTAAGTCAGGGACCATCCTGGGACACCGGGCCACCACCCTGGCCTTTGTGGGAATTCTGGCGGTCAGCGCTGGGTGTGCGCAACTCGACCAGCGACCCGATAGTCAGGACAGCCAGGTTCACGATCACCAGATGGGGGTCGTCGATTTTCCCGTTTCCTGCGACACGGCCGCCCAGTCGGAGATTGAAACCGGCCTGGCCCACCTGCATCACATGATGTACGAGCAGGCCCGTCCCCACTTTAGCACCGCCGCTGACCTCGATGCCGACTGTGCCATGGCCCACTGGGGGGTGGCGATGACCAGCTTCCAACCCCTGTGGCATCCCACCAGCGATACCGACATGGAACGGGGTAAGGCGGCCGTTGAGACCGCCCTGGCACTGGGCGTAGACACAGACCGAGAAGAACAGTATCTGGCGGCTGTCAGTGCTTTCTTTACCGACCCTGAGCCCGCCCAGGACAGCCGAGCCCGGGACCATGAAGCTCGGGTGATGGCCTGGAAACAAGCCCAGCGAGAACTGCACACCGCCTACCCTGAGGATGTAGACGCCGCTGCGTTTTACGCCCTGGCCAATGTCTCCTATGCCACTACCCAGTTTTCCCCCGACCAGGAGGCTGACTATACCCGCCAGCGCCAGGCCGGTGCCCTCCTGGAGGACTACTTGGAAGACCATCCCCAGCATCCCGGCCTGTTTCACTACCTGATTCACGCCTACGACAGCACCGAGTTAGCCCCTAAAGCCGAAGACATTGCCCGGGAATACGATCAGTTAGCGCCGGAGACCGTCCACGCTCTCCACATGCCAAGCCACATCTTCGTACGCATGGGGCTGTGGGAGGAAACCATTGAGTGGAATGAGCGCTCTGCCGCAGCTGCCCGGCGAGAGATGGAGGACGATCCCCATGCCAGTGCCCACTATGTCCATGCCCTGGACTACATCATGTACGGCCATCTGCAACTGGGGAATGAAGCTGAGGCGCAGCAAACCCTGGAGCGTGTTCACGATCTAGACGAGATTTATTCCGCATCGTTTGCGGCCTATAACACAGCGGCCCTGCAAGCCCGGTATTACCTGGAACAACAGGATTGGCAGGCTGCTGCCCAGCTAGAACCCAGAACTCCCGATGCCCTGGTGTGGGAAGACTTTCCAGCTGGGGAGGCCCTTTTCTACTACGCTCGGGGTCTAGGGGCGGCTCGCTCTGGTGATCTAGCCCAGGCCGAGGTGGAAGGGGAGCAGCTGCAAGCCCTGGCTGATACCCTACAGGCGGCGGGGGATGACTACTGGGCCTACATGACCGAAGCCCTAAGCCAGGCGGTGGAGGCCTGGACCCTGTACGAACGGGGTGACACCGACCAGGCTCTGGCTCTAATGAGCGCTGCTGCTGACCTGGAAGACTCGATGGACAAACACCCCACCACTCCTGGGGAAGTGCTGCCCGTACGTGAGCTGTACGGAGAACTGCTGCTGCAAGAAAATCGACTGGCCGAAGCTGAAGCCGCCTTTGAGGCCTCCCTGGAGCGAACACCCAATCGTCGTAATGCGCTGCAACAGTTAGACCAAGTTGCGATCAATTAGCACTTAGTTTGGGGATCTCTCTAAAGCGGGATAAGCCGATTTCCGAAAAATGAAGATCCCCAAGGTAAGTCAGCGAATGTACTTGGTTGTTCTGCCTTTCTGCTAGCTTGAGTGTCTAGGGTTTTGATGCCTAGCGTTCCCAAGCAGAGGTAACCATGTACGTGTTAATTGGTGGAGCTGGCATGATGGGGCTGGATCTGGCCAAGGCCCTATTGGCCATGGGCCATACCATCGCTATCGTGGATACTAACCCCCTAGCCTGTCAGTATGCGCGCGAGAAAATCGGGGTGATGGCCTTTGAGGGCAGCGCCGTGAATACGACGGTACTGCTGGAGGCGGGCATTCGCAAAGCCCAGGCTGTGATTGCCACCTTACGGGAAGATGCCTTGAATTTAGCGATGGTCACCCTATCAAAACACTATGGCGTGCCCCAGATTGTGGTGCGCATGAGCGATCGCGACTTTACCGAGCCCTACACCTTAGCTGGAGCCACCCACACCATCAGCACCACTGAACTGGCGATCAATCGGGTGATCAATGCGATCGAATATCCCCAGGTGGATGCCATGATGCACTTTGAGCAGGGGCAAATCGAGGTATTGAAGCTGTCCCTGCCCCAACAGTGCTACATTGTCGGACGGAGCCTGGCGGAGGTGGCCCAAGATCCCCGATTCCCTGACGGCACCTTGATTATTGGCTATCAAGCCCACCCCCACGAAGACCTGACTATTCCCAACGGCAGCACAGTATTAGAAAGTGGGTCAACCATTTTGGCTGTAACTAAACCCCAGCTGGTACACCAGCTAATCGACTTCATGGGATTGTATAAGTCATAAGCCCAAAGGGTCGTCCTATGCTAGCCAGCCAGGGTCGAGAACTGCATGAGGGCTTCCAGATCTAGCGCTAGATCTAGCACAATTTTATTTTTCAACGCTACATCTAAGAATAATCCGCTATGATGATCGACCATTGGGCTATGCTACAAGCCTGGGATCTGGCATCAGGTTCTGCCCCTGGGCTGCGGCAAGACACCGACCGGTAAATCCTGTATTTTTCTCAAAGGCTGATTCCATGGTTCAAGAACTTCCCCGTACTCGGCAGCAGGGGCCTTTCCCCGAAACAGCGCCAGCGGCATTCCCAGTGTTTTATCGCACCTACAGCCGCCGGGGTGAGGTGGTCGACGGGGAGCGGGAGACTTGGGATCAGGTGTGCGATCGCACCCTGGCTGGGCTTAAGGAACTCGGTAACCTGACCGATGACGAGGTCGCCCTGCTCAACCGGATGCAGCGCCAGGTGAAAGCTCTACCATCGGGGCGCTGGCTGTGGGTGGGGGGCACCGGCTGGAGCAAACAGCCCGAGAATTTTTCCGGTGCCTACAACTGCACCAGCACCAATGTCGTCGACTGGCGCGCCTTTGGCCTGATGATGGACCTGGCGATGATGGGCTGTGGCACCGGGGCTGTCCTAGAACCCAAGTACATCAACCAAATTCCAGTCATCCGTAACCGCCTGGTGGTGACCATGGCCGGGGACATTGGCGAAACCCCAGCCGGTGAGCGACAAGAGATCACTGAAGTCACCATCGATGGCAATCAGGTGGTTATCCGGGTGGGAGATAGTCGCCAGGGCTGGGTGCAGTCTTACCAAACCCTGCTGGAACTCTCCAGCGATGAACGGTTTACCGACGATGTGCAGGTGACTATCGACCTGCGGGATGTGCGCCCCGCCGGGGAAAAGCTGAAAGGGTTCGGTGGCGTTGCTAACCCGGTGCGGCTGTCGCTGCTCTACGATCGCTGCGCCACTATCCTCAACAAAGCCCTGGGCCGTCAGCTCACCTCCGTCGAGTGCTGCCTGCTGATCGACGAAGCCGCCGCCTGTGTGGTAGCCGGAAATATCCGCCGCTGTCTGCCCGAAGATGCCCTGGTCCATACCGAGGCAGGCTTAGTCCCTATTGCGAAAGTGAGGGTCGGGGACCGAGTGTTAACCAGCAAAGGACTCTATCCCGTCACGAATTTCTTTGTGCAAGGAGAACAGCAGCTTTGCCGCATTTGTACCCAAGACGGCGAATTTGAATGTACGGCAGATCACAAGGTTGCTGTGCTGACAGATGTCTTCGGCCAATATCGAATGGTTAAGGCGAAGGATCTCCAGTCTGGCGATCGCCTGGTGTTTGTGCCCCAAGCCATACCTGGCACCCCCACCGAGCTACCCGAATTTAGTGGGGAAATAAAAGGTAAGACCAAGCCAATTCAAGCTCCGGCGTTGACTACCCAAGTGGCCTATTTTCTAGGCTATCTCCTGGGTGATGGCTCTGTAGCCTCCGACGGTTGGCGAGTACGGTTTAGGGTACATGAAGATAGTCCAGCGGTTTTAGAACGTTTGATTGAGGTTGGCCAAGAATTTGGCCTCGATACCCACACACTAAGAACACCTGAGCAGTGCAAGACCAAAGCATACGAGCTGCAATTTAATTCCTCGGCCCTGAATCAATATTTGCAACAGTTTAAGCGAGCATCACAGCCTTTGACTGTTCCAGACTGCATTCTGATGGGGACGGTTGAAATTCGTAAGGCATTCTTAGCTGGACTAGCTGATGCTGATGGATGTCATTCACAAGGTGTCTTAGTTGCCTCGGTGCACAAGCGATTTCTTCAACAGGTACAGGCTCTTTATGCTTCCCTTGGCATCACAGTGCGGATGTGTGGCAGCGTTAGAAAACGCAATAACAAGTGGGAAGGCGAACTGGTTACCGTTGGCCAGGCAGCTTTTGAGTCGGTAGTTTCTGCCTTTGAAACTTACTCTATTCAATTTTCCAGTCACCGAGGGAAAGTTCGTAAAAAATTTCATGATCATGGTTTTCCAAAAGAAATGGTCAGGCCAGTGGTAAGTTCAGCCCTTTACCACTGGGGTGAAGTGCATAAGCAAATGAACCAGAAAACTCTCAGAAAATATATTCCTGAGGTCACTGACTTGGTTCCAATAATGGTCAAAGGGGTTGATCTTAATGTTCGTACTGCGCCTACTTACGACATTGAAGTAGCTACAGTCCATGAATTCATGTGCGAGGGAATTCTTGTCTCGAATAGTGCCGGAATGCGCCAATTCGACAGCAACGATGAGTTAGCGGCCGGTGCCAAAGACAACCTTTGGCAGCAGGATGCCGAGGGCAATTGGCGCATTGACCCCGAGCGGGACGTGCTGCGGATGGCCAACCATACCCGGGTGTTCCACGAAAAGCCCAGCCGTCAGGACTGCATTGATTCTGTACGCAAGCAGTTCTACTCTGGTGAGGGCGCAATCCAGTGGGCGGGTGAGGCTAAACGTCGGGCTGGAGGTGACGATCGCTACGGTCTAAATCCATGCGGTGAGATAATTGGATCCAATTTTCACTGTAATTTGGCGGAGGTTCATCTCAATCAGCTCGATCCAGACAACCTAGACGAGCAAGCGGCGGCCTTTACTGCCGGAGCCCTATCGGTGGCGGTGTTGCTCAACCACCAGTTCATCGAGCCTCGCTACCAGCGATCGCGCCTGGAGGATCCCATCGTCGGGGTTTCCTTTACGGGCCTGTTCGACTTCTTTGTCAATGCCTTTGGCGTCGATTGGCTGTGCTGGTGGGAAGAAGGTCGCCCCGACACCATGGCTGGGCTGGAGTTCAAGCAAAAAGAGCGGGAATACCTGACCCGCTGGAAAGAGATTGTCCATCAAACCGTATGGGACTACTGCGATCGCCATGGTCTCCAGCGGCCCAACCGCTGCACCACCGTGCAGCCCGCTGGGACCAAGTCATTGCTAACGGGGGCTAGCCCCGGCTGGCACCCCCCCAAGGCCCAGCGGTTTATCCGACGGATTACCTTCCGCAAAAATGACCCCGTAGCCATGGCCTGCATTGACTATGGCTATTCGGTGGTGCCCTCCCAGTCCGACAAAGACGAGAGCGGCAACCTGCTGAACGATCCCTTTGATCCTCGCTGCACCGAGTGGCTGGTGGAAATTCCGGTGGAAGTCCCCTGGGCCAACCTGCCAGGGGCCGATGAAATCGCCATCGAAAAATTCTCGGCAGCGGCCCAGTTCGACTTCTATATGCAAGTGCAGCAGCACTACACCACCCACAACACCTCGGCCACCATCGAGTTTCGCGAGCCCGAGCTTGAGGCCCTGGGCGATCGCATCTTCCAGGCAATCCACCACGACGAAGGCTACATTTCTGCCGCCCTCCTCGCCCGGTTTGACGATTTGCAAACCTTCCCCCGCTTACCCTTCGAGCCCATTGATAAGGCCGCATACGAAGCCCAGCGTCGTCAGGTGGAAGCCCGGCGTGGCACCGACAACTTCCATGCCGCCCTCTCTCGCTATGACGCTGGAGACTTGATCGAAGCAGGTCCTGCCGGTTGTGACTCTGATAAATGCATGATGCCCGAGCAAAAGCCCGAATAAGGTAACAACTCCTTTAAGGCCCCTCTCTGTTCCTCCTCCAGATATCCTCTGGAGGAGGAGCATTTATTCATAGGGATACAACACCCAAGTGCATCGTAGGGGCCATGCCCCCCGTATTTTTAAGCTATTTATGGTAGTAAATCTTACAATGACTATCCTACAGAGAATGCATTCCGCCTCCAACAGCGATAGCCACAATTTTTACAAAACTTTCATGAAGCCAGTACCAGCATTTACTTGCTGTTTATAGCGATACGGCTTTTCTAGGCTAGCCTTACTACTATTAGTTGCGCAATTTGCGCAATGCTACTGTGATGCTGCTTCAGGCTCCTCCACCTGGCGTAAACTCTTGCTAGAAGTTTTAGGGGAATGCCTGATTTCAAGTAATTACTTGAAGGTGTTACTTTTAAGGTCTTAGAAGATGCTGTAAAGCATTTTGGTGACTACGAAATACTCAAAATCTACCTGAATTGAGGTTTATATGAAAGCCGTTATTTTTGCGGGTGGTCTTGGCACTCGACTTAGTGAAGAAACTAGTATCAAGCCCAAGCCTATGGTGGAGGTGGGAAATCGGCCAATTTTATGGCACATTATGAAAATTTACTCCTCCCACGGAATTAATGACTTTGTTATTTGTTGCGGTTATAAGGGATATGTAATTAAGGAGTATTTCGCCAATTACTTCTTACATATGTCAGATGTCACCTTCGACCTACGCTACAACCAGATGAATGTTCACCTGGGTAATGCCGAGCCCTGGAAAATCACCCTGATTGACACCGGGGAAACCACCATGACGGGTGGTCGCCTGAAGCGGGTGCGTGAGCACATCGGTAATGAAACCTTTTGCCTCACTTACGGCGATGGGGTCAGCGACGTTAATGTAACTGAACTGATCGAGTTTCATAAACAGCAAGGCACCCTAGCTACCCTGACTGCCGTGCAACCCCCTGGCCGATTTGGGGCGATCGCTCTGCATGAAGGTCAGACCAAGATCGAATCCTTCCAAGAAAAGCCAGAGGGAGATGGAGCCTGGATTAACGGTGGCTACTTTGTGGTGGAACCGGACGTGATTGACTTCATCCCTGGGGACGACACCGTTTGGGAGCAAGAGCCCTTAACCAAGTTAGCCCAAATGGATCAGCTCTCAGCCTTCAGGCATGCTGGGTTCTGGCAACCCATGGATACCTTGCGGGATAGAAACAAGCTGGAAGACTTGTGGGCTTCGGGTAAAGCACCCTGGAAAGTTTGGTGAAAAAACCATAAACCTATAGCCTTTATCTCATTTTTGAGCTGATTTTAATGTTCCATAGGTCAGTGCCTGGAGAACCTGCATGATTTTTGAGGAAATTTGCCTAAGTGGAGCATTCGTGGTCTCCCTCGACAAACGAGGTGATGATCGCGGCTTCTTTGCCCGGGCCTTTTGCACTAAAGAATTTGAACAGCATGGCTTAAAGCCGGTTGGCGTTCAATGCAACCTCGCTACTAACTATCTCAAAGGAACCCTGCGGGGGCTCCATTATCAGGTGCCCCCTGCCTCTGAAGCCAAGTTTTTTCGCTGTATCCGAGGGGCTAATTACCACGTGATTGTGGATATGCGGCCAGACTCCCCTACCTACCTCAGGCATTTTGGCATTGAGCTATCCGCTGATAACCGGCTGGGCCTCTATGTCCCGGAAATGTTTGCCCATGGCTATCAAGCCCTGGTTGATGGGTCAGAAGCCTTTTACATGGTCAGCGAGTACTACACCCCCGGCTGCGAGCAGGGGTTACGGTATGACGATCCTGTCTTGGGCATTCAATGGCCATTGCCTGTGACTGTAATTTCTGAGAAAGATACCGCCTGGCCGCTATTGCCTGGCTTGCCCACTACCCAAACCGAGGTTTCCCTATGATCATTGTTGATACAGCTTTGAAGGCGCGCCATGAGGCGGGCAATCCTGTGCGGGTTGGTCTATTTGGCGCTGGCTTTATGGGCCGTGGTGTCGTCAATCAAATCTTCAACTACACCCCAGGCATGGTCCTGGTGGCGATCGCCAACCGTACCGTCGAAGCTGCCGCCGACGCCTATACAAAAGTAGGCGTAGACACCGTCAAAACCGTGTCTACCCTGGGCGACCTGGAAGATGCGATTACCCAGGGGCAATATGCGGTCACGGATGATCCGATGTTGCTGTGCCAGTCAGAAAACATCGACGTCTTGATTGAGGCTACCGGCCATGTGGAGTACGGAGCACGGGTCACCCTGGCGGCGATCGAGCACAAAAAGCCCATGGTGCTGATGAATGCCGAACTCGATGGCACCGTCGGCCCGATTCTCAAAGTCTATGCCGATAAAGCTGGGGTTGTGCTAACTGGCTGCGATGGTGATCAACCCGGTGTCCAGCTAAATCTCTATCGCTTCGTCAAGAGTATTGGCTTGAATCCGGTACTTTGCGGCAATATCAAAGGGCTACAAGACCGCTACCGCAACCCCACCACCCAAGAGAGCTTTGCCAAGCAGTGGGGCCAAACCGCCCACATGGTCACCAGTTTTGCCGATGGCACTAAAATTTCCTTTGAACAGGCGATCGTGGCTAACGCTACTGGCATGAAAGTAGCCCAGCGGGGGATGTTGGGCTATCACTACAAGGGCCATGTTGATGACATGCTCGATCGCTACGATGTGGAACAACTAAAGGCACTAGGCGGCATCGTTGACTATGTGGTTGGTCCTAAACCCAGCCCAGGGGTATTTGTTTACGCCACCTGCAACGAGCCCACCCAAGCCCACTACCTCAACTACGGCAAGCTTGGGGAAGGTCCGCTGTATAGCTTCTACGTGCCCTACCACCTGACTGTATTTGAGGTGCCCCTGTCCGCCGCCCGGGTGGCCTTATTTAACGATGTGATTATCGCCCCCCTGGGCGGTCCAGTGGTAGACGTGGTGACCACCGCCAAAATCGATCTCCAGGCCGGCCAAACCCTGGATGGGCTAGGCGGGTACCACACCTATGGCCAATGCGACAACGCCGACATTGTCAGCCAGCAAAACCTCTTACCCATGGGCTTAGCAGAAGGGTGCCGACTGAAGCGTCCGGTCGCCAAAGACCAAGTGCTCACCTACGACGATGTAGAGGTGCCAACTGATAGCATCGCCCATCGGCTGCGGGTTGAACAAAACGCCTACTTTGCCAGCCCTAAAGTAGCCGCAACGGTTTAATCCTAGTCCATCTAAGCAGTCCACCTAAACAGTAGCCATGGTATAGACCCTAAGCTCACGTGACTGCATGAGTTTATCTTGTCCAGTTCATGGACAAGCCATGAACTAAAATCCGCTAGTCCTGGAAATCGCCATCCTATCTACATTGTTATTGCCGGAATAATGACCGGAGCATCTGCCCATGTTCATGACGCTAAATGGGTGGGTAAGAGCACCGAACAACGGTACTCGTTAGCCCAGAGTTTAGTCCCTCAAATCTCTAATTGGTATAAGGAAAACGTAATGGTTCAAGCACCTAGTTTAACGTCACTAAAAACGGCTGATGATGTCGTCCAAGCTGATTTAACCTATATTTGTGATCACCTCTTTGAGGAATTTGCCACCCTATCTGGCAAAAATCTGTTGATTACCGGTGGCGCCGGTTTCCTGGGTTACTACCTTGTCCAGTCAGTCCTCCACTGGAATCAGGTTAACCCCACCGCTAAGCCGATTCACCTGACGATTTATGATAACTATATTCGGGGTGTGCCCGATTGGCTGACCAGTCTGTCTGATAATCCCAATCTTGTGCTAGTTAAGCACGATATCACTAACCCTATACCCGACGATATCGCTGATTTTCAATTTATTATTCATGCTGCATCCATTGCCTCACCTACGTTTTATCGGAAATATCCGATTGAAACGATGGACGCCAATGTCAATGGACTGCGGTTTTTGTTGGAATATTGCCTGCAGCAAAAAGCTAAGGGTAAGCCGATAGAAGGGTTTCTGTTTTACTCTACCAGCGAGATTTACGGCGACCCCACCCCGGAAAACATTCCCACCCCAGAAACCTATCGAGGCAATGTCTCCTGCACCGGCCCGCGGGCTTGTTACGATGAGTCGAAACGCTATGGCGAAACCCTCTGTGTTAACTTTGCCCTTCAGCATGATCTGCCGATCAAGACCGCTCGACCATTCAACAACTATGGTCCAGGCTTAAAGATTACTGATCGCCGGGTGCTACCCGACTTTGCCCGCGATATCTTCAGCGATCGCGACATTGTCATGCTGTCCGATGGGTCTCCCACCCGCACCTTTTGTTATATTGCTGATGCCATCGTCGGTTACTACAAAATCCTGGTCAAAGGTCACACTGGGGAAGCCTACAACATTGGGGTAGAAACGCCTGAAATTTCCATGGCTAATTTGGCCGAGCGAGTTGTCGATATCGCCCGTGACTTGTTTGACTACAGCGGTAAAGTCGTGCGTCAAACCAGCAGCGATCAAGACTATTTGATCGACAACCCCAACCGCCGCTGCCCGATCATCGACAAGGCGCGTCAACACCTGGGCTATAACCCCAGCATTACAGTTGATGAAGGGCTAAAACGATCCATGGTCTGGTATTCCGGCAACCGCCAAGCGGAGGACGCATAAATGAAGGTATCTGTAGTAGGAACAGGCTACGTCGGGTTGGTGTCGGGTACCTGCCTGGCCGAGAAAGGCCATGATGTGGTCTGTGTTGACATTGACCAGGCGAAGGTCGATCAGATTAACCAGGGTATACCGCCGATTTATGAGGCGGGACTGGAAGACATGCTTAAAGCCAATGTGGGCCGCCGCCTGCAGGCCACCACTGACTTGCGCACCGCTGTCCTGGACTCTGAGATGTCTTTGATTGCGGTGGGTACCCCCTTTCGCGGCGATGAAATCGACCTGACCTTTATTAAGACCGTCGCCCGCCAGATTGGCGAAGTGTTGAGGGACAAAGATGGTTACCACGTGGTGGTGGTTAAGAGTACCGTCGTTCCCGGCACCACCGATGACGTGGTGTTGTCGATTCTAGAGGAGGCGTCTGGCAAAAAGGCCGGGGCTGACTTTGGGGTGGGCATGAACCCCGAATTTCTCAAAGAAGGAGAAGCCATCCCTGACTTTATGTATCCGGACCGGATTGTGCTGGGGGGCATTGACGATCGCAGCCTCGGGGCGCTGCGGGAACTATATCAGGTGTTTGACGGGGTGGACCAGTTGGAAACCAACTGCAAAACCGCTGAGATGATCAAGTACACCGCTAACTCCCTGCTGGCGACCATGATTTCCTTTGCCAATGAAATTGGCAACCTCTGTGCCGCTATCGGCGATGTCGATGTCACAGAGGTGACCCGAGGGGTTCATCTGGACAAGCGCCTGACACCGATTCTAGCCAACGGCGATCGCATCTTCCCCAGCTTCACCACCTACATCGAGGCCGGCTGCGGCTTCGGTGGCAGTTGTTTCCCCAAAGATGTGAAGGCACTGAATGCATATGGGGAGAAGAAAGGATTGCCGATGCAACTGCTCAATGCTGTGATCGACGTGAACGCGGTGCAGTATAAGCAGGTGATGGCACGGCTGCACAAGCACTATCCCAACCTGGATGCAGTGCGGGTGGCGGTGCTGGGCCTAGCCTTCAAACCCGGTACCGATGACATGCGCGAGTCGCCAGCGATTCCCATTGTCCAGGAACTACTGGCCGGATCGGCCAAGGTCAAGGCCTTTGACCCGGTGGCCATGCACGAAGCCCAAAAGATCTTTGAAAACCAGCCTATTCAGTACTGCGATACCCTGGCTGAAACCGTCCAGGATGTGGATGTGATTCTATTGCTCACCCGCTGGAATGACTTCAAAGTGCTGCCGGGGCTGCTGCAAGGAGCCGCTAACCCGCCGCTGGTAGTAGATGGTCGTCGTATGCTAGACAAGGCTACGATCGCCCGCTACGAAGGGATTGGCCTGTAGGTTTTGGGCAGGGTAGCCTGGTAGCTCTGGTCTGACAGGCGATCCTATAGGTACCGGGTGAGGTTAACCCGGTACCGTTCTTTTTTAGTGATGGCTACGTCGCCAATTTCCAACCGTCCCTTGCCGCGAATAGCCACCAGATCGCCAGCGGCTAGGGTGTGGCTGGGCTGGGTGACGGCCTGCCAATTGACCCGCACGTCACCGGCACCGATCAGATCGGCCATTTTGCTGCGGGACATGCCAAACCCAGCAGAGGCCACTGCATCCAGCCTTAAGGAGGCTTCCACAGTGGTCATTTCTTTCTTTTTGGGGGGGCGCACCCTGAGCTGGTCCCAGTCCAGAGGTTGGGTCTTAACCGGCACCGATCGCACCTGGGTCAGGGCCTGGGTAAAGAACTCCACCAGCTCTGGCACCACAATCGCCTGGGCTCCCCGTTCCCCCAGCACAATGATGTCACCCACCTTTTCGCGGACAATGCCGGTGCCCAGAATCGCCCCCAGAAAATCGCGATGGGTGGCAGGGTCAAACATAAAGTTGCCCGCCAGGTTGATCAGGGCCAGGGAAATCTGACTCTGGTCCAGGGGGAGATCGGTGCGGGCGATCGCCAACCGCTGCCGTTCTGCCTGGGGATAGCCTCCCCACGACAGGACATGAACATCCGTCAGGCGCTGAAAGATGGTCTCGGCTTCCACCCGTTCCGGTGGGGACAGAAAATCGGTGACCACCGTCTCCCAGGTGCGAATAGCTTGTTCGGCCTGGTCAAGCACCCGGGCTAGGCAGTCGCGATTGTCCACCGATTTCAGCAACTCTTCCTTAGGCAACATAGGCAGGGTTTCAAGAATAACAGTAGGGGCAAGGAGTAGCCTGTTAAGCACTAGCTTAAGCGATCGCGGCCTGCCCCAAGGGCAGGATTTGGGTATCGGAGACCGGGGTTTGGGTCCCTGGCAGCCGATACCCACTCCGCTGCCTAGTTAGCCATCAACTCGATTACCTCGCGGCGCTTAGCGTTAATGTTCTTGATATGGCGCTTGACCGTATTCACAGTGATGTAAAGGGCCTTGGCAATTTCGTCGTAGCTGCGGCTGGCGCGCCGCAGTAACCAAACATCCTTTTCCCGAGGGGTAAGGTTATACTGCACCGCTTCTAGCAGGGCCGACGTATAGAGCGAACGGGTTTGGTTTTCCAAGGAAATCAGCAAGTAGGTCTCTGAGGCAGAGGGTAAATCTAACCACTGCACCCGAGCCCGAATTTGATCGCCCCCCTGGGCAGTAAACTGCTGAGTTAGCACCAGGGAATGATCGGGAAACAAATCGCGACTCTCCAGCAGGTGTTTGCCCATCGCCCACAGACAGGGGGGCACCCCATGGCTATTAGGGCTAAGGTTAAGGCAGAGGGCACGGCCCTCCTGATTGCTGTGAATGCAGGATCCGTCTTCTGCAAGAATTAAGATCCCATCGGCGAATCCCTCTAATACAGCTTTGAGAAAAACATTATCAGAATGGGACAAGGTAGATTGCAGGGGCATTGAAAACATAACGGATGAACTCATAGTGACCATAGGACTACCTGGTTTTAAGCAGGAACGAGTTAGTGAGACGTCATCCGGGAACAACCACAGGTTTTGTGATAGGGAATACCTCAACTGCGAAGATGGGATCTCCGCACCTGAGGGACAGTTCTTTAATTGGCTAGCAACTAGATGGTCCGTTGACCACTGCCCTGGCCTAACACTAACAATCTCTTCATGTACATGAGGCCATGGTCTGGATAAACTTGAAAAAATTGTGTTCTTTTTTTATGGTTAAGGCCCTTTCATAGCGCTAAGCTGTGCCCTATGACAAACGCTCCTTTGATTAACACCAGCATTTCTTTGGCCCTGGGGCTGATCACCGGCCTGTCAGTGGCCTGTGTCCATGTCCCCGTTGCCCTGTCCGTTGATACCCCACCCGCTGAGGCCCAACCCGAGGCCGCAGAAGCAGCCCTAAATCAGGGGCTAGGGTTGATACAGCAGGGGCAAGTAGACGCGGCGATCGCCCAGTTTCAGCAGGCCGCCACTTTGGCTCCCAATTTGGCCGCCGCCCACTACAACCTGGGGTTGGCCCTACGCCAGAAAGGAGAACTACAGGAAGCCGCCTCGGCCTTTTGGCAGGCGATTCGAGCTGATCCCGACTTTGCCATGGCCTACGCCAACCTGGGAGGGGCCTTGATCGAAGGGAATAATCTCGATCAGGCCGAAGCGTACTTAAAGCGAGCTCTACAGATCCAACCCGATCTGGGTAACGCTTACTACAACCTAGGCCTGGTTTACCAGGGGCAAGAACGATTTGCCGACGCCCTAGCGGCGCTAGAGCGAGCCGGAGAGTATAGCCCTAGCGCCCCTGAATCCCATTTTCAACGGGGCATTATTTATCTGCAGCAAGGGCAAAACACAGAGGCGGAAGCGGCCTTAACCCAGGCACTAGAGATTCAGCCCCGCTACGCCGAGGCCCACTACAACTTGGGCATTGCCCGGTTTAACCAAGGCCAAACAGAATTAGCGCTGGATTCTTTTCGGATGGCAACCCAGCTCAATGGTAGTTACGCTGATGCTTACTATAGTGCTGGGCTAGCGTTTATTCAGCTAGAGCGATACGAGGAGGCCCGCCCTGTACTAGAGTACGCTAGAAGCCTCTACGCCACCATGGGTAACCGTGCCTGGGCCTCTAAGGCGCAAACCCACCTAAGAAACTTACCAGAGTAATCCATCATCATGGTTCGTCAGCGTGCATTTTCGGGCACCCCTTGGGAAGACAAAGTCGGCTACTGTCGAGCCTTGCGGGTTGGCCAGCAGGTGTTTGTCTCTGGTACAGTTCCCAGCGATGGCCAGGGGGGCACCTTTGCCCCAGGGGATGCCTACGCCCAGGCCCAGCGGTGCTTTGAGATTATTCAAGAGGCCCTAGAGGAGCTTGGCGCTGATTTAGACGATGTGGTCAGGACCCGAATTTATCTCACTGACTTAGGCTACTGGGATGATGTCGCCCAGGTGCATCAAGAACTGTTTGCCGATCATCCGCCAGTCAATACCACTGTCGAGATCCCCCGGTTGATGAATCCTGACATGCTAGTGGAAATTGAAGTAGAAGCCCTCTGTGAGAATGACAGCGTCTCGCCCCCCCAACCCCAAAGGTCAATCTTAGGGCGGCCCATCCAACCCACAACCTACCCACCCATGGGTACTTACCCACCCACCACCGCCCGAGATTTAGACGAGGGGTGTTTGGATTAGAGTGTTGTACCTAGTACTTCTTCTGCAGCGTATCTACAGCGGTTCCCATTAAAATACGTGGGTACTAAAACACTGCTCCTATGCTAACGGCCCTGCACATTGAGAACTTTGCTTTGATCGACCAGATCGATCTGCGGTTAGAGGCGGGGCTGAATGTGCTGACCGGAGAAACCGGAGCAGGCAAGTCGATTATCCTTGATGCCCTGGATGCGGTGCTGGGGGGTAAAGCTAGCCAGCGGTTGGTGCGATCGGGCAGCACCAAGGCACTGGTCGAGGCCGTGTTTGAGCTACCGCCAGACCTGTACCCCTGGTTGGCGACCCAGAACTTGCCCACCGTAGAAGGCCCTCTCACCCTGCGGCGGGAGTTGACCTTGAGTAAAACCTCTGTGCGCAGTCGTTCGTTTCTGAATGGCAACCCAGTTACAAAACTTCAACTGGAAGGCCTGCGACAGCGACTGGTGGAAATTACCGCCCAGGGGCAGACCGTTCAGTTGGGCTCTCCGGATTTGCAGCGGGAGTGGTTGGATGGCTTTGGGGGTGAGTCAGTATTGCAGCAGCGACAGCAGGTGGCTGTGGCCTATGGGGCAGCGACCCAGGCCAAACAAAAGCTGACGGCTCGGCGCCAGGCCGACCAAGAACGGCGCGACCAGCTTGACCTGCTACAGCTGCATCAGCGGGAGCTAGACCAGGCCAGCCTGGATGATCCCCAGGAGCTGGATCATCTGTTGCAAGAGCAGCAACGCCTGAACCACAGTGTGGAACTCCAGCAAAACAGCTACCAGGCGTATCAGATTTTGTACGAAACGGAGACTGGGGCGGGGGCCTGTGCTGACCTGTTGGGCCAGGCCGAGGGCATTTTGGTCGATATGGAACGTTATGACCAGGAGATTACCCCGATTTTGGCCTTGGTCAGTGAAGCCCTGACCCAGGTGGAAGAGGCGGGCCGAGCGATTAATGCCTATGGCGCTAGTGTTGAGGCCGACCCTGAGCGGTTAGAGCAGGTGGAAGAGCGGATTCGTACCCTGAAGGGTTTGGTGCGCAAGTATGGCCGCCCTCTGCCGGAGCTGATGGCCTACCGAGATCAGGTGCAGCAGTCCCTAGCGGAACTATCGGGGGAGGGGGAGTCGATCGCTGACCTAGAGGCCCAGTTGGCCCGCTGTCAGGCGGCCCTGGATGCCGCCTGTGCCACCCTGTCGCAGCTGCGGCGGGACGTGGCCCAGGACCTGGAAATTCGCTTGATTCACGAGCTCAAACCCCTGGCGATGGACCGGGTGCAATTTAAGGTGGATTTACGCCCGGTGGGGCCGACGGCCACTGGGGCCGATGCCATCCAGTTTATGTTTAGCCCCAACCCGGGTGAACCCCTACAGCCCCTAGCGGAGACCGCCTCCGGTGGAGAAATGAGCCGGTTCTTGCTGGCCCTGAAGGCCTGCTTTTCCCAGGTGGACCCGGTGGGTACCTTGGTGTTCGACGAAATTGATGTGGGGGTATCGGGGCGGGTGGCCCAGGCGATCGCCGAAAAGCTTTACCACCTGGGTCGTCAACATCAGGTGCTGTGCGTCACCCACCAACCGATGGTGGCGGCCATGGCTGATGCCCACTTCCGGGTGGGTAAGCAGGTGGTAGATAGTGGAGCGGTAGAGCCGTCGCGATCGCAACGAAGACAACAAGCCCAGGCTAGAAGTAAGCCGGCGGCTCCTGCTGATGCCGATCCCTCCGAGGCGATTCGCACCGTGGTCCGGGTGGCTCCCCTCTCCCTAGTAGAGCGGCGAGAAGAGTTGGCCCAGTTGGCGGGGGGAGAAACCCACCAGGAATCGTTATCGTTTGCAGAGGCGCTTTTATCCCAGGCGAACACGATTCGCAAAACCTTTTGAGGTGCCTTGGTTGGGCAAAATTGTTATCGCTTAAAGTTTGCACTCCAGCTGAGGATCGGTCATGATTCTCAACGGTGTTCTTATCAATCAGGATTAGCACCTTTATGGAACTACTGACCGTTGTTGAACCCGTCCTTGAAGATCCAAATATTGAGGCGAACCTGCGCCAGTTTTGCCTGGTGCTGTCGGTGTCGCTGGGGGTAGCCACCCTGTCCCGGGTGTTTAGTGTGCTACGCAATATTCCCTATACCCTGCTGCTGTTGCTAGTGGGGTTGGGCCTGGCGGTGCTGGATGTGCGATTGATTAACCTCTCTCCCCAGTTGATTCTGTTCATCTTTTTGCCGCCGCTGCTGTTTGAAGCCGCCTGGAACCTGCCCTGGAAGCGGCTGAAACAGTATGCCGTGCCGATTGTGCTCTACGCAATTGTCGGGGTGGTTATCTGTGTGGGCAGTCTGGTATTTGGTCTGCAAGCTTTTGCGGGAGCCTCCTTGGCCACGGCTCTGTTGGTGGGGGCTAGCCTATCAGCCACTGACCCCGTGTCGGTGGTGGCCCTATTTCGTGAGCTGGGGGTGGACAAAAAACTCACCACCATCATGGAAGGGGAAAGCCTGTTTAACGACGGGGTGGCTGTAGTGGCGTTTAACCTGCTGTTGGGTATTGCCCTGGGGCTTGAACAGTTTGACCTATCTGTGACCGTGGCTCGGTTTTTGGTGTTTGTGGGGGTGGGTATTAGCATTGGTGGGCTGATTGGCTTTGGCCTGTCGTTTTTGACCCAGCGATTTGACATTCCCCTAGTCGAGCAGTCGCTCACTCTGGTGTCGGCCTATGGTACCTACTTGGTGGCTGAAGAATTGGGGGGATCTGGGGTAATTGCTGTGGTCACCACTGGCCTGATTTTAGGTAACTTTGGCTCTCGTATTGGTATGAGCCCCCGCACCCGGCTGGTGGTATCGGAATTTTGGGAGTTTGTCTCGTTTTTTATCAACTCCATCGTGTTTTTGCTGATTGGCGACCAGGTGCAATTTCAGGGGTTATTGGATGAGTTAGACAAAATTTTGATCGCCATTGTGATTATGTTGGTTGCCCGGGCGGTGAGTGTCTTTGGCCTGGGGGCCTTTAGCAATGCGGTCACGGGTCCCAATATGGAGCTACCGCTAAAAGGACAGATTATTCTCTGGTGGGGTGGCCTGCGGGGATCGGTCTCCGTCGCCCTGGCCCTAAGTGTGCCAACAGTCTTGGCCGATCGTCAGGAAATTATTTCCATCGTGTTTGGGGTGATGCTGTTTACCTTGCTGGTCCAGGGGTTAACCACCAAGCCCCTGCTAGAGTATTTGGGTCTGCTGGGGGATCAGCCCTTGCGGCTAGAATACAGCCAGATGATCGCCCACCGAGTGGCCCTGAATCGAGTCATGCAGCGGCTGGAGGACATTAAGGCCAATCAAGAATTTGACCCTGAGTTTATCAGTTACCAAATGGCGCTAGTGGATGGCCAACTGAATGAGGTTAACGACAGGGTGACCAAACTGGAGCAGCAGCATACCGTCATCCGCGAATATGCCTCGGAGCAGCTGCGGGAAGAATTGCTGGCCATCGAAGTGGATACCTACGCCGAGTTTATTCGGGCCGGGCAGCTAAAGAATGAGCTAGCCCCCCTGCTGGTTAAGGTGTTGCCGGAGGGTGAGGCTCGGGGGTAGGGGTGAAGAAATTTTGGATTTTGGATTTTGGATTCGTAGCGTGGGTTAGGCGGTCGGGGTTAGGGCGATCGCTAGGTCACTTAACTGCCGCCGTAACCCACGGCTGAGGGATGAATCTACGACGTCGAATCCATTAGCCAGTTCTGGGGGATCACTTGTTCTTGCAGGGCCTCATTTTCTAGCTTTAGGACGATCGCTTGCTGCCTCAGGCGATCGCGCTCGGCGGCGATTTCTTGACAGCGATATTTGAGACTGGTCTGCTGGCGAAACTGGTAGCTTAGCTCGTCGGTGAGTTCGTCGATTTTTTGTTTTTGGGCTTCCACGATGGCCCGCAGGGCAATGGGGTCATCGGCGATCGCCGTTAGGGCCGGTTCTGGTTGATGCCCATCAGGGGTGGGGCTGTGGAAACTAGTCTCTAGAGGGGGCCCCTGGTTGACTTGAGCGTGCAGGCGAGCAAAGGTCACCTGATATTTGGTCAGGGTACTGTCTAGCTGTTGGATGTGCTGCTGGGCGGCCTGTAACTGGCTGCTGAGGCTGACCGTCAGCGCCCGGACAATCATCACCTCTGAATTCAAGTCCTGCTCTTGATCAGGAGTGAAACTGATGGAAAGGGTTTGGTAGTGATTTTTCAACCGCACCAGGTAGTCTTGTACTTCCGCCTGGCTTTGGTAAATTCTGACCCGCAGCCGTTCTAGCTCTAACTGTTGATCGGTGACCAGGGCTCTGACCTCAACCAGGAGTTGGCTGACCATCTGTTGCTGCCACTGGTCCTTGCCCTGCAATTGTCGCTGTAGGTTAATAATGATCTTTTGCTGCACGTTGGCATATTCTTCCGTCTGGGCCAAGTGAGCTTGCAGCATTTGGTGATTAGCCACCTGCTGCTGCATCTCTTCCAGCGTCTCCATAGCCTGGTCCAGGGCATGCTGTAGTAAACAGACCCGTTGAACAAGCTTAAAGTCCAGCGAACTATCCTGGAGCATGGGACAACCAGTGAAGATTAATTCAGGCGGTGGTGGTAATCTAACAGACTCAGACGCCAAGACAATGTTGGCTGAGGTCCCAAATGTAGGTGCTTGGTGAAAACTTTACATACTGGTTCTAAAGCCCGACCACAATCCACCATAGGCTGGCCCCCAGCAACACGGTACAACTGTGATTAGCCAGCCGATAGACCAGGGGTTGGCGGGCAATTTTCTGGGTCAGCCAAATTGATAACCCGATGCCCATAAGCAGGGTCACCCCCTGTAGAAAGGCTACCACTGCGGGGTGGGCCACCCAAACCGGCAGATTTGCCCCTGATGCCCCAAAGGTGGCCAAAGAGACTGGCAAAACCCGTCCTCCCTCCAATAGACCTAGGCGGAGATAGTGGGCTAGGTTGGCCGCCCACACCAGAGGTAGATAGCCATAGGCCAGTTTGACAAAGGAGTGGGGTTGGGACCGCGATCGCCCTTGCTGCCAGAGCCAGCCCACTGCTTCCACCGTTAGGGGCAGCAGGGCCGGTAGGGCCAAGATACCGAAGGACACCAGGCTGTGGTGGAGGGCCGTATCTAGAGGGAGCTGCAGGTGCAGGCGCTGCTGCAGCTCGGGCAAGCGACGCAGGTACACGGCTCCCAACAGCAGAAACATTAAGGCGATTTCATAGGAGCGGGGCTGGTGGGTGGTCCACAGTTCAATACCGGGGGGGCGTAGGTTAAACTCTACCGAACGATGGGGGCAGGCTTTGAGGCAGGTCATACAGAGCACACAGTCGCGGTTATCTTCCAACTGGGCCGGATGGGAGTAGAGGGGACAGCCATTGGTTTCCTGGCCTTCTCCTTTTTGGGGACCGCCCTTATAGCATTGATAGGTGGTACATTCGGCGGAGCAGGTACCCTGCTGGGCTCGCAACTCGGTGATCGAGAGCTTGGCAAACATGCCATTCATGCCGCCGATGGGGCACAGGTAACGACACCAAAATCGCCGCTCAAACAGGGCCGAGAAAATCATCGCCCCGGCGGTAATCAGGAGTAGCAGACAGGCGGATAGGTAGGCGGTATTTTCTAAATCCCACACCTCTTCCCACACCAGAATCAGCACAAATAGACCAAATAAGAACCAGCCTCCCCAGCGTTCTGCCGCTCGTCGGGGCCAGGGTTTAAGCTGTCCGGGAAACCATCGCTGGCGTAGTTTTTGAGTCACCTCCCCGTAGATCATAAACGGGCAAACAGCACACCACAGCCGCCCCACAAAGGGGAATCCCACCAAGATCAGGGGCCACCACCAGGCCCAAAACACCGTCAAGGCCACATTCTGGTGGCGGGTCTGGGGCCCCACCCACAGCACGCCCACCACCAGCGCAAACAGAGTCAGGGTGATTCCATAATTGAGCCGATCGGGCCACCAGGGGCTACGCAGAAACCGCCGCAGACCAGGGTAGCGATTCAGCAGGTTCAACCGAAACTGCTTTTTCTTACTTTGGGATGGCCAGATAATTTCCTCGGTGATCAGGCCGCCGCCAGCCATTTGGGCGGTAGCGCGCTCCACCAGGTTTTCCAGTTCTCGCAGGTTGTTGGGAAAGTCATAGGATTGTAACCGGCGAATCGCCTCTGGGGTCACCTGGATGCGGTCGATGCCCCGACGCCGACAAATCAGCGACAGGTAGTAATTGACCCAGTCTTCTAAATCAGCCTTGCGGACCCGCAAGGGGGGTACCTTGATGGTGTCGCTGACTAGATTATCAAGGGCTGGTACGGCCTGTTCTGAAATTAAAATAATCCGGGCCTGGGCCTTTACGGGTGGGACGGTGGTGCCATTGCGTCCTACCGGCTGGTACTCCCGGTCTCTTAGCAATCGAACGATTGGGTCTATCAGGTCTTCATCCAGTTCGCCAGGGTTGTTTAGCACCAGGGTTCCCTGCCCCAGGGCTTCGATCAGACCGGGTTTGCCTCCGGCTCGACCAAATAGGTCAGCTCCGCTAGCCTGGAGCTTGGAACAGTCGAGTTTGATGATCGGTTGGCGGCGCTGCTCCGAGCCGTAATGGATCAAGGCGGCCAGGTTATCTTTTTCCAGCCCTGGTTCTCCAAAAATCCGAACCGGACGACGATGGTGGCCCGCTTCCCGCAGCTGCGATCGCAGTCGATCCCCATAGCGACTGCGGCCAATCACCCCCCGCTTGGCCCGGGTGACCAGGTAAGGGCGCAGCACAGTCTGACGCTCTTGTTCATAGTTGACCTGAAACGACAGCCGTTTGACGGTTTCCACCAGCTGGCGGGTAAAGGTCTGCAAAATATCTGGATGGGTGTCTAAGATCTGCTGGACGCGATCGCGGCCAATGAACCAGACTGTACTATCGCAGAGGGCATGGATAGTTTGTTCCACCGGCTGACTCAGCAGCAGGGCTTCTAAGTTAATCACCGTACCCGGCAAGAAACTCACTCCCCCCATACCGGTTTCCACAGTTTCCAGCTTGCCCTCCCAGAGGATATACAACCCGGCTGGCTCCTGCCCGGCTTCTACTATCATCTCCTGGGGCGCAATGGAGCAGGTCTCCATGCTGTCAGCGATCGCGCTCAAGCTCTCAGGGCTCAAGACACTCAGGGGGGTGCGCTCCTGTAAAAACGTGACGCGTTCCGATACAGTCATGGCAGTTCCCTATTGCAAGCCGATGTAGCCCTATGATGACTGTAAATGACCTGTGGGTGCCGTTGGCATTACTCAGCTTAATCATTGCCGCTGCTGTTGCCTTCAGCCGGGCCAAATAATCCGGCCCATCATTCTAGCCATCCCCTGTGATTGACAGGTTCTCGACCCAAATACGAGGGCAGAGGCCACCGGGGGTAATCTCTACCTCCGGTTCCACATGGGCGATCGCCTTGAGTAGATCCCGAAAATCACCAGCCACCGTCGCCGACTCAATGCTGACCCGCTCACCTTGGTTCACCAGCCAACCATCAAAGGGGAGGGAGAACGATCCTTGCAGGGCATTCACCCCGGCATGCAGCGCCTGGAGTTCATCAATAAAGATCACCTGATCGGCGGTGTCAAGGCTAAAGTCAGCGTTAGCCGCCTCCCCTGGCAGCACATGGTAAAAGCTGGGACCAACGGAAACCTTAGCCCCAATGCTGGCGTGACCCGTGGGGGACGCTCCCATCCGCTTGGCAGTACCGGCACTGTGTAGAAACTGAGTCAGTATCCCCTGTTCAATCAAGGCTACCCGCCGGGTAGGAGTCCCTTCTCCGTCAAAGGTTTCGGCACTGACATTTTCCGGGTGTAGGGCATCGTCATAGACCGACAGCAGTGGCGACGCCACCGTGCTACCTAGGGAATCTGGGGTCGACAGGCTACGCTTATCTAAAATGCTCTGGGCGTTGTACAGGTTGGAGAAAGCCCCCAATAGACTAAGAAACGCCTCCCCAGAAAACACCACCCGGTACTTGCCAGATTTAACTTTGGCGTAGTTCAGATGGCTGATGGTTTTCTCAGTCGCTTCCTGCAAGCAGCCTTGCAAATCCAGCCGCGACAGCCCCCGATCGACCCGGATCGCTCCAGCTGATCGGGGTTTGCGGCCCTCTTCTTCGGTTTTGGTGTATAGGTATAGCGACGCATAGGAGCGGGCCTCATGGCGCAGAGCCCCAGCGCTATTGATGTAGAACCGATTAATATCCCGTTGGGCCAGACCATTGTAAGGCACACTGGCGATCGCCGGGTGGGCATCTAACAGCTGCTTTTCCAAATTGACCAGCGTGCTGACCAAATCGCCCACGGGCACAGGGGGCACTTGCTCTACGGGCACCTCAGCCGTCGGGGCTGTGGCTTCGGGGCTAAAGTCGGGAATATGCTCAGCCACCCCAAAGGCACTGGCCTCCTGGGCGGTTTCTAGGGCCAGAGTCATACCAGTGGGGTCCACATCACTGGTGGAGGTTACCCCGACCTTACCGTCACCGTTCCATACCCGCACGATCACACTGGAACGGTTAGAGGCCTTGACCTGCTTGGGATCACCCTTGTCAACCTGAACACTGGTTTCATCCACGGAAGACCCGTAAACGTCGTATTTGGCAATTCCGAGCTTTTTGGCACTGGTTTCGGCGTAGGTGGCGATGTCTTGGATAGTAGGCATGGGGGATGGGTGGGGGAGGTGGGGAGGTGAAGGGGTGGGGAGGTGGGGGAGGTGGGGAGGTGAAGGTGTCAGGTGAGCGGTGAACAGTAAAAGGTAAACTGTGCTAACCGTAGACGGCAAACTGTAAACCTGATACCCGATATCTAACACCTGCTACCTGATACCCATCTACCGACCACCGACGGTGATCGAGTCCACCTTCAGGTGGGGCTGGCCGACGGTGACGTAAACACTGCCGCTAATGGAGCCACAGAACCCAGCGGCTAGGCCTAGATCATTGGAGCACATGGAAATTTTGTCCATGATCTCGGTGGCTTCGCCGATTAGGGTGGCTCCTTTCAGGGGCTTGGTGAGCTTGCCGTTTTCAATTAAGTAGGCTTCGTCCACGGCAAAATTAAACTGCCCAGTGGCCCCGACGCTGCCGCCGCCCATTTTCTTGCAGTAGATCCCTTTATCAATGGAGCCAAAGAGCTCGTCCAGGGAATAGTCTCCGGGGGCGATGTAGGTATTGCGCATGCGGGAGGCGGCGGCATAGGTATAGCCCTGACGGCGACCGCTGCCGGTGCGGGGGTGGCCGGTGCGCATGGACCCAGCTCGGTCAGAAAGGAAGTTCTTGAGCACTCCATTTTCAATCAGCAGGGTGCGCTGGGCAGGCATGCCCTCGTCATCCATGTCAATGGTGCCAAAGGCGTCGGGCGACAGCCCTTCGTCCCAGGCGGTTAGGTTCTCATGGGCGATTTTCTCGCCTTTTTTGTTGATAAAGGGGGTGGTACCCCGTTCAATTTGGGTGGTTTCCAGCAGGTGGCCGCAAGCTTCGTGGAAGATCACCCCTCCGAACTTATTGGCCATCACCACGGGATAGCTACCCGATTCCACATAATCGGCGTAGAGCATTTTGCCCGCTGACTCAGCCACAGTCTCAGCAATGCTCTGGTAGTCCCAACTGCGCAGGAATCCGGGGTTGCTGGTATCCCCCGATCGCTGACCAATGGAGGAGCGATGCTCGCCATCGGCACAGAGCAGGTTATACCCAACGGACTGGGTAAGACGAATATCGCGGGCAAAGGTGCCATCGCTGGCCGCCACCAACACCTCTTGCCAATCCCGGAAATAGGCAGCCCGACGAGACTGCACATGGTCTGCGGTTTGGGCCAAAGCATTGTTGGCGGCCAGCAGCACATCCCCCATTTCTTGCATAGGACTGCACTGGGCTAGCCAGTTGTCTTTACCCCGGACACTGGCATAGTCCCGCATTAACTCTAGGTTGATCTCTGCGATGTTGGTGGCGGGGCCGGGCAACGTTAGCCCCATGATCGACAGGGCTTTGTCTAGGGCGACCTTGAGGCCCGCAAACGAGAGATCATTAGTGCTGACGTAGCAGTCAGCTTTGCCTAAAAACACCCGTACCCCGGCTCCGGTGATAATCCGGGGAGAAAGGCTGCTAATGATATCGTCTTCTGCCTGACAGCTAATGAAGTTGCTGCGCTCCAGGAAAAATTCGATGAAGTCAGCGCCAGCGGCCCGTCCTAGCCCTAGCAATGTCGCTAGGGTCGCTTCCCAGCTCTGGTCGAAGCGATCGCGGGGAGCAGAGTAGTCCCTAACCAGTAAATCATTGGTCTTAAGCAGGGGAGCGGGGGAGGTGGCAACCGTCATACCAATCAATCCTTACGGGGTGAAAGTTGTGGCGAATTCATCTGAGTATTCAGTGTAACAAACCTTCACGGGTCTACCCAGGGTGGTTATTCCCCTCCTGGAAAAACCGTCACAACCGCCGGTAACCCTATGAACGTGATCCCCGATAATATAAAGATAAGTTTCGTACCCCGTCCAGCTCACCGTTGAGGGCTGGCCTTTATCTATTTATATTGAATTGATCCGTGTCTATGCCCATGCTTAAACTTTTGATTGGCTGTCTGGGCATATCTGGGCTGATTTATTTAGCCCTGTGTGGGTGGCTTTGGCAAAGACAGCGATGGCTCATGTATTTGCCGACCCTGGCGATAGAGGCTACCCCAGATGCTGTTGGCTTGTTCTATGAAGAGGTATGGATTTCAGTCACCTCTGATCAGCCAGGGGATCAACCAGGAACGCTTCATGGCTGGTGGATTCCCAGCGAACAGCCCCAGTCCCTGACGTTTTTATACCTGCACGGCAATGCCGGTAACATCTCGACGAGTTTTAATCTGGATCGAATCCGGCATCTGCATGCCCTGGGGGCCGCCGTTTTGATGGTGGATTATCGCGGCTATGGGCTAAGCTCAAGCCCGTTTCCCAATGAAGCCCGGTTTTACGAAGATGCCCAAGCCGCCTATCAGTTCCTGCACCAGCAAAAAGGGGTAGACCCCAGGCATTTGGTGCTTTATGGTCACTCCCTAGGCGGTGCGATCGCCATTCAACTCGCCAGCCATAGGCCCCAGTTGGCCGGGTTAGTGGTGGAAAGCTCTTTTACTTCCATGGAGGCGATGGCTACCCGGTCTGGGTATAACCGATTGTTTCCTGTGCGTTGGCTACTGACTCAATCCTTCCCCTCTATCACTCGGGTGCAGCAGTTGCAGGTGCCAGTGTTCTATCTGCATGGCTTGGCGGATTTGTCGGTACCTGCTGAAATGAGCCAATACCTCTATGAGGCCACCGCCTCTTCCAGAGATTTATGGCTGGTGCCCAATGCTGACCACAACGACATTGCGATCTTAGCGGGAGACGAGTTTGAACAGCGCCTGAGCCAATTTTTAAGCGACCATGTCCTAGTCAACCAAGCAGGCTGAGCGGGTTCCAACTAAAGACTGAGCTGGAGTCTCACCGCGACCGGCCCCACGGACCCAGTTCGCGTCCTGGAAGCAGAACCCCACGGCCAAGGCCATGCCGTCAAGCTTGCAAAGTTGCGGTAAACTCTTGCCGATAGATGGGGTTGCACCAGGCTTAGTCCTGTAAGCTGAGACTATTACTTCTATAATCAAGTCCAGCTCGGGATCTAGAGTTTTCCCACAGGCAGAGCTCCAGGTCTAGACTTGGCTTTAGTTTATTTCCCAAGGCGTAGATCCTACGCGCCAACTTGGGGATTATTTTTTACTCTCTATTTATTTGGGTCTATAGGCACCTCTATGGCGCGACTGTCTACAGAGCTAAACCGCTATTTTTTTCAAGAGGTGACGGCTCCTAAAGTCACCCTAAAAGAAATTCTGGTGCTGGCCGGGGAGCGCACCTTTGGGGTGCTGTTTGTACTGCTGGCCCTACCCTCGGCCCTGCCGGTACCGGCCCCTGGCTATTCCATCCCCTTTGGCATTGTCATGTTTTGGTTGGCGGTGCAACTCATTGTTGGCCGCACCCGTCCCTGGGTACCCGAGGGCTGGAAAGCCAAGCAGTTTGACCTGCTGACCGTCCAGAAATTTGTCAAGGCAGGCACCCCCTGGCTACGGCGGTTGGAGACCGTGGCTCGTCCCCGCATGACCTATGTCTGTACTAGCTTGCCCGGGCGAGTGGTGATTGGGGTGGCGATCGCCCTGATGGCCATCTGCATGATGCTACCCATTCCCCTGACCAACACCCTGCCAGCCATTGGTATTTTTGTCACGGGCTTTGGGCTGCTCGATGACGATGGCGCTATTAGTTTAGGGGGGCTGGTGTTATGTGTCTGTGGCGGCATTTTGACCCTGCTGATTCTGGTGTTTGGCTATGAGGCCGTTAAAGCCGGGCTGAGCCTGCTGCAGGGAGGAGGGATGTAGGGAGGGGAGAGGGAAGAGGGAAGAACGAAGAGGGAAAAATTCAAAGTTCAAAGTTCAAAATGGGAGCGATCAGAATTTTGTGTGATACCAAATCCGAGTCACACAACCCCAATTCCCGAAAGGTCTATCGTAGGGTGCATAGCGCCAAGGGCGCGGCTCTGCCTACGCGGCTAAAGAGCCATCCGGGAACGCCCTAGTACACCAAGGCAGAAATCAACCTACTGTTCAGGACGCTTAAAATCCTTGCGCAGCAACAACTTTTCACCTTGAACTTTGCATTTTGAATTCCGCGTAGCGGTACTAGTCGCTTTGGTTAGCCGCAATGCACCGCTGGGGTATTGGGGATAGCTTGGTATACAGTAGCAACGACACCGTCTTGTCCCTAAGGGAAGATAAGGTCTGTCGTTATCCCTGGTGAGCTGATGTTTGACGCCCTATTCACCCCCAACCCGATTACTGAGTTGCATGTGGACCCGCTGCGCCCCCTCAAGGGAGTGATTATTGGGGCGGGGCAGGTGGGTTTGGCCTGTGCCTACGCCATGTTAATTCAGAATGTGCTGGACGAAATGGTGCTAGTGGACATCAACCAGGAACGGCTGATTGGGGAAGTGATGGATCTAGAACAGGGGATGTCTTTTGTGCAGCCCACTACGATTAAGGCGGGCACTCTGGCTGATGCCGCTGGGGCCGACATTGTGATTCTGACGGCTGGGGCCGCCCAAAAGCCGGGGGAAACCCGGCTGGATCTGGTGCAAAAAAATGTGGAAATTTTGAAGTCGCTGATTCCTGACATTGTGAGCCATTGCCCGGAAGCCATTTTGCTGATTGTATCGAACCCAGTAGATGTGCTCACCTATGCCGCATGGAAGCTATCGGGACTGCCTAAGGCCCGGGTGTTGGGGTCGGGTACGGTACTGGACAGTGGCCGGTTTCGGTTTTTGCTGGGCCGCCACTTGGGCATCGACCCCCGTAGTTTGCACGCCTACATCATTGGGGAACATGGGGATAGCGAGGTGCCCTTTTGGAGCGAGGCCAATGTGGCAGGGACGCCCCTCTACTATGACGGCATGCCCGCCAACGAACGGGGCATTTTAGATGATATTTTTCAGCAGACGAAGCATGCCGCCTACGAAATCATTAGCCGCAAGGGCTATACCAACTATGCTGTTGGGCTAGCGGTGGCCCAGATTGTGCAGGCCATCATTCGCGACCAAAATCGGGTCTTTAGTGTCAGCTGTATCTTAGATGAAATTTGTGGGGTCCAGGATGTCAGCCTGAGTATTCCAGCGGTGGTGGGCAGAACTGGGGTGAATCGACTGTTGAAGCTCTCCCTCAACGATCTGGAACGGGATCAGCTCAAAACGTCGGCCCAAACTCTGCGTGATGTGATTAATCAGATTCGGTTTTAGAAGTCCTGCCCCATGTCTTTGCTACTTGCTTTTTTCATCGCCCTGCTGCCGATTGTGACCGTATTTTTGCTGCTGGTGGTAGGTCGACGCCCCGCTAGCCAGGCGATGCCGGGTGCGTTGGCGGTGACGATCGCGATCGCGGTCTTGATCTGGCAGGTGCCGCTGCCCCACATCGCCGCTTCCCTGGTGCAAGGGGTGGTGATTGCCGCCGAGATTTTGTTCATTGTGTTTGGGGCGATTTTGCTGCTGAATGTGCTGCAGGGGTCAGGGGCGATCGCGGTGATTCGCCAGAGCCTCTTGGGCCTATCCCCCGATCGCCGGGTGCAGATGATTATCATTGCCTGGCTGTTTGGCAGCTTTATTGAAGGGGCCTCTGGGTTTGGTACCCCTGCGGTCATTTGTGTGCCCCTGCTGGTGGCGGTGGGTTTTCCGGCCCTGGCGGCAGTGATTGCAGCACTGATTATCCAAAGCACTCCCTCCACCTATGGGGCCGTGGGTACGCCGTTGCTGTTTGGCATGGACACGGGCCTGGCCGGTGCCCCCAACGTCGAGGCGGCCCTGGCGGCCCAAGGGCTGGATAACTTGACCTATATTGCCCGAGTGGGGGGACAAGCGGGTTTGATCCACGCCGCCATTGGCAGCCTGATTCCGCTGATTTTAGTGGTCACCATTACCCGCCTGTTTGGCCAGGGAGAATCCCAGCAGGACGGCTGGGCCCTATGGCCCTTTTGTCTGGTGGCTGGGTTAGCGTTTACGGTCCCCTATAGCCTGACCGCAGTGTTACTAGGACCAGAGTTTCCAGCCATGATTGGCGGTTTGGTGGGGTTGGGCATCATCGTTGTGGTAGTGCGCCGGGGGTGGCTACAGCCTCAGCAACCCTGGGATTTTCCTGCCCCTGACACCTGGCCTGACATCTGGTCTGGCAGTGTAACCCCGCATCTAGCCCCTCCCCTCAAACCGATGACGGTGTTGACCGCCTGGTTGCCCTATGTGCTGTTGGGTTTGTTGCTAGTGCTGTCGCGGCTAGAGGCATTGCCCCTGAGGGGGTGGCTACAGTCGTTAAGGCCAGGATGGCCGACTATTTTTGGTACCACGATTACGGTCACTTCTACCCCCCTTTACCTGCCTGCCACCATGTTTTTGGTGGTGGTGGTCATTACCTATTTTTTACACCGGATGAAACCCCAGGACATCCAAATGGCCCTGGGACGCGCCGTTCCCATATTGCGAAAAACCGCCCTGGCCCTGGGGGCGGCGGTACTGATGGCCCGGGTGTTTATTAACTCGGATGTGAATGGGGCCGGGCTGGCCAGTATGCCCCTGACCCTGGCGGCGGGCATGTCGGCGATCGCCGGGCAAACCTGGCCGCTATTTGCGGCGATCGTGGGGATGGTAGGCTCCTTTGTGGCGGGCAGTGTCACCGTCAGCAATATGATGTTTTCTCTGTTTCAGTTTGGGGTGGCCGAGGCCATTGGTAAGGTGCCCGAAACGATTCTGGCGCTGCAAACGGTAGGGGCCTCGGCGGGCAATGTGTTTTGCGTATCCAACATCGTAGCGGCGGCGGCTACGGTGGGGTTACTGGGGCGCGAGGGCATCATCATCCGTCAACTGCTGCCGGTAGTGGTGTATTACCTGGTGATGGCAGGCTTGTTGGGTCTCTTGGTGGCTTAGATGTCCCTTAAGTCCCTACTGATATACGCTCCTCGGTTACCGCTGGCAGCAGCAGTGCCCGATGGGTACGGGGGCTAGCGCCATAGGCCATCTGCTTTCTAAGCCGCACAATTTTTCCTTGCTGTTCTAGTCGCGACAATAGCCGAGTAACGGTGACTCGGCTACTGCCAAGGGTTTCGGCAAGTTGGTGGTGGGTGAGGATGGCGTCTAAAAGTAACCCTTGAGGGGTGGATTGACCAAACCGCTGGGCCAGCCAATGCAGCAGTGCCAGCAACCGGTCTGTCATTTGGGGATTATGCAAAATGTGGAACAGTTCTTGGCTACGCCACAGATGGGTCAGGAGGAGCTCTTGCCAATAGCGGCTTTGGCTGCCCAGGGGCACTTCGGCCACCGCCACCGACGTCAGACATTCCACCTGGTAGGGGGTCGTGGGGCTAAGGGGGAGACCGACAATATCTCCCTGGCCCCAGATTCCTAGGATAGTCAAGTAGCCACTATCGCTCCAGGTGAAGGTGCGGACAATGCCCTGTTCGATCAGCCAAACGCGATCGCGGCTGAGGGGTAGATGGGTCTTGGGGGTAAACGTTTGCAGAATAGACAGTTGGGGGCGATACATGGTGAGTAGCAGAGGGATGGAATAACGTCGCGAAGGTAATCGATAACCTGGGCACCAGAGGCTTGCCCTGGACAGGGGGGGCAGACGGGGACCACCCTGGTTCAACCTGTTCGTAGTCTTGGCAGGTGATGGCCACCTCTGAACCAGCGTCTATGGGATGTACCGGACATTTTAGGTAGGGGCTACCGGTGTAAAACCGACAGCGGTAGCAGGGAATTTGATGCAGCCGCCTCAGCCGTCTGATACCGTCATCTAGGGCGAACAGAATCGCCAGGGTAAAGGCCAGCACTGTGACCCAAATGGCTGCAGGCATCAACACCGCAAGAACTGTCTCAGAAGCAGACATAGGCAGTAAAACTTGACACTAAATACTCAACACGTCGGACTTAGCAGGCCTGTTCTAAGCTCAAGGGGCAGATCAACGCCGGTGTGGTCGTGGCCCAAAAGCTAAGAATTTGGTTGGCCACCACCTGCGGATGAACTGAATGGAAAAAATGGCGACCGTCAGGACATTGCCAAATGCGATCGCCGGGTTTTAGCCAGGGACGCCAGCCTTGAATTTGCTCTGGGTCAGTGACCCCATCGTCAGCACTGCCACACACCAACAGCGGCACCGGTACCGAACCGGGGAAAAGACTGACTCGCTTGACCAGGGAATGGGGGGAGAGGGATTGGGATAATTCCTGCTCTAGTAACCGCACCCAGCCGTGCACCAGCGGTCGAGCCTGGTGGCCAAACAGGGTGTACACCATCTGCGACAACACCTGGTAACGGCTACAGGGCATGGTCTCTAGCTGAGCATAATAATGGGACTGCCAGTCCACCATGGGGTTAACCCCCACCGATAGCAAGGTCAGCGACTTCACCCGGTGGCTATGTTGGCGAGCATATAGGAGGCCTAGCAGTCCTCCAGTACCGTGGCCCAAAAGATGCAGGGGGCGATCGCAGCCCTTGATGTAGTCATGGAGTAGGGTCATGGCCACCTCCAAGCTGCTGGGTTCATCCGGCGTTTGGCAATAGGCCCAGTGGGTTACAGAGGTATGTCCAGCCAGAGATTGTAGCAGCCTACGATCAAGTCTCTGGAAACTAGGACTAACGTTGATCCACACGGCGTCTGGAGAGTTGGAAGGCATCATGGCCAAGACATTCCTTGTGTCTAGTAAGTTAAAAATTAGGAAAGGGGGGCAGGATGTTGGAGCCCTTTATTGCCCCCCAAAAGAGAGGAGAGACCAACGTTGAAAGTTAGGATTCGACGGCGCTTAGGGCCTTCTCTACCCGGCGAAAGTCAAATCCAATCGCTCGCAGGGCATGCCACAGGTGTCCCTGTAAAAATAGAAACGCCAGAATAAAGTGCGCATTAGCCAGCCAACAACGGGAGGTGTGGGCATTGAGGGGCAGCACCACGGTGTCAGCAAAATAGGGCATCACCCCCAGCTTCACCTCCAAGGGAGGACCGTAGAACTCTGGCGGATAGGCTAAGGTATTGACCGCACAGAAGTAGGCCGCCACAAATCCAGCCAGGGCAATGCCTCCCAAGGAGTAGGACAAAATCGCTTCCCCGGAAAACAGCAGCAGGTTTTTAGCCCATTTCAGAGGCGGTACCAAAATATGCCAGATACCTCCTGCAATCAGCAGTACCCCCACAAAGACATGACCACCGACCAAATCTTCCAGGCTGCTGACGCTAGCAAAGTGGGTTTGATAGCCATAAATTACCAGGGGATCGAGGGTCGGCTGTACCGTCCGCACCGTTTGAGTCGTAGCATCGTACAGACCACCCCAGAGGGTCGCTTTCGCTACCAGCAGCAAGGCCCCAGCCCCTAAAAACAGCAGGTGATGGCCTAGAATCAAGCCCAGCTTAGCGGGGTCATCCCACTCAAAGTGGAATTTACGAGCTTGCCCTTGGGCTTGCTTCAGGTCCGCTGGCGCCTTAAAGGTATGAAACAGAGCACCAGCTCCTAGGACTGCAGACGAAATCAGATGCACTGCCCCCACCACAAAGTAGGGGTAGGTATCAACAATCTGACCCCCATCCCCGACGCCTAGACCCAGGGTGGCTAGGTGGGGCAGCAAAATCAGCCCCTGTTCCCCCATGGGGATGCTTGGGTCAAACCAAGACAGCTCGAATAAGGTAAAAGCCCCGGCCCACAGGGTAATTAGCGCCGCTTGGCCCACATGGGCTGAAATAAACAACCCAGATAGGTTGGCGAATCGGGCATTGCCCGCCCACCAGTTGTAGGTAACATCAGTATTTCCATAGGTTTGCATAGTATTCGATCCTCCAAGGACAGTAGCCTCAATGCGGATTGAGAGCTTATTGAGCTTTATTCTCAACAAGTTGATTCCACCACAAATCGGAATAGTTCTCAATAGTAATTGGTTAACTTTTGTTGCGAAAAATTGGTTTGGCTCAGTCACAGGCAGCTCATTCGCTTGCTGCTTGGTGCTTGCGCGGTTTATATAAAGCTTGACGTTTTTCCAGAGTTGAGTGACTCTATGGCTTGGCCAAGCTGATCATGGCAGGTTCTGCAAACGAGAGCTTGCGGTTTATGGCTGCGGTTCATGGCCAGCCAAAGAATACTTGTTTGATAAAATTTAATCTCATTACTGAGCTAGCTAAGGAGATTTCTGGAAACGAAGATCCCTGCCCTATCCGGCGACTGCAACCACCGTAGGGTGGGCATTGCCCACCATTAGAGAGAAAGTTTTCCAGAAGTCGCCTAAGGGCAGTGAACGCTGCGGCCCTCAGTCAGCAGCCCCTAACCAGGGGGGCAGGCCTGGGATGAATCAGCACGGTCGACGGCTATGGGTTTGTCTGCCCTGGGGCAGATTGCGGTGAGACTTAGGTTTTTGTTAGCTTGGCTGAATCTATGATTGTGTGAAGAAGGCTTGGCTTGCCCCTGGCCTAAATGCCAGGCCAAATGCAGGCAGGGTCACCACTTCTCTAAGGGCAGCAGGCAGCATTGATCAAGCTGTACTAGCGATTAATTCCGGTGCCTGTTGTCATTCATTTATTGTGACGAGGATATAAACCATGGCCAAGAAAACTGCCGCTGAAACCGCTGTCATGCCCATCGACATTGGCATCGACGAAAAAGATCGGCAGGCGATCGCCGATGGACTATCAAAGTTGTTGGCTGACACCTACACTCTGTACCTCAAAACCCACAACTTCCATTGGAATGTGACCGGCCCCATGTTCCAAACCCTGCACCTAATGTTTGAAGAGCAATACAACGAGTTGGCCCTGGCGGTCGATCAAATTGCCGAGCGCATTCGGGCCCTAGGCTTTCCGGCACCGGGCACCTATAAAGCCTTTGGCAAACTATCGTCTATCCAAGAAGATGATGGCGTGCCAGTTGCTGAGGACATGATTCGCCAATTGGTGGAAGGGCAAGAGGCAGTGGTGCGCACAGCGCGATCGGTATTTCCAGCGGTAGACAAGGCCCATGACGAGCCCACCGCTGATCTGCTAACCCAGCGTATGCAGGTGCATGAGAAAACGGCCTGGATGCTGCGTAGTTTACTCGCTAAGTAGGGTGGGATAGCTTTCCATGACCGACTCGACCAGAGTAACTAGCCGGTTTGGCTGGCGTGGGCGGCGCCGGATTATCACCGCTCCTTTACCGGATCCTGTGGCTGAAAACATTGAGGCGATTATTGAAATTCACCGCCAGGAAGCCCAAGACACTCCGCTACAAGAACGGTTGTTGGCTTCTGTGGCGGCGTTTTTTAGCCGTCCGGCCTTTCTCTATGGGCTGGTTGTTAGTCTAGGGCTCTGGCTGGGGGGCCACTTCATCAACTCTTTGGGGGTGCTACCCTTTACCCTGCCGGTATTTAGCTGGGAAGAGCAGGGGCTTGATGCGGCGGCCCTGTTGATTTCAACCGGGGTACTGATTCGCCAAACCCGCCAGGAAAGCTTTGCCGAGCAGCGCACCCAGCTGATGTTGCAGTTGAACCTGCTGTCTGAGAAAAAAATCGCCAAAATCATTGCCCTGCTGGAGGAACTGCGAGAGGACATTCCCAACATGGCACAGCGCCACGACCCAGAAGCCGAGGTGATGCAGCAGGCGGCTGACCCCCTGACGGTGCTAGAAGCCCTAAAAGAGACCTTGAAACAAGAAATTGCTGCGGAAGAGCCGTTAATCAATTCCACTGATGCAAAGCTGGGAGATTGAGTGGCGAGGATCTACTACATGACTTGCCTCAAAATCAGTCCAATAAAGCATTAAAGCGGTCGACTAAGGCTTGACGCCGTCGAAAGCAAACTGCTTTGTAAGCCTCTACAATCTGTTGAGCCACCATACCTTGTACTTGGGTAATCGCCGGGTCAATCTATGGTTTAACGAAAATCAGCCTTGCCTGGTTCAACTCACCCAACTGGTAATGCCTGCGGCCACAACCTATCGGCTACAAGTTTTGGTAGCGGCCCAAAATCTGTCAGCTACCTCATTTTTTTTGGAGGTGCCTTGTCTCCAAACGGCTGATGAGGCCCATTACTCGGTGTCGTCATGGGCATAGCGGTTGTAGAGGAAGTCGAGGGCTTCGTTGCGCAGTTCGTAGAACTTCGGATCTTCCATCAGGCGGCTGCGATCGCGGGGCCGGTCAAAGGGCACCATCATAATCTCGCCAACTTTGGCAGCGGGGCCATTGGTCATCATCACAATCCGATCGGCGAGGAACAGGGCTTCATCGATATCGTGGGTGATCATCAGCACCGTGATTTTGTGATCTCGCCAGATGGTGAGCAGTTCTTCTTGCAGTTCTTCCCGGGTGATAGGGTCGAGGGCACCAAAGGGTTCGTCTAAAATCAGCACCTTAGGACGCAGGGCCAGGGCTCGGGCAATGCAGACCCGCTGTTTCATGCCCCCAGACAGGGCACCGGGCTTTTTGTTGGCCACATCAGCTAAACCCACCATGGCCAGGTGTTCCATGACGATGCGCTTTTTCACCTTTTCTGGCTTGTTAGGGAATACGGACTTCACCCCCAGGTAAATATTGTCGTAGGCCGTCAGCCAGGGCAGCAGGGAATAGTTTTGAAACACCACCATGCGATCGGGGCCGGGCTCTTGGATGGGCTGAGTTTCTAGACGTACTTGGCCTTGGGTAGGCTGGCGAAACCCGGCCACCATATCTAGCAACGTTGACTTGCCACAGCCCGAGTGACCAATGACACAGACAAATTCTCCTTCGTTAACCACTAGGTCAATGCCATCGAGCACCACAAAGTCGCCCTTGGGGGTGGGGTAAACCTTGGACAGGTTATCAATTACCAGAAAGGGTTCTTGGGTGAGCAGTTGGGAATGAGCGTTGGTAGGAGAGTTAAGCACTTGCATAGTCTGGGTAGGTGTGTGGGTGGATGGGTGGATGGGTGGATGGGTGGATGGGTGGATGGGTGGATGGGTGGATGGGTGGATGGGTGGATGGGTGGATGGGTGCCCTTCGACTCCGCTCAGGGCACGAGGTCAGGATACTCAGGGCACGAGGTCAGGATACTCAGGGCACGAGGTCAGGATACTCAGGGCACGAGTTAAGGATACTCAGGGCACGAGGTCAGGATACTCAGGGCACGAGTTAAGAAACTGAAACAGACTCCATCGGCACTTCTTCAATCCGCAGGTCGCGCTTGATGGCAAACTTCTCTAGATATTTCAGCGGTTCGTCAGGATCAAACTGGATGCCATCAAAGAGCTGGGTGGGACGGCGATCGCGGCCAATATCCAGCAGCCCCAGTTCTCGAGCAGCCTGGCCAAAGATATCGGCCCGCTTCACCCGCTCCGCCACTTCCAGCCAGTTTCGGGGGAAGGGGGTAATGCCCCAGCGGGCCATCTGAGTCATTAGCCAGACGGCCTCCGACACATCGGGGTAGTTGGCCTTGCCGGTAAAGAACTGAATGTAGTTCAGCACCTGGCTGGGCTCGCTGCCGTCGCCCCGGTCATAGGGATCTAGGAAACCCTGGCGAATGTAGGGTTCTGACGCGCCCACATACTCGGGTCGAGCCAGCAACTCAGCAATCTCTTCCCGATTGCGGCGATCGTCACAGTATTCGCAGGCTTCGAGCAGGGCTTTAACCAGAGCCACATGGGTTTTGGGGTACTGGTTGGCCCAGGTTTCGGTCACCCCTAGCACTTTTTCAAGGTGGCCAGGCCAAATGTCATTGTCGATGGCCATCACCACCCCTATGCCTTCCTGCACCGCCCGCACATTCCAGGGCTCGCCAACACAGTAGCCGTCGATGGTGCCCGCCTTCAAGTTTGAGGCCATCTGGGCTGGGGGAATTACCGTCACACTGACATCGCGATCGGGGTCGATGCCACCGCTGGCCAGCCAGTAGCGCAGCAGCAGGTTATGCATGGAGGTGGGGTGTACCGCCGCCAGGGTGTGGACTTGGTCGGGACGGCGATCCAGGGCAGCTTTGAAGTCTGCCAGGGAGCGGACCCCCTGGTCGTAGAGGTGCTTGCTAAAGGTAATGGCGTTGCCGTTGCGGCTGAGGGTAAGGGCGCTGACCATGGGTCGGGGGCGCTGGTTGCCGTAGCCCAGGGTAATGCCCAGGGGCATGCCTGCCACCATCATGGCGGCATCCAGGCGACCGGTGGTGACCCCATCGGCGATCGCATTCCAGCTGGGTTCTCGATTCAGGGTGACATTAGCCAGACCGTGGGCCTCAAAAAAGCCCATTTCTTTGGCCACCACCAGCGGGGCACAGTCGACCAGCGGAATAAAGCCCAGTTCTAGATTCACCTTTTCCAGGCCGTTGGCCGCCATCGCCACCACGGGTTTGGCCTTGTGCTGCTTAGCCCGCTTCTGCTGGTTTAAGAAGTAGACAATCTCGTTGCGCAGGCTGTAGTAGTTGGGGTGCTTCACCACCTCCATCCGCTCCCGGGGTCGCGGAAAGGGCACATCCACAATCTGGCCCACATGGGCTTCGGGGCCGTTGGTCATCAGCACTACCCGGTCAGACAGCAGCAGGGCCTCATCCACATCGTGGGTGACCATGATGCAGGTGACCTCATTTTCCTGGCAGATTTTCATGAGCTGCTCTTGTAGCCCGCCCCGGGTAAGGGCGTCGAGGGCACCAAAAGGCTCATCCAGCAGCAGCAGCTTCGGCCGAATCGCCAAAGCTCGGGCAATGGCTACCCGCTGCTTCATACCCCCAGAGATTTCCCCAGGCCGCTTGTGGGCCGCTTTTTGTAGGCCAACCAGCTCAATATGGTGATCGATCATCCGGTTGCGCACCGGTTTGGGATGCTTTTGCATCACCTGGTTCACCGCCAGGGCAATATTTTCTCGCACCGTCAGCCAGGGCAGCAGGGAGTAATTTTGAAACACCACCATGCGATCGGGACCGGGCTCGGTCACTTGCCGCCCTTCTAGCACAATGCCCCCAACGGTGGGTTTATCGAGCCCCGAGAGAATGTTCAACAGGGTAGACTTGCCACAGCCCGAGTGGCCCACTAGGGAAACAAACTCCCCCTTATGAACTTGCAGATCAATGTTCTTCAGGGCAATATACTGACCCCCTTCGGGCAGTTTAAAGACGCGATCGACGTGGTCAACTTCAACAAAAACAGCCATGGTGCGACAGGAATAGAGTGCAGACGAACAGCAGGATTTCGGAGGTCCCTTTTAGGGAATGTTGAATGAATGCATGTTGACGATGAGAGGGTAGGGTGGGCATCGCCCACCACAAACTTTTGGCAGAATCACAGATTAATTTTGGGAAACCGGGAATGAAATGGCGGGCACTGCCCACTGAACGAAGCGTTGATTACTGCTTCTGCTCTTCCGGCAAGACCAAGCCTCCAATAAACACAATCAGTCGATCTAGCAACAGCCCCACAATACCCACGTAGACAATGGCGATAATAATGTCGCTCATGCGAGAGCTATTCCAGGCATCCCAGATAAAGAACCCAATACCGACACCGCCAATCAACATTTCTGCAGCCACGATCGCCAGCCAAGACAGACCAATGCCAATCCGTAAACCCGTAAAAATATAGGGGACAGTGGATGGAAACAGAATCTTGAAGAAGTACTCGCGCCTTGAGAGCCGCAATACTCGGGCTACGTTGTTATAGTCCTGGGGAATTTGCAGCACTCCCTCTGTAGTATTGATGATGATCGGCCAGATTGCCGTAATAAAAATTACGAAAATAGCCGCTGGGTTAGCCTGTTGAAACGCGGCCAAAGAAATGGGTAACCAGGCCAGGGGGGGGATGGTACGCAAAATTTGAAATAGCGGGTCCAGGGCCTTGTACATCAGGCTGCTGGTGCCGATCAAGATGCCTAAGCCAATACCAACGATCGCGGCTAAGGAAAAGCCCAAAGCTACCCGTTGCAAACTGGTGAACACCTGCCAGAACAAGCCTTTATCATTACCACCGTAGTCAAAAAATGGGTTGATAATCAGTTCCCAGGTTTCAGTCACGGTGCGCACTGGGCTAGGCAAATTGGCATCGGGGCTCATCGTAAAAATTTGCCAGATCACCAGGAAAATCAGGAATGCGATCGCAGCTGGGATCAACTCTTTAATTTGGTGCAGAACATGACCAAGTAACCGCTGGGGGGTAAAGCGCGATCGCGTGGGCCGAACATCAAGGGGTGCAGTCATGGATGGTTTGATCTCCAGAGATTACGGCAGGAAAGAGGGTTTACCTCCACGGCTTTAGCCACGGAGGCAGAGAAAACGCTTAAATCCGCTTAATGTCAAGGCTGTCTAGATAGCCTTGGGGATCTTCGGGGTCGAAGATAGTCCCGTCGAAGAAGGTCTCTACACCTCGGGAGGTGCTTTCAGGAATCATGTCAGCTTGACCGATTGCCTCGGCGGCTTCACGCCACAGATCTTCCCGATTGACAGCTTCCACCATGGCGTTGATATCGGTATCAGCCGGTAGGTAACCCCAGCGAATATTTTCGGTTAAGAACCACAGGTCGTGACTCTTGAAAGGATAGGAAGCGTAATCATCCCAGTATTTCTGCATCAAATCTGGCAGTTCCTCTACTCTGCCATTGCCAAAGTCAAACTTGCCCACCGAGCGGTCAATGATGTCTTCAAAAGGCACATTAAACCAGGCTCGCCGAGAGAGAATCTGGCACATTTCCTCTTTATTTTCAGGCTGGCTACACCACATTTGCCCCTCTAAAGTACCCATCAACAGCGCCTTAGCCGCCTTAGGATTCTGATCAACCCAATCAGCCCGCATACCTAGGGCCTTCTCTGGGTGATCTCGCCAAATTTCTCCGGTGGTCAAGGCATTGTAGCCAACATCTTGGTTCACTGTTTGTAGAGGCCAGGGTTCACCCACACAGAAGGCATCCATATTGCCGACACGCACATTAGCCACCATCTGGGGCGGCGGAACAACGATGGTCGACACATCTTGATCGGGGTCAATGCCGCCCGCTGCCAACCAGTAGCGAATCCAGAGATCGTGGGTGCCACCGGGAAAAGTCATGGCGGCCCGCAGATCAGCCCCAGCCGCTTTACGCTGAGCAAATGCGTCACTAAGAGGTGTGCTATCCACACCGACGTTTAGATCGGCATAATCATTGGATAAGCAAATCCCCTGGCCGTTGACGTTCAAACGAGCCAAGATATACATCGGTACCTTGCGACCATCGGTGACGATGCCCTCAGAAATCAAGTAGGGCATGGGGGTTAAGATGTGCGCCCCATCAATGCCGCCACCCCCAGATCCCAGCACCAGGTTGTCCCGAGTGGTGCCCCAGGATGCCTGCTTCTCTACAGAGACATCGGTCATGCCGTACTTAGCATAGAAGCCCTTCTCGTAGGCGATGATCAGAGGGGCTGAGTCCGTCAGGGCAATAAATCCGAGCTTGGCGGTGGGGGTTTCTGGGGCGTCGGCAGGATCAATCTCTACGTCAACCTGAGAGGTTGACCCAGGATCATTTTGACCGCAAGCATGAAGCAACAACGTGCCAGCAGCAGCCGTACCAGTTGTCATTAAAAACCTACGGCGATTCAATCGAGTCATGTTTGCAATCTCTCCAAGATTATTTGCGATTCATCAGCGAACAGAGAACATCAGGCTAAGAGGGTGTTTGAGAAGCCAAAGAGTGTCTCAGATTACACCTGGGTCGTAGACTAATGGCCTCAAGATTCAGCGTTTTTGCTGACTCTTAGCGGCAAGCCATACCTGGGACAACCCTTTTCAAACACCCTCTAAACCTAACCCAAGGGGCAAACTCCTAAGATCTTCGAAAGTACTCCTAAGTGTGTTCTATCTAAAACAGCATCCGCAGTATGAATACTGAACTCGGCTAAATAGACGAACCCAACCAGCCGTCTGAATGAAAGATTAACTGGAACTCTAAGTCAAGTTCAACATCTAGATTTGGGTTAAGAACTTAGCACAGCCAAGCATGACTTACCCTTTGGGGTTGATAAATTAGTCCAGCCGTGTAAAGCATCTATTTGAGTTATTTCAAGATTGTCAAACCTTTGAAGCCATTAAAAGTGATGATCAACATTTGAACACTCATTAAGTCATCTCAGATACTAAATACTGGGTCGTAATTTCGGATAATACTGCAGAACATAGTGATTATTTCTCAGGCTGTTTCTGCAACATTTGATTATTAAGTTATTCAAATGTCACCTGACATTTTGTATTTTTAGTTACCGTTTACCCTAAATAACGCCTCTTGTGCATAGCAGTCATGTATTCTCTGCATAACGCCCAGGGCTTAATCGGTAGAACATTAGGACTATCCATCAGGACTATCCATGACGCAACTTTCTTCTCAAGCGGTGCTGACACGGCTGAGCACAGGGCAAACCCTGCAAAAAGCTGAGCTCAGCCAAATCGACTTAACCGGTGCGATCCTGGATGGCGGAGATTTTTCAGACGCCTATTTGCGTCAGGCCCGGCTAGCCCAGGCATCGTGCCATGGGACAAACTTTGCTGGGGCCACCCTGATTCTGGCGGATTTGACCGAGGTCAATCTAGAACAGGGGGAATTGGCAGGGGCGGTACTGACCCGGGCAACGTTGGATCACAGCAACTTGAGCCAGGCTCGGGGCGCTGGGGCTAAGTTTTATGGCGCGACGATGACAGCGGTGAAAGCCCCTAAAGCCAACTTCGATCGTGCCGATTTGCAATATGTTGAGGCGCCCCAGGCAGAATTACAGGGGGCGAGCTTGGTGGGCGCGATCGCCACCCAAGCGAACTTTAGTCAGGCCAGTTTTCGGGAGGCGCGGCTGGCCCAATCCCGCTGGTGTCAGGCCACTCTGGTGGGGGTCGCCCTATATCAGGCTGATTTGGAAAGGGCTGATTTCAATGACGCCATTTTGACTGGGGCTAATTTGTCAGGGGCGAACGGTCTTAGTGCTATTTTTCAGCAGGCGGATTTGACTGGTGCCTTACTGCAAAAGACCCAGCTTAGCTATAGCGACTTTTGGAATGCCGTGCTTGTGGATGCCGATTTGCGAGGGGCTAACCTGACCCTGGCTAATTTAGAGCTGGCTAATTTAGCCGGAGCCAACTGTGTCGGGGCTAATCTCAGTCAGGCCAGCCTAGAAAATGCCCAGTTGAACGGGGCCGATTTCACTGGAGCCCAGGTCAAGGGTGCTTTGTTTACTGGATCCACAGGCTTGACTGCGGACCAAAAAGACGAACTCCGCCGCCAGGGGGCGCTGAATGTCGGCTGATGTTCCTCTAGTCCTGGCTGTACCAAAACTGGTCGGCAATGGCCGCTTCCTCGGTGGCTGCCTCCGGGGGGTTTAGCAACACAATGTGCTGGTTTAGGGACGATTCCAGGCGACGGCTAACTCGGTCAGGAATACCGTACCCATAGACAACGTGGCCCTGTCCCGCCAGCACCACCACTTGATAGTCAGGATTCTCCTGACGAAATGTGGCGATGGTCTCTGCCATGGTTTCATCCCACAGCACCTGGGCGGCAAAAAAATTGTCAAAGTCCATGCCGCCATGGGCACCATGGGCTCCAAAAGCACTAAATACAAAGGCTTGATAGGCTTCGTTGGTAATGTCGATCTGATCGAGGGGTGGAATGTAGCGAAAATCATCCCCCTCTAGACTATCTAGCCCCTGGCGAGCCACTTGGCGTACCACTTCGCTGGGGGCATTCAAGGCTAACACCGGTAACCCCTGTTCCTGGGCCAAGCGCAAAATCGGCGCATAAAATTCCCAGGGGAAGCCCCAGCGCTGTTCGTATTCAGTTTGGGCTACCAAGTCTGCTTCGGTGATCTCTCCAGCCAGATAGCGATCAATCACTGGTTGGAAAGGGCGTTGGAACATCTCTAGGGCGATTGCCACCTGGGCATTCTCGGCTTGCAACCGTTGGATAATCTCTAGCTGCGCCCTGTGGTCTGCCGCACTGTCGTGCCGTTCCCCTAGATACACCACATCAGCTTCGAGCAGCGGTTGGAAGGACTGATTTAGGTTGGCTGACTCGGCTTCGGATGCCTGTTCAGTCCCTGGGGTGGGAATGACTCCCCTGGGAGACTCTGTATAAGCGCAGGCGACCACCACCAGCAACCCACTCAGGGCCAAGGTGCTCCAGCGAACAGGTTTTGAACAGGATCGATTACCCACCCCTACGCCTCAGGTTCTTGTACTACACAGTGGCAGGCTAAGGCCACCACGCTGGCCAATATAGCCGCTGTTGGAGCTGTACAGCCAGTTATCAGCAATCCGGTATAACTCAGCAGACAAACGTTGAATACCAGCCCTATAGACGAGGTTAGCCAGTCCCCATAATCGACTAAATCGGTACATAAATGCTCGATAAACTCCAATAGTCTCAAGAATTGATTCAGTAATGCCATGGTTCAGGACCTCAATGGCGGTAGGTGATAAAGCTGGGTTTCGGGGATCGGTATCCCCTCCTGGAAGGGGCAGGGGTGGGTTATCCGGGTATCGGGTACTTCCTAACACCTAACACCTAACACCTAACACCTGACACCTGACACCTTGCCGCACTAAGCCTTCAACAGTGTGATCAAGCTGTCACTTAAGACAGACTTTGGCACCTTGCCAATAAAGCTATCAACGACAGAGCGATCGGGGCGCAGCAAGGTGAGCTGGGGTACGCCACTCACCTGGAACTGCTCGATCTGCTGGTTCCAGCGGGGGTCGTCAATATTGAGCATGACAAAGTTGACCTGCTCCCCATAGCGGTGGTGCAAGGTCTGTAGGGTGGGTGCAAGGGCCTGACAGGTGGTGCACCAGTCGGCATAGAACTCAATCAGGGTGGGCTTTTGGCTGCCCAGGGCCTGATCATAGGGCATGGCTGCTTGGGCGCTGGCTTGCAGGGCCATCAGGCCAGAGAGGGGAGAAAACCTGGGGCCTGCCTGGGGTCGAGTCAGCAGCAGGGTGGCGATCGCAAATAGACCCACCAAACCCACGGCTAGCCAGCCTTGTCCCCAGTGACTTTTCAAACCCGTCATAGCCATTGTTTTTACATCCTTAACGTCAATCCACAGGCCCTATCCCAGACCCAGGGGACCCCGGTGGTAGTACACCAGAAAAATATGAAAAACTAGCATAATCAGAAATGCCCCGACAAAAAAGAGATGGCTAGCCAGCCAAAACGCTCGCAGATTGCGAATCAGCGGCCCTTTAGTTAGGGGTCGGCGGTGGCCGGGCAGTCGCCCAAAAAACTGCCGGGAGGATTCTAAAATGCCGGTTTCGGCTCCGACCCCCACCAGGGCGGTCAGGGTGGTGCCAAAAAAGACCCAGAGAAAGAGGGCATTAAAGTTAAACCCGTTGGCACCTACGGTGTGTATCAGCACCATACCCACCAGGGCGACGCCTAGGAAAATATGCACACTGCGCCATAGCTGCATCGAGCCCGGCAGTTTAATCCGGCCAATCCAACTACGACTGCGTTTGCGAACAGTGAGCAACATCTCAACGGCCACTAATCCCACGGCTAAGAAACCCGTAATTTGTTTGTAGGCCCCTCCCCGCAGCACACCATGCAGGTCTACGGCCCGCGATCGCATGATCTCGAGGTACTGATCGCTAAACACAAAGGGAAGCAGTAGCAACGCCGTCATTAGAGTCAAGCCAATCAGCATTCTAAATGTCGGTCGTATGCCCTTAGGCCGTCGCGGCTGCCGCCGCTGGGGAGCGATTTTTTGACTATCAGGAATCGATAACTCAGGTGATATCGGCTCCCCGATGTCTGGGGAGGGGTTACCCGTTACCTGGGAGTCGGGATGTTGCGGCTCTTGCTGGTTAAACGTCATCAGCCCTGGGGGATTAACAGTACATCAGATCACTTAATAACGGACTAGTACTCTGCGGCATAAGTCGGCCAACCATTCCTGACACCTAACACCTGACACCCTCAGCAACGGTGGTCATATTTTTGCCAGTCAGTACTAGCAGGGGCACAGGCAGCTGCGCCCCAGATCATCGGGGATCTAGGCCCCGGTCATGGGGATATTAATCACCACTCCCCCCATTACTTCACCCATTTCAAACTGCTTGTCGGGGTAACGTTCCAGGTGCACCGGGTGCTGGTTATGGCAGCTAACGCAGGCTTCTGCCACGGCCACATCAGGGTAGACAGCCGAGAAAAACTGCTGGTTACCCACCTCCTGGTAGTCCTTGTAGGGCTCTCCGGTTTCAATCACCTCCGCCATGGCCGTTTCCTCAAAGCCACTCTTGGGGGCCTGGCTGTCGTTGATATACCAGGGAGAAATTAAGTTGTAGGTGAAATAGCCAGCCTCATTGGCAATTTCAGAGCCCAGGCGAAACATTTGCGCCGGTAACGGAATCCCATCGGTTTGCTGCCAGCCTTCCGTTGCTTCTACTGGAACGACACCATCTTCTTTGGTTTGCCCTTCCAGTACCTGGGCCCGGTTAACCACATGGCGGGTATAAGCGGTGCGGTCTGCTTCTAAGACAGTGTGAATATAGTCGGTAACCAATTCAGGGGAAATTCCACCCCCAGCTTGGGCGGTGGTGCCGCCGCCACCGCCACAGGCTGCCGCCACTACGGCTACGGCTAAGACTATCGAAATAAAGGCCAAGGTGCGGGTGCGAAGGGCTCCCATCCATCGTTCTACAGTTGTCATTGGTATCTCTCCTTATAAATTGTGTACGTTCAAGACCTGATTTGACGGACCTGAACTAGCTGCCCTGGCCAGTGCGACGCTGCTCTAGGGCTCGCATCATTTCCAGGGTCTGTAGCTTTTGGGTGGGGGGATGATCAAAATTAGCCTCCACCAGGTCATCGTCAAAAATGCTGTTGTAGCTAAACTCAACCCCATGGCAGTTCATGCACACCTCTGCCACCATGCGATCGCGGGGCAGTAGGGTATAGGTATTGTTGTGATTGACTAGGGTAGTGGCGCTATCTCCCTGTCCTACCTGGTGCCTGGGTAAATGGCAGGTGGCACAGCTCACGGCCTCAGGGCCAGGGCGAGGCGAACTGCTAGCGGCAGCAAACAGTTCGCTATGGCTAGAGTTACCGTAGTTGAGGGAGTGGGTGTCGCTGTGGCAGCCTAGGCACGAATCCACCGCCGCCTGCACCGTATTAACGGAATGGGCGTCATGGCAAGTGTTGCAAGTCATTTGCAGTCCTTGGGCCTCGGCCTGCATGGGCAGCCGCCCTAAAGCTGGCGTCAGGGGAGACTGCCCCTCCCGTAAACGAATGCCGTGCTTACCCAGATGAAACGTCTCCACCGCCTGCTGATGGCAGGATTGACAGCTTTCCTCCTTAGGACTGAGCACAAAAGCCTGGGTTTCAGAGGCCTGGTGACAGCTAGAGCAATTGATGTCATTCAAGGCATGGGCACTACCCTGCCAAAGCTGAGTAGCGTCCTGCACAACGGCCTGATCGACCCCATTAGCCCAGGCCGGAAGAGCCCAGGACAACCCTGAAAGCAAGCAAAAGAGCAAAGAGAGTAGACCGGCCATGAAACCTGTCATTGTCTCCCCTCCAAAAACTCTTGGGTCAAGTCGGGGGCTGGGGCCACGGCACGCTGAAGCACCACAGTACGCTCCGGCAGTTGCTGCACCGGCAGCATCGGCGGTTCCCCCATATTGCGGCGCAAAAAGCCAGTGGAAATTGAGCGCTGGTCATGGTAGTTATGGCACCCCCCTGTCCAGCAGCCATCCGGGGCAAACCCGTTATGGCTGGCCAGATCTCCCTCAATCAGGCCCTGGTGGCAGTTCATACACAAATCGGGTTGCAGGTGAACGCCGCGGCCAAACATGTGGACATGTTCGCTGTGGCAAGTGGTACAGGTCATTACATCGAGATTGGCCAACTCTGCAGCCCAACGAGGATCTCTGAATTTGGAGGGACCGTGGGCATCTTCGGCTAATTCAGCCTGGTGGCAGCTCATGCAGGCGTCATTGTTGACCGGCTGAAAAGCCTGGTGACAAGAACTGCAAGAGGTCTCAAACAGGTGGTGGCCAACGGAAGTTTCCCCCGGCAGAAAAATCTGCCTCTGGTTTAATGCAAAGGCCGCTCCAAACCAGGCCACTAGCACCAGACAAAACACCACCATGGCGACACGGAAGCTAATCAGGTTTTTCCAGCTGAACCAGCGGGAGCTGTTCGGCACCATGGGTTATCCCTCTGGGGTACTCTCCAACTCCACATCAGTTGGGGAATAATCGGCACCTTCTAACATGACCTCGGTAATGACGCCATAGGCATCGACCCAGGCCTGCTTTACTTCTGGAGTCCAGCCGCCGCCTAAGTATTGTTCAAAGGTCTTGAGCAGACTGTTACCCACCAGGGGATAGTGCGCGGGTAAGGCCCCATATTCCACATGGCGGGCGCCTAGACCTTTCAGCGCCTCGCTCAGGGCTTCGGGCTGTTTAAGGTTTTCGACTACAAATACTAGCGAAGCCAGCAGTTTTTTACTTTGGGCGGTGATATCTGTACTCGCGAATAGGGGTTTAGCCGCTGGATAGTCGGTGAACAGGTTGTCGTAAAAGCTGCTGGCAAACTCATTGGCCTGGGGTTTAACCTGGGAAAAGCTTTCCTCTAGCAGCGTCACCTGCAATGTCGGAGGCTGCGGGGAACTCTCAACATGGGTAGTCATAGGATCTACCAATCTCCTAAGTAAAGTACGAAGCTAGGTGCCAAAAACTTAGATTGCAAGATTTCAGAGTATCAACGTCAGAAAAACGCCACAATCCACTATCAAACTAAGCAGGGAAACCTGTCCAAGTTTGGCAGACAGAAAGAAGACACTTGTCGTTTCTCTAGACTGGAGGCTGTTATTTTTCCAAGGAAACTCTCAAGAAAACTCTAAGCCAGCCCAGCAAATCATTGAATATTAGATTTGCCTGGGAAAAGCAAATATTGCAACGCAACTATAGCGCCACACAGGTATTCGCGATCGCGGCTACCTAGAAAATCAACTTGCTACTGAGACTATGGGGTAAATCCCAGTTTTTTTGTAAATAAGGCTACAGAGAGGCGATTAAATATCCGTAAATCGCATGAATTCCATGGCTATTATGCATAGTCAAGCCCATTGCCTCGATGATGTGAATAGCGCATTAAGGTGGTGCAAGCTTTGCATTTTTCCAGTTTTTTTTGATTATTTTGCAGCTATTTATACAAAAGAAAATGGGTAAAGCCGGAAAGGTGTGGATTAACTTCGACAACTGTTTGTGAATAATTATGGTCGTTCAGTTAATCCGTTTTTTAGGGTCAGTGCGCCTGGCTGTGCCGTTATTAATCGCGATCGCTGCTATTTTAATCGGGGCGACTTTTTATGAATCTAGTGTAGGGTCGAGGACTGTACAACAACTGGTTTATAAGAGTCCCTGGTTCGGCGCATTGATGTTTTTGCTGGCGGTAAATCTAGGGCTATCTACCCTCAGCCGCTATCCTTGGCGGGGGACCAGAAAAATCGGCTTTGCCCTGACCCACTGGGGATTAATTGTGATTATTGCCGGTTCAGCAGCGGTGATTCATCTCAGCACCGAAGGGATGTTATTGGTACGCACCGACAGCGGTCCCAGTAATCAAATTCGGGTAGAGGGCGATCTATTAGAAGTGGTTGCTCCGGGCCAAAGCCCTCAGCAGACCGATGTCTGGGTTCGCCCCGATGGTTCGGTTACCCCGGCTCAGTTGGCTGGCCTACAGTTGTTGGGTTATAGCGACCAGGCGATCAAGACCGTTCGCTTCGAGGAAGCGGACGGGGTAGACAATCCAGCGGTGAAATTGCGGCTAACCAGCGATCGCATGGACCAAACCCTAGAGCGATGGCTAGCCCTGGCCCCTGCCATGTATCGCCAGGTTGATATTGGCCCGGCCCAGCTTGAAATTGTCCAGGCCCAGAGCCTAGAAGAACTTGATCAGCTGCTCAGCCCACCGGCCCCGACACCGGCCTGGGGCACATTGCAGATTGATGGCAACGATCCCATCGATGTGCAGCAGCAGATGGGAAAAACCCTGGCCTTGGCCAACAACCTTGAACTCACCCTTACCCAATTCTGGCCAGACTTCCGCCTGGACGCCAATAACCAGCCGATCTCCGCCTCTAATCAGGTACGCAATCCGGCGGTGCAGATCAACCTCACCCAGGGAGATGTACAGGAACGTTGGTTTGTGTTTGGCCGAGATGACTTTGAGCCCGTGCGCTCTGGCGATACCCTTTCCCTATCAGTGACCTATGCCCCCCCTAGCTCTACCGCCGCTGACTATTTTCGGGTGGTGGTCTCTCCCTCCCATAAACTCTTTTATGCCGCCCGCTCGTCCCAGGGGTTCACTCAGGGTCCGCTACAGCCTGGTATCGCCGTTGCCCCTGGCTGGGCCGACTTCGAAATTTCTCTAGTTGAGACTCTGGAGCAGGCCCAGGTGCAGCGGCAGGTGGTGCCTGTTACCCCAGTCAACGGTGCAGTGACCGCAGGCCAGGGAAATCCAGCCTTGCATGTGGCTACCCCCGACGGCCAAGACCAGTGGCTGCCCTGGGGGGAACCCACCGCCCTAAGGACAAAGGACGGTCCCTACCTGGCGGCGTTTAGCCCCAAACTTCTACAGCTGCCCTTTTGGGTAAAGCTCGATGACTTCATCGTCGAACGCAACGAGGGCAGCGAATCGGTAGCCATGTGGACTAGTCAAATCACCCTAATCGACCCCCAGGCAGAAAAGGCCATCCAGCGCTCTGTCTGGATGAATCATCCCACTTGGTTCAAAGGCTGGAAACTGGCCCAAGCCTCCTGGAATCCTGGAGACCTGAAGCAGTCTACCCTGCAGCTCAAACGAGAACCCTGGTGGGTCACCGCGCTCACCTGGATCGGCTCTTTGCTGGTGGTTAGCGGCATCGCTGTCATGTTCTATGGTCCCGCCGTAACTAAACGGTTCCGCCACCCCAAGGTCTCCACCCCTCAGCCCGAATCTGTAGTATCCAGCCAAGCCCCTACTCCAGACCTGGCCCCAGCTGCTGTCACCAAATAACGGCCTCGTTACCCGCCAGGGCAGACACACCAGTCTGCCCCTACCCGATTCCCCACTCCATCACTCCCCCATCTCCCCCATCTCCCCCACCAACCATGAACCTAACCAAATTTCTGATCGGACTCTGCCTCGGCTGCCTGGTGTTGATCATACCCCTGAGCCAGTTTCAACCCGATGGTTTAGACCCTCTGCGCACTTTAGCCGTGCAGCTAGATGGTCGCAAGAAACCCCTGGACACGGTGGCCAAGGAAACCGTGGCCCAAATTCACGGTGCTACCACCTATCAGCCCCCAGAGGGAGAGACCCAGGACTACCTCAGTACCTACCTACAACTGTGGTTTAACACCCGCAACTGGAACGAGGAGCCGTTTATTCTAGTCAGCTATCGGCCCCTGAAGGAGGCGGTGGGTCTGGACTTAGACCGCAAGCAGTTTACCTTTCAGGAACTGATGGGGAACGGTGCCTTGGGGGCACTGGTGCAGCAGGCCCACCAGCAGCAGATCAACGACGATGATCTCAGCCGCAATCAGCGGGAGGCTCTGACCGTAGAAGACCGGGTGAATCTGCTGTATCAAACCGTGGGAGATCAGCAACTGCCGATCGTACCCCACCCCACAGATAGCAAGGGTACCTGGGTAGGGCTGGCAACGGCTCAGCAATACTATGATCCAGACGCCGTGGCACCGCTGCTGGCTCAGTTTGCCATGATGCAGCAAAGCCTACTCAGCCATGGGAATCACCTGCCGCTGGTGGGGCAGCTGGCGATCGACCTCAAGGCTGGACTGCAACAGCTGAGCCCGACGATCTATCCCAATCAAGCAAAGCTGGCCGAGGAAGTGCACTTTAACCACTTTCATCCCTTTGGCAAGGCTTGGCAGCTCTATGCGTTGGCGTTGGGGGCGATGCTGCTAAGCCTGCGCTGGCCAGTCTACTGGAGTGCCCTAGGCCTGTTTACCGCTGGTATTGCGGTGCAAAGTTACGGCTTTTTCCTGCGCATGCAGATTGCCGGACGGCCGCCGGTAACCAACATGTACGAGTCAGTCGTGTGGGTGGGCTTTGGCATTGCTGCGATCGCGTTGATGTTTGAGCTCATCTCTCGCCGTCGTTACTACCTGCTGGTGGCGGCCCCCCTGGCCGTGGTGTGTCTGGTGTTGGCCGATAGCCTGCCCGCCGTGCTCGATCCCAGCATTTCACCCCTGGTACCGGTACTGCGGGATAATTTTTGGCTGAGTATCCATGTGCCTACCATCGCCCTTAGCTACGCCAGCTTTGCCTTAGCCCTGGGCCTAGGCCACCTTACCCTGGGCAACTACCTGTTTACCCCCCAGGCCAAAGGACGAATTAAAACCCTCTCCCAGCTGAACTATCAGGTGTTGCAAGTGGGGGTGCTGCTGCTGACCGCTGGCATCATCCTGGGGGGGATTTGGGCGCACTTCTCCTGGGGCCGATTCTGGGGCTGGGATCCGAAGGAAACCTGGGCTCTGATTGCCCTGCTGTGCTACCTGGCCCCCCTGCACGGCCGCCTGGTGGGCTGGATTGGTGACTTCGGCCTCACCGTTGCCAGCGTTGTTTCGTTCAATGGGGTGTTGATGGCCTGGTACGGGGTCAATTTTGTCCTGGGCACCGGGCTACACAGCTACGGCTTTGGCACTGGCGGTTCTGAACTGGCGATCGCCAGTGTCGTTGGCCTAGATCTACTGTTTGTACTGGTCACTGCCGCCCGCCACAAGGGCTGGCTGCGCTGGCCCCAGACCGTAACCCAATATTCTCCAGAAAATTAGGTTACTTACTTCCTCTGGGCGGACACCTCGATCTGTTCCTTCCCTATCTAACTCAAAACTCCCCATCTCCCAATTCCTCGGGATAGGGCGGATACCCAGATCCGCCCCTACGCCGTCCCTCCTACCCTGCGGGAAGGCGCTCCGCGTTTACCACCCATCGCCCCTCTACCCATCCACTCTCTATGAACCGCCGCCACTTCAACCTGCTTAGCCTCGGGCTTCTGGCCAGTACTCTACCGATCGCGATCGCCGCCTGCCAAACCGATGACTCCACCACCACTGCTGCACAGGATATTGCCCCTAACGGTTCCTCCCGAGATGATGGCTTTGCCGCCCTGGGCACAGTTGATCAGCTAGATGCCACTGGGTCCCTCTCTAGCAATTCCTTCCAGGGCCAAACTGTAGCAGTTATTCGTAGTCCCGATAACCCAGACACCCTCATTACCGTTGATGCCCTATGTCCCCACCAAGGTTGCACCGTAGCTTGGGAGGATGATCAGGGATTATTTGCTTGTCCTTGCCATGGATCTCAGTTTGATGCTGATGGTGATGTCACCGCTGGGCCAGCCAGCCAGGCTCTAGGTCAGTTTGAAGCTAAAATCGAGGAAAATGTGGTTTTAGTCAGGGTGTCGTAGACTTTCCACGATTCACATAAGACAGGATAGTACTCAGACGTCTTTAATCCCTATAACGCCGGTACAGATCCCAGGGTTCTTAGACTGGTTAGCCCGGAATTTTGGAATATCCCAGAGCAGAACCCTGGGATCTTGCATACTGTACCGATGCTTTATACCTTAGCCAGGGTGACCTGCTCCCCCTGGTCCTGGTATTTGCCCTGGCGAGTGTCATAGCTGACTTGGCAGGGTTCCCCTTCAAAGAAAATCAACTGGACAACACCCTCGTTGGCATAAATGCGGCAGTCGGCACTGGAGGAGTTAGAGAACTCCAACGTCAAATGCCCTCGCCAACCCGCTTCGGCAGGGGTCAGGTTGGCAATAATGCCGCAGTTATGAACGAAAACCCCAGCTTCTAAGGCAAAGTTTCCAGCTTCAGGCACAGTGAGGCAGTACACATCATGGGTTCCGGCTACATCACGTACGGCCGCTACTTTATGGTTTCTATACCCTGCGGTGCTCTTGGCGTCTTGGCCTCGGAACGCCCGGATCTCTTCTGGAAATCGCCTAAACACAGATCGATCACAATTCAGATACCGAGCGGCACCTCGAATGGACCCAGTTCTATTGGGTTGAGCGGCATAGATACCGTGGCGTAGATTCCATTCATCACTCAGACGATGGGTTGGGTAGAGATGGCCGTTGAGCGGTTGATACACCATTTCATAGCCCCTAGCTAGGTGGCGATAAAGCGGCATCAGAGAGTCCTGGGGTCTTAGCTGATGTGCCTCAACCATACGCCCATCACGGGTTAAAAACTGGTGATCAGGGGTGCAAAAAATGGACTCATCGTTATCCAGCACAATCTCGATGAGTGAATCATGCCCGATATAGCGGGGTTGCTCCAGCAAAGTAACCATCAGCCGCCCATGGGGACCAATACTGTAGCCCCAAAATAGTTCTCCCTGCCGGGATCGCTCGGCCATGTCTGCCAAGGTTGGAGCTGTACCATCTACCAAAGCCACCCGGGTATCTCCCCGAAAACAGCGGGCATAGGTAGACTTGCCAATGCAAATCACACTGATGTTGTTGGGTACTGCAATTTTTTCCAGGGCCACCCCGAGACCATAGGAGTGGGCCGGCAAAATAAAGTAGCTGCCGCTATCATCGGTTTTCAGGGCCGTGGGTTCCAGGTTGTCGGGGCTAAAGCGCTTGGGATCGACCACGGTGCCAGGAATGTGGCGAAAGATACGAAACTCTGCCGGGGATAGACGAATGTCATACCCGTAGGATGAAAGCCCATAGCTAATCACGGCTTGGGCCGGGCCACTGTCTCCTTGCTCCACATGTCTAACTAGGGATGGTTGGAAGGGATGAATCATCCCAGCGGTGGCCATTTTATGAATCCAGGCGTCGTTTTTAATCATAGTTAGTGGGGTAAGGCGGTGTAACGAGGCAGAGGGCAGAGGGCGGAAGGCAAAAGGCAAAAGGCAAAAGGCAGAGGACAGCTAACTATTCCTGACACCTGACACCTGATACCTGACACCCTCAGCAGCGGTAGTCAGATTGCTGCCAGGTAGCCCTAGGGTAAAAACTGACGGCGAAATTCAGTCACTTGGTCAGCGATGCCGAGGATGGCTTCGGGCATTTCTGGGCCAGTTAAAATCACATCCACCTGGGGGGGACGCTGCTGGACTAAGTCAATCACCTCTTGGGTGGGAATTAGTTGGTAATTGACCGCCAGGCTCAACTCATCCAGCACCACCAAGCCGTAGCGTCCTTTACTAACCAACTGTTGGGTGTGCCGCCACAGGTCTTGTACAGCCTGCTGCTCGGTCGCGGTTACGTCTGGACCATGGATACAGCTGGGCATGGCGCAGCGTACCCAGTCGAGGTTTTGACCTAGCTGCATAGGGTGATCAGGCCCCTGATGCATGCCTCCTTTGAGGAATTGCACCACCAGCACGGCCTTACCCTGGTCGGCAATGCGTAGGGCCTGCACCATCACATTGGTGAAAAAGCTACGGTGTACAGCGGTAAACACCTGTACCGTTCCCTCAACGGTTTGTAATAGGGGGTGGCGGGCGATCGCCCCCTGGGGAGCATTGGAGAAACCAGTAACTTTAAGTTGAGAGACCATCAGACCACTGACTAGGGGCAATATTGGGAAAGGCTGGGCTAAATATAGCGTACTTTTTACCCTGTGAATCGCTAAGTAACCCTAGATGTATTTTAAGTTCAAATGTATTGCTAGCGATATTTTTGTTCCTTGCCGCCGCTAATTGACCCGATCCGCGCAACCCAGCCTGCTGTATTCTAGGGACGGCATCGTTAAGGGAGCCTTTATGGTTTGGCAGCGCCCAGATGGTCGACGTCCTGATCAACTCCGACCTGTCAAGTTTGAACGACACTTTACCAAGTATGCCGCCGGGTCAGTGCTGACCCACTGTGGCAACACCAAAGTGCTATGCACCGTTTCGGTAACAGACGGGGTGCCCCGATTTCTGGAAGGATCGGGCCAGGGCTGGCTAACCGCAGAATACCGAATGCTGCCGGGGGCTACGCCGCAGCGCCATTCCCGAGAACTGTTGAAGTTGTCTGGTCGGACCCAGGAGATTCAACGGCTCATTGGTCGCAGCTTGCGCTCTACCCTCGACTTTGCCCGACTGGGGGAGCGCACCCTGACGGTGGATGCGGATGTGCTACAAGCGGATGCAGGCACCCGCACGGCCTCGATTACCGGGGGCTTTGTCGCCCTCCAGGATGCCATCCAGAGCCTGCTCGATCGCGGTGATTTAGCCCAATCTCCTTTAGTCCATCAGGTGGCGGCAGTGTCAATCGGCCTGGTAGACCAGCAGGCGTTGCTGGACTTGAAATACGAAGAAGATGTGGCGGCCGCAGTGGACTTTAACCTGGTGCTGAACGAAAATCTGGCCATTGTAGAAATGCAAGGCACTGCCGAAGAGGGCAGCTTTAGCCGTCAGCAGTTGAACCAAATGCTGGACCTGGGAGAAACAGGGATTCAGCAACTGCTAACGGCCCAACAAGCCGCGATCGCCAACGAGAAAACATCGCTTACCCCTGATGCTCAATGATGGGGCATATGGTAGCCCCTGGCTGGGTCGTGACATCGGCGTCGGTGAGTAGTTGTTGAAGATGGGCCTTCAGCAAGCTCAATTGCTGAATTCGCTGCTCAATGTCTTGAATTTTGCTGTGCAGAGTTTGCTTCACCTCGTCACAGGGTTTTTGCCCTTCGTCATAAATCTGCAAAATGTGGTGAATCTCTTGCAGACTCAGCCCCAGCGCCTTAGCTTGCTTGATAAAGTTTAGCCGCTGCAAGCAACTGGGCGAAAATTGGCGAAACCCTCCTTCGCTACGGCTCTCAGCGCTTAGTAGTCCCAGTTCTTCGTAATACCGAATGGTTTTAATCGGCACTTGGCTCTGGCGGCTAAGGTCACCAATGCGCATTAGCGCTGGCGGATTTAGAACAGTAGTGGTTGCCATCGGTTTACTCCCTAAGCTCGTGCCTTTACCATAGCTCAAATCTCCAGCTCCATGGAGAGATGGATTGATTGGGCCAGCCTATCGCTGGATCGCCAACCGCGATCGCTTTACCTTTCAAAATAACCTGTTTAAAAATCACCCCTTAAAATAAGAGGGTAGTCTTCACCACACATTAGGGGCGGATGGACCGGCGACAATTTTTAGCCTTCTCTACGGCGATCGCTGGGATCGCCCTACTACCCCGTTGTGCCACAAGCCAGCTATCTGCCCCCAAATCAACCCTGTACCGCAGCCAAGCTGGGTTGCTAGAGGTAGATTTGACCGCCCAGCTGACCTCTGTACCTTTGGCTGGTCGTACGGCCCAGCTAATGACCTATAACCAGCAGGTGCCTGGCCCTAGGTTAGAGGTCAACCCTGGCGATCGCGTCCAAATTCGCTTTACCAACCAGCTTGAACAGCCCACTAACCTCCATTTTCACGGCCTCCACGTTGATCCCACCGGGCTAGCCGACAACCCGTTTCGAGCGGTTAACCCTAACGAAACCGTTGACTACGTTTTTGATATTCCTGCCGACCATCCAGCTGGCCTATTTTGGTATCACCCCCACTACCATGGGCTCGTGGCCCAGCAACTCTTTAGCGGATTGGCCGGAGAGTTCATCGTGCGCGGGGCAGATGATCGACTGCCCGCCCTGCAGTCAGCCCAGGAGACCGTACTGGTGCTGCAAGATTTTGATCTCAACCGCCAGGGCCAGGTCCGAGAGCCCATGCCCATGGCCCGCATGTGGGGGCGAGAAGGGGACCTGATCACCGCCAATGGCCAGGCCAACCCCGCTCTCTCCCTGGCCCTGGGCGGGCTGCTGCGGTTGCGGCTATTGAACGCCTCTCCTTCTCGGATCTACCGGCTGCGACTCCAGAACCATCCCTGGTGGCTGATAGCTACCGATGGTGGCACACTCCAGGCCCCCACCGCCCAAGATGAGGTGCTGCTGTCCCCTGGGGAGCGGGTGGATATGCTGATTCCCGGTGATCAGCCCCCAGGAACTTACCCCCTCGTCACCCTGCCCTACGATCGCGGCTTGGCTGACATGATGGCAGGGATGGCAAACCGCCATGGTGGCCACATGGGTAGCTTGGGGCAAACCGAGCCCTTGCCCATCGCCCAGATCAACTATGGGGCGCCCAGGGTAGCAGGGGATTGGCCAGAAACACTGGGAACAGTAGATCCCTTACCGGAACCCACCACCACCCGAGAATTTGTTCTAGACCACGGTCTTGACCCCGAAACCGGCGACCAATTTTTAATCAATGGCCGTGCCTTCGACCATCACCGGGTCGATGTACAGGTCAACGTCGGCACCGTAGAAGACTGGGTGATCATCAACCGGGCGGGGATGGATCATTCCTTCCATTTGCACACCAACCCGTTTCAAGTGGTGGCCCGCAACGGCCAACCGGAACCGCTCAAAGCCTGGAAAGACGTGGTGAATGTGCCTGCCTACGAAACCGCCACCATTCGGATTGCCTTTCGCCAATTTGTGGGCAAAACGGTTTACCACTGTCACATGCTAGACCACGAAGATCAAGGCATGATGGGCATTGTCGAGATGTTAGATATTAAGAAATGAATCAATCGGGGAGCCTGCGATCGCCCCTGGGCAATCTACAACTATCACGGTAGCGGGGCTATACAGCCTTTCCGCAGTCGCGTTTAGCCAGCCCTAGGTAAGGTGGCTATCTCCAGTTTCCCTGTGCCGATTGTTCACCGAGTCGTCGGCTTGGGTCGGGGTAACGTTTGTTGGCTTTGCCTGTAGTAGCAGGACGATTTACCATGACATCTGCTGATGAATTTGCAATTCAAGAGATTACGGTCAGTTACCAATCTGCCCGAGAAGAACGGCAATGCGCCCTGTATCAAATCTATGCCCAAGTTCTAGAGCGGCAACCCTACGCCTTTGAGCGCAAGCAACTGGCCCAAGATGAAGCCGACTTTTTGAAAAAAAAGATTGGGGTCAAACGATTTCTTAGAAATTTGGGGCATTCCGAGGTTTATCTCAACGAATTTGGGGTGTGATTTAAGCCGGGAAACCCTCTAAGTGAAAGGGACTGAGGGTTTGTGCTTTTAGTGACTGACGGGCAAGG